>NZ_CP028843.1:1125000-1762500 GCF_003058325.1 Methylobacterium currus
ATTTCGCCGCCGCCGCCCGGGACGAGCACCTGCTGGTCATCCCGGCCGGCGACAACGTCGTGCGTCTCCTGCCGCCGCTGATCATCGGCGAAGCCGAGGTGAGCGCGGCCCTGGACAAGCTGGAGGCGGCCTGCGCCGCCATGGAGACGAGGGGCCGGAGGGCCGCCGAGTGATGAATGCGCCCGTGAAGATCGCGCCGGCCCCCCGGCACTTCCTCGACCTGACCGATTTCTCCAGCACCGAGCTGCGCACGGTCCTCGACGCCTGCGCCGACCTGAAGCGGCGCCGCCGCAAGGGCGAGCCGCCGGCCGAGCGGCCGCTCGCCGGCAAGTTCTTAGGGATGGTGTTCGACAAGCCCTCGACCCGCACCCGCGTCTCGTTCGACGTGGCGATGCGGGAGCTGGGCGGCGAGACCCTGATGCTCACCGGCCGGGAGATGCAGCTCGGCCGCGGCGAGACCGTCGCCGACACCGCCCGGGTCCTGTCGCGCTACATCGATGCGATCATGATCCGCATCCTCGATCACGGCATGATGCTAGAGCTGGCCGAGTACGCCACGATCCCGGTCATCAACGGCCTGACGAAGGATTCGCATCCGTGCCAGATCATGGCCGACGTGCTGACCTTCGAGGAGCATCGCGGCCCGATCAAGGGCCGCACCGTCGCCTGGTCGGGGGATGCCAACAACGTGCTGGCCTCCTGGGCCCATGCCGCGGCGCGGTTCGACTTCCGCCTGAACGTCGCCTGCCCGCCGGAGCTGCCGGTGCCGGAGAGCCTGATCGCCCGCGCCAAGGCGGAGGGCGCGGAGCTCAACATCACCGCCGATCCGTTCGAGGCGGTGGCGGGGGCCGACGCGGTCGTGACCGATTGCTGGGTCTCGATGGGCGACGAGGACGAGGCGCACCGCCACAACCTGCTGATGCCCTACCAGGTCAACGGCCGGCTGATGGCGGCGGCCGCCAAGGACGCCGTGTTCATGCATTGCCTGCCGGCCCATCGTGGCGAGGAGGTCACCGCCGAGGTGATCGACGGGCCGCAATCGGTGGTGTTCGACGAGGCCGAGAACCGGCTCCACGCCCAGAAGGGCATCCTGGCCTGGTGCCTCGGCGCCGTCTCCTGACGCGCCTTTCGGGCGATAACCCCCTCGACCCGATCGCCCTTCCTGTCCGGTCAGCAGCCCTTCGACATCGCTGACCGGACCACCATATACCGGGATACGCCGGTCTCTCGCCGCGGCGTCTCCCGCCCTCCCGCTCTGTCTGCCCGCTTCTTTTGACGGCATGCGCTGCGGCTCGTGCGGAAGGCGCCCCGCCGGGAGACCTTCTTCTTCCTGCACGAGTGCCGGCTTCCCGCATCGGGGCGGCCGGCGGCGGTGAGAGCATGTCCGAAACGACCACTTCCCAGAACCCCGAGGGCCGCGACGACGCGATCCTGCCCTTCGCGGTCGAGCCCCTCGACGTGCGCGGCCGCGTCGTGCGCCTCGGCCCCTCCGTCGACACCATCCTGCGCCGGCACGGCTATCCCGACACCGTCGCGCGGCTGCTCGGCGAGGCCGCGGCCCTGACCGTGCTGCTCGGCTCCTCGCTCAAGTTCGAGGGCCGGTTCCAGCTCCAGACCAAGTCCGACGGCCCGGTCGAGATGGTGGTGGTGGATTTCGAGGCGCCCGACCGGGTGCGTGCCACCGCCCGCTTCGATGCCGGGCGCGTCGCCGAGGCGGGCCCGCGCGCCGACACCGCCCAGCTCCTCGGCCACGGCCACCTCGCCATGACCATCGACCAGGGCTCGGCCCAGAGCCGCTACCAGGGCGTGGTGGCGCTCGAGGGCCAGGGCTTCGAGGAGGCGGCGCACCAGTATTTCCGCCAGTCGGAGCAGATCCCGACCCGGGTGCGCCTCGCCGTCGCCGAGCAGGTCGAGGGCGGGGGAGAGGCGTCCGGGAGTTCCTGGCGCTCCGGCGGCCTGCTGGTGCAGTTCCTGCCGCACTCGCCCGATCGCGCCCGCCTCGCCGACCTGCCGCCCGGCGACCTGCCGCCCGGCGACCTGCCGGAGGGGCACGCGCTGCTCGACGACAGCCGGCCGCAGGAGGACGATGCCTGGGTCGAGGCCAAGTCGCTGATCGCGACGATCGAGGACCACGAACTCGTCGATCCGACCGTGTCGAGCGAGCGCCTGCTCTACCGCCTCTTCCACGAGCGCGGCGTGCGGGTGTTCGAGGCGCAGGGGGTGCACGAGGCCTGCCGCTGCTCGCGCGAGCGGGTGATGGGGATGGTCCGCAATTTCTCCGCCGAGGAGCGCCGCGAGATCGTCGGCGAGAACGGCCGCATCGGCATTACCTGCGAGTTCTGCTCGCGCCACTACGACCTCGACCCGGCCGAGGTGGAGGCCGAGATCGCCGGCAGCCAGGACCGCTGAGAGTCAGGCCCGGATCCGGGCCTGACGCAGGGAAAGCGGGTCTGCGAGGGAACCTTTCGCACCGCAACCGACTCATCATGCGCCCGAGCGTGTCGGGCGCACGAAGTCGGAGCCGTCGATGTCCCGCCCCCTCCTCGCCGCCGCGTTCCTCCTCGTCGCCGGCACCAGCGCCGGCCTGGCGCAGGATGCCGGCGGCCCCAAGAATGGTCTGACCCCGGTGCCCGGCGCGCCCGCCACCCTCGCCAACGACCTGCGGCCGACCTTCGTCGCCCAGGAGCCGAGCGACCTCGTCGCCTCGAAGCTGATCGGCCAGAGCATCCAGAACGGCGCCAACGAGACGATCGGCTCGGTCGCCGACATCGTGCTCGGGCCGGATCTGGCGGTGAAGTCGTACGTCGTCGGCGTCGGCGGCTTCCTCGGCCTCGGCACCAAGTACGTCTCGGTCGCGAAGGAGGCGCTGCAGGTCACCCGCGTCGACGACAAGACCCTGAAGGCGGTGATCAACACCGACAAGGACCAGCTCCGCGCCGCGCCGGAATACGTCTATCTCGGCCAGCAGGCGGACAAGGCCAAGGCTGACGCGCAAAAGACCGACGCCCCGAAGACGGACGTCCCGGCCGCCACCGGCACCACCACGACCCAGCCGGCGCAGCAGTAAGCCGGAAGGCTCGAAGCCGAGAACCTGGCGGGTCGGCGGCGTGCGTGGCACGGTGCCGTCCGGTTCACCACCGGACAAACCCCGCCATGCCCCTCGACCTCTATCTCGGCTTCGTCGCCGCGACGCTCGTCCTGATCCTGATCCCGGGTCCGAACGTCGCCCTCATCGTCGCCAACAGCGTGGCCCATGGCAGCCACTACGGCCTCGTCACCGTGGCGGGCACCAGCGTGGCCCTGACCGCCCAGCTCGCCCTCACGGTCGCCGGCCTCTCGGCAATGCTGGCCGTGATGGCGACCTGGTTCGAGGTGCTGCGCTGGCTCGGCGTCGCCTACCTGGCCTGGCTCGCATTCCGCGCCTGGCGCGCCCCCGCGACCGACCTCGCCCGGACCGCGCCGGACGCCAGGGCCGCCCGGGCCATCGCCTTGCGGGGCTTCCTCGTGGCGCTCACCAACCCGAAGACCCTCCTGTTCTTCGGGGCCTTCCTGCCGCAGTTCGTCAGCCGCGACGCGGCGCCCTTCGGGCAGCTGATCCTGCTCGCCGCGACCTTCCTGGTGCTGGCGATCGCCGGCGACGCGGTCTGGGCGGTGCTGGCGGGACGGGCGCGGGTCGTGCTGGCGAAAGGGCGATGGCGCAACCGGCTGACCGGCGGGCTGCTGCTCGGGGCGGGGGTGGGGCTGGCGCTGGCCAGGAAGCCGTGAGGCTGGTTTGACAAATTCTCTGACTAGAAAGTAAAGCGCGTTCCCCTCTCCAGGCGATCCCAGGCTTGCCTGGGATCGCTGCAAGGTGTGGGAGAGGGGTTTGGGGGTGAGGGTGGCGTGCCGAGCGCTGAGCGTCGAGCCGCTCAGCTCGACAATCGAGCTCTATTCCGAGCCGTCTCCACCCTGCGCGATCTTCGATCGCCCCTACCCCCTCTCCCATACGGGGGAGGGGATCCCGCGATCAATCCTTGCAACATGTCTTCTTTCGAAGACTGGACGCACCCCATCACACCGGGCTCCACCCCGCCGCGCAATCCCGGACCAGCTGGCGCAGAAACACCTCTCCCGCCTCCAGAGCCGCCAGCGTGATGTACTCGTCCGGCTGGTGCGCCTGATCGATCGAGCCCGGGCCGCAGACCACGGTCGGCAGGCCGGCGAGCTGGAAGCGGCCGGCCTCGGTGGCATAGGGAACCGTGATGGTATGGTTGCGGCCGGCGAGCCGCAGGGCCAGGCGCTCGGCCGGTGAGCCGGGCTCCGGCGCCAGACCCGGCACCGCCGCGTCCTCCTCGGTCACGATATGGCCGTAGGCGCCGAAGCGGTTGAGCCGCTCGCGGGTCACCCGCTCGACGTCCTTCGCGAACAGGTCCGGGATCTCGTCGCGGGGAAGGTCCGGCAAGCCGCGGAACTCCCACTGGAACTCGCAGGACTTCGGCAGGATGTTGCGGGCGGTGCCGCCGCCGATCACCCCGACATGGACCGTGGTGTAGCCCGGATCGAACCGGCCGCTGGCATCGCCCCGCGCCGCCATCTGGTCGGCGATGCGGTTGAGTCCCGCCACCAGCTCGGCCGCCGCCATCACGGCGTTGGCGCCGAGCGCCGGCTTGGAGGAATGCGCCTCGTGGCCGTGGACGGTGGTGCGGTAGGTGTAGATGCTCTTGTGGGCATCGGCCACGTCGAGGTCGGTCGGCTCGCCGACGATCACCGCGCCCGGCCGCGGCAGGTCCTGCCCGAAGCGGGCGATCACGTCGGCGACGCCCAGGCAGGTCAGTTCCTCGTCGTAGGAGAGCAGGATGTGGATCGGCGTCTTGAGGTCGGCCGCCAGCATCTCCGGCACCAGGGCGAGGCAGAGCGCGTCAAAACCCTTCATGTCGACGGCGCCGCGGCCATAGGCCCGCCCGTCGGCGATGCGCAGCGTGTAGGGATCGCTGGTCCAGGCCTGGCCGGCCACCGGCACCACGTCGGTATGGCCCGACAGCACCACGCCGCCGTCCTGCATCGGCCCGATCGTGGCGAAGAGCGCCGCCTTGTCGCCGGTCTCGTTGGGGACCAGCACGTAAGGCACGCCCCAGGCGTCGAGGTACCCGGCCACCCACTCGATCAGCGGCAGGTTCGACTTCTGGCTCTCGGTGTCGAAGGAGACCAGCCGGGCGAGGAGTTCGAGCGGGGTCAGGCGGGGGCCGGTCTTGATCATCGGGGCGGGCGGTCTCACGGAAGAGGGACACCCCAGGTCTTAGCCCAAGCCCGCCGCCCCCGACAGCCGCGCCGGCGCAGGCGCCCCCAGACGCCTGAGCACGGGTAGGGCCGGTCGCCCTCGCGAAGTGCGCCTCACGAAACTCCTGCGACGATCGGGAGCTTCGTGAGAGACACTCAGTGCATCACCCGGCGCACATGCGGCGAGTCGAGCGAGAAGGCGGGGATCGCCGCCTCGAAGCTGCGGCCGTCCGGGGTTGCCATGGTGTAGGTGCCCTCCATCGTGCCGTCCGGCGTCGTGAGGGGACAGCCGCTGGTGTAGCTGAACGACTCGCCGGGGCCGAGCACCGGCTGCTTGCCGACCACGCCGGCGCCGCGCACCTCCTGCATCTCGCCGCGACCGTCGATGATGCGCCAATGGCGGGAGCGCAGCTGCACCTGCTCGCTGCCGTTATTCGTGATCTCCACCGTATAGGCGAAGAAGTAGCGTCCGCTGTCGGGCGAGGATTCCTCCTCGACGAAGCGCGGCTGCACGGACACGCTGATGCCGCGGGTCTCGGCCTTGTACATCAGGGAACCTCCGCTGGCGGCCCGCGGGCAAGCGCGACGGCCGATGGGGGTCGTGGTACGTCCGGCCTTCCGGATCGTCAATCACCGGCGATCACGGTCGGTAATCCTGCACGAGGCGCGCCCATTCCCGCCATGAGCTTTCTTCGCCCATCCACAGCGCTCGCGGGGCTCGCCGCCGCCGCGGCGCTGGCGCTCCCTGCCGACGGGGCCGCCCTCGTCCTGCTCGCCCTCTGGTGCGGCCTGGGACGGCTCGCGGCGCGGCGAGAGGGAGCAGGGGAGAGAGCGATGGAGGGATCCTGGATCCGCGCCGCCCTTGCCCTCGCCCTCGCCTGGCGGGCACCCGGCGGACCGGCGGCGGCGCTCGTCGCGGCGCTCCTCCTCGAGATCGCGGTCGCGCGGCTGACCGCGCTCGCCGCCGCCCGGACCGGGACGGCGCTCCCCGGCCCCGAGCTGGACTCGCTGATCCTCGCCGGCGGGCGCGGGGCCGATCTCGCCGCGGCCCTGGCCTTCGCCGCCCTGATCCTGTGGCCGGACCGGCTGCCGCTGATCGCGAGCGCGCTGGCCGGCCTCACCGCCATGGGGGCGATCGCGCGGGCGAGCCTCGCCGTCGCGGTCGTCAGAGGGCTCCGCGACGGGGCGTGATCCTCTTCACCTCATCGAAACCCTGGCCTAGGACACTCCGCAGGTTTCGCAGACGGGGTCGCCGTTTCACGACGAGAACGGCGACACGACAAGAATCCGAGCGGGCGACGCGTCGCCCGCTCGGGCCATCGAGAATGGACAGGCCATGGTGAAGCTCGAGGACGGGATTCAATCGGCGGAGGCCATCGTGGCGCTCGCCGCCGCCGGGGTGATCCGGCCCGCCGCGCCCTTCGCGGACGACCAGGTCCAGCCGGCGAGCCTCGACCTGCGCCTCGGCGCCAGGGCCTGGCGGGTGCGGGCGAGCTTCCTGCCGGGACGCACCCGCGACGTCGCCGCCTGCCTCGACAAGCTCAAGCTGCACGAGATCGACCTGCGCCAGGGCGCGGTGCTGGAGACCGGCTGCGTCTACATCGCCGAGCTCCAGGAGGGCCTCGCCCTCCCGCCGGACCTCGCGGCGAGCGCGAATCCCAAGAGCTCGACCGGGCGCATCGACGTGTTCACCCGGGTCATCACCGATCAGGCGCGGGAATTCGACATGGTCGAGGCCGGCTATGCCGGACCGCTCTTCGCCGAGATCTCGCCGCGCACCTTCCCGGTGCTGGTGCGCACCGGCTCGCGCCTGTCGCAGCTGCGCTTCCGCCGCGGCGCGGTGCGGCTCGACGATGCGGCGCTCGCCCGCCTGCACGCGGCGACGCCGCTGGTCGACTGCGCCGATCCCTCGTTCCAGGGCGGCGTCGCCGTCTCCGTCGACCTCTCGGGCTTCGACGGGCTGATCGGCTACCGCGCCAAGCGCCATACCGGCCTCGTCGACGTCGACCGGCCGCGCTCCTACCCGGCCTCGGAGTTCTGGGAGCCCCTGCGGGCCGACGGCTCCGGCACCCTGATCCTCGATCCGGGCCAGTTCTACATCCTGGCCTCGAAGGAGGCGGTGCAGGTGCCACCGGACTTCGCCGCCGAGATGGTGCCGTTCGACCCCCTGGTGGGCGAGTTCCGGGTCCATTACGCCGGCTTCTTCGATCCCGGCTTCGGCCATGCCGAGGCCGGCGGCACCGGCGCCCGCGCGGTGCTGGAGGTGCGCTCCCGCGACGTGCCGTTCATGCTGGAGGACGGCCAGATCGTCGGCCGCCTCGTCTACGAGCGCATGGCCCAGCGCCCGGCCGCCCTCTACGGCAGCGCCGCCGGCTCGAACTACCAGGCGCAAGGATTGAAGCTCTCGAAGCACTTCGTCTGACCGGAGCGCGGTCCGGGCGGGACGCGGTCCGCGTCGCGCGCAGGAGGCACCCCGTGGCACGCCGGTCGCCGGACCGCGCCCCGTTCGCCGAGACCGACGGCCGAGGATGCCCCCGCATCCTCGGCCGCTCGCGTTCGGGGCTCGGGCACACCATCCCGATCGTCGCGTCATGCGGGAACAGGGGCTGCGGCGTCTCGACCGGCGCGTGACCGCGCCTGATCTTTCGACCCCGCATTGATCTCGATCAATCCGGCCCGCCGTCTAACGGGCAAGATAACTTAGACCATCGCGCTTTGCAGAATTAACCTTTTGTTATATTGAAATACGACAATCAAATCAGGCACGATCGCAGGACAATGCTGCAAAAACCTGTCGATCGAAGCGATCGTATCGATACAGGGGCGACCAGCATGCTGTCCGGGCACGCGGATCGGGACAAGGTTCCGTTCTTTCATTCGGTCAAGTTCAAGATCATGGCCGCGTCAGGGACCTGCGGACTGGTCGCGTCGATGCTGATCGTCGGATTCGGGGCCTATTCGACGCTCAGCAACAGCCGGTTCGTCACGACGACCTTCGAGACCGTGCTCGACGAGAAGAGCCGCCTCTATCTCGAGGCGATCGCGGCGAACCAGGCGACGGCGATCCAGCACAAGCTCGATTTCGCCTTCGCGGCGGCGCGCAACACGTCCGGCATCCTCGAGGTGCTGGCGGCGGGCAAGGCGGGGGCGAAGCCGGCGCAGATCCGTCCGGTGCTCAACGACTTCCTCCTCGGGGTGCTGAAGCGCAACCCCGATTTCAACGGGACCTACAGCGCCTGGGAGCCGAACGCCCTCGACGGGGCCGACCAGAGCTTCGCCGACCGCCGCGACCTCGGCTCGGACGCGACCGGGCGCGCGCTGCCCTACTGGACCCGCACCGCCGACGGCAAGATCGCCGTCCAGCCCCTCGTCGAGTATGACAGCCGGGACCTGCACCCGAACGGCGTGATGAAGGGCGGCTGGTATCTCGGGCCCAAGGAGACCGGACACGAGAGCCTGCTGGCACCGCTGCCCTACATCGTGCAGGGCAAGTCGGTCTCTCTCGCCACCATCTCGGTGCCGATCACGGTCGGCGGTCGCTTCCTCGGCGTCTCCGGCACCGATTTCGACCTCGCCTTCGTGCAGAAGGCCGCCGAGGCGGTGAGCGCCTCGATGTACCACGGCAAGGGCGGCGTCACCATCGTGTCGCAGGCCGGGCTGGTGATCGCGGCGAGCCGCGACCCGGGCCGGATCGGCCGCCCCCTGGCTGAGGCCGATGCGAGCTGGACGGCCTACGACCGGACGATCCGGGCGGCGCAGAGCTTCATCGGCTACGACGAGGGCCTGGACGAGTTCCGGGTCGTCGCGCCCGTCGCCCTCGGGCGGACCGGCGCCGCCTGGTCGATCCTGATCGCCCTGCCGCGCGCCGCCGTCATGGCGGATGCGGCGACGATGGGCGCGGCCCTGACGAGCCGGGCCTGGAGCGACCTCTCCTGGCAGATCGTCGTCGGCCTCCTCGTCGCCCTGGGGGCGCTCGGGGCGATGTACGGCCTGGCGAGCACCCTGGCCGGGCCCCTGTCGCGGCTGGCCCAGGCCCTGCAGGTCATGGCGCAGGGCCAGGACATCGCGGCGATCCCGGGCTCGACCCGGACGGACGAGATCGGCACCGTCGGCCGGGCCGTCGAAGGCATCCGGGCCCTGGTCACCCGGCGGGCGGCCGAGCAGGCGGAGATCCGGCAGGCGGCGGACGCCGCTGCGGCGGCCGACCGCCACCACGCCATGGCGGCCCTCGCCGACAGCTTCGAGCGGGCGGTCGGCAGCGTCGCGGGCCTGGTCTCCGCCTCGGCCTCGGAGCTGCAGACCACCGCCCACGGCATGACCGCGAGCGCGGGCGAGACGGCGACCCGCTCGGCCTCGGTGTCGCAGGCGGCCCGGGAGGCCGCCACGAATGTCAGCACCGTGGCGGCGGCGGCCGAGGAGCTGGGCACCTCCGTGCAGGAGATCGGCCGGCAGGTGCAGGGCTCGGCCGAGCTGGCGCAATCCGCCGTGCGGGAGGCGGACGAGACCGCCGAGCTGGTCCGGGCTCTCACCCAGGCCGCCACCCGCATCGGCGACGTGGTCGGCCTGATCTCGACCATCGCCGGGCAGACCAACCTGCTCGCGCTCAACGCCACGATCGAGGCCGCCCGGGCCGGCGAGGCCGGGCGCGGCTTCGCGGTGGTGGCGGCGGAGGTGAAGGAGCTCGCCAACCAGACCTCCCGGGCGACCGACGAGATCGCCAAGCAGATCGCGCAGGTTCAGGGCGTGACCGGACAGGCCGCCGGCGCCATCGGCTCGATCACCGCCCGGATCCGCGAGATCGACGCGATGGCGACCACCATCGCGGCAGCGGTCGAGGAGCAATCGGCGGCGACGCAGGAGATCGTGCGCAACGTCGCCCAGGCGGCGAGCCGCACCGGCGAGGTCACCGGCACCATCGCCGGTGTGGCGAGCGCCGCCGAGGGCGCGGGCGCCGCGGCGCAGCAGGTCCTCTCCTCCGCCTCGGAGCTGTCGCGCCAGTCCGACCACCTGAGCGCGGAGGTCTCCCGCTTCCTCGTCTCGGTGCGGGAGGCCTGAGAGCCTGTCTGGGCGTCTTCGGGCCGTCCCCGTCTGCGTCGGCGTTCGCTCAGGCGGGTGCACGGTCCACGGCAGGGCGGCCTCCACTTCGGCGCCGGCTCCCCTCCCGTTCGCAACCTCATCCTGAGGTGCGGGTGGGGGAGAACGATCCTGCGGCCTCCACCGCCACGGTCGTGGACCGTGAGGCGGGTCGAGCCGCCGGCTCCACCCGCGGGCTTGTCAGGCTGATCCCGGACGGGACCTTCCGGAATCAGCCTCAGGCCGCCTTCACCCGCCCGAGGAAGCCCGTCACCTCGTGCCGCAGCATCTCGGATTGCCGCGACAGGGCCTGCGCGGCGTCCAGAACCTGGGACGCGGCGGTGCTGGTCTGGCCGGCGCCGTCGCGGACGCCGGCGATGGTGCCGGTGACCTGCTCGGTGCCGGAGGCCGCCTGCTGCACGTTGCGGGTGATTTCCTGCACGGCGATGCCCTGCTGCTCCATCGCCGCGGCGATGCTGGCCGCGGAGGCCGACATATCCTCGATCACCTTGGCGATCTGGCGGATATCGGCCACGGTCTCGCGGGTCGCTCCCTGGATCTCGCCGATCCGGGCGCCGATCTCGTCGGTCGCCTTTCCGGTCTGGCCGGCCAGTTCCTTCACCTCCGCGGCGACGACCGCGAAGCCGCGGCCCGCCGCACCCGCCCGGGCGGCCTCGATCGTGGCGTTGAGCGCCAGAAGGTTGGTCTGGCTCGCGATGCTCGACACGGTGGCGACGAAGTCGCTGATCCGCTCCGCCGTCCCGGCGAGGCGCTGCACCGTCGCGTTGGTGCGGGCGGCATCCTCCACGGCACGCGCGGCGATGCGGGACGATTGATGGACCTGCTGGACGATCTCCTGGATCGAGGCGGTCATCTCCTCGCTCGCCGCGGCGACCGTCTGGACGTTGGAGGAGGTCTGCGACGCGGCGCCCGCCACCGCGACGGTCTGGCGGGTCGTCTCCTCGGCCACCCCCGTCATGGCGCGCGCCGTCGCCTCCATCTCGGTGGCGGCGCCGGCGAGGCTGGCCGTGAGGCCCGACACGGTCCGCTCGAATTCCCGTGCCAGATCGTCGACGACGCGGGCGCGGCGCATCCGGGCCTCGTCCTCGGCGGCCTGGGCGGCCGCCAGCCGCTCCGCCTCGATGGCGTTCAGGCGAAAGACCTCGACAGCCTGCGCCATGGCGCCGACCTCGTCGCCGCGGTCGAGACCGGCGACCACGATCGTCTTGTCGCCCTGCGCCAGCCGCTGCATCAGCGCGGCCATGGCCCGAAGCGGCGTGGCCAGGGTGCGCGAGACCATGAGGGCCATCACGGCGGCGATCAGCAGGCTCGCGGCGATCCCGGCCAGATTCATCAGGTCGGCGAGCTGGAACGTCCGCGCCTGCGCGCGCTCGCGCACCGCCATCAGGTCGACCTCGACCTTCCGGATCTCGGCCGCCGTCTCGCGCAGGGCGTCCATCGTCGCCTTGCCGGTCCCCTTGATCTCGATGGCCCGGGCCTGATCGCGGGTCGCCGCATCGCCCATCAGGGCGATCTCCTTCTCGGCAACGTCCTGCATCCAGCGTTTGGCCTGCTGGTCGAGCGCGTCGAGGCGGGTCTGCTGCGCCGGGTTGTCGGCGGTCAGGCGCCGGGCCTCGGCGAAGGCGGTCCGGTAGGCCTTCTGCCCCTGGCGATAGGGCGCCAGAAACTGCGGATCCGCCGCCAGCAGGTAGCCGCGCAGGCCCGTCTCCTGATCGAGCATCCCGGCCAGCGCATCGTCGACGGCGTGGAGCACGGCTTCCGTATGCCCGGTCCAGTGGTTCCGCTCCTTGATCGACTGGAAGCTCCAGTAGTTCAGGCCGTTGACCGTCAGGGTGACGGCCACAAGGCTGCCGAAGGCGATGGTGAGCTTGGGAACGATCTTGAGATGGTTGAGCGCACGCATCGGCCTGCTCGAAAGGGCAGCTCTAGGGAGCCGTCGGTGGATCGGTGACGCCGATCCGCGTGCCCCCATCATCGAGACGAGGCGTTAAGGCCGATTCATCAATAGCGATATTTCATCCGGCTAACCGTTAAAGTAAAGATTTCGACACTCGCAGATTGCATCAGATATGCTGTCTTGGAGTACCGCAATATTTGACGACAGGGTCAGGCACCATGATGCTCAGAACCCCTTGCCGACGATATCATCCCCTCACGGCGGATGAGGCGCCCGGCCGCGACGGGCGAGAGGGTGGATGGGAGAGGGTGGGTGCGAGACGGAGAAAGGTCGTGTGCCCTGGCGCGTCCCGGGACACGGCCGGCCCTGCGCCGGGCCGAGGCAGCCCACACGCACAGCTTGCATCACCAGGGCCACTCGCCTGCCTGTTTCAGCCCGCCGCCGCCGTGTCGAGCAGCCACGCCGTCTCGCCCCGGGCCCGCACCCGGCCCGCCGGCAGGTCCTCCCCGGCGGCGAGGCGGGCGAGCGGCGCCCGCTTGCCCGACCCCGTCGCCAGGAACAGGGCGAGCGGCGTCGCTTCGAGCGCCGGCAGGGTCAGGCTCACCCGCGGCACGAAGGGGGCGAGGCCGGCCTCCGGCACCGCCACCACCCAGGCGACGCGCTCCTGCGCCCCGGGCTTGCCCGGGAACAGCGAGGCGGTGTGACCGTCCTCGCCGAGGCCGAGGAGCACGAGGTCGAAGAGCGGCCGGTCCGGATCGAGCCGGTCCGCGCCGTACCAGGCCCGCAGCGTCTCGGCGTAGGCTTCGGCGCAGGCCTGCGGCGCGCGGTCGGTCGGGATCGGGTGCAGGTGGCCTTCCGGCACGAGGCCCCCGAACGCCGCCTCGGCCAGGCGCCGGTTGCTGCCGGCCTCCGGGCGATCGCCGACGCGCTCGTCGCCGAAGAACCAGTGCAGGCGCGCCCAGGGCAGGCCATCGCGAAACTCCGGCCCGGCGAGCAGCCGGTAGAGGAGTTTCGGCGTCGAGCCGCCCGAGAGGCAGATCCCGACCCGACCCTGCTTCGCCCGCGCCACGGCGACCAGCCGCTCGGCCGCCGCCCGGGCGACCGCATCGGCGTCGGGCAGGACGTGAGCCCCTGAGGGGAGGGCGCTCACGAACCGCGCTCCAGCGAACGCCACTCCCGCCCGTCGCGGGCAAGGAGGTCGTGCGCCTCCTTCGGCCCGGCGCTGCCCGCCCGATAGGGGAGGGTGTCGAGCTCGCCCGTCTCGGCGGCGTCGATGATCGGCTGGACGATGCGCCAGCCGGCCTCGATCATGTCGGCGCGCTGGAACAGCGTCGGGTCGCCGATCATCGCGTCGTAGATCAGGGTCTCGTAACCGGTACTGGGCTCGGTCTTGAAGTAGTCCTTGTAGCAGAACCGCATGTCGACGCTGCCGAGGCGCACCGCCGGACCCGGCACCTTGGCGCCGAATTGCAGCGAGATGCCCTCGTCGGGCTGCAATTGCAGCACCAGCCAGTTCGGCACATCCTCGCGGACGTTGGTACCCTTGAACAGCGAGAGCGGTGCCTGCTTGAAGCGGATCGCGATCTCGGTGTCGCGCCGGGTCATCGCCTTGCCGGTGCGCAGGTAGAACGGCACCCCGGCCCAGCGCCAGTTGTCGATCCCGAGCTTGAGCGCCACGAAGGTCTCGGTGTCGCTGTCACCCGCGACATCGGGCTCCTCGCGGTAGTCCTTCACGCTTTTGCCCTGGACCTCGCCTGCCGTGTACCGGCCCCGCACCGCGTCCGCCGGGCGGGCGGAGGGGGTGGCGAGCAGCACCTCCTCCTTCTTGTCGCGCACGGCCTCGGCCTCGAACGAGATCGGCGGCTCCATCGCCACCAGGGTGTAGAGCTGGAACAGGTGGTTCGGCACCATGTCGCGCAGGGCGCCGGTGGCCTCGTAGAACTTCCCCCGCCCCTCGACGCCGACGGTTTCCGCCACCGTGATCTGGACGTGGTCGATGTGGTCTCGGTTCCACAACGGCTCGAACAGGCCGTTGCCGAACCGGAACGCCATGATGTTCTGCACCGTCTCCTTGCCGAGGAAGTGGTCGATGCGGAAGATCTGGTCCTCGGACAGGACCTTCAGGATGTCGGCGTCGAGTTTTTCCGCCGAGGGCAGGTCGTGGCCGAACGGCTTCTCGATGATGACCCGGCGCCAGCGATCCTCGCCCTCCGCGACGAGGCCGGCCTCGCCGAGCTTCTGGATCGTCGGCCCGAACAGGCCGGCGGCGACCGCGAGGTAGAACAGGACGTTGCCGCCGTCCTGGCTGCCCGACACCTCGGCGATGGCGCCCTTCAGCTCCTCGAAGAACGCCGAGTCCGAGAGATCGCCCGAGCGGTAATGCACCCGCCCGACGAGGTCGTCCCACACACCGTCGTCGAACGACCCGCCGCCGGCCTCGCCGCCCTTGGCGGTGATGAAGCCGCGCACGGTCTCGCTCAGCTCGGAGCGGAACTCCGCCGACGACATCTCGGTGCGGCTGACGCCGATGACGGAAAAATCCTTCGGCAAGAGGCCCCAGCGGCCGAGATTGTAGAGCGCCGGCATCAGGAGCCGGTGGGTGAGGTCGCCGGTCGCCCCGAAGATCACCAGGGTGCAGGCGGGCGGGGGGGCTGCCCCCTCGGCCATGGAGGAGGTCATTTCGGCTCCTGGTGGCCGCCGAAGCCCTTGCGCATCGCCGAGAGCAGCTTGTCGGCGTAGGTGGCGCTCTGGCGCGAGCGGAAGCGGGCGTAGAGCGCGGCCGACAAGACGTGGGCCGGGACAGCCTCCTCGATCGCGGCGTTCAGCGTCCAGCGGCCCTCGCCCGAATCGGCGACGTGGCCCGAGAAGGCGTCGAGGTTCTCGTCGCCGGCGAGCGCGGTCGCGGTGAGGTCGAGGAGCCAGGACGAGACCACGCTGCCCCGGCGCCAGACCTCGGCGATGTCGCCGATGTTGAGGTCGAAGCGCTGCGCCTCCGGCAGCTCCGTCGAGTTGGCGTGCTTGAGGATGTCGAAGCCCTCGGCATAGGCCTGCATCAGGCCGTACTCGATGCCGTTATGGATCATCTTGACGAAGTGGCCGGCGCCGCTCGGGCCGGCATGGATGTAGCCGTGCTCGGCGCGCGGGTCGCGCCCGTCGCGTCCCGGGGTGCGCGGCACCTCGCCGAGACCGGGAGCGAGCGTCGAGAAGATCGGATCGAGCCGGTCGACCGCTTCCTTGTGGCCGCCGATCATCATGCAATAGCCGCGCTCCAGCCCCCAGACTCCGCCGGAGGTGCCAACGTCGACGTAGTGCAGACCCTTCTCGTCGAGCACCGCCGCGCGCCGGATGTCGTCCTTGTAGAACGAGTTGCCGCCGTCGATGATCACGTCGCCCGGCTGCATCAGCCCGGCGATCTTCATGACGGTGACCTCGGTCGGGTCGCCCGCCGGCAGCATCACCCAGGCGGTGCGGGGCAGCTCGAGCTTCGACACGAAGTCCTCGAGGCTGTCGGCGCCGACCGCGCCCTCCTGCACCAGGGCCGCCACGGCCTTGGGATCCTGGTCGAACACCACGGCCGTGTGTCCGTTGCGCAGGAGCCGCCGGACGATGTTGCCGCCCATCCGACCGAGACCGACCATGCCGAGTTGCATCGCGTCACTCCTCGCCGGCGAAGCCGGGGCCGGCGGCCCGTGGGCATGGGAGCCCGTCACATGTCTCTGGCGCGATCCCCCTCTCCCGAGTGGGCGAGGGGTGAGGGGCGAGGGTGGCTCGGGTTCCGCGATAATCCTGAACCGTCGAGCTGCGCGGCTCGACGCTCGGCGGCCCATCCTGAAGCCGAGCCACCCTCACCCCGACCCCTCTCCCAACCGGGAGAGGGGAGATCGCGCTTCAGCGTCTAACTAAGCGCCGACTTCAGCCGGTCGAGCCCCTTGGCGACGTCGCCCTTGATGTGGACGCGCAGGGCCCGGCGGCCGCGCTCGGAGAGCACGCCGAAATCGCCCCGGGCCTGCGCGGCGATCACGGTGGCGAAGCCGAGGCTGCGGCCGGGGATGGCGAGGTCGGGGGCCTCCGAGGTGATCTGGAGGAAGACGCCGCTGTCGGGCCCGCCCTTGTAGGCCTGGCCTGTCGAGTGCAGGAAGCGCGGCCCGAACTCGGCGCAGGTCGCGACGTGCTGCGTCTCGCGCAGGGCCACCCGGGCCTCCTGGAGCGGCTTCAGATGCTCCGGGTTGCGGGTGACGTAGGCGAGCAGCGCGACGTAGTCGCCGGCCCCCACGCGCCCCACTTGAGCCTTGATCCAGCTCTCCGGGTCCGAGCCGGCGCCGGCCTTGCGCAAGGCGTCGGCATTGGCGGCGTCGGTGTAGAGCGCGAACCCGTCATCCTCCGCCACCGGTGTCTCGGCCGGCAGCGCGCCGTCCTTCTCGGCGGCCGAGAACAGCTCGCGGGTCTTGATCTTGCTCGCCTCGACGTCGGGCTGGTCGAAGGGGTTGATGCCGAGCACCGCGCCCGCCACCGCCGTGGCGATCTCGAAGCGGAAGAATTCCTGCGGCAGGCTGCTCTTCGAAGCGAGCGCGATCCGCACCACGGGGTGGCCGGCCTCCTCCAGCGCCTTGACGGCGGCGTCCTGCGCCGGATCGGCGCCCTCGTCGAGGCGCAGATAGACGAAGAACCGATCCTTGCCGTAGGCGGCGGGGGCGGCCAGCGGCTCGTTGTCGATCGGGATGAGGCCCTTGCCCTCCTTGCCCGTCGACTCGGCGATCAGCTGCTCGGCCCAGGCGCCGAAGGTGTCGATGCCGGGCGAGGCGATGAGCGTGACCTTGTCGCGGCCCTCTTCTGTCGCGGCCGTGCCCATCGCGAGGCCGAGCTGCACGCCCGGGTTCAGGTCCGGCGGCACGTCGGAGCCGCAGGAGCGCACCATGGTGCGGGCGCTCGCCAGGAAGGCCGCGACGTCGAGGCCCATGGCGGCGGCCGGCACCAGCCCGAAGGCCGAGAGCACCGAGTAGCGCCCGCCGATCTGCTTCACGCCATAGAAGATGCGCCGGAAGCCGTCGTCCTTCGCGGCCTTCTCCATCGCCGAGCCCGGATCGGTCACGGCGACGAAGTGGCGGCCGGCCTTGTCGGGCCCGACCACGTCGCGCATCCGGCCGAGGAAGTAATCGCGGAAGACGTTGGGCTCGAGGGTGGAGCCCGACTTCGAGGCGACGATGAACAGGGTGCGCTCGAGGTTCACCGCGGCCTCGACCGCCCGGACCTCGTCCGGATCGGTCGAATCGAGGATGCGCAGGCGCGGGAAGCCGGGCTGATGACCATAGGTCTCGGCCAGCACCTCCGGCCCGAGGCTGGAGCCGCCCATGCCGAGCACCACCGCGTCGGTGAAGCCCTCCTGCTTCACCTCCGCCGAGAACGCCGCGTATTCGGCGGCCTTCTTCGCCTCATCCTCGACGATGGTGAGCCAGCCGAGCCATTGCGCCTCGTCGGCGCCGCTCCACACCTGGGCGTCGCGCTGCCACAGGCGGCGCACCAGCCCGTCCTTGCGCCAGGTCTCGATCGCCGTCTTCACCGGCGCGTCGAGGCTGCCGAGGGCCAGGGCCTGCCGGTCGAGGCCGGCGGCGAGAAACGTCTGGCGCTTGCCGGCGACGGCGCCCAGCACCTTGTCGGCGGCGTCGACGAAGAGCTGCACGCCCTCCTCGACGAGCTGGCGCGCCACCGCGTCGAGGTCGATCCCGGCCTTGGCGAGGTGGGCGAGCACCCGCTCGGCCTCGTCGACGCCCTCCTCCAGGCTCGCCCGCACCTTTCCGTGATCGCGAAAGGCGTCCATCGTCGCCGGCGGGATGGTGTTGACGGTGTTGGGGCCGATCAGCTCCTCGACGTAGAGCACGTCGGAATAGGCCTTGTTCTTGGTCCCCGTCGAGGCCCAGAGCAGGCGCTGCGGATGGGCGCCCTTGGCCGAAAGCGTCTGCCAGCGCTCGCCGGCGAACAGGCGCTTGTAGCGCTGGTAGGCGAGCTTGGCGTTCGCGATCGCGACCTTGCCCTTGAGGCCTTCCAGGGCCGCCTTCTCGTCCGGATCGTTGGCCGCGGCGATTGTCTCATCCAGCAGCTTGTCGACCGCCGCGTCGATGCGGCTGACGAAGAAGCTCGCGACGCTGGCGACCCGGCCGACATCGCCGCCGCGCGCGGCGAATTTTTCCAGGCCCTCGATATAGGCGTTCGCCACCTGCTCGTAGGCCCCTTGCGCGAAGAGCAGCGTGACGTTGATGTTGATGCCGTCCGCCGTGAGGTCGCGGATCGCCGGGATGCCCTGGGGCGTGGCCGGCACCTTCACCATCAGGTTGTCGCGGGCCACCGCCTTGTGCAGCCGGCGGGCCTCGTCCAGGGTCTCGGCGGTGTCGAGCGCCAGGTAGGGCGACACTTCCAGGCTGACGAAGCCGTCCTGCCCGCCGCTCGCCTCGTAGACCGGGCGCAGCACGTCCGCCGCCGCCTGGATGTCGGCGATGGCGAGCCCCTCGTAGAGGTCGATCACCCGCTCGTCGCCGGCCGCTTTCAGGGCGTCGTCGTACTCGTCAGAATGGCCGATCGCCTTCTCGAAGATCGCCGGGTTCGAGGTGACGCCGCGCAGGCCGTCCTCGTCGACCAGGCGCTTGAGCCCGCCCTCCTGAACGAAGCCCCGGGCCACGAAATCGAGCCAGACGGCCTGGTCCTGTTCGGCGTGCAGCGTCTTGAGCGGGTTCATGCCTGGATCTCCGCGTGTTTGCCGCAGATGTGGACCGCAGGCGGATGATGTCCAGGGGGAGGGCGGGGAGAAGCTTGGCCGCAAGGGCGAAAAGGTCGGTCGGGACGACTGTTAGCGCTTGACCGGCCAGAACGCCGCGAGGGCGACCAGCACCCAGCCGAGAATCAGGATCATGCCGCCGCTCGGCGCCGCCATGGGGAAGAGCGGCACCTGCATGAGCACGCGGGCCGAAAGGTCGCCGGAGAACAGCGCGAGGCCGAGCGCCAGGAGGACGCCCGCGCTCCGGACCGCGCCGGGCTGAAGCCGCCCGCTGCCGGCGAGGAGCGCGAGGGCGAGGAGAGCAGGGGCGTGGAAGAGCAGGAACTGGGCCGCGGTGGCGAGGCTCGTCGCGCCGGCGATGTGGGCCGCCGCCGCCGACAGCCCGACGCCGAGCGCGCCGGACAAGCCGGCGAGCACGACGAGGGTTCTGTCGACGGGATGCATCACGCGCCGCGCTCGGCGAGCAGCCGGGCGATGCTGGCGCGGAGGTCCGCGACGCCGTCGTCGGTGCGGCTCGAGGTCAGGACGATCTCCGGATAGGCCGCCGGCCGCCGGGCGATCGCCGCCGCGGTGGCGTCGAGCCGGGCCTCGACCTCGCCCTTCTTGAGCGCGTCCGCCTTGGTGAGCACGATCTGATAGGAGACCGCCGCCTTGTCGAGGCCGTCCAGCACCTCGGTGTCGTTCGGCTTGATGCCGTGGCGCGAGTCGATCAGCACGTAGACCCGGGCGAGGTTGGCCCGCCCGCGCAGATAGGCGTGGATCAGCTCGGTCCAGGCCGCGACCTTCGCCTTCTCGACCGCGGCGTAGCCGTAGCCCGGCATGTCGACCAGGACGAGCTTGCCGCCCCCTATGTCGAAGAAGTTGAGCTGCTGGGTGCGCCCCGGCGTGTGCGAGGTGCGCGCCAGGCCGTTGCGGCCGGTGAGCGCATTGATCAGGCTCGACTTGCCGACATTGGAGCGGCCCGCGAAGGCGATCTCGTGACCCCGCATCGGCGGCAGGATCGCGAGCTTGTCGGCGGCGTAGAAGAAGTCGGCCGAACCCGCGAAGAGCAGCCGCCCCGCTTCGCGCAGGGCGGCCGCCTTCTCGGCCTCGGTCTGGTTGTCGGTGTTCACCGGGTCCTGCATCGGCTCTCGGCTTTCAGCTCTTGGCCTTGGCGGCCTTCGGCGTGCGCGAGAACGTCGAGCGCAGGTTGTCCCACAGCTCCACCTTCACCCCGTTGCGCCGCATGATCACGTATTGCTGGATCACCGACAGGGTGTTGTTCCAGGCCCAGTAGATCACCAGGCCGGCCGGGAACGAGCCGAGCATGAAGGTGAAGATGATGGGCATGAAGGTGAAGACCTGGGCCTGGACCGGGTCCGGCGGCGCAGGGTTCATCTTCATCTGCACGAACATCGTCACGCCCATGATGAGCGGCCAGATGCCGAGGTGGAGGAAGTCCGGCGGCGTGTAGGGCAGGAGGCCGAACAGGTTGAACAGCGAGGTCGGGTCCGGCGCCGCGAGGTCGCGGATCCAGCCGAAGAACGGCGCGTGCCGCATCTCGATGGTGACGAACAGCACCTTGTAGAGCGCGAAGAAGACCGGGATCTGCACCAGCACCGGCCAGCAGCCGGCGACCGGGTTGATCTTCTCCTTCTTGTACAGCTCCATCATCGCCTGCTGCTGCTTCACCTTGTCGTCGGCGTAGCGCTCGCGGATGGCGGTCATCTCCGGCTGGACGGCCTTCATCTTGGCCATCGAGACGTAGGAGCGGTTGGCGATCGGCAGGAAGAACAGCTTCAGGATGAAGGTGACGACCAGGATCGAGACGCCGAAGTTGCCGATCAGCCGGTAGAAGAAGTCCAGCGCCTTGAACATCGGCTTGGTGATGAAGTAGAACCAGCCCCAGTCGATCAGCAGATCGAAGCGCTTGATGCCGGCCGACTTCTCGTAGCCGTCGATGGTGCCGACCTCCTTGGCGCCGGCGAACAGGCGCTGGCTGGCCTCCACCGTGGCGCCGGGCGCCAGTTGCTTGGCCTCGCCGAGGCTGCTGGCCTGGTAGACCTTGGTCGCGCCCTCGTCGCGCTCGGTGAAGGAGCCGGTATAGGGGGTGCTCTGATCGGGGATCGCGGCCGCCGCCCAGTACTTGTCGGTGATGCCGAGGAAGCCGCCGGTCACGCCGGTCCAGGAATGGCCGCGGGTGCCGGGCGCGCCCAGCGGGTTCTCCTTGGCGAGCTTGTCGTAGGTGAATTCCTGCAGGCCCTGGTCGCCGAGCACGCCGATCATGCCCTCGTGCAGGACGTAGTACCCTTGCGTGTGCGGCTTGCCCCAGCGCGAGACGAGGCCGTACGGGTAGAGGGTGACGGCATTGCCGCCCTTGTTCTCGACCGCATCGGCGACCGTGAACATGAACTTGTCGTCGACCGAGATGGTGCGGCGGAAGGTCAGGCCGGCGCCGTTGTCCCAGGTCAGCACCAGGGGCTTCTGCGGCGTCAGCACGTCGCCCTCGGCGGTCCAGAGCGTGTCGCCGGCCGGCAGCGGACCGGCACCCTGACCCACCCAGCCGAACTCGGCATAGTACGGGTTGGCCGAGCCGGTCGGCGAGAGCAGCTCGATGCGCGGCGAGCTGTTGTCGACGGTCTCGTGATAGTTCTTCAGCAGGACGTCGTCGATGCGGCCGCCCTTGAGCGCCACCGAGCCGGCAAGCGCCGGGGTGTCGATGCGCACCCGCGGCGAGCGGGCGAGCGCCTCGGCGCGGCTCGCCGCGAGCGCCGGGCTGCCGGCCGGCGCGCCCGGCAGGGTGCCGGGCACCGGCGCCGCGGGGCCGCCCTCGCGGGGGCTCGCCGCCGGGCCGTCCTTCGCGGCCTGCGCCTGCTTGGCGGCCTGTTCCTGGCGCTGGCGCTCCACCTGCGGCGCGCTGACGAAGTAGTTCCAGCCGAGCAGCACTGCCAGCGACAGCACCACGGCGATGATCATGTTCGTCTTGTCGTTACCCATGGACCCGCGACGCCTGCCGCCTAAAGAGCGGGACCGAGGGCGGGCCTGGCGGCCCGCGTCCCGGCCCTCACGACCAACACGACGAGGCGATTCCGGCTGCCCGGGATCGCCTCACGAATTCCGCTCCGGGAGTCTCGGCCCCGATCCCGGGGCCTTCCCGGCTCCGCCCGAGCCCCGCTTGCCGCGTCCCGCCTTGCGGGCGGGCTGCCCGCCCTCCGCAGAAGGCGGCTTCGGCGCCCGCGGCTTCGTCACCGCCCCGAGGGCCTGGCGCACATCCTCGACCAGCTGCGCGAAGGGCGCCGCCAGAGCGTCGCGCCGGCCGATCAGCACCACGTCGGCCGCCTTGTCCCGCTGCGCCGGCCCGGCCTGCCCCGCCGCGATCTGCGCCGCGACCTTGAGGCGGCGGCGGATGCGGTTGCGCTCGGTGGCGTGGCCCTCGCGCTTCGTCACGGTGAAGCCCACACGCAGACCGCCCGGCGGTCCCTCGTCCCGCAGGCGGCCCTGTGCCGTCAGGCGCTCGGTATGGAAACGGCGGCCCTTGGCCGCCGCCAGATAGTCCGGGCGCCGGGTGATCCGGCCGATCGGCGGCGAAGCACCGGTCATCGCGGCGCTCCGATCAACGCGGCGCTTGTGGGCACCGCGCGGAGCCTTACGCCGACAGGCGCTTGCGGCCGCGGGCGCGGCGGGCGGCGATCACCTTGCGGCCGCCGACGGTGGCCATGCGGGCACGGAAGCCGTGGCGGCGCTTGCGCACGAGCTTCGACGGTTGATAGGTTCTCTTCACGGCTCGTTCTCCGAAGGCCGGGGCCGGCCCCGCGCATAGCGCTGCCGAGGCCCTCGTGGTCCAGAATGTCTTGGCGAATGCGAACCGCGCCCGAAAGGGGCGCGGTCACGTCGCGCCGGTGTATGGCGGAATGGTCCCGGCGAGTCAATCGCGTTAAGGATCGCACCGGGGCCCACTCAAGGCACCCGCGCGCGAGGGAGACGCCGATGTTCGACGACGCCGAGAGCCGGAAGCCGCCGCAGGCCGCGCATCAGATCGGCCAGGATCTCTCCGCCCTGTCCGTCTCCGACCTCGACGAGCGGATCGACGCCTTGCGCGGCGAGATCGCCCGGCTGGAGGAGGACAAGCGGCGCAAGCAGGCGTCGCAGGAAGCGGCCCGGGCGGCGTTCAAGTTCTGAATCGGGACGGGTTCTGACTCGGGACGGGTTCTGACTCGGGACGGGTTCTGACTTGGGACGGGTTCTGACTTGGGACGGTTTCTGCCTCGGGACGGGGCGAGGGGAGGCGTCCCGTTCCGGATCGCTGCGGCGGATTTGACCGGTGCCGGCCCTGCCATCGGATCACGCCCGACGCCGCTGTCGCCGGCAGCCGGGCGATCCGGCCCAGGCCGAGTTCCCGGACAGCCCCCATCTGGAGCGGAAGGAGCGGCCTGCGACCTCGGCCGCTTGTCTCAGGGATCATGCCGTGTCGCGCCACCCGCCTGCGCTACCGACGCTTTTCCCACCCCTCCCTCTTGGCGTTAACCATTTTTTAAGCCTTCCGGGCGATAACCAACGCAGTCCAGCTTTCTGGATGTCGAGTGGTCTCTGTCCACTCTGTTTGATGCCTCCCTGTACGACTCTTTCAGCCGCCCCCATGGGGCGGCTTTCTTTTTTCCGCTGTCCCGCCGCCGCTGCCCGCGTTTTTCCCGATTTCCCTGGGATCGTCCGTCCCCCGCCGGCGTTGACGTTAAGGTTAATCATTCGTTGACGGCGCGCGGCCCGCGCAGTGGCGCTATCGTTGCGCCAGGCAGCCCGAGCGCACCGTGAATGTCCCGTATCGAGGCGGGACCGGCGTCGCGGTGGCACAGGAGGGATCATGGGCGTGATGGACGTGATGTTTCGGGACGAGCAGCCCACCGTGCGGTTCGGCGAGACCTTCGTGGCTTCCGAGAGCTTCAAGATGCTGTTTCGCGAGGGCATGACCCTCGTGGAGGAGACCGCGGCCTATCTCGACGGTCCCGGCCGCGACGAATCGCGCCTGCTCGCCCGCCACGCCGCCCTGACCTATGCCAGCGAGAGCATGCGGCTCACCACCCGGCTGATGCAGATCGCCTCCTGGCTCCTCGTGCAGCGCGCCGTGTCCGAGGGCGAGCTGAGCCTGAGCGAGGCCGCCGAGGAGAAGACCCGGGTGCGGCTCACGACCTCCGAGCCGAACGAGAGCGCCCCGGTCCTGATCGCCGAGCTGCCGCTGTCGCTCCAGGCCCTGATCGCCCAGTCGAAGCGGCTGCACGCCCGCATCCTCCACCTCGACCGCCTGATCTCCGACGACCGCCCGACCCCCGAGCCCCGGGTGAGCCCGGTCTTCGCCCAGCACGACATGCTGCGGGTGGCCTTCGGCTGAGGCGGCAGGGGAGGGCTCGCCCTCCCCGATGCGCCATCCCGGGCACGAAAAAAGCCCCGGCCGCGAGGCCGGGGCTTTTTTCGCGCGAAGCGGTGAAGGCCGCGACGCTTACTTCTTGCCGAACGAGATGCCGGCGAAGCGCGAGTTGAAGCGGGACAGGCGGCCGCCGCGGTCCATCAGCTTCTGCTCGCCGCCCGTCCAGGCCGGGTGCGTGTTCGGGTCGATGTCGAGGTTGAGGGTGTCGCCCTCCTTGCCGTAGGTCGACCGGGTCGTGAACGAGCTGCCGTCGGTCAGCACCACCTTGATGAAGTGGTAGTCCGGGTGCTCGGTCGCGGTGCGGGCCACCTTGGGGGTCGCGACCGACTTGCCGGCGGGGACCGCCTGCTTGGCGGCGGGGGCTGCTTGCTTTGCCATGACGAATTCCTAAGAGTGCGACCCGCGCCGAACGCTCCGCCTCGGGCCGCGGCCATTGATCGCGCGTAATCGGATGAGCGGCGGCCTATACCTCACCTCCGTGCGCCAAACAAGCGCCGCACCCCGGACAGCACGACAGTTCAGATGGCACGTTCCGACACCGCCCGTCCCCGCGCTTCCCTGGGAGCTTTGAAGCCCCTCTTCCCGTTCGCGGCGCGCTACAAGGGGCGGATCGCCGCCGCGATCGTGGCGCTGATCGCCGCCTCGGGCGCGACCCTGACGGTGCCGGTGGCAGTGCGCCGGGTGGTCGATCTCGGCTTCGCGCACGGCGAGGTCGGGATGATCGACGCCTATTTCGGCGCCCTGATCGGGGTGGTGGGCGTGCTCGCCGTCGCCAGCGCCGCCCGCTACTACTGCGTCGTGACGCTGGGCGAGCGGGTGGTGGCGGATCTGCGCGCCGCGGTCTTCGCCCGCCTCACGACCCTCGATCCCGCCTTCTTCGACCGGTCGCGCAGCGGCGAGCTGGTCTCGCGCCTGACCGCCGACGCCGCGCAGGTGAAGTCGGTCTTCGGGGTCTCGCTCTCGATCCTGTTGCGCAACCTCTTTCTGTTCGCCGGCGCGGTCGGCATGATGGTCTGGACCAGCCCCTGGCTCTCGGTGCTGGTGCTCGCCGCGATCCCGCTCATCGTCTTCCCGCTGATCCTGTCGGGGCGCGGGGTGCGGCGGCGCTCCCGGGCGGCGCAGGACCGGCTCGCCGACGCCTCGGCCTTCGCCACCGAGGCGGTGGGGGCGGTGCGCACCATGCAGGCCTTCGGCATGGCCGCGGCCACCGCCGCCCGCTTCGCCGCCGCCTCCGAGGAGGCGTTCCTGGCCTCGCGCAGCTCGGCCCGGGCCCGGGCGCTGCTCACCGGCGTCGCCATCTTCCTGATCTCGGCCAGCGTCGTCGGCGTCCTGTGGTACGGCGCGCAAGGGGTGGCGGCCGGCACGATCTCGGCCGGGCAATTGTCGCAATTCGTGCTCTATGCGGTGTTCGGCGCCAGCGCGCTCGGCCAGCTCTCGGAGGTCTACGGCGAATTGACGCTCGCCGCCGGCGCCGCCGAGCGCCTGGGAGAGATCCTCGACACCGTGCCGGCGATCGGCGCGCCGGACCGGCCCCGCGCCCTGCCGGTGCCGCCCCGGGGCGAGATCGCCTTCGAGCGGGTGCGCTTCCACTACCCGACGCGGCCCGAGCACGCGGCGCTCCACGACCTCAGCTTCACGGTGGCGCCGGGCGAGCGCGTCGCCCTCGTCGGACCCTCCGGCGCCGGCAAGAGCACGGTGCTGCAACTGCTCCTGCGCTTCTACGATCCGGAATCCGGCGAGGTCCGGATCGACGGCGTGCCGGTGGACGCGGTCGAGCCCGAGGCGCTTCGCGCCCGCATGGCCCTGGTGTCGCAGGATCCGACCGTGTTCAGCGGCAGCATCCTCGACAACATCCGCTACGGCCGGCCGGGGGCCAGCGAGGCCGAGGTGGAGCGCGCGGCGGCCCAGGCCCATGCCGACGGCTTCATCCGCGCCCTGCCGCAGGGCTACGCGACGCTCGTCGGCGAGCGCGGCGTCACCCTGTCGGGCGGCCAGCGCCAGCGCATCGCCATCGCGCGGGCGATCCTCAAGGACGCGCCGATCCTGCTTCTCGACGAGGCCACCTCGGCCCTCGACGCCGAGAGCGAGCGGGCGGTGCAGGCGGCCCTCGACGTGCTGATGAAGGATCGCACCACCCTGGTGATCGCCCACCGCCTCGCCACCATCCGGGCCGCCGACCGGATCCTGGTGCTGGAGGATGGCCGCATCGCCGAGCAGGGCAGCCACGACGCGCTGCTCGCCCAGAACGGCCTCTACGCCCAGCTGGCGGCGTTGCAGTTCGGCGCCGGCATAGACCTCGCTGGGGAGCGGCAAGTGGCGGAGGTGTAGGGCGCCCCGACCCGTCACCTCAGCGCGACTTCTGCCTAAAAAGTGAGCAGATTTGCGCCGCGCTGGGCGCGACCCGCACCAGCTCCCCTGACCCTGCGCGAGGTCTGGGGGTTGGCGGCCATTCAGGACGCATTTCCTTTGCCTTGGCCCCCGTCTTGCGTCTAGCTTCGGGGCAAACAGAGGGACGCCCATGCCGCTCAGCGCGTTCGACGAGATGACGGGAACTCAGGAGAGCGGACTGAGCCCGGCCGCGGTGCGCGAGGCGTACGCGGCGCTCAAGACCTGGCTCGACACGACGCCGCCCGAGCATTTCGACACGCGGCGCAGCCAGGCCGAGTTGTTCTTCCGCCGGATCGGGATCACCTTCGCGGTCTACGGCGACAACGAATCGACCGAGCGGCTGATCCCGTTCGACATCATCCCCCGGGTGCTGACCAAGCCCGAATGGGGCTTCCTGGAGCGCGGCCTCAAGCAGCGCGTCACCGCGCTCAACATGTTCCTGGCCGACATCTACGGCCCGCAGGACTGCATCAAGGCCGGGATCATCCCGGGCGACCTCGTCTACCGCAACCCGCATTACCGGCTCGAGATGCGGGACTTCCAGGTCCCGCACGGCAAGTACGTCCACATCGCCGGCATCGACATCGTGCGCACCGGCGAGGACCAGTTCTTCGTGCTGGAGGACAATGCCCGCACGCCGTCCGGGGTCTCCTACATGCTGGAGAACCGCGAGGTGATGCTGCGGCTCTTCCCCGAGCTCTTTTCCAAGCACCGGGTCTCCCCGGTCGAGGCCTATCCGGACGCGTTGCTGGCGACCCTGCGCAGCCTCGCGCCGATGAGCGCCGCGCGCGACCCGAGCGTGGTGCTGCTCACGCCCGGCCGCTTCAACTCGGCCTTCTACGAGCACTCGTTCCTGGCCGACAAGCTCGGAGTCGACCTCGTCGAGGCCTCCGACCTCTTCACCAAGGACGACGTGGTCTACATGCGGACCACGGAGGGGCCGCGTCGCGTCGACGTGATCTACCGGCGCATCGACGACGACTTCCTCGATCCCCTGGTGTTCCGGCCCGATTCGGTGCTCGGCGTGCCGGGGCTGATGAGCGCCTACCAGAGCGGCAGCGTGACGCTCGCCAACGCGGTCGGCACCGGCATCGCCGACGACAAGGCGGTCTACAGCTACATGCCGGAGATCGTGCGGTTCTTCACCGGCGAGGAGCCGATCCTGCACAACGTGCCGACCTGGCGCTGCCGCGAGAAGGACGCACTCAACTACGTCCTGGCGAATCTCGGCGACCTCGTGGTCAAGGAAGTCAACGGCTCGGGCGGCTACGGCATGCTGGTCGGCCCCCACGCCACCAAGCGCGAGATCGAGGAGTTCGGCCGCAAGCTGCGCCACGCGCCGGACGGCTTCATCGCCCAGCCGACGCTCGCCCTCTCGACCTGCCCGACCTTCGTCGCCTCCGGCGTCGCGCCGCGCCACGTGGATCTCAGGCCCTTCGTGCTCGCGGGCGCCGACGAGATCCGGATCGTGCCGGGGGGCCTGACCCGGGTGGCGCTGAAGGAGGGCTCGCTCGTGGTCAATTCGAGCCAGGGCGGCGGCACCAAGGATACCTGGGTGCTCGACGGCTGAGAGCCGCCGCGGATTTTTCGCGTCTTTCGAGAGTCCGCCGGGCCTCCCGGCCCGGTCCGCCCGCACCGCCACAGCGTGAGCCTCGAGCCCCGCCATGCTCTCCCGCACCGCCGACAACCTGTACTGGCTCTCGCGCTACGCCGAGCGCGCCGATTTCGTCGCCCGCATCCTCGACGCGGCCCTGCGCCTCTCCGCCCTGCCGGCCAATTACGGCGGCGGCGACGCCAACGAGTGGGAATCGGCGCTGGCCTCGGCCGGCAACATCGAGCTCTTTCGCCCGCTCTACGACAGCGTCAACGAGCACACCGTCCGCGACTTCCTGGCCTTCAGCCCCAACAACCCGTCCTCGATCCGCTCCTGCCTGCAGACCGCCCGGGAGAACGCCCGTGCCGTGCGCACCGCGCTGACGAGCGAGATGTGGGAGGCGATCAACGAGGCCTTCCTGCACCTGCGCAGCTTCGAGGGCCGGGACATGACCCGGGAGGAATTCGCCCGCTTCCTCGACTGGGTGAAGAGCGTGTCGCTCGCCTTCGACGGCTCGGCCTACCGCACGATGCTGCGCAACGACGCCTACTGGTTCACAAGGCTCGGCATCGCCATCGAGCGCGCCGACAACACCGCCCGCATCCTCGACGTGAAGTACCACGTGCTCTTGCCTGAGACCGAGCGGGTCGGCGGCAGCCTCGACTACTTCCAGTGGACCACGATCCTGCGCGAGGTGTCGGCGCTCACCGCCTATCACTGGGTCTACCGCGAGAGCATCAAGCCCTGGCTGGTGGCCGACCTGCTGATCCTCAACCGCGAGATGCCGCGCTCCCTCGCCAATTGCTACGAGATGCTGGTCAACAACCTCGACCGCATCGCCGACGCCTATGGCCGCCGCGGCCCGAGCCAGCGCCTCGCCCGCGGCATGCTGGCCCGGCTCGACGACGTCACGGTGGAGGAGATCTTCGCCTCCGGCCTGCACGAGTTCATCCAGGACTTCATCGCCGAGAACAACCGCCTCGGGGCGGCGGTGATCGAGCAATATCTGGGCTGAGGGGGGATTCGGACGATCTCCCAAGGTTTCGCCCATCCGCGGGACGGTGTATGACCGCCCCGCACAGCCCAGCTTCGACGTGACAGCGAGCATCGCGACACCATGCGCATCCGCGTCGTCCACGAGACGGTTTACCAATACGACAGCCCGGCCCGGGGCCTGATCCAGATGCTGCGGCTGACGCCGCGGGACCATGACGGCCAGCACGTGCGCGCCTGGCGTATCGAGCCGACCGTGGACGGCCGCCTGAGCCGGCGCGAGGACGGCTTCGGCAACGTCGTCCACGTCTTCAGCGCCGACTGCCCGGAGGAGACACTGACCATCCGGGTCACCGGCGAGGTCGAGACCAGCGAGACCCACGGGGTAATGCGCGGCACGCCCGAATGGCTGCCGGACGCGTTCTACCTGCGCGAATCGCGCTTCGCCGTCGCCGACGAGGCGATCCGGACCTTCGCGGACGAGGCGGCGGGGGAGAGCACCGACCGGCTCGATCGGCTGCACCGCCTGCTCGCCGCCGTCCATCAGGCGGTCGATTACGCCCCCGGCCCGACCGGCACCGCCACCACCGCGGCCGAGGCCTTCGCCCTGCGCAAGGGGGTGGGGCAGGACCTCGCCCACGTCTTCATCGCGGCGGCGCGTCACCTCGAGATCCCGGTCCGCTACGTCTCGGGCTATTGCTGGCGGCCCGACACGGCGGAGCAGGAGGCCGGCCATGCCTGGGTCGAGGCGCGGGTGCCGGATCTCGGCTGGGTCGGGTTCGATCCGGCCCACGGCATCGCGGTGACCGAGGCGCATCTGCGGGTGGCGATCGGCCTCGACTACCTCGACGCCGCCCCGGTCCGCGGCAGCCGCACCGGCGGCGGCACCGAGACCATGACGGTGCGGGTGCGGGTCGACGATGCCCGGGCGCAGGCGCAGGCCCAGCAAACCCAGCTGTCGCAGGTGCAGGGCCAGGTGCAGGCCCAAGGGTAGCAGGCCCAAGGGTAGCAGGCTCGCGGGCGACACCTCCCTGTGGCCCCGCCGCGATAGGCGCGGGCGACCTCACCCGGCGGCAGCGGAATCGGCTGGATTCGGGAACCGGGCTGCGCCAGGGTGGCGCCGCGCGCGGTGCCGGACCGTTCGCGCCTGAGATCGGCGCCAGAGATCGACGCCTGAGATCGCTGGGGGGCGGTGAGCGATGACCTATTGCGTCGGGATCCTGGTCGAAGAGGGTCTCGTCATGATCGCCGACACCCGCACGAATGCGGGGCTCGACGACATCTCGACCTATCGCAAGCTCCACATGTTCACCACGCCTGGCGAGCGGGTGCTGGCGCTCGCCTCGGCCGGCAACCTTTCGGTGACCCAGTCGGTGCTCTCGCTCCTGACCGAGGGCGTCGAGGATCCCGATACCGGCAAGCCGGAGACGATCTACGAGGCGCCGACGATGTTCCGCGCCGCGCAGCTCATCGGCCGCGCGATCCGCAAGGTGCGGACGATCGAGCGCGCCGGCTTCGAGGCGGCGCAGCTGCGCTTCGAGGTGTCGTTCCTGTTCGGCGGCCAGATCGGCGACGGGCCGATGCGGCTCTACATGATCTACTCCGCCGGCAACTTCATCGCCTGCAGCCAGGACGCGCCGTTCCTGCAGATCGGCGAGCACAAATACGGCAAGCCGATCCTCGACCGTGCGGTGACCTACCGGACCGACATCTACGACGCCCTGAAGGTCGGCCTGGTCTCGATGGATTCGACCATGCGGTCGAATCTCGGCGTCGGCCTGCCGATCGACCTCACGGTGATCCGCCGCAACACCTGCGACACCGAGGTGCTGCACCGGATCGAGGCCGGCGAGCCCTACTTCCATGACCTGCGCGAGCGCTGGTCGGCGGCCCTGCGGGCGGCCCACCGGGCGATCCCGCGGCCGCCTTACGGGCCGGGGACGAAGTAGGGCGGCCTCCACGTTCACCCGCGACCTCGTCCCGAGGTCGTGGTTGTGGGACGGGCCTCGGCGCTGGTGTCGCGCCGGGCGGAACGCCGCGCGGGCCTCAGGCCCGCGCGGCGTCGCGTCAGGCCGCCGGCTCGCGCCGCACCCGCACGGCGAGGCACAGGAAGGCGGCGATGATCGGCCCGGCCGCCAGGGTGAGGAGCGCGGGCGTGAAGCTCTGCGTCGCATCGCGGATCCACCCCACCAGATAGGGGCCGCCGAAGCCGGCGATCTGGGCGAGCCCGTTGATCATCGCCAGGCCCCCGGCCGCCGCCGCGCCGGTGAGGAACTGGGTCGGCAGGGCCCAGAACACGCCGAGCAACGCCCAGACCCCGAAAGCCGCGGCGCAGAGGAGGAGCAGGCTGAGGAGCGGCGTCGGCGCCACGGCGCTGGCCGCCAGGAACAGGCCGCCGATCAGCGCCGAGAGGGCGGTGTGGAACTTGCGCTCGCCGGTCCGGTCGGAAGAGCGCGCCACCACCACGAGGCCGATCGCCGCGAAGACGAAAGGGATCGCGGTGACGAAGCCCGTCTGCAGGTCGGTGAGGCCGCCGATGCTGCGCACGATCTGTGGCAGCCACAGGACCACGCCGTACACCGCCACGGCGTTGAACATGTAGACGAGGGTGAGCAGCCAGACCCGGTAATCGCGGAAGATGGTGCGGAACTCGTGCGAGCCGACGCTCTCGACCTGGCGGTTCTCCTCGGCGAGCGTGCGGATCAGCCAGGCGCGCTCCTCGGCATCGAGCCAGCGCCCGTCCTCGGGCCGGTCGACGAGGTAGAAGAAGGTCACGACGCCGAGGATCACCGCGGGGGCGGCCTCAATGATGAACAGCCACTGCCAGGCGGCGAGGCCGAGCCAGGTCGGGTTGCTGGCGAGGATCCAGCCGGAGAGCGGCGCGCCGATCACGCTCGAGAGCACCGTCGCGGTCATGAAGCCGGCCGTCGCCTTGGCGCGGTCGCGGGCCGGGTACCAGTAGGTGAGGTAGAGCAGGATCCCGGGCACGAAGCCGGCCTCGGCCAGCCCGAGCAGGAAGCGCATGGCGTAGAAGCTCCACTCGCCCTGCACGAAGGCCATGCCGCCGGAGACGAGGCCCCAGCTCACCATGATCCGGGCGATCCAGCGCCGGGGACCGACCCGGTGCATGATCATGTTGCTCGGCACCTCGAAGAGGATGTAGCCGAGGAAGAAGATGCCGGCGCCGAACCCGTAGGCGGTGGCCGACAGCCCGAGATCCTTGTTCATGTGAAGCGCCGCGAAGCCGACGTTCACCCGGTCGAGGTAGTTGATGATGAACAGGACGAAGCAATAGAGCACGATGCGCGGCCGGAGCTTGGCGAGCACGCGTCGGCGCAGGTCAGGATCTCGGCTCGCCGCCGCGGATACATGCGCGACGGCGGCCATGGGGGCGGTGGTCATGGGGTCCTCTCGATGAAAAGCCGGACGGCGCGCGAGGGGGCGGGCCGGCGGGCGATGTGGAAAGCGTGGCCGGTCGACGTCCGGACCCCGGGGCGTGGCACCCTGCGCCTCGACCGGGGACGATCGCGGCGTGATACGGCGCACCGTATCGAGACCCCTGCCGCAGCCACGGAACCTGATCGGGACTTGCCTGATCGGGACCTGCCCGATCGGGACTTGCCTGATCGGGATCTGGCGGCGCTTCGGCGTGACAGGCCCGGTCTACGAGATCGTCCGGGTCGGGCAGACCTTGGACGACGATGACGGCCTCATGCGCGTGCGGCTCGTCGAGACGGGCGAGGAAGTGGATGACCGCTTCACGGACATTCTCGACGATCCTCGGGAGCAATGATGTTCGCTATCGCGTTCGATCCCGTGGTGGCCGAGGCGCAAAAAGCATCACCCGCGAGGCGTCGCCCAAGCCTATGCGGACATCCGATCCCGTCTTGCCGGACATGGTTTCGACTGGATCCAGGGCAGCCTCGACGTCAGCAAAACTGAGGATCTGGCCAAGCTGTTTGCGGCGATCACGGCGCTCAAAGCCTTGGCGTGATTCCCGCTTTGCGTAGGAGACATCCGGGCGTTCCAGGTCGAGCAATGGTCCGATTTCACCTCGACCGTGAAAGCTTAGAGACCTCCGGCAGAGAAGAGCGGGATCGCCCCCGCCCGGGCGGGGGCGTCTCGCTCAGTACGTCGCCCGTCCCCCCGACACGTCGAAGACGGCACCGGTGGAGAATGAGGCCTCCTCGCTCGCCAGGAAGCAGATCAGCGACGTCACCTCGTCGATGGCGCCGAAGCGGCCGATCGGAATCTTCGACAGCATGAAGTCGATGTGCTGCTGCGTCATCTGGTCGAAGATCGCGGTGCGCACCGCCGCCGGGGTGATGCAGTTCACCCGGATCTCCGACTTCGCCAGCTCCTTGCCGAGCGACTTCGTCAGCCCGATCACCCCGGCCTTGGAGGCCGAGTAGGCCGAGGCGTTGGGGTTGCCCTCCTTGCCGGCGATCGACGCGACGTTGACGATGCGGCCGTAGCCGCCCGCCTCCATCGCCGGCACCGCGGCGCGGTTGCAGTAGAACAAGCCGTTCAGGTTGACGTCGATCACCCGCTGCCAGGCGTCGACGGGGTAGTCGCGCAGCGTGGTGTTCGGCCCGGTGATGCCGGCGCTGCACACCAGCACGTCGAGGCGGCCGCCCAGCGCCGCCAGGGTCTCGCGCATGGCCGAGTCGACCGCGGACGCGTCCGCGATGTCGAGGGCCCGCGTGTCGGCAGCGCCGCTCTCGGCCCTGGCCTTCTCCAGCGCCTCCGCGTTCAGGTCCCAGAGGGCGACCGTGGCACCCTCGGCCCTGAGGCGGGCGGCGACGGCCAGGCCGATGCCGGAGGCACCGCCGGTGACGAGGGCCGTGCGGCCCTCGAAGCGGTTCGGGAAGGTCATGCTCTCACGCCTCCCGGCGCTGCCAGGCGGTGACGTCCTGGCGCTGCTCGCCCAGCTTCTCGATGCCGAGCGTCATCACGTCCCCGGCCTTGAGGAAGACCGGCTCGGGCTTCATCCCCATGCCGACGCCGGGGGGCGTGCCGGTGGTGATGATGTCGCCGGGCATCAGGGTCATGAAGCGGCTGACGTAAGCGACGATCTGCGCGCAGGTGAAGATCATCGTCCGGGTGTTGCCGGTCTGCATGCGGCGGCCGTTGAGGTCGAGCCACATGTCGAGGGCCTGCGGATCGCCCACCTCGTCGGAGGTGACGAGCCAGGGACCGACCGGCCCGAAGGTGTCGCAGCCCTTGCCCTTGTCCCAGGTGCCGCCGCGCTCGATCTGGTACTCGCGCTCCGAGACGTCGTTGACGAGGCAGTAGCCGGCCACGTGGTCGAGCGCCTGCGCCTCCTCGACGTAAGATGCGCGGCGGCCGATCACGATGCCGAGCTCGACCTCCCAGTCGCTCTTCACCGAATCCTTCGGCAGCATCACCGCGTCGTTCGGGCCCGACAGCGAGCTGATCGCCTTCATGAAGACGATCGGCTCCTTCGGCACCGGCAGGTTCGACTCGGCGGCGTGATCGGCGAAGTTGAGCCCGATGGCGATGAACTTGCCCACGTCGGCCACCGGCGTGCCGAGGCGCGGCGCGCCCTCGACCACCGGCAGGCTGCCGGGATCGATCGCCGCGAGGCGGGCCAGCGCCTCCGGGCCGAGCGCGTCGGGCCCGAGGTCGGCGAGGTGGCCGGACAGGTCGCGGATGCGGCCCTCCGCGTCGAGCAGGCCGGGCTTCTCCTGGCCCGCGGGGCCGTAGCGCAACAGCTTCATCGGGTCGAACCTCCGTGAAATCCGGGCACGCGCCGCACGGCGCGCGGGTGTAGGGGCGCGGGGCAGGGCGGGACGGAGGGGTCGATCGCTTCGGTTTCCTCCGGCACGGCCCTGGCGCCGCACCATTCGATCCCATATAGTGGGATCTTGTTCTTGTATGTGGGACGATACGCCGATGCGATCGAAGCCGTCAACTGCGGAGGCGGGCGTGGCGCCGGGGAGCCAGACGCTCCTGCGCGGCCTCGCCATCCTGGAGGCGGTGGCGGGCGGCGCCCGGGACCTCGCGGCTTTGTCGGCGTCGCTCGGGACCACGCGCAGCACCACCCACCGCCTCGCCGCGGCCCTCGTCGAGCAGCGCTACCTCACCTTCGCGCCGCGGGAGGGGTACGCGCTGGGCCCCAAGCTCGTCGAACTGGGGTTTCGCGCCCAGCAGGCGGCGCCGGTGACCCGGGTGGCGCGGCCGCATCTCGAGCGCCTGTCGGCGGAATGCGGCGACACCATCCATCTCGGCGTGCTGGAAGGCGACTGGGCGCTCTATCTCGACAAGCTGCCGGGGCGCCGGCGCATCGAGATCAGCTCACGGGTCGGCGAGCGCCAGCCGGTCTGGTCGACGGGCCTCGGCAAGGCCCTGATCCTCGATCTCGACGAGGCGCGCTGGCGGGGCTTCCACCGCCTCGGCGCGGCGCGGGGCGGCCACAGCCCGGACCTGGAGACGTGGCTCGACCGGATGCGGGCCTACGCGGCGCGGGGCATCGCCTACGACCGCGAGGAGAACGAGCCCGAGGTGCGCTGCGTCGCCGGCCCGATCCGCGACGCGAGCGGCGCGATCGTCGCGGCGTTCAGCGTGACGAGCACCGTGCAGTACATGGACGAGGCCCGGATGGAGTCCCTGGCCGGGACGGTCCAGGCGGTCGCCGCCGCGATCAGCCGGGATCTGGGGTGGGCGGGTTAGCCGGCGCACCGGATGCGGGCAGGGCGCGGAGGGGCGGGCGGGGGCGCAGGTCTGCGCGACCGCGACTGCCCTGATGGCCCCGAAACAAACTCCGGGCCATCCGAGAGACATTGCTCGCACCACCTCCTCGCGCGGGGTCCTTCCGCATCGGAGACGGAGGCGGTTGCCAGTTCAGGCACCCGGAACCCAACGTTGCACCCACCTCATGTGAGCGCTCCGCCGGGCGCTTTACTGGATCGCAGCAGACGCTAACTTCCCGTCCGGAACGACGGGAAACTCGCGCTGCCGAGCTGCGGGCCGGAGGGGTGCAGGATGAATCCGCTGATCCGGAAGCTCGAACGGTTCACCCGCCTGAGCGAGGCGGACAAGCGCCTCCTGCACCAGGCCGCGACCGCCCGGATCATCAACTACGACGCGCATCAGGACATCATCGCCGAGGGCGAGGAACCCTGCGACGTCAACCTCATCCTCGCCGGCTGGGTCTGCCGCTACAAGCAGCTCGCCGATGGCGGTCGCCAGATCATGTCGTTCCTGATCCCGGGCGACCTGTGCGACCTCAACATCTTCCTCCTGCGCCGCATGGACCACGCCCTCGGCACGCTCACCCCGGTCGTGGTGGCCAAGATCTCGCGCGACCTGCTCCAGGAGATGCTCAACGCCGATCCGCGGCTGACCCGGGCCCTGTGGTGGGAGGTTCTGGTGACGGCTGCCATCCACCGCGAATGGCTGGTCAATATCGGGCGGCGCACCGCGCTGGAGCGCGTCGCCCACCTGCTCTGCGAGCTGTTCGTGCGCCAGCAGGCCGTCGAGCGGGTGCGGGACGGCCGATGCGAGCTGCCCATCACCCAGGTCGAGCTCGCCGACGCGCTGGGCCTCTCGGCCGTGCACGTCAACCGCACCTTGCGCGAGCTGCGCCTCGCCGGCCTGATCGACTGGCGCGACAAGCTGCTCGCGATTCCCGACCTCGACGCCCTGACGGCGATCGCCCGGTTCGATCCGGATTACCTGCACCTGGATTACGAAGGCGAGCGGTTCGAGGCGGGGTGCTGACGGCGACACCGGATCCGGCCTGCCTCCGGGCGAGGCCGGCCAGGAAGGCCGTGGCCGTTCGGCGCCGAGGTACGACGGCGGATCCGCGCCATGGCCGGATCGGAGAGCTCCGCCACCGGGATGGCCGCTCGATGCCGGCTCGCAGCCCTGCCTGAACCCGGCGACCGTGCCCCCATCCCTCCCGTCGACCCGCACAGACTTCGCATAGAGGGTATCGCAACGCATGCCTGCGATCTGCTCTACTTTTCCAGCTTGTATAAAGTTTTAATACCTATTTCTCATCGTCGATATATTTGATTATACGTTAGATCAAAGACAGTGCGATTTTTCTCGATGTCATTTTGTCGTTAATTGCAAATGATTTTTGCAAAATCCTGCCCAAAAAATCCATTGCACTTCGAATGATATAATGTTGAATGCCGAAGTCATCACGCAAACGTGATTTTTCCGAATCTCTCGGTCGGGAGACCTGTCTTGGAAATTTTCCCTCAAACAAGCGGAGCGGGGCGTCGCCTGACTTTCGCCTGCGCATTGGGACTGAGCCTGTCATGTCTCGTCCCGATCGAGTCGTCGGCTGAGACGGCCGGTCGCGCCTTTCAGCAGATGCTGCAGCTCAACCTGCAAGCCTTGCAGAAGGCGACGCCGTTCCAGAACAATTCCGGCCAGATGCCGCCTCCGAGTCAATATGCGGGGCCGTTCTTCCAGCTCAATCATGCTTGGCCGACGTCGCCGCCTTCGAAGATGACGAACGCGCCCTGGCAGGTCGCCATCGGCAACAAGCCGATCACCGTCGCCAACGCTGCCACCTATACCGCAGCCGTGAAGAAGGCGGTCACCGAGAACGGGCGATCGCTGATCATGAATTACGACCAGTGGGATGCCGCCAAGGCGGGCTGGTACAACGAGCCGTGGCTCGGCAGCCTGCGCGAGCCGATCCATGGCGCCTACACCGCCGGACAGTTCGGACCGGGCATCTTTCCGAACACGGGCCTCGATGCGACCTTTCGAACGACTGTCGTGACCTATTACGACGAGCGGGCCGCTTACTCCCTGAACAAGGTTTGGGGCAAAACAGCGATGACCCCGACCATCTCGACCGATGCGTTCCAGTTCGACGAGGGGTCGATCATCGTCAAGGCAGCCATCTTCTACTCGACGGACCCGAAGAAAGAAACGAACTGGTGGACGGCGATGCAGGGGGCGCAACCGTGGCGCCTGTTCACGCCCGTGGCCCAGCAGCAAGACAACCCGCAACCGTCGCCGCAGCTCTGGACCGGCTATGTCGCGCAGTTCGACATCATCGTGAAGGACAGCCAGTCCGCGCCGCAGACCGGATGGGTCTTCACGACCCTGGTCTATGACAGCTCGGCCCCCGGCGACGTCTGGGACAAGATGGTCCCGCTTGGTGCGCAATGGGGCAACGATCCGCAAGCCGGAGGAAATCCGGCGTTGATGACCGAGAACTGGATCAACCCCCAGGCACCGACCTATTCGACGCAGACACTCGGCTGGGGCGGCCGGCTGTCCGGGCCGAACGACGGCGCCACCAATCCGATCGCCGTCAACGGGAAGACTTTCGACAATGCGCCCAATTCCAGCTGCATGAGCTGCCACAGCACGTCGCAGTGGGACCCCAAACAAAACAAGATGGTCACGTTCCTGTTGCCGTCCTATCCACCGCAACCGGGTGAACGCGCGCCGTTCGAGGAATGCGGCAACGACGGCAAGCCGGCACCAGGTGGCAACTACATCTGCTCGCCGGCGCCGGGATCGGCGGAATGGATGAAATGGTTCCAGAACCGGCTCGGCACCGTCCCGATGGATGCGGGCTCGATCGCGACCGATTTCGACGAGGTGTTCTCGTTCAAGTCGCTGCCACTGTGGTACGCCGCGACGGCCACGAACCAGCAAAATGCCCCGGTGATGTTGATGCGGCCATCGATGGCCACGCCCTTCAATCAATACACCGGCGCACCGCTGCCGAAACCCGACGTCTCGAAGTGACCGCCGGGCGCGGGTGATCCCAGGGAGCCTTTGTCCGACGAAGCGGAGATCGGTCCGTCGGACAAGGCAACGATATCGGAAACCCGGAGCATCGGCCGATCGCAATGCGATCCGGGCGATGCCGTCATGCGGTTTGTCATCATCGGGGATCGACGTCAGGACCACGCGTCTCGCATCGAGACGCGCAGAATGCTCCTCTCCCGCGCGGGGGAGAGGGGGACACCGCCTGATCGGCTCCAGAACCGATCAGGCGGCGTCGCGCCTCACCGCACCCCGCGCTTCAAGTCATCGGCAATCAACAGCGCGCTGCGCCCATCCCCCGCCTCGGCCAGGCGGTTGCGGTAGACCTGGAGGTTCTCGGTCACCCGCTGGACGTAGTTGCGGGTCTCGGTGAAGGGGATGCGCTCGACCCAGTCGACCGGGTCGACGCTCGGGTTGCGGGGATCGCCGTAGGCGTCGATCCACTTCTTCACGTTGCCGCCGCCGGCATTGTAGGCGGCGAAGGCGAGGATGTAGGAGCCGCGCCAATCCTCCATCAGCTCGCCGAGATGGGCCTGGCCCAGGCGGGCATTGTAGGCCGGGTCGCTGGTCAGCCGGTCGGTGTCGAAGGCGGCGCTGACCCGGCGGGCGGTGCGCTGGGCGGTGGCGGGCATCATCTGCATCAGGCCGCGGGCGCCGACGCTCGATTGCGCCCGCGGGTCGAACTGGCTCTCCTGCCGGGCGATGGCGAAGACCATCGCGCGCTCGACCTGCGGCACCGCCGAGGAGGCCTCGTAGGACGGGATGCCGTTGGTCGGGTAGGCGTGCCGGTCGAGGGGCAGGCCGCGCTGCACCGCGGTCTTGCCGATCGCCACCAGGGCGCGGGGATCGTTGAGCGACATCGCGACGTCGCCGAGCGCGTTGAGCTCGGCCGGCTCGGTCAGGCGCTGGGCGAAGTCCATGTAGAGCGGCAGCATCAGCTCCTTGAGGCCGGCCGCCGCCAGCAGTCGCAGGGCGCGCACGGCGTTGCGGTTCTCGAAGGCGGTGCGGGCGGCCTCGTCGAGGGTGCTGCACGGCCGGAGGGCCAGGGAACTCTGCCCGAGCTTCGCCCGGGCGAGCTGGCCGTAATAGGCGATCGGCTGAGCGCTCGCGCGCTCGTAGAAGGCGCGCGCTTCCGTGGCCTGGCCCATGCCCTCCGCGGCGCGGCCCTGCCAATAGGCTGCCCGCGCCACCGAGATCGGCGTCTCGGCGATCGCCGCGGCGGTGGCGAAATGCGTCGCCGACAGCGCGGCGTCGTGGAGGAAACGCAGGGCGATCCAGCCGGCGTGGAACTCGGCCTCGATACGCTTCTCGACCGAGCGGGCGCTGTGCCCGGCGGCGACCGCGTAGGCCACCCGGGCGTCGCCGGCATCGAGGAGCTTGCGGGCGACGATGCGGCGCTCGATCCACCACTCGTCGGGATCGGCCAGGACCTCGGGATTGCGCGGCGCCTGGGCCATCACGGCGGCGGCCTCCGCCGGCTTGTCGAGGCGGCGCAGGTACTGGGCGCGGGAGAACAGGAAGGAGGAATCCTGGCGCAGGCTCGGCGGCACCGCGTCGAGGGCGGACCCGGCATTCGCGGCCTTCGCCTCGACGGCGCGGCGGGCGCGCACCAGGGTGCCGTAGGCCTTGCCGGCGTAAGACGCGGCACGGCCGGCGGTGTCCCAGTCCTCCCGCATCAGCGCCCGCTCCATGCGGTAGCGGTGATCGACCTCGCCGATGAGCCCCGGGAAGGCGTCGAGGACCTTCAGCTCCAGGGTGCGGCCGAACGTGTCCTCGCGCCACAGGTCGCGCACCAGGCCGGCGGCGTCCTCGGAGAGCCCGTCGGCCTTGAAGGCGAGAGCGAGGGCGAACTTGCCCGGCGCGCTCTGCGGCCGGCGGGCGGCGAAATAGGCCCGCACCACGGACGGGGACTTGCGCTGCGAGAGCAGGGCCTCCTCGGCGCGCCGGCGCACCATGGCGCCGACCGGCCAGTCCGGGTTGTCGCGGATGAACGCGACCGTGCGCTCGAAGCCGATGCCGGCCCCGGCGCGGATCGCCACCCAGTCGAGGAGGGCGCGGGCGGCGGGGTCCTTGAGCCCGTCGCGGATCCGGTCGCCCTCGCTCACCTGGCCGCGCCGATAGGCCTCGACCGCGCCGCGCAGGGCCGGGCCGTCGACCTCGGTGCCGAGCACCGGCCGGCCCGGATCGGGCACGCTCGGCACCGGGGCCGGGGGGTTGATCGCCGCGTCCGGGGCGGGGAAGGGGATCGGCACCTCCGGATCGGCGGCGGCGAAGGCCGCAGCCGTCGCGGGCAGCCGCTCCGCCGCCGTGCTCGGGCGCAGGCCGTCCTCGTCGCTCCGCTCGACCGCGCGGGCGGCGGCCGCGGGCAGGGCCGCCGCGGCGGGCAGGGCCGCCGCCGGAACCGGAGCGTCCGGCGGGGCCGCCACGGTCGAGCCGCCGAGCGCCGACAGCGAGGTCAGCGCGGCGCCGGACACCGTGAGGGCGAGGACCGCGAGGCGGCGCCGTCGAGGCGAGAGCAGCATGGTTCCCGTTCCCCTGGAGAGCTCGAAAGACCGGACGCCCATGGTGGGAGCGCCACGTTAAGAAGCGATTAACCCTGGCTTCCGGTGGTGCCGGAACGCGGGGCGTTGCGTGTGCGTTTGCGCGCGATGAACCGGGCGCCGGAGCGTCTGCGCGCAGGCCCTCACGGCCGCATGCCGGAGCGTTTGCGCGTCAGCGCTCGAGGCCCTATGTGTCGGACGCCGGACGGCCGAGTTGGTCCCCCGATGGTGGTCCCCCAAGGCTGTGGTCTCCTTGGTGATCCGCATGCGGGCCGGCCTCCCAACCAGAGATCCCGGGGGCGCCGCCCCGACCGGGCGAGGAACGCCAGCATGACGTCGACGCAGATCTCGCAGCGCCTGAGGGGCTCGCTCACCGCCCTGGTGACGCCGTTCCGCGACGGCGCCTTCGACGAGCACGCCTTCCGGGCCTTCGTGGCCTGGCAGATCGAGAACGGCACCCACGGCCTGGTGCCCACCGGCACCACCGGCGAGAGCCCGACGCTCACCCACGCCGAGCACGACCGGGTGGTCGAGGCCTGCATCGACGAGGCCGCCGGCAAGGTGCCGGTGGTGGCCGGCGCCGGCTCCAACTCCACCGCGGAGGCGATCGAGCGGTCCCGTCATGCGGAGAAGGCCGGAGCGGACGCGCTGCTCATCGTCACGCCCTACTACAACAAGCCGACCCAGGAAGGGCTGTACCAGCACTTCAAGGCGGTGAACGATGCGGTCGGCATTCCCATCCTGATCTACAACATCCCCGGTCGCTCGGTGATCGACATGAGCGTCGACACCATGAAGCGGCTCTACGAGCTGCCGAACATCGCCGGGGTGAAGGATGCCACCGCCAACGTCGCCCGGGTCAGCCTGCAGCGCCAAGCCATGGGCGAAGACTTCGTCCAACTTTCTGGCGAAGATGCGACCGCTTTGGGATTCATGGCGCATGGCGGCCACGGCACGATCTCGGTGACCTCGAACGTCGCGCCGCGTCTCTGTGCCGATTTCCAGGAAGCCTGCCTGTCGGGCGACTACCGCACGGCACTCCAGCTCCAGGACCGGCTGATGCCGCTCCACACCCACCTCTTCGCGGAGACCAACCCGTCGCCGACGAAGTACGCGCTCGCCCGCCTCGGCCTGATGCGCGAGGACGTGCGCCTGCCGATGGTGCCGGTGGGCGAGGGGACGCGCGGCCTCGTCGACGGGGCGCTGCGCCACGCCGGCCTCACCAACGGCTGAGCCGCACCTTATATGAGGGCGGGAGCGACCTTGCTCCCGCCGCCCGCCTTCCGAGGACCTCCGCCGCCCGATGGCCAAGAAACCCGAGCCGAAGAACCGCGTCGTCGCCGACAACCGGAAGGCCCGCTTCAACTACGAGATCACCGACACGGTCGAGGCGGGCATCGCGCTGACGGGCACCGAGGTGAAGTCCCTGCGCGGCGGCAAGGCGACGATCGGCGAGGCCTTCGCCGGCCCGTCCGGCAACGACCTCCTGCTGTTCAACGCCTACATCCCCGAATACCTCGAGGCGAACCGCTTCAACCACGACACCAAGCGGCCCCGCCGCCTGCTGCTGCACCGGCGCCAGATCGACAAGTTCATCGGCGCGACCCAGCGCGAGGGCTACACGGTGGTGCCGCTGAAGATCTACTTCAACGAGCGCGGCCGGGCGAAGGTCGAGCTGGGCTTGGGCCGCGGCAAGAAGCTCCACGACAAGCGTGAGACCGCCAAGGAGCGCGACTGGCAGCGCGACAAGGCGCGGCTGATGCGCGACAAGGGCTGACGCCGCCCTCCGGCACAACACGCCGCACTGACACCACCGCCCCGGCCTCCTAGCTTTCGCCAGGCAAACGGCCAGCCGGATGAAGGCCGGAGCGGAGGCGCCGATGTTCGTCGAGGGAGGATGGCGGCCGCCCTGGGAGCCGCCGCCGCGCCCGCCCCGGCCCCGGCTGACCGGGCGCCAGGAGCGGGTGCTGATCTGGATCATCGTCGTCAACGTGCTGCTCTGGTTTCTCGCCCCGATCGGCGGCGCGACCGTGATCCACGCCGCCCTCGCGATGATGCATTAGGCGCGCCGCCGCAGCCCAGCCGCGCGCCGCCCCGAATTGCCGCCCCCCGACCCCCGTGCTAGCGCGACGTTCCAAAGAAACGGACGAAGCGAGCATCATGGCGCGGCGCCCCCTTATCTCCGGCGACATGCTGCCGCTGCTCACCCGGCTGTGGCGCGACTGGCTGCGGCCCCATGCCGGCACGCTGGCGATCGTGCTGGTGCTGATCGCGGTGATCGGCGCCGCCACCGGCTTCTACCCGACGCTGATCAAGGCCGCCTTCGACGCCTTCGACGCCAAGGATGCCGGCGCGCTCGCCTACGGCCCGGCCCTGGTGATCGCCGTCACGGCCGTGCGGGGCTTCGCGCTGCTCGGCCAGACGGTCCTGACCAACCGGGTCGTCACCCGGATCGAGGCCGACATGCAGGCGGCGCTCTACGGCCACATGATCGAGCAGGACCTGGCCCAGCTCGGCCGCGAGAGCCCGGCGAGCCTCACGCAACGCTTCACCACCGACTTCGCCTTCATCAAGGAGGCGCTGACGCGCATCTCCACCGTGCTCCTGCGCGACGTGGCGATGCTGATCGCGCTGGTCTGCGCGATGATCTGGATGGACCCCTGGCTGACGGTCGTCGCCGGGGTCACGGTGCCGTTCATCGCCGGGCCGATCGCCCGGATCGGCAAGAAGCTGCGCCGGGTCTCGACCTCGACCCAGGAGCAGGTCGGCGCCACCGCGAGCCTGATCAGCGAGAGCCTGGCCGGCGTGCGCGTCGCCAAGACCTACGGCCTCGAGGGCTACCTCAAGGGCCGCACCCGCGACGCCCTCGACGAGGTCCGCCGCCTGAAGATGAAGGCCGCCAATGCCCGCGGCCGGCTCGACCCGCTACTCGAAGTCGGCGGCGGGCTCGCGGTCGCCGGCGTGCTCGCCTTCATCGGCCACCGCATCCTGTCGGGCGAGAAGACGGTCGGCGACTTCACCGGCTACGTCGCGGCCCTGCTGCTGGCCGCCCAGCCGGCCCGGGCGCTCGGCAACCTCAACGCCATCCTGCAGGAGGCCTTGGCGGCCCTGTCGCGCACCTTCGCGCTGATGGACGAGGCGCCGACGATTCAGGAGAAGCCGGGGGCGCCGGCCTTGACCGTCGCCGGCGGCGAGATCCGGTTCGAGGGCGTGCGCTTCCGCTACCGCGAGGACGCACCGGCGCTGGAGGGCATCGACCTCACGGTCCCGGCCGGCCGCACCACGGCCCTCGTCGGCCGCTCAGGGTCCGGCAAGTCGACCCTGCTGTCCCTGGTGCCGCGGCTCTACGACGTGACGGAGGGCCGTGTCGCGATCGACGGGCAGGACGTGCGCGACGTGACGCTGGCCTCGCTGCGCCGCGCCGTCGCGGTGGTGTCGCAGGAGGTGGTCCTGTTCGACGACACGATCGCGCAGAACATCGCCTTCGGCCGCGAGGGCGCGAGCCGCGAGGAGATCGAGGCGGCGGCCAAGGCCGCGGCGGCGCACGGCTTCATCACCGCCAGGACGGAGGGTTACGACTTCCGGGTCGGGCCCGCCGGCAACCGGCTGTCGGGCGGCGAGCGCCAGCGCATCGCGCTCGCCCGCGCTTTCTTACGCGACGCGCCGATCCTGCTCCTCGACGAGGCGACCTCGGCCCTCGACGCCGAATCCGAGCAGCTCGTCCAGGCGGCCCTGACCCGGTTGATGCGCGGGCGCACCACCTTGGTCATCGCCCACCGCCTCTCGACGGTGCGCGACGCCGACCTGATCGTCGCGATGGAGGGCGGCCGGATCGCCGAGACCGGCAGCCACGCCGCGCTGATCGCCCGCGGCGGCACCTATGCCCGGCTGCACCGGCTCCAGCTCGCCGACGACCGGGAGCCCGCCTCGGCGGCGCAGGCGTCGTGAGGCCCGGGACGACCTCGGCCGATGCGCCGTCGGGGCGCCGCCTCGCCCTGGGCGTCGCCTTCGCGCTCGTCGCCGTCAGCCTGTGGGGCGGCTGGTTCGTCATCACCCGCCGGACGGTGGCGGCAGGGGGCGTGCTCGGGCCCGCCGACCTCGTGGCGCTCCGCTTCGGCATCGGCGGGCTTCTGCTTCTGCCGGTGCTGGCCTTGCGCCTGCGCGGCCTCGACCGGAGGGCGCTCGTCGACGGGGCTTTCCTCTACGTGGCGCAAGGCGCGCCCTTCGCGCTCCTGATCTCGGTGGCCCTGCGCTACGCGCCCGCAGGCCACGGGGCAGCGCTGACGCCCGGGACCATGCCGCTCTTCGCCGCACTCCTCGGGGCGCTGATGCTGCGCGACCGGCCGGGACGCCTCGCGCTCGCCGGTCTCGGGCTGATCGCCGCCGGGGCGCTCACCCTGGCGGGGGGCTTTCGCGACGCCGACGAGCTGTTCGGCTACGGCCTTCTCCTCACCGCCGCCTTCCTGTGGGCCGCCGGCACGGTGCGGATGCGCCGCTCCCGCCTCACCGCTCTGGAGGCGACGGCACTGATCTGCGTCGGCTCGCTTCTCACCTACATCCCGCTCTATCTCGCCTCCGGCCTGACGCGCCTCCTGGAGGCGCCGCCGGCGGAGGTCGCGATCCAGGCAATCTATCAGGGCGTGATGGTCAGCGTGGTGGCGCTCATCGCCTTCAATCGCTCGCTGGCGCTGATCGGCCGGCGCAGCCCGGCCTTCACCGCCCTGGTGCCGGTGATCGCGACGCTGCTGGCGATTCCCGTCCTCGGCGAGGTGCCGGACCCGCGCCATGTCGGCGCCATCCTGGCGATCGGGGCGGGGGTGCTGCTGACGACGCGGGGGTGAAGAGGCTTCGTGGAGGAGCGCAGCCCCTTCCCAACGTGAGCGGGAACCGGCCCGGTCGCACAGCGCCACCCGATCGAAACGCCGAGGACAGGCGATGGCCTACTTCCATCACACGATCCATGGCACCGTCCTCGACTTCGCCCATCCGGAACCGCGCAGGCTTGCCTTCGTCGTCAGGAACCTGGCGCGTGAGCTGGCGATCGATGTCCGTTTCTCATACCATCGCGCTTTCGTATCGACACGTCGATGCGAAAGCGTCCGGCGCATCAGCGCCGGCGCCCGTTCGGGCTGGGCCAGCGCCTTCGAACGTGTCCGTTCGAGGGCGCGGCGGTATCAAACCACTCTTTCACATGCAAGTTCGAGGAGGGCCGCCACACGACGGAGCCTCTGATCATCGATCACAAGCAACGGCGCGCCTACGATGCCGAGCGGCACGAGTTGTCGCGTCGGCTTCCGGCGATCGTGGATGCGCTCCCGACCGCCTCGGTCTACCTGACACCGACCGACCGGAACTACGTGGTCATCGCAAATATTACCACGGCAGACGGCCGGCAATATCCGATGCACTTCAATTTGCGCCGTGCGCCTCCCGGGCATTCGTCTCACTTGCTGATGTCGTCGAGAGCGCCTATCCGGTGACCGACCGTCGGCAGGTGCTCGCGGGCACCACGACAATCAGCTTCCCCGTGCTCTGCGCGAAGATCTACCGGGGGGAGCGCATCCGGTCGCAAGCTCGTCGCTAGACGTGAAAAACCCCGCATCTCGCATGGAGTGCGGGGTGATCACTCGCCATGACACTTGGATATCGCGCGTTGCGCGTGGACCGGTCACGGTTGCCCATGTCCGGCGGCCTGGGGCTCTTGCGGCAAACCGCTCAGGCGACCAGTCCCCAGCCCAGCAGATATGCAGATCGGATCGAAAAATCTAACCCTCACGCAGCCTCACTCGCGCCGCAGCAGCCGGTCGACCAGCAGGTCCGACCACAGACCGGCGCGGAAGTCGCGCTTGAGCGCCTCCGGGTCGTAGACGTGCTCGACCCAGTCGAGGAAGCTCAGGCCCTTCGGCTCGCCCTCGGTCAGGTAGCGCTCGAAGAACGCGTCGAGGATGCCGGTCTTGGCGAAGCGGAAATGGCCGAACCTCGCCGAGAGCTGGCGCGCCGCCTCGCGGACCGGCCGGCCCTCGTGCAGGATCAGGTAGAGGGCGGCGGCCAATCCCGCCCGGTCGGCGCCGGACTTGCAGTGCAGCACGGCCGGATAGGCGAGGCCGGCGAAGAAGTCCCTGGCGGCGAGCAGGGTCGCCTTGTCGGGCGCCTCGCGCGAGCGCATCACGAACTCGACGAGCTGCAATCCCTCGCGCTCGCAGGCCTCGCGCTGGAGCTGCCAGGAGCCGTGCTCGCGCCCGCCGCGCAGCGAGATGATCGTGCGCACGCCCTGGCGCCGGAACCAGGCGAGGTCGTGCGGCGCCGGCTGGGCCGAGCGCCAGACCATCCCGCGCCCGATCCGGTGGCGGTTGAGATAGGCCAGGCGGATCACGCCGTGGTCGATGAGCAGCATGTTGGCCCAGGCGCGCAGGCGTCCACCCGGGCCGGCGATCGGCTGCTCCCAGCGGGCGATGCGGGCCATGCGGCGGGCGTAGCGGGTCTCGGGCGGGAGGAAACGGTTGAGCACGAAGGAGCGGGCGCCTGAGTGATGAAATCGCGATTCGCCGGAAGCGCAGCGTGCCGCTCTACCAGCCGCGTGACCCGGCCGCAACGACGCCGCCGCCGATGAGCCGTCGCACAAGCCTGGCATTGCGCTTGCGACGTCTCCCCCGCATCGTAGGGACGCGATCCGTCGGCTAACAATCGAGGGGGAAGGCCGTGAGCACTCAGGTCGTCAGCATTCGCCGAGCCCGAGACCGGGATGCCGGAATGCTGTCGGAAATCTTCGACGCCGCCTGGCGCGAGGCCTATCAGGGCATCATCCCGGGCGTCGCCCTCGACCGGATGCTGGCCCGGCGCGGGCCGCGCTGGTGGCGCTCCACCATCGGCCGCAACCGGCCGCTGGTGGTGCTCGAGGTGGGCGAGAGCGTCATCGGCTACGTCTCCTACGGCCGCTGCCGCGACCGGTCGCTCAAGGCCGAGGGCGAGATCGACGAGATCTACCTCGCGCCGACCTACCAGGGCCTCGGCTACGGCACCCGGCTCTTCCGGGCGGTGCGCAACGACCTCGCCGACCGGGATGTGCGCCGGGTCGCGGTGTGGTCGCTCACCGAGAACGACCGGGCGCGGGACTTCTACGAGCGGATGGGCGGACGCGTGGTGGCCGAGGCCTGCGACCGCATCGCCGGGGCCGACCTGCACAAGGTCGCCTACCTGTTCGGCTGAGAGGCCGGGGCGGGGCCGCGGCGGAGACGGCCTTTGCCTCCTGTTTGATCGTTGGCGCGGTCACCTGCCTAATCGATAATCATCCGCAGCAATGGGGCCGGGGGGCGACGGTCATCGCATCCGGTCCGGCTGCAGGGGAACTTGTCCTCGACTGTCACGGCCGCCGATGCGTTCCGGCGCTTGTGCGGGCGCTCGCGGCCCTCTAAGTGCACCTCACCAAACTCCCGCTGCGCTGGCGTCTCCACAACGACCGGTGGCCGGGGGTTTTGTGAGAGACACTCAGGACCGCGCCATTCAGGGGCATTCGCGCCCTTGCAGGGAGTTTGCTCATGCGCCTCGACGCCATCTCCATCGGCAAGAACCCGCCCGAAGACGTCAACGTCGTCATTGAGGTTCCGGTCGGCGGCGAGCCGATCAAGTACGAGATGGACAAGGAGGCCGGGACGCTGATCGTCGACCGGTTCCTCTACACCGCGATGCATTATCCGGGGAATTACGGCTTCATCCCCCACACCTTGTCGGGCGACGGCGATCCGTGCGACGTGCTGATCGCCAACACCCGGGCGATCGTCCCCGGCGCCGTGATGAGCGTGCGCCCCGTCGGCGTGCTGGTGATGGAGGACAATGCCGGCGAGGACGAGAAGATCATCGCCGTCCCGTCGCGCAACCTGACCAAGCGCTACGACCGGATCGAGAACTACACCGACCTGCCCGACATCACGATCCACCAGATCCAGCACTTCTTCGAGCACTACAAGGATCTCGAGCCCGGCAAGTGGGTGAAGATCGTGCGCTGGGGCGACAAGGCCGAGGCGCAGCGCCTGATCCTCGAGGGCATCGAGCGGGCCACGAAGGCGAAGTAAGCAGGACCGTGACGGGAGGGTTCGGCGCGGGATCGCGCCCGAACCTTCCGCCACGGAACTCGGGCCCGCCCAAGGTCCGCCTCGTCAGGGGTCGCATACCCTTGCCCAAGCTCGGCAACCCCGGCTTCGGATGGGGGGAGGGCGACGCGGCGAGCGAGCGCAGGGGGACAGCGCTTCCGAAGAGGTGGCGACCATGAAGACGGGCGCGAACCCGGTCAGCCTCGCGCTCCCCCTCTTCCACGCGAGGCACGAGCGCGTCGCGCCCACAACAGGGAAACTTCCCCCGCAGAGGGGAAGGCGGTTGTTGCGCAGGACTGGCGCGGATCAAGCCGTCGGTCGGCTCACCCGATCGTCCGTCCGGAAATCTCGTCCAGGCCAGCGCCCGATCACGGGGCACATCTCATGGAGCGTTCCATGGACGTGATCTCGGCGATCTCGGCGCGCTGCCGCGCGGAGAGTGGCACGTCGGCCTGATCGTCGTACCGGCAGCCGGCATTGCCGAAGCTGCGGATCGCCTTGGCGGTCTTGAAGCAGTAGCCCGCCTCCTTGTAGATCATGTTCCGCTGATACCAGAACTCGTCGCAGGATTGAGCCAAGCCCGGCGTTGCGCCGGCCAGGACCAGCAGGGCGGCGGTCGCTGCATGCTTCATGAATGGCACCTGTTCTGAAGGACCGAGGCGAACCGGGACCGCGAACGGGGCGGGGGCGCGAGCCGCTCTCTGCGCTCCGCCTCGCGGTCATCCGGCCGGTCGCCGCAGGCGGTCACGGGTCGCGACCGCCTGCGATGTGCGGAGCCGTTCGCTCAAGCCTGGGCGGCCGCTTTTCCCGCCCGCGGCTTCTTCACCGCATCGTTGTAGGGCGCGTTGTAGGCGCGGCGCACCGAGGCCCAGTAGGCCTCGCGCTCGCGGGCCGAGAGGCGGCCGAGCGCGGCGTTGAGCGCCGCCTCGCCGGCGGCTTCCAGCCCGCGCAGCTGGTCCGGGGTGACGTCGTGAACGGTAGTCATGGCCTGAAGGGGTCCCGAGCCCGGATGGGTTCGGGCGGCACCATGCCACAAGCGCGGCCGTTCTGCACGTCTCCGGTTGCCGCGCCGCGGCATCGCCCTACCGGCTGTCCCCGCTCTTTCGGCGGCCCGCCTCAGCTGCTGGTCCGGAGCCAGAGGCGCAGGACGAGGGCCACGGTGGCGAGCGCCAGGAGGCTCCCGCCGTAGAGGGCGGCGAACCAGGCGAGCCGCTGCCAGAGCGGCACGGGGGCGGCCCGCATCAGTGGTAGCCCTCCGAGTCGACCTTGCCGCGGAAGACCCAGTACGAGTAGGCGGTGTAGGCCAGGATGACCGGGATCAGGACCGAGGCGCCGACCAGCATGAAGATCTGGCTCGAGCGCGGCGAGGCCGCCTCCCAGATCGTCACCCGCCCCGGCACCACGTCCGGGAAGATGCTGATGCCGAGCCCGACGAAGGAGAGCAGGAACAGCCCGAGCGCGATCAGGAACGGCGCCCGGTCGGCCCCGCCCTTGAGCAGTCGGAAGAAGCCGTAGGCGGCGAGGGCGACGAGGAGCGGAACCTGTGCGGTGAGCAGCACGCCCGGCATGGCGAACCAGCGCTCCCAGTACTGGCCCTTCAGGAAGGGCGTCGCGGCGCTCACCGCCCCGATCGCCGCGACGGTGGCGGCCCCGAGCCAGAGGGCGAGGGAGCGGGCCTTGTCGTGCAGGGGCCCGTGGGTGCGCATCACCAGCCAGGTCGCGCCGAGGAGCGCGTAGCCGCAGACGAGGCCGAGGCCGACGAGCAGGCTGAACGGCGAGAGCCAGTCCCACCATCCCCCCGCATAGGCCCGTCCCTCGACCCGGATGCCCTGGAGCAGGGCACCGAGCGCGATCCCCTGCGACAGGGCCGCCACCACCGAGCCGCCCGTGAAGGCGATGTCCCAGAAGGCCCGGTGGCCGGGATCGCGCCAGCGGAACTCGAAGGCGACGCCGCGGAAGATCAGGCCGAGCAGCATCGCGATGATCGGCGCGTAGAGGGCCGGCAGGATGATGGCGTAGGCGAGCGGAAAGGCGGCGAAGAGCCCGCCGCCGCCCAGCACCAGCCAGGTCTCGTTGCCGTCCCAGACCGGGGCGACGGAGTTCATCGCGGTGTTGCGCTCCTCGCCCGGCCGCAGGGTCGGGAACAGGATGCCGATGCCGAGGTCGAAGCCGTCCATCACGATGTAGGCGAAGATCGCGAAGGCGATGACGAACGCCCAGACCACGGTGAGATCGAGATGCTCGATCATGCTCCTCTCCTCACTCGGCCGGCTGCGCGACGCGGCCCGACCCGACCGAGGGGGCCGGCGTGATGCCGGCGGTCCGGATCGGCAGGTCGTCGGGCAGGTCATGCTCGCCGACATGCGGCGGGTGGCTCATCAGGCGCAGGATGTAGATCACCCCGATGCCGAAGACCGCGAAGTAGATCGCCACGAAGGCGACGAGGGAGGAGGCCACCGCCGGGGCGGAGAGGGGCGAGGCCGACTCCGCCGTGCGCAGCAGGCCGTAGACCGAGAAGGGCTGGCGCCCGACCTCGGTGGTGATCCAGCCCGCCAGCACCGCCACGAAGCCGGCCGGACCCATCGCGACGGCGAGGCGGTGCAGGGGCGCCCACTCGTAGAGCCGGCCGCGCAGGCGGGCCAGCAGGCTCAGCATCCCGAGGCCCAGGATGGCGAAGCCGAGGGCGACCATGACCCGGAACGACCAGAACACCACCGGCACCGGCGGCCAGTTCTCCCGCGCCACGCTGTCGAGGCCCTTCAGCGGCGCGTCCAGGCTGTGCTTGAGGATCAGCGAGGAGAGCTTCGGGATCTCGACGGCGTAGCGCACGGTGCGCGCCTCCTCGTCGGGCCAGCCGAACAGGACCAGCGGCGCCCCGTCCGGGTGGCTCCGGAAGTGGCCCTCCATCGCCATCACCTTGGCGGGCTGGTGCTCCAGGGTGTTGAGGCCGTGGGCGTCGCCGGCGAGGATCTGGAGCGGCGCCACCAGGGTCGCCATCCACATCGCCATCGAGAACATCGTGCGGGCGCCCTCGGTCGGGCCGCTCAGGGTCCGCGCCCGGTCCCGCAGCAGGTGCCAGGCCCCGACCGCGCCGACCACCAGGGCCGTCGTCAGGTAGGCGGCCAGGACCATGTGGACGAGGCGGAACGGGAAGGACGGGTTGAAGACGATCGCCCACCAGTCCTGCGGGACGAACTGGCCCTGGTCGTTCACGGCGTGGCCCTGCGGCGTGTGCATCCAGGAATTCACCGACAGGATCCAGAACGCCGAGACGAACGTGCCGAGCGCCACCATCAGGGTCGCCAGGAAGTGCAGCCGCGGTCCGACCTTCCGCATCCCGAACAGCATCACGCCGAGGAAGCCCGCCTCCAGGAAGAATGCGGTCAGAACCTCGTAGGCCATCAGCGGACCGAGCACCGGCCCCGTCCTGTCGGAGAAGACCGACCAGTTCGTGCCGAACTGATAGGACATCACGAGGCCGGAAACGACGCCCATCGCGAAAGCGACGGCGAAGATCTTGATCCAGTACTTGAACAGATCGAGGTAGACCTGCCGCCTTGTCGCGAGCCAGAGGCTTTCGAGCACCGCCAGGTAGCTGGCGAGCCCGATCGAGAAGGCCGGGAAGATGATGTGGAACGCGACCGTGAACCCGAACTGGGCCCGGGCGAGAAGCAGTGCGTCCAGGTTCGACAGCATGGCCACCCTCGTGAATGGAGGTTCGGCGATGGGACGCGCCGTCCCGCGCGGTTCCGGAGGGACGAAGGAACCGTGACGCGCCGCCGCCCGGCAGCGACACGGCGGTCGCCCGGGAAGCTAGGGGAACAGGATGTGGCAGCAATTGCTGCGCGCACGAATTGCAATTGACACGCAACGGCCCCGGTCCGGGACCGGCAAGGCGGGCCGCTTTCAGCGCGCCGCACCGCTCCGTCCGCCCGCGAAGGCCGGGTTGCGGTCGGCGGCCCGGGCCGCGCTCGGCGGCAGGCCGTCCCCGTCCCGCGGCGGGGACCAGGAGGGCAGGGGAGCGCGGGCGTTCCGCCCGGCAGGCCGCTCCTTCTGCCAACCGTAGCCGGCATTGATCCCGGCATAGAATCCCGTGAAGTCCGTCGCCCCGGCCGGGGAGATGAGGAGGCCGGACAGTACGAGGCCCGCCAGCGTTGCCCGCAAACGGAAAGGAGCGGTGGCCAGGGGCCACCGCTCTATCCGTGTCGATCGATCACTCGTGCGACAGCGCACCGAGGATCAGTCCACGCTGATGCTCTGGGCCTCACGGCCCTTCATGCCCTCGACCACGCCCATGGTGACGGGCTGGCCCTCGGCGAGGGACTCGAGGCCGGCGCGGGCGAGCGCCGAGCGGTGGATGAAGACGTCCTTGCCGCCGTCATTCACCGAGACGAAGCCGAAACCCTTGGCGGGATCGTACCACTTCACGGTACCGCTCATCTCGGTCGACGGGCCGGAGGCGAAGCGTCCACCGCCGCCACCGCGTTCGGGACGGTCGCCGTAGCCGCCGCCACCACCGAAGCCGCCGGTGCGCGGCGGGCGGGGATCGCGGCGGACCGGAGCCTCGGCCGTGCTGGTGTCCACGCTGGTGATGTTGGTCACCTGCGGGCCCTTCTGGCCCTGCGCGGTCTGGACGGTCAGGCGGGTGCCCGGCATCAGATCGGCGTGGCCGGCCGCCTCGACGGCGCGGATGTGGAGGAAGGCGTCGCCCGAGCCGTCGCCGAGCTCGACGAAGCCGAAGCCCTTCTCCTTGTTGAACCACTTGACCGTCGCGTCACGCTCCGGCCCGGAGGGGGCGGCGCTGCGCGGTCCGCCGCGGTCGAAGCCACCGCCGCCGCCGCCGAAGCCGCCGCCGCCGTAACCACCACCGCCGCCGCCACCGTAGCCGCCGCCACCGCCACCATAGCCACCGCCGTAGCTGCTGCCCTGCGGCGCCTGGTCAGGCCACCGCGGCTCGCCACCACCCTCGTCGAAGCCGCGACGGCGCGGCTCCCTGAAATCACGACCACGTCCCATTAGAAGCTCGCCAAAACGTAAAAACCGCCGACCACCCTTGTACCCCGGTGCGCTCTGTGCCTGACAGCCGACGCCTCGGGATCGTTCCATTCCCGGCTGCGGTGACCAAGATGACCGCCACACTCCTGACGCAACTCAGACCGTACCGCAAGGCGGATCTGCTACGCGTGGCGATGACGGGGGTTACTTTCTCACGTCGCGGCGCGGATTGACAGCCCGATTCGGTATCTTTTCCCCGTGTCCATCGCGCATCACTGTGGCGTATGAGCACGGCCCCGCGGGCGCGGGCGCGGGCCCGCATGCCATCGATCGGGGCCCGATGCCATGGGGCGGAACCGCGCCGGACCCTGCCGGGACCGCGACGCGTTGCCTGCCTGCCCCCGTTGCCCCCTCGCCGAGGTCCCGATGCCGGCCCACCCTCTTCGCCCGTCGCGCCGCCACGCCGATCTCGGCCCCGACTTCTACGACGTCGTCGCGCCCGCCCGCTTCCCGGCCCACATCCTGCGCCACCGCAACCAGCCCTGGGCCGAGCGAGTGGGCTTGAGCGGCCTCGGCGACGAGGCGTGGATCGCGCATTTCGGCCGGTTCGAACCGCTCCCCGGCAGCTTTCCCGAACCGCTGGCCCTGCGCTACCACGGCCACCAGTTCCGGAGCTACAACCCGGAACTCGGCGACGGCCGCGGCTTCCTGTTCGCGCAAGTGCACGATCTCGCCGACGGGCGCCTGCTCGATCTCGGCACGAAGGGCAGCGGCCAGACGCCGTGGTCGCGCACGGCCGACGGCCGCCTGACCCTCAAGGGCGGGGTGCGCGAGGTGCTGGCCACGACGATGCTCGAGGCCCTCGGCGTCGAGACCTCGAAGTCGTTCAGCCTGATCGAGACCGGGGAGGCGCTGATCCGCGGCGACGAGCCGTCGCCGACCCGCTCCTCGGTGCTGGTGCGGCTCAGCCACTCGCACATCCGCATCGGCACCTTCCAGCGCTTCCGCGCCTTCGACGACACCGGCAACCTGCTCCGGCTCCTCGACCATACGGTGCGCACCTACCGGCCGGAGGCGTGGCGCGACGATCCGGCGGACCGGGCCGCGGCCTTCCTCGCCGAAGTCTGCCTCCGGGTCGCCCGCATGGGCGCGCAATGGATGGCGGCAGGGTTCGTCCACGGCGTGCTCAATACCGACAACATCAACGTGACCGGCGAGAGCTTCGATTACGGCCCGTGGCGCTTCGCTCCCGTCAACGACCCGGCCTTCACCGCCGCCTATTTCGACGAGTACGGCCTCTACGCCTTCGGGCGCCAGCCGGAGGCCCTGGGGTGGAACCTCGCGCGCCTCGCCGAGTGCCTGCTGCCGCTCTCCGACGAGGCGCGGCTGGGTGCGGCGATGGACGCCTACGGCCCGGCCCTGCAGGACGCCTTCGCGCACGCGATCCTGCGCCGCCTGGGCCTCGCGGTGCCGGCGGACGAGACGGCGATGCACGCTCTCGTCGGGGCGTTCTGGGCCTTCCTGCAGCAGAGCCGGGCGCCGTTCGAGCAGGTCTTCTTCGACTGGTACGGGGGGCTGGCGAGCGAGGCGCGGGCGGCCCGCAGCCCGGCCGCCGCGCATTACGCCGGCGAGGGCTTTGCACGGGTGCGTCAGGCGCTCGGCGCCGTCTCGCCCGATCCGGCGGCGCGGCTCGACCATCCGTACTTCGCCAGGCGTGAGCCCTGCACGATGCTGATCGACGAGGTCGAGGCCCTGTGGGCGCCGATCGCGGCCGACGACGACTGGTCGGCCTACCACGCCAAGCTCGCGGCGATCGGCGAGATGGCGCAGGCCTACGGCACGGAGCCGGCCGCGCCCTGAGGCCGCGGAGGCGGCTCCGGGGGGCTGCGGGGATCGGCGCCGCTCAGGCCGACGCCCCGGAACAGGTGCCGGCCGAGAGGGTCCATGCGGTAGCCCGTCACCTCGCGCCGCGCGACGACGAACACCGCCGAATGGGCGATCGGCACCCACGGCACCTCGCGGGCGAAGATGCCTTGCGCCTGCCGGTAGAGCGCGGCCCGGGCCTCCTGGTCGGGCAGGCGCCGGGCCCGGGTCACCAGGGCGTCGAAGGCGGGATCGCACCAGCGGGCGACGTTGCTGCCGCCGGGCCGGGCCGGGATGCAGCCGAGCAGCACGCCGAGGAAGTTGTCCGGATCGCCGTTATCGGCGGTCCAGCCGAACAGCGCCATCGCCGGCACGCCGGCCAGCATCTTGGCGCGGTAGGCGCTCCACTCGTCGGTGAGCAGCCGCAGCCGCACGCCGATGCGGGCGAGGTCGGCCTGGATCATGTCGGCGACGCGCCGGCCGTTGGGATTGTAGGCCCGGCTCACCGGCGGGTACCACAGCTCGGCCTCGAAGCCGGACGGGAACCCGGCCTCGGCCAGCAGCCGCTGCGCCGCCGCCCGGTCGAGGGGCGGATCCCTGAGCGTCGGGTCGTGGCCCCAGAGGTTCGGCGGCAGGGGCGAGCGGGCCGCCGTGCCGCCCGGGCCGTAGATCCCCTCGACGATCGCCGCCTTGTCGATCGCCATCGCGACGGCGCGGCGCACCCGCAGGTCGTCGAACGGCGGTCTCAGCACGTTGAGGGCGAGGTAGCCGATATTCAGCTCCTCCTCCCGCATCAGGGTCAGCGCCGGGTCGGTCCGGATGGAGTCGAGGTCGGCCGGGTTGGGGAAGGGCATCAGGTGGCACTCGCCGGCCCGGACCTTGGCCAGCCGCACCGCCGCGTTGGGGGTGATCGAGAAGACCAGGCTGTCGACCGGCTGGCGCCCGCCCCAATGCTCCGGGAAGACGCGGTAGCGGAGCGCGACGTCGGGCTGGAACGCCACGAAGCTGAACGGGCCGGTGCCGATCGGCTCGCGGTCGAAGCGCTCCTGCTCGCCGGCCGCCAGGAGCATGGCAGCGTATTCCGCCGACTGGATCGCCCCGAGTGCCATGGCGATGTTCGGCAGGAAGGTGGCGTCGGCCTCGCGCAGGCGGATGCGCACCGTGCGGGGATCGAGCGCCTCGACGGCCTCGATCAGGTCGGGCAGGCCGAGATCGCGAAAATAGGCGTATTGCCCCCCGGAGACGGCGTGGAACGGGTGGTCGGCCCGCCATTGCCGGGTGATCGAGAACACCACGTCCTCGGCGGCGAGCGGCCGGGTCGGCTTGAACCGGGCGTTGCGGTGGAACGCGACGCCGGGCCGCAAGGAGAAGGTGTAGTCGCGCCCGTCCGGCGAGACCGTCCAGGATTCGGCGAGGCTCGGGCGGATCGTGGTGGTGCCGGGCTCGAACGCCACCAGGGTGTCGAAGACCGGCCAGGCCGCGTCCATCCCCGTCGTCGTGGTGACGAGCTGCGGGTTGAGCGATTCGGGATTGCCCTCGGAGCAGAAGACCAGGGTCCTGGCGGCGGCCGGCAGCGCGGCGAGCCAGAGGGCGGCGCCCAGAACGGTCGCGGCGCGACGACGGACGGGGAACCGCCCGCCTGCGGCCCGGCCCCGTGTTCCGGCTCGTTGAGTCCTGCCCGGCATCGCCCCCTCGTCTCCGCCGTCGCCGCCTGGTCGCTCTTGGTGCCGGCCCATACCGGAAGGACATCGTCCCCCCATCGGCCGTTGTCTATTGTGCCGCCACGCGGCTCTCCGCGCCCACCCGCGCCGGCGCGAGCCGGGCCGGGAACTCGACCCGCACCACCGTCCCGCTGCCCTCCCGGCTCTCGACCGCGATGCGGCCCTGCAGCTGCCCGGTGACCAGGTTGTAGACGATGTGCATCCCGAGCCCCGAGCTGCCGCGGTGGCGGGCGGTGGTGAAGAACGGGTCGAAGATGCGCTCCCGGTCCGTCGTCGCGATGCCGCGGCCGTCGTCGCGCACCTCGAGACGCACCCAGCCGCCCTCCTGGGGCAGCGCGCCCTGAGGGGCCGCGATCTGCGAGACCGCGACCACGATGCGCCCCGGCTTTCCGTCCGCGAAGGCGTGCACCACCGCGTTCTTGACCAGGTTGGTGATGACCTGGGCCAGCGCCCCCGGATGGGTGTCGACCTCGAACTCCCCGCCCCCGAACCCGTCAGGCGCTTCCAGATCCTGCGCGTCCAGATCCTGGACCTCCAGGTCGAGCCGGTGCCCGCCCCGGCGCAGGAGCGGCCCGAGGCTGCGCAGCAATTCTCCCAGCCACTCGCGCAAGGCGAAGCGGCGGTGCTCGTCGCTCACCCGGTCGACGGCGACCTGCTTGAAGCTGTGGACCAGGTCCGCCGCCCGGGCGAGGTTGGCGGTGAGCAGGTGCGAGCCCTCCTGCATCCGCTCGACGAAGTGGGAGAGGCGCGAGCGCGAGAGCTGGCCGGTCTTCGCCACCTCGCCGAAATCCCGCGCCTCGTCGCGCACCAGGGTCGCGGTGGTGAGCGCGATGCCGAGCGGCGTGTTGATCTCGTGCGCGACCCCGGCCACGAGCTGGCCGAGCGAGGCGAGCTTCTCGGCCTGGATCAGGTCGGACTGGGTCTGGCGCAGCTCGACGAGCGTCCGGTCGGCCTCCTCCTTGGCCCGGCGCAGGGCCCGCTCGCGCCGGCCGATCTCCTCGACGAACATCGCGGTGGCCCGCGCCATGTCGCCGAGCTCGTCGCGCCGGCGCCCGACCGCCTCGCCCACATCCCCGCCCCCCAGCACGCGCCGGGACGGATCGGCGGCAAGGGCCAGCATGCTGCGCTGGAGCTGGCGCAGGGGCCCGGTGATCGAGTGCGCCGCCGCGAGGCCCACCGTCGAGCCGACCACCAGGCCGGCGCCGGCGCCGACGAGCAGCAGGCGCAGCAGGAAGGTGCCGAGGCGGTCGGCGTCGTCGATGAAGACCTCGTTGAGGCTGCGGGCGGTCTCGCCGATCACGGCGGCGAGGCCGTCCATCGCCGCGATGCCCTCGTTCTGCCGGCGCAGCCCCTCGACCGTGGTGCCGAGGCGCTCGCGCCAGCCGTCGATCGCCTCGATCATCTCGCCCTGGATCAGCGGCGAGATCGGCAGGGCGGCGGCGGTCTCGGACAGGCGCCGCCCGTCCTCCAGCATCGCGGCCGCGGCCGGCACGTCGCGCCGGCGCAGCGCCTCGGCGGTGCGCTGGCCGAGCTTGAGGGTCTCGAGGGCGATGTTCTGGGTCGCCTGCTCGGTCTCGTTGGCCTGCACGGCGTAGGAGAGGAGCTGCGTGACCTCGTCGTGCAGGGCGCGCTGGGCCGACCCGTCGATCTTGAGGACCCGCTCGCACCACTCGTCGAGGACGCTGACCGGGGAGGGGAGCGGCGCATGGTCCGCGACCGCACCGCCCGCGGCGAGGGGGCGCGGCTCCTCGGTCCCGCGCCAGGCTTCGTAGGCGGCGGTCAGGATCAGCAGCTCCTCGGCCTCGCGCTCGCGCCGGTCGCCTTTCAGCGCCGCCGCGAGGTCGCGGGCGGCGTTGCGCACCTGAACCATCGAGGACGCCGCGCCGCCGGCCCCGCCCCCGGCGCCCTTCACGGCCCCCGTAGCGGCCTCCTTGGCGGCCTCGATCTCGGCCTGCGCCACCAGGGCGCGCAGCTCGTTGACCGCCCCGACCACGTCGCGGACCTGCCGCAGGGTCCCGGCCTTGTCGGTGAGGGAGACGACGAGGTCGGTATTGGCGGCGCGCTGACGGTCCCGGGCCTGGTCGGCGAGGCTCACCAGGGCGTCGGCGCGGGCGGCCATCTCGGCGATCAGCCCGTCATTCTCCCGGGTGATCCGCACCAGGGCCTGCATCTGCTCGATGGAATCCTTCAGCGCGTCGCGCGCCGCCTCGATGCGGGCGGCCTGGTCCGGGGTGCGGGCGAAGCGGCGCAGGTCGTCGAGGGAGCCGGCCGATTCCGCGGTCAGGCGGGCGAAGCGCTCGGCATGGTCGGTGCGCTCGGCCGGGCGCGCCGCCACGAACTCGTCGCGCACCGTCGTCGACAGGGTCAGGGTGCGGTAGATCGCCCCCGCCAGCACCGCGCCGTCGCGGGCCTTCCCGGCCTGGGCGAGCAGGAGCCAGCCGGCGAGCGCGATCAGCGCCGCGATGGCGATCGGCAGACCGCCGACCAGGAAGATCTTGTGGCCGACCCGCATCGTGCCCCGTTCCGCCGCGGGGCCGACTATGCATCAAATCTCAAGGTCTGCCAGGGCCGGGGGTCGGCCTCACCCGGGCACCGGCGGCCGCAGGCCGGTCCGGCCGCGCGGCCCGGAAGCGGGGCCCGGCCGGCGTTTCGTCGCCCGGGGCTCGGCGGCCTGCCGCCGCGGCGGGGCGATGCCGACCGGGCCGGAGGTCGCCGGACGGGCGGGGAGCAGGGGAGCCGGCCGGCAGCCGGTGCAGGCGCCCCGCCCCGCGCCGAGCAGGGCGCGCAACGCCTCCAGCTCGGCGGGATCGCCGTCCAGGACTGCGTCCAGGAGATCGGCGCTGAAATGCGGCATGACGGTCTCGCGATCGGCGGCCTCGTGGCGGCGTTCGGCGCGTCAGCCGAACGAGACCCGGCCCGGCATCCGGACGGGCGGCGCCGGACGCTGCTCCTCGATCATCCGCACCGGCCGGCGCGGCTCGGGCCCCTGCGGAGCATTCTCCGGCCGCAGGCACGCTCCGGGCCGGTAGGGCCAGGCCGTCTCCGTGCAGGCGCGCGCGGCGGGCGCCGTCGAGGCCGGAACCGTCGCGGACATCTCCGGAGGAGCCTCGACGGGAGCCGACTTGGACGCCGGCATGGGGGCCGACTTGGACGCCGGCATGGGGGCCGGCATGGGGGCCGACTTGGGCGCCTCCGACGCCAGGTGCAGGGCCGTCGTCTTCGTCATCTCGACAATGCCGGCCGTCAACATCGCACTGATCAGGATCACCCGCGCCGCAACCATCTTCGCCTCCTCGCCGCCCGTTATCGCCGGGCTCTTGTGGGGGGCGGTATAGGCGCGGTGCATGTCCGCGATTTTGCGTCGGAGTCCCAAATCGGGCCAGTCGGAGCCCGTCGTGTTTCGTCGGCTGCATTGGACGAAACATTCGGCGGCACTGGACGGGCAAGAAAAATCCCCCTCGCCGGTCGGCAAGGGGGATGAAGACCATCAGAGAAAGCTTGGCTCCGCCGCAGATCGCGCCCGGATCAATTGGACAAGATTGATCGACCTGACTTACTCGGCTGGGTTCTGCTCGGCGGTGAAGTGGCCGCACCAGTCCTGGCCGGCAACGACCGGCCACAGGCCGTGGCCCTGCGGCTCCGGCTGGCTGACCGGCGGGTTGTAGCGGCACAGGCCCTGGTCGCCGGTGGCGGCGGCGCCATTGAGCTGGTGGTCGTCGAAGTAGCGGCAGCTGTTGCAGGCCGCGCCCTGGATGGTCGCCATCGTGATCTCTCCCGTCCGGTGAGCCGTCGCCCGGCCCAGTCAGCTTCTAATTAGAACAACTAAAAACTGGTGGCAAGCGGCCTCCCTCGGGTCCGGTCGAAAAGCCCGCGGATTCATGTGCCTCGCCCCCCCGGGCAGTCGGTCCCGCCGCGCCGCCCCCCCCGCGATGGGTGATGGCGGTTGTCGGGGCGAGGTCGGTCCCAATGCCCAGACCCTGCCCAGCGGGTCGCGCGGACACTCTCTACTGCCCACGGATCTGCACGCTGCCGAGGCGCGAAGGCCGCATGCGAGAGGGCGCTCCCCTGCCGGCATCACCCGCTCGCCGACCCTGCCTTGGGCACGGCCCGACCCCGATTCGCGGAGGCCCGATCGACGCGGGAAGCCCTCCGCCATGCCGGAGCCCGGATCGGGCCGAAGCGGCCGAAGCCGGGCTCCCCCCGGGCGACAGCAGGGATCTCGACTATTGCGGGCATAATCCGCCTCCGAAACTACCGGTCATTAGACGGATCATGCGAACAGCACCTCTAGGCGTGGGTTTTTGCCCTTTCTTTGCTTGTTCTAACATAGATTTACATCCTCTAACGTCATTTTTATTTCTGATCTTATTTATTGTTAGCGCGTAAGATTGACGCTGCGTTATATGCATCTCGCACATGTAAGATCATGATTATTATGTTAGTTCATAACCGAAATCTAAGATGAGCCACGGTCACAATGTGGTGATTCTGCCACATTCTCCGACCAAGGGAGGCTTGGCATTCCGTTAGATCTTGGATCCGATTGATCAACTCGACGTCATGAAAGATTGTTCCGTCGCACCACATGAAGTCAGGTGCGGTTCGGCAGGGCCTGTGCGGCGGCCGAATCTTCGGGGGCATAAGAGGGACATGGTCTCGAGGCCGAAAAGGTCTTCGGAACAGAGTCGTTCACCCCTTCCGGGTCCGAAATCTTGGAGGTCTCTATGAAGCTCGTGAAGAGCCTTCTGCTTGGGTCGGCCGCTGGCCTGACCGTTGTCGCGGGGGCGCAGGCTGCCGATCTGCCGATCAAGAAGGCGGCGCCTGTCGAGTACGTTCGTGTCTGCTCGGCCTATGGCGCCGGCTTCTTCTTCATCCCCGGCACCGATACCTGCCTGCGCGTCTCCGGCCGCGCCCGCTTCGAAGCCGGCTACACCCAGAACTTCACCCGCGGCAACAACGGCGGCGGCGGCGACCTGTCGGGCTACCGCGGCCTCGGCCGTCTGAACCTCGACGCCCGCACGCAGACCGCCTACGGCACCCTGCGCGCCTTCGTGCGCTTCGAGCTCGCCTCCCGCACCGGCGCCTACCTCACTTCGGGCACCGCCAACCGCGCCGCCAACGCCTTCCCGGCGCTCGGCGTCGACACGTTCAACCGCGCCCAGCAATACGTGAACGTCGACAAGGCCTTCATCCAGTTCGCCGGCCTCACCGCCGGTCGCGCGGCCTCGTTCTACGACTTCTACGCCCACGACTTCGAGATCATCGGCACCACGCTGGGCTCGGACGTCTCCTCCACCAACCTGCTCGCCTACACGGCCACCTTCGGCCAGGGCTTCTCGGCGACGCTCTCGCTCGAAGACCCGATCTTCCGCAAGACCCCGATCTTCGGCACCGGCACCGCCCTGGTGAACGGCCAGTATCAGGTCTTCAACTCCGGCAGCGGCAACTTCACCCCGGTCATCGCGTACAACGCGGCGGGCGTCCCGGTCGGCGTCGCCAACTACGACGTGGTCCAGCGCTCGCGCATGCCCGACTTCGTCGGCGCCCTGCGCTACGACGCCGCCTGGGGCTCGGCCCAGCTCTCGGCCGCCGTGCACGAGCTGACCGTCGGCAACGCCAGCACCATCACCCCCTTCAACGGCTTCCCGGCGATCGCCACCGGCGCCGCCGCGGCCCCGCGGGTGAGCAACGAGTACGGCTGGGCCGTGCAGGCCGGCATCAAGGCCAACCTGCCCTTCATCGCCGCTGGCGACGCCCTCTACCTACAGGGTTCGTACGGTGAGGGTGCCAACCTCTACACCGGCATCTCGGCGTATAACGGCAGCTGGACCTCGAACGGCAACATCGCCTCGGGTGCCTCGTTCAACCAGTGGTACTCGGACGCGATCGTCGACCCGGTCACCGGCAAGATGAGCCTCGCGACCAGCTGGACTGTCGTCGCCTCGTACCTGCACTACTGGTCGCCCGAGTGGCGCTCGGCCTTCATGGGCAGCTACGGCGAGATCTATCACGGCCAGGCCGCCCGCAACAATCTGGCGCTGGTCAGCGGCCTCGCCAGCACGGGCGTCCAGCCCCTCGGCAACCCGTTCCTGGCCCAGTCGGCCTTCAACGCGGTGCTGCGGGACTCCAACCAGATCGTCGCCGGCGCGAGCCTGATCTGGTCGCCGGTGAAGGACCTCGATATCGGCATCGAGGGTCTCTACACCCGCCAGGCCATCAACAACGGCCGCGTGATCGACGCCAACAAGACCTCGGCCGTCCCGAACGGCGTCAACGCCGCCGGCCTGCCAACCCTCAACGGCGCGGTCCTGCCGACCACGACCGCGATCGACGGGTTCAATGTCCGCATGCGCGTGCAGCGCGACTTCTAAGATCTCATAAACCCGAAGCAGGGGAGCCCCGGCGCGAGCCGGGGCTCCTTTTTGTTGCGTCATCGATCGCGCAAGAAAAAAGGCGCACTCGATGAGTGCGCCTTGCAGGTGCCCTGGGTCTCGAAACTCAGGATGTCTTTGGCTTACCATCGTTGACAGCGTCATTCAATCTCGATTGCCGCATCAGATGAAGAAATAACAATCGACGCGGCGAAACTCCGAGATCCGATACCAAGACCTAACATGACGGAACCGAAGACCTGACCCGGTCTCGGCCGGCGCGTCGGGGCCCGGGATCCGTGCCCCGCCCGGTCTCAGGCCCGCTGCTCCTTCAGGCGGCGGATGCACTTGCTGTAATATTGCGGCCAGCGTGGTCCTTGCGCCGCCTTGTCCGCCGGAGCGAGGGCGCGCCACTCGGCGCCGCATGTGCGCTGGCGCTCGCGCGCGGCAAGGCCGCGCAGACTGGGCTCCCGGCCCGGCGCGGCGCCGGGATCCGGCGCGCTCTGGCCGGGAGCCGCGGCGGGTGCGGCAACCAGGAGAACCGCCAGAACGGTGCGAAGAAGGAGAGACGGCATGGTCTGTCCATCGGGGCGGGCCCGCGGCGGAAGCGCCGCAATGTCGGCCGGCGCGGATCCGAGACTGCCACAGCCTGACGCAAGGACAAGAGGCGGGCCCCGTTATCTTGGCTCCCCGGGGCAGGGCCGGGGCCGCGACACCGGTGCAAGACCGGCGCAAGATCGTCGATTGAGACAACCTTCACCCTGTACAGGGTGGGCTCAGGCCTGTTTACCTCTTCGGGAAGCCCGATGCGCGACGGACGCACCCCGTCCCCGCCGTGCGAGAAGGACCAGCCGCATGTCGGCCGTGACGACGCCGCCGATCGACCTCTATTACTGGACGACGCCCAACGGCTGGAAAGCCTCGATCATGCTCGAGGAATGCGCCCTGCCGTACCGCATGGTGCCGATCAACATCGGCAAGGGCGCGCAGACCGCGCCCGACTTCCTGGCGGTGTCGCCGCACGGCAAGATCCCGGTCATCGTCGACCCGGACGGGCCCGGCGGCACCCCGATCACGGTGTTCGAGTCGAACGCGATCCTGCAATACCTCGCCCGCAAGACCGGGCTGTTCTACCCCGCCGAGGAGCGGGCCCGCATCACGGTCGACATCTGGCTGTTCTGGCAGGCCGCGAATTTCGGGCCGACCCTCGGCCAGACCCACCATTTCCGCATCTACGCCTCGGAAAAGATCCCCTACGCGATCGAGCGCTTCACCGCCGCGACGACGAAGCTCTACGCCACGCTCGACGCACAGCTCGGCCGCCACGCCTGCGTCGCTGGGGACGAGTATACCATTGCCGACATGGCGATCCTGCCCTGGGCCAAGCTCTGGGAGCGCCAGGGCCAGGACATCGCCGCCTTCCCGAACGTCGCCGCCTGGATCGACCGGATGAAGGCGCGCCCAGGGGTCCAGCGCGGCTTCCGGCTGAAGCCGGACCCGGAGGAGGCCCCACCAGGCAGGCGCGAGCCCTGAAGATCCAGGTGCGAGCCCTGACGACGTCCGCGGGGCTTGAGGCTCAGTTCGCGGCGGGCTTGACCGCAGTCGGCTTCGCCTTCGCGGGGGCGGCACCGGCCGGTGCCGGCGCGACCTGCGCGAACTCGTCGGGCGCCTTGGTCCAGGTCTGCGAGCCGCACAGGATCTTCAGCATGCAGCCTGAGATCGCGAGCTCGCTCGCACTCTCGCGGCTCACCGAGACGTCGTAGAGCTTGCCTTCCTCGGCATTGTAGATCTGGCCCTTGTAGGCGCCGTCCTCGGGCTTCAGCCCCTCCATCAGGGTGAGGCCGATCACCGGGCGGCTGCGCTTCTTCGGGTCGGGATTCTTGATGTCGGTGCGCGGCTGGCCCTGGTCGTTGAGAGGCGTCTTCAGCCACACCACCTTGCCGCAGGCATGGGCCGCACCCGGACCGCATTTCTCGATCCTGATCTTGGCCCGGCCGTCCTCGGTGAGCCACGTCCCGGACGGGTCGCCGGCGGGGGCCGCCACGGCGACACCGGCGGAGAGCAGGGAGGCGGCAAGGGCCGGGATCAGGATCGAACGCATGCAGGAGGCTCCTGGCTGTTCGCGCCGCTTATCGAGGCTCGAAGAGCCCGGGCGGCGGCGGCATCGGGCGCCGCCCGGCATGGGGCGGCGTAACCGAAAGGTCACGTTGCCGCGCAATAAGCCGGGTCTTTGGGGCGATTTTTCGGCCGTGTTGCGGCAAAGCCGCAATCGTCGCGCGCGCCGTGCCCGCGCTTGAGGGGCGCCCGGCCCGCCGCTATAAGCCCGGCGCCGGGCGTCCTCATGGCCCCGGCGCGCGGGCGTTCGCGCCCGGTGCTGCCGGACCTCACCGGTCCGGTCCCGCGCGGCATCCCGCCGCCCACGCCACCGCTATTCTTCGAACGGACCTCCCATGGCCACCGAGCGCACCTTCTCCATCCTGAAGCCCGACGCCACCGCCCGGAACCTGACCGGCGCGGTCAACGCCGTGATCGAGGAGGCGGGCCTGCGCATCGTCGCCCAGCGCCGCATCCGCATGTCCGACGCCCAGGCCAAGAAGTTCTACGAGGTCCATGCCGAGCGCCCGTTCTACGGCGAGCTCGTCGAGTTCATGACCTCGGGCCCGGTCGTGGTCCAGGTGCTCGAGGGCGAGAACGCCGTCGCGAAGTACCGTGAGGTGATGGGCGCCACCAACCCGGCCCAGGCCGCCGAGGGCACCATCCGCCAGAAGTTCGCCAAGTCGGTCGGCGAGAACACCGTCCACGGCTCCGACAGCCTCGAGAACGCCGGCATCGAGATCAAGCAGTTCTTCGACGAGAAGGACATCGTCGGCTGACGGTTTCCCCGCCCGGGAAACGCCGATAGGCTGAGAGCCCTCGCCGCGCCGCGGCGGGGGTTTTTTGATGGGGGACGAAGCGTGACGGCGCAGCCACGGATCGAGCGGACGACCTCCACCTGCCCGCACGACTGCCCGTCGGTCTGCGCGCTCGAGGTCGAGGTGATCGACGGCGCCACGGTCGGCCGGGTGCGCGGCAACCCGCGCCACAGCTACACGGCAGGCGTCGTCTGCGCCAAGGTCGCCCGCTACGCCGAGCGCATCCACCACCCCGACCGGCTGACGCAGCCCCTCATCCGCACGGGGCCGAAGGGCTCCGGACAATTCGCACCGGTCGGCTGGGACGAGGCGCTCGACCGCGTGGCGCACGCGTTTCGCGAGGCGGAGGCCGCGCACGGGCCGGAAGCGGTCTGGCCCTATTATTATGCCGGCACGATGGGGCTGGTGATGCGCGACGGCATCAACCGCCTGCGCCACGCCAAGGGCTATTCGGGCCAGTACTCGACCATCTGCACCACGCTCGCCTGGTCGGGCTACATCGCCGGCACCGGCCGCCTCGGCGGGGTCGACCCGCGCGAGATCGCCGAGAGCGACTGCGTGGTGATCTGGGGCACCAACCCGGTGCACACCCAGGTCAACCTGATGACCCACGTCCAGGCCGCCCGGAAGAACCGGGGCGCCAAGGTGGTCGTCGTCGACATCTACGACAACCCGACGATGCGCCAGGCCGACCTCGCCCTGCTGCTGCGACCGGGCACCGACGGGGCGCTCGCCTGCGCGGTGATGCACGTGCTGTTTCGCGATGGCCTGGCCGACCGCGACTACATGGCCCGCTACACCGATAGCCCGGAGGAGCTGGAGGCGCATCTCCAGACCCGCGACCCGGACTGGGCCGCCGCGATCACCGGCCTGAACGTCGAGGAGATCGAGCGCTTCGCCCACCTCGTCGGGCAAACGAAGAACACCTTCTTCCGCCTCGGCTACGGCTTCGCCCGCAGCCGCAACGGCGCCGCCAACATGCACGCCGCGCTCTGCATCCCGGCAGTCACCGGCGCCTGGCAGCACCGCGGCGGCGGCGCGTTCCACTCCAACAGCGGCGTCTTCGGCCTCAACAAGCGCCTGATCGAGGGGCTCGACGTCGTCCGCCCCGGCACCCGCATGCTCGACCAGTCGCAGATCGGCCGCGTGCTCACCGGCGACCCGGAGGCGTTGCGCCACGGCCCGCCGGTGACCGCGATGCTGATCCAGAACACCAACCCGGTCTCGGTCGCGCCCGAGCAGGAGCTGGTCAAGCGGGGCTTTGCCCGCGAGGACCTGTTCGTCTGCGTGCACGAGCAGTTCATGACCGAGACCGCCCGCATGGCCGATCTCGTCCTGCCGGCCACGATGTTCCTGGAGCACGACGACCTCTATACCGGCGGCGGCCAGCAGCACATCCAGCTCGGCCTCAAGCGCATCGAACCGCCTCACCTGTGCCGCTCGAACCACGAGGTGATCGTGGCGCTGGCCGATCGTCTGGGCGCCGAGCATCCGGGCTTTTCCATGAGCCCGCGCGCGCTGATCGACGCCACCCTCAAGGCCTCGCGCCGCGGCAGCCTGGCGGAGATGGAGGGGGAGGGCTTCCTCGACGTGCAGCCCGCCTTCGAGCGCGCCCATTTCCTCGACGGCTTCGCCTATCCGGACCGGCGCTTCCGCTTCAAGCCGGACTGGGCGAGCGTGCCGGTCGCCAAGGACGGGCCGCGCGGGCCGGCGATGCCGCCGCTCCCCGACCATTGGGAGGCGCCGCTGATGGCTGCGACAGCGGATCACCCGTTCCGCCTCGCCACCAGCCCGGCCCGCAACTTCCTCAATTCGAGCTTCACCGAGACCCCGACCTCGCTGGCCAAGGAACGCCACCCGACGGTGATGATCCACCCGGAGGATGCCGGGCCGCTCGGAATCGGGGAGGGGACCTGGGTGCGCCTGTCCAACGAGCGGGGCAGCGTGACCTTGCGGGCGACGCTGTTTCCGGGCCTGCGCCGCGGCGTGCTGATCGCCGAATCGATCTGGCCCAACGACGCCTATCCGGACGGGCGCGGCATCAACACCCTGACGGGGGCCGATGCCCCGGCCCCGTTCGGCGGCGCCGCCTTCCACGACAACCATGTGGCGATCGCGGCCCTGCCGCTCTAGCGGTCGTCGGCCCTCGAGGCCGCAGCAGTGGCCGCCGCGGTCTTTCATCCCTGGTGTGGCCCGTCCGCCCTTGTGCGGGCGGGGAGTTTCGGCGTCCAACGGTCGAGCTTGACGACAAGCAGCCCAATGGACCTCTTTGCCATGCGTCTCCGCACCTTCCTCGCCGCCGGCTTCCTCGCGCTCGGCGCCACCGCGGCTCTCGCCGGCGCCTCCTCGTCGCAGCTCGAGGCCTACCAGCCCGATCCGTCGCTGCGCACCGCGCCCACCTCGGAGCTCGAGACCCGGGTGCGCCGCGCCTGCGCCGTCGTCCAGGCCCGGATGCAGAACACCGCCGAGACCAGCTTCGAGCGTCCCTGCGGCTGCTACGCCCGCACGACCCTGCGCGCCCTCGACGCCTCCGAGATCGCGGCCTACCGGACCACCGGCTACTTCAACGACTCGGCCCGCGCCAAGGCGCTGGGCGCCATCGACAGCTGCAAGCTGCAGCGGCCGGTCTGAGGCGGCGGGACGGCGCGGTCCTAAATCTCACCCTGCTCCCATCCGCGGCCTCATCCTGAGGTGCGCGCATCGACGAGCCTCGAAGGAGACCTCCGGGAGTCGTCGGGATTTCTGGAACCCTCCTTCGAGGCTGTGCGATCGATGATCGCCCGGCACCTCAGGATGAGGTTGCGGGTGGGATCGAACAAGGTTCGGATATCCGCGCCCGAACATCCGACGTTCTTCTACAACCTCGCCCGCGCAGACCGTGGCGTCGACAGCAGCAGGTGCGTCTCCGAGGTGGTCACACCCGGCACCAGGCGCACCCGCCGCAGCAGATCGTCCAGCTCCGGCAGGCTGCCGGCGGACACTTCCACCACGATGTCCCAGGTGCCGACCGTGGTGTGGACCGAGGTGATCTCGGCGAAGCCCTTGAGCGCGTCGATCACGTCGCCGGCCTTGCGCCCCTCCACCGCGATCAGCGTGATCGCCCGCACCGCCGCCGGCTGGGCATCGGCCCGCAGGACCACCGTGTAGCCGATGATCTCGCCGTCTCGCTCGAGCCGGTCGAGCCGCGCCCGCACGGTCGCCCGCGACACCTTCAGGAGGGCGGCGAGTTCCGAGACCGGGCGCCGGCAATCATGCCGCAGCAGGGTGATGAGGCTCTGGTCGAGGGCATCCATTCCGGCATTGTGCGCGATCCGGCCTGCCAGACTGCGCGATCCGCTCGAGAAATCGATCAGTTTCCTGTGTTCAGAGTGACGCAGGCGCGCGCTACCGTCGGGCCTCGAGCAATGATCGAGGCGGGAGCGGGCGGGTGAAAGGCAGGACTCCGGAAGGCTGCATCCTGATCGGGGCACCGGTGCAGTCGGGCACCAACCGGCTCGGCTGCGAGATGGGGCCGAGCGCCTACCGGGCGGCGGGCCTGCTCGAGGCGATCCGCGACCTCGGCCTCCCGGTCGAGGATGCGGGCGCGATCGCGCCCATGCCCTTCGCGGGCCCGCCGCACCCGAACCGGGCGATCCACCACCTCGCCGAGACGGCGGGCTGGACCCTCGCCCTGACCGAGGCCGCCTTCCGGCACAGCGCCGAGGCGCGCCCGATCTTCCTCGGCGGCGACCACAGCCTCTCGGCCGGCACCGTGGCGGGCATGGCAAGGCGGGCCGAGGCCGAGGGACGGCCGCTGTTCCTGCTCTGGCTCGATGCGCATGCCGACCTCCACACCCTCGACACCACGACGAGCGGCAACCTGCACGGCGTGCCGCTCGCCTACCTCACCGGGCGGCCGGGCTTCGAGGGCTACTTCCCGCCGCTCACCGCCGCGCTCGACCCGGCCCGGATCTGCATGTTCGGCCTGCGCAGCGTCGATCCGGCGGAGCGCGCGGCCTTGGGCAGCGGCGGCGCCCGGGTGCACGACATGCGCGACATCGACGAGAACGGCGTCGTCGCCCCCTTGCGCGACTTCCTGCGCGAGGTGACGGCGGCGGACGGCCTGCTCCATGTCAGCCTCGACGTCGATTTCCTCGATCCCGGCATCGCGCCGGGGGTCGGCACCACGGTGCCGGGCGGGGCCACCTTCCGGGAGGCCCACCTGATCATGGAGCTGCTGCACGATTCCGGCCTGGTGCGCAGCCTGGACCTCGTGGAGCTCAATCCCTTCCTCGACGAGCGCGGCCGCACCGCCCTCCTGATGACCGACCTCGCCGCCAGCCTGCTCGGCCGCCGCATCCTCGACCGACCGACACGGAGCTTCTAGATGCCGGCCCTCAACGTCGTCCCCTTCGTCAGCGTCGACAACATGATGCGCCTCGTCCACGCGGTCGGGATCGAGGCGATGCTGGTCCGTCTCGCCGCCGCCATCGCGGAGGATTTTTCGCGGTGGGACGCCTTCCACAAGACGCCCCGGATCGCCGCCCACAGCCCCGACGGGGTGATCGAGCTGATGCCGACGAGCGACGGCCACACCTACGGCTTCAAATACGTCAACGGCCACCCGAAGAACGCGGCCGGCGGGCGCCAGACCGTCACCGCCTTCGGGGTGCTGGCGGATGTCGGCAACGGCTATCCGGTGCTGATCACCGAGATGACCCTGCTCACGGCCTTGCGCACCGCCGCCACCTCGGCGCTGGCCGCGAAAGCCCTCGCGCGGCCGGGATCGCGCACCATGGCGCTGATCGGCAACGGCGCGCAGGCCGAGTTCCAGGCCCTGGCCTTCCGGGCGCTGCTCGGGGTCGATCGCTTGCGCCTGCACGACATCGACCCGGCGGCGACGGCGAAGTGCCTGCGCAACCTCGCGCGCTTCGGCTTCGACCTCACCGCCTGCGCCAGCACCGCGGAGGCCGTGCGCGGCGCCGACATCGTCACCACCGTGACGGCGGACAAGCGCAACGCCGTGATCCTCGGCGACAACCTGGTCGGGGAGGGGATGCACATCAACGCGGTCGGGGGCGACTGCCCGGGCAAGACCGAGCTGGCGCCGGACGTCCTGCGCCGCGCCGCCCTCTTCGTCGAGTACGAGCCGCAGACCCGCATCGAGGGCGAGATCCAGCAGCTGGCGCCGGACCATCCGGTGACCGAGCTGTGGCGGGTCCTCGCCGGGTCGGCGCCCGGCCGCACGGAGGCGCGCCAGGTCACGGTGTTCGACTCCGTCGGCTTCGCGATCGAGGATTTTTCCGCCCTGCGCACCGTGCGCGACCTCCTGGCCGAGCATCCCTACTACGAGGATCTCGACCTGCTCGCCGATCCGGACGATCCGCGCGACCTCTTCGGCATGCTGATGCGGGCGGGCCCGCCGCGCCTCGTCGCCTGACGGAATCGACGCGCCGCGGATCCGCAGGCGACCTGCCGCCGCGCATCCCTCGACTTGCCCTGTACTTCGGGCCTGGTGAGCCGCGAGGCGGCCTCCAGGTGCCGTCGCGCGGCCCGACAATCGCCGTCGCGGCGATCACCGGTGCCATCCCGCAAGACCGAGGGCGTGCAGGAGAGCAGAATTTTTCCCGGGCGCGGCGTCCCGGAGTCCAGACACCCTCCGGGAGCATTGTCCCGCAATCAGGTGATCCTCACGGCGCAGCCTTCGGGCTCTCGCCGGCCCGCCATGCACAGGCCCGCCGCAGGGAAACTACCTACGCATTTTTCATGATCGCTGCGTAAGGCTTTGGCATCGATCCACTTTCCGAAAGCGCACTAGTTAACGACAGGTTAAGTGTTCGGCCGCACGTCTCGACACGTTTCGGGACATCTGGCATCTCAAGACTGTCGACGGGACGCGAGACCGGTCCCGGACTTGAGGATAGCCCCGATGAAGAGCCTCGACCTGAAGACCCTCGGCACCATCGCCGGCGGCTGCTGCACCCCCTGCACGCCCTGCGCCCCGGCCTGCCCGCCGGCGCCCTGCGCCCCGGCCCCGACCTGCGGCAGCGTCAAGTCGAAGAAGTGCTGATCGCACCGCGACCCGCCGAACGACACTGAAAACCCCGCTGAAAACCCCTAAGACACAGGAGAGACATCATGAAGAAGCTCGACCTCGCCACCCTGGCTTCCGTCGCCGGCGGCTGCTGCACCCCCTGCGCGCCCTGCGCCCCGGCCTGCCCGCCGGCGCCCTGCGCCCCGGCCCCGACCTGCGGCAGCGTCAAGTCGAAGAAGTGCTGAGCCGCTAACGTCGGATCCGCGCGGGGCCGCGACCGGGAGGATGGAGTTCCGATGACCACGGCCCCGCACATCCCCTGGACCTTTGCCCGCCTGGCCAGCCTGCCGCTGGCCTGGCGCCGGCGCGGTCTGCGCGCCCTCGTCACGGGCCGCCGCCTCCTGGCGAAGGAGGTCGGCGACGGGTTCGCCGCGACCTTCGAGAGCGTGCTTCGCCTGCCGCGCCGCGAGGCGTTGCGCCTCTCGCGCGAGGCCGTCCTCCACGACGTCGCCTCCGAGATCGAGTGGTGCGCCCTGCACAAGCGCCCGATCGCGGCCATCCGGCGCGACATCGACCGGGTGCGGGTCGCCGATCCGGCGGTGATGGAGCGCGTCGCCTCCACCGGCCGGCCGGTGATCCTGGCCCCCCTCCATATGGGCGCCTACGTGCTCGGCCTCGCCGCCCTGATGCTGCGCTACTTCCCCGGCCGGCCGATGCTGGTCCTGCGCCAGCGCGACGACATGGCGATGGAGACGGAAGTCATCGAGCGCCTGCGCGAGGTCGATGTCGATGTCCGCTTCCTGACCGTCAGCCAGCGGGCCGATTTCCTGTCCGCGGTGCGCTTCGCCCAGAAGGGGGCGGTGATCGTGGTGTTCTGCGACCTCGACCCGTCCTACGGGGCGCCGGCCGAGATGCCGATGTTCGGGCTGCCCTTCCGCTTCGCCTTCGGCACCGACACCCTGGCGCGGCTCACCGGCGCGACCGTGGTGCCGATCGCCACCACCATGGACGACCGCGGCGACACGGTCGGCCTCGGGCAGCCCTTCGAGGTGCGGGCGAGCGCGCCCGAGGAGCGGGCGCATGTGGCCGGGATCATGCGCCGGCACATCCAGGCCGCCATCTCGGGCAGGCCGGAGCAATGGCACCTCTGGCCGATGCTCGCCGATTATTTACCCTCCTCTGCGACGGTGCAGGACATCTCTCCGGCAGGCGGGGAGGCGCCGCACGACCTCGCGGCGTAAGGCCTCGCGAGCGGATGGTCGATGAGCGAACCCGCGGCACCTCCCTCCGCGGAGGCCAGTTTCCAGCGCCGACGGCTCAGCGGCAGCGTCCACCTCCAGCACGACCGCGGCAGCGTCTGGATGGCGTGGTTCTTCGGCGCCATCATCGTGGTGATCGTGGCCGGCTTGTTTCTCGGCCGCCTCGCCCGCTCCGAATCGGTGCGCGGCTACGTCTCGGCGGCCTCGGGGCTCACCCGCCTCGACGCCCAGGCCGCCGGCATCGTCCGGGAGATCGCCGTCAAACAGGGTGACACCGTCACCCGCGGCCAGCGCCTGATGCAGGTGCAATTGCGCGAGCAGACCACGGGGGGCGTCTCGACCGTCGGCGCCACGCTCCGCAGCCTCCAGGACCGGCGCACCAGCCTCTCGGCCGAGCAGGCGCGCCTCTCCGCCTATCTCGATTCGACCCGCGGCGACCGCGACGAGACCGAGCGCAACGTCGCGGCGGTCCTGCGTGCCCTCGACGAGCAGGAGCGCACCCTGAAGGAGGGTCTGCGTCAGCAGGAGGAGATGGTCGCCCGCGTCGAGGCCTATCTGCGCCAGGGCTACGCCACCCGCGAGACCCTCAACGGCCAGCGCCGTGCCGCCCTCGACTACGCCCGCCAGATCGCCGAACTGCGCGCCCGCCGGGCCGAGCTGCGGCAGGGCACCTCCGAGCGCCTGCGCGCCCAGCGCACCGGCGATACCGAGAAGGCGGCGCAGCTCGCCTCGATCCGCAACGAATTGAGCACCATCGAGGCGCAGATCACCACGCTCGGCGCCCAGTCGCGCATCGACGTGGTGGCGCCGACCGACGGCCAGGTCGCCGGCCTCTACGTCCAGCCCGGCGATTCGGTGACCGCCGACCAGGTGGTGGCGATCCTCGGCGACACAAGGGCCGATCCGCTGATCGTGCTCGAAGTGCCGGCCCGGGCGATCGGCCTCGCCAAGGTCGGCCAGGACGTCGTGCTGAAATACGACGCCTTCCCGTTCAAGACCTTCGGCATCGCCAAGGGCACGATCACGGTGATCTCCGGCACCCCCTTGCGCAACCCGATGCTGGCCTCGGCGGAAGAGGGCGGGGGCGATGCGGCGGCCGCGGCGGCGCGCCAATCCGTCTACCGGGTCGAGGTGCGGCCCGAGTCGCGCACCATGCGCGCCTACGGCACCGACGAGCCGATCCGCATCGGCTCGACCCTCTCGGCCGACATCGTGGTCGAGCGGCGGCGGCTGATCGACTGGATGCTCGATCCGATCCGGGCGATGCGCGGCAGGGGATGATGCGATGACCGACTGGCTCAAGCGCGCGCTCAGCAAGCGGCGGCGGGTGCGCTCGATCCTGCAGAACGAGGCCAACGAGTGCGGGCTCGCCGCCCTCGCGATGGTGGCGAACTACCACCGCCACGACATCGACCTCGCCTATCTGCGGGCGTTGTTCCCGCTGTCGCGCAACGGCATGACGCTCGCCAGCATCGTGGCGCTCGCCGACAGCCTCGACCTCGACGCCAGCGGCTACGCCCTCGACGGGGTGACCGAGCTGGAGCAGGTGGCGTTGCCGGCGATCCTGCACTGGCGCGGCAACCACTTCGTGGTGCTGGAGAGGATGTCTCGCGGCCGCTACCACGTCCACGATCCCGAATTCGGCCTGCGGATCTACGAGCGCGCCGACATGGAGCGCCTGTTCGGCGGCGTCGTGCTCGAATTCGCCCCCCGGATGGATTTCCGGGCGATCAAGGTCGGCGACCGGCTCAAGCTGCTCGACATCCTGCGCAGCGCCCGGGGCCTCGGCGGCACGGTGTGGCAGATCACGCTGGTCTCGGTGGCGATCTCGCTGCTCGGCCTCACCACCCCGGTGCTGCTCCAGATCGCCCTCGACGTGGTGATCCCGCAGGTCGACCTCGACCTGATGCAGATGCTGGCCGCCGGCCTGGTCCTGATGATGCTGTTCGAGGCCTTCGGGCAGTGGCTGCGCGGCTATATCGCCTTGCGCGCCTCGACGCTGCTCCAGCTCCAGTTCACCCGCAACGTCGTCGGCCACGCGCTGCGGCTGCCGCTGAGCTACTTCGAGTTGCGCCATCCGGGCGACTTCGTCACCCGGATCCAGTCGATCGACACGATCCGCAATTTCATGGTCGGGGGCCTGGTCACGTCGTTCGCCGATATCGGCACGTCGTTCCTGCTCGTCGGGCTGATGTACTATTACTCGCCCGTCATGGCGTCGATCACGCTGGCGACCCTCGCCGCCGTGTTGGCGATGCGCTTCGTCACCTTCCCGACGCTGGACCGGGCCACCGCCGGCTCGCTCGAGGCGCGCTCGCAGGAGCAGGCGAGCCTGATCGACGGGTTGCAGCGCATCGGCAGCCTGAAGGCCCATAACAGCACCGAGCTCTTCGCCATGACCTGGTTCGAGAGCTTCGCGCGCTTCGCCAATCTCGACTTCCGGGCGAAGAAGGCCGGGCTCGACGCCGAGTTCCTGATGCACGTCGTCATCGCGGTCAGCACCGTGGCGACGCTCTATCTCGGCATCACCGGCGTCATCAAGAACACGCTGACGATCGGCACGCTCTACGCCTTCATCGCGCTGCGCACCGACTTCTTCGACCGCGTCAACCACCTGACCTCGAGCCTGCTCCAGCTCGCCGCCCTCAAGGTCCACGTCGCCCGCCTCGACGACGTGATCGGCCAGGCGCCGGAGGAGGGCCTGCACGAGGCGACCGTCCACCGCGCGATCCGCAAGGAGGTCCGGATCGAGGACGTCAGCATTCGGTTCGGCCGCGGCGAGGAGCCGATCCTGACGGGGGCCTCCCTCACGATCGATGTCGGCCGCTGCGAGACGATCGCGATCGTGGGCGCCTCGGGGTCCGGCAAGTCCTCGCTGATGCGGATCCTGGCGAGCCTCACCGAGCCCGCCGCCGGCTCCGTCACGGTCGACGGCGCGCCCCTGAGCCAGTTCGGCAAGCGCGAGTACCGGGCCAATCTCGGGGTCGTCTTCGCCGATGACGGACTCTTCGCCGGCACGGTGGCCGACAACCTGTCGCTGTTCGATCCCGCCGTGTCCCATGCCGAGATGGAGGCGGCCCTGGTCCGGGTGTCCTTGCGCGAGGAGATCGAGCGGCTGCCGCAGGGCTACGCCACCCATGTCTCGGAGGAGGGCAGCGTGCTCTCCACCGGCCAGCGCCGCCGCCTGCTGCTGGCCCGCGCCCTCTGCCGCCGGCCGCGGCTGATGCTCCTCGACGAGGTGACGGCCAACCTCGACCCCGCGACCGAGACGGCGCTCGTCGAGAGCCTGAAGGGCGTGAAGGCCGCCAAGGTCTTCATCACCCACAGCGAACGCCTGCTCGACCAGGTCGACCGCGTCTTCCGCATCGAGAATGGACGCCTCAGCGAGGATCCGCGCAAGCCGGGGGCGCCGGTGCCGGAGGCGGCGTGAGGGGTGGACGCCGGCCGGCCGAGTAAAATTCTTCCGGGAGTAATAACGTGCCACGCTATCCGAAGCGGCGCAGCGGAGCACGACATGATACGACGCATGTCAAATGCGGAAAAAGAGACAAGATGTATCTGCGTTAGACCCTTTGGTCGGGATAACTGCTCTCGCGAGCACATTTTCCATCCCGCCCACGACCTCATCGTGACGTGCTGCTGCGTGCAGCAGCCTCGAAGGAGGTCCCCAGAAATCTCTGCGCGCACTGGAGCCCTCCTTCGAGGCCTCCGCTCTGCTCCGGCACGTCAGGATGAGGTCGTGGATGGGACTGAAATGGATGTCATACCGCAGCGCCTTCGAACGGACTCGTTTGAAGGCGCTGGCTAAGCCCGAACGCGCGCCGGCGCTGATGCGCCGGACGCCTTCGCATCGACACGTCGATGCGAAGGCGCGATGGCACAAGGCTCAGAGCCCCCGAAGCTAGAGCTCCCAAAACTCCTGCCACGCGATAGCGGGCGCCCGCCTTACCGAGAGTCCCCCTCCGCCCGCGACACCCGCAGAACCGGCACCGGACGCGCCCTCGCACCCGCCGCCGCGCTCCCGCGCAGGACCGGCACCGCCTCGGCAGGGACCGCCGCGAGCGAGCGGCGCAGGGCCGGCGGCGGGGGCGGGGCGACCGACTCGAACCGCCGCGCCGGAGAAGCGCCGGGCGCGGCATCAAGGAGCGCCGCCGCCGCGGCGAGCTGGAGCGACTGCCCGTCGCGCTCGTTGAGCACGGTCTCCGCCGCCACCTCGGCATTGGCGAGTTCGCCGCGGATGTTCAGTTCGTCGAGGACGGTGCGGAAGCCCGCCGCGCGCTCGATCGCGAAACCCCGCATCGTCTCGCGCAACTCGCGGATCCGCGCCGTCAGCTGGGCGTATTGCTCGGCGGTGGCCTGGCGCCGCGCGAAGGCGATGCGGGCGGCGGTGAGGGTCGCCAGCTCCTTGTCCTGCGCCTCGTAGCCGCGCTGGCGCGCCAGGGCCGAGGCCTCGCCGATCCGCGGCAGGCTGCCGGGCTCGTAGATCGGCACGGTCGCGACCACCCTTGTCGTGGTGTCGGTGATCCGGTCGAGGGCCGGGCTGTAGCCGAGCTGCGCGATCTTCGAGACTTGCAGATTGACCTTGGGCAGCAGGTCCGCGACCGCCGCCTTGGCCTGGTAGCCGGCGGCCTCCGCCTCGAGCTGGAACGCCGCGATGTCGGGATTGGCCTTGCGGACCAGCTCCGCATAGGCGTCGGCGCTGCGCGGCAGCCCGTCGGGCAGGCGCGGCGGCTGCATCCGCTCCGGCGCCATCCGGGTCAGCCGGGTGAAGTCGAGCCGGGACGCCGTGAGGTCGGCCTGGGCCCGCAGGCGCAGGGCCTCGGCCTCCTGCACCCGCGAGCGGGCGAGCGCCACGTCGGTGCGGGTCGCGTCGTTGAGCTCGAACTGCTTGTCGGTGAAGGCGGCGATGCGCTGGATCGCGACGAGCTGCGCCTCGCGCGCCGCGAGGATCCGGGTGTCGCGCAGCACGGCGATATAGGCGAGCGCAGTGTCGAGCAGCACCTGCTGGCGCCGGCCGATCAGGAGCAGCCGGCCCGATTCGGCGAGCGTGCGGGCGGTCTGGTAGCCGTTCCAGCGCCCGAACCCGTCGAAGAGCGGCAGGTTCGCGGTGATCCCGACCACGCTCGGCGCCCGCCGCGGCGTGGCGTCGAGCCCGACCACCGGCGGGCTCGCCTCCGGCGCGTAGGTGATTCGGCTCCTGAGCGGCCGGTCGGCCGTGAAGGCGACCGTGGGCATGAAGGCGTCGATGGCGCCGCGCAGGCGCTCCTCGGCACCGTCCTGCCGAGCGCGCTCGGCCCGCAGCACGAAGCTCGATTCAAGGGCTGCGGCGGAAGCCTCTTCGAGGCTCTGCGCCCGGACCGCGCCTGCGGAGCCCGCCAGGATCGCCAGGACGCAGCCCAGCCTGTCCATCCTCGCGCGCCGCACCGACATCTGATCTCCGAAGGATGGGGGACCGCCGGTCCACCTCCCCAGGGTTCGACCCGGCGAGGATGCCGCGAACGGGCGCCCTCTTCTTCGCAGAACAGGGTGAAGGAAGCCTTACCTACGGACGGCACCGGCGAGCGAACCCGCTGCACAGCAGGACATTGACGGCTCCACGGGCGCGATACTCGCGTAACGCCAAGATAACGATATCATGCCGCGCAGGCGAACCATCGCTCGACCGGTGACGAGGAGAATACACGGATTCAGGGCTGATCGATACTTGGAGCGCAGGACACGCTTCGGGGGAGGCGGCAGCCGGCCGGCTCACCCGCGCTGCCGGAGCACTCAGCGGGCGCTTCGCGATCGAGCGCAGCAGGGCCGCGACGACGTCGCGGCGACCCCGCGGGCGACGCGGCGGCGCTCCGTCCCGTCCGGCTCGTCCCACCGGCCAACGGGTTTGACAACCCGGGACCGCCCGGTCCTCTATGCAGGACACACCATAAGATCGACCCGGTGAGGACACGCCCTTGGCCTTGATCATGGCCCCGATCGGCAGCAGCTCCGCCTGCGCGGCGCGTTCCGCATGAGCGCCAGCGAGAATTCCGCCATCCGGCCCCGGCGGGTCGTCCAGTTCGGCACCAGCCGCTTCCTGCAGGCCCATGCCGACCTGTTCATCCACGACGCGCGGCAGGCCGGCCAGGCGGTCGGTCCGGTCGCGGTGGTGCAGACCTCGGGGGCGGACTCCCGGGCCGGGCGCGTCGCCGCCTTCGGGGCGCCGGGCGGCTACCCGGTCGTCATCCGCGGCATCGCGGACGGCGCCCCGGTCGAGCGGCAGGTCGCCGTCACCAGCATCGACCGCGGCCTCTCGGCCACGACCGACTGGGAGGCCGTGACGGCCCTGTTCGTCGAGGAGGCCGAGATCGTCCTCTCGAATACCGGCGATACCGGATACGCCATCCCCGCCTCCGATCGCGGGGCGGGATGGGTCGAGGCGCATCCCCCGGCCTCGTTTCCCGGCAAACTGGCGCAGCTTCTGTACCGCCGCTGGCAGGCGGGCGGGCGCCCGCTGACGGTGCTGCCCTGCGAGCTGATCAACCGCAACGGCCGGGTGCTGCAAGGCCTGGTCCTCGACCTCGCCGCGCAAGCCGGCCTGCCGGAGCAGTTCCGGACCTGGCTGCGCGAGGGCGTGACCGTCGCCGACACCCTCGTCGACCGCATCGTCTCCGAGCCGATCGAGCCCGTCGGCGCCGTGGCCGAGCCCTACGCCCTGTGGGCGATCGAGCGCCGCCCCGGACTCGTGCTGCCGTGCGAGCATCCCTGCATCGTGCTCGCCGACGACCTGGAGCCGTTCGAGCGGCTCAAGCTCCACATCCTCAATCTCGGCCACACCTTCCTCGCCGAGATCTGGCGGCGCGAGGCCCGGCCCGGGCCTGAGACCGTGCGGGAGATCCTGGCCGATCCGGCGATCCGGGCGCGGCTCGACGCGCTCTACCGCGACGAGGTGGTGCCGGGCTTCGCCGCCCGGGGAATGGAGGCGGAGGCGACGGACTACGTCGCCGCCACCCTCGACCGGTTCCGCAACCCGTTCCTGAACCACCGCATCGCCGACATCGCCCAGAACCACGTCCAGAAGGTCGAGCGCCGGGTCCACGCCTTCCTGGACTGGGTCGAGGAGGCGGGCGCCAGCCTGCCCGCGCCGGCGTTGCGGGCACTGGCCGCCGCATATCCGCGGCCGGGCGCCGCATGACCGACCGCCTCGTTGCCGCCCTGCTGCTTGGGCAGCGCCACGGCGGCGATCCGCCGGCCGAGACGATGTCGTGATCGCGACGAGGCGGTCCCTTATTCCGAAACCGAGAAAGACGCCATTCCCATGAAGGTGCTCCTCTGCGACGAGCCGGGCTGCTTGCGTGTGACCGAGCGGCCGGAGCCGGTCCCGGCCGAGGGCGAGGCGCTGGTGCGCATCCGCCGGGTCGGCATCTGCGGCACGGATTTCCACATCTACCAGGGCAAGCACCCGTTCCTGGACTATCCGCGGGTGATGGGCCACGAACTCGCCGGCACGGTCGAGCGGGCGCCGGCCGGCAGCGGGCTCGAGGCGGGCCAGACCTGCTACATCGTGCCCTACCTGTCCTGCGGACGCTGTGTCGCCTGCCGCAAGGGCGTGACCAATGCCTGCCAGGCCATCAGCGTGCTCGGCGTCCATCGTGACGGCGGCATGGCCGAGCTGATCAGCGTGCCGGCCCGGAACGTCGTGCCGGTGGGCGACACAGCCCTGGACGACGCCGCGATGATCGAGTTCCTGGCGATCGGCGCCCATGGGGTGAAGCGCGGCGGCATCACAAAGGATGATCGCGTGCTGGTGGTCGGATCGGGGCCGATCGGGATGTCGGCGGTGATCTTCGCCAAGGCCCGCGGTGCCCACGTCACCGTCATGGACCTGCGCGAGGACCGGCTGGCCTTCACGCAAGACTCGCTCGGCGCCGACGCGCTGCTCACGGCCGACGACGAGGCCGAGGCGAAGGCCGGGGCGGCCACCGCGGGCGACTTCTACGATTGCGTGATCGACTGCACCGGCAACCGCGCCGCGATGCAGCGCGGCTTCGGCTTCGTCGGCCATGGCGGGCGCTACGTGCTGGTGAGCGTGGTGCGCGACGACATCGTGTTCTCGGATCCCGAGTTCCACAAGCGCGAGACCACCCTGTTCGCCAGCCGCAACGCGCAAGCCGACGACTTCGCCGAGGTGGTGCGCCAGATGCAGGCGGGCCGCGTGCCGACGCAGGCGTTGCGCACCCATCGCGGGGCGCTGGCGGACGGGCCCGCGCTGTTCCGCGAGTGGCTGCGGCCGGAGGCGGGGGTGATCAAGGCGATCCTGGAACTCTGACCGATCATCGGATCACCACGGAAGACACATCCGCCGGGTCGTTCCTGTCGGGCCGATCGGCCAGGGCCCGGGACGATCCGCGCGTCCTCAACCCAGGTGAAGGCGTCGGGGAATCCGTTCCGGCATCCGGGCAGGATGGACCGGCGCAGCCCGCCCCCCGGAGACGATCGCCTCACCCCCCTCGGACCTGCGCCTCTGGGCCGTGCTGGCCCTGGGGCCGGTCTTCCTCGCCCTCGGCGTCCTGTTCCTGGCGGCGCCCGCCCTCGGCGCGCTGGTCTACGGCGTGCCGGAGCCCGGAGGGGTCGGCCGTACTTATCCACGGGCGATCGGCGCGCGCGACGCCGCCCTCGCGCTTGATCTCGCGGGCTTGAGCCTGTTCTCGACCCGGCACGCCGTTCCGGTCGTGCTGGCGGCCAGCCTCGTCATCCCGGCCTGCGACCTCGCCCTCATCCTGTCGGCCGGCACGGCGGCGTGGTGGCAGGTGGCTGTGCACGCGGAGAGCGCCGGCGTGCTGGCGCTCTCCGCCCTGTGGCTCGCCGGGCGCGGTCGCTCGGCGTAACCGCTCGGCGTCGTCACTCGGCGTAGTCCGGCTCCTCCCGGTCCAGACGCCGGCGGATGGCCGCGAGGTGGAGGCGGGCCGATTCGGGATCGCCCTCGCGCATCTGCCGGGAGGCGGCCTCGGCAATGGCGGGGTCGACCGGCAGGACCGGGCGGCCGGTCGAGAGGGCAAGCACCTGCACCTCCGCCGCGCGCTCCAGGTAGTAGAGGTCGTCCCAGGCCTCCGCGATGGTCGGGGCCAGCACCATCACGCCGTGGTTCTTCATGAACACGATGTCGGCCTCGCCGACGCTGTCGGCGATACGGTCGCCTTCGCGCTCGTCGAGGGCGAGGCCGTTGTAGTTCCGGTCGAAGGCGGTGCGGCCGTAGAACTTGAGCGCGGTCTGCCCGGCGAAGATCAGGGGGTCGCCCTCGGTCATCGACAGGGCGGTGGCGTAGGGCATGTGGGTGTGGAACGCCACGCGCGCCCGCGGGATGCGCTTGTGCAGGCGGGCATGGATGTAGAAGGCGGTGGCCTCCGGCTGGCCCTCGCCCGACACGACGTTGCCGTCGAAGTCGCAGACCAGGAGCTTCGAGGCGGTGAGCTCCGCGAAGGCGTACCCGTAGGGATTGACGATGAAGAGGTCGTCGTAGCCCGGCACCATCGCGGAGAAGTGGTTGCAGATGCCCTCTTCCAGGCCGTGGCGCGCCGCCATGCGGAAGCAGGCCGCCAGATCCTCCTTGGCTCGGCGCACCTCGGGCCCGGCGAGGTCGGGCTGGTTGAGGCCGTCGGGACTCCGCTCGCCGGCCGGCGCGCCCAATGCGTGAGCCATGGTGTCGGTGTCTCCTTCACGATCAGGCCGGATCCTGGCGGAAGCCGGTCCCGCTTGTCCACGCCCGCTCGGGTCCACGGGGGTCAGCGCGCGGCGCGCAGGTGCTCCAGCAGGGCAGGGGTGGCGTAGCCGTCCGCCGGCAGGCCCGCCGCGATCTGGTAGCGCCGCACCGCCTCCCGCAAGCGTGGTCCCGCGCGGCCGTCGAACGGGCCGTCGTAGAACGCCTTCGCGGAGAGCCCGCGCTGGAGCGCGGTCAACCCGGCCTGGTCGAGGCGCGGGCCGGTCGGCCAGGGGGCGGACAAAGCCGGCCCGCCGGCGATCCGGTCGGAGAGGTGGCCGACGGCGAGCGCGTAGGCGTCCGAGGTGTTGTAGGCACGGATCGCCTCGAAGTTGGCGGTGATCAGGAAGGCCGGCCCGCCGGCGCCGCCGGGCAGGAACAGGCTGGCCTCGCCGGCCTCCGGCAGGCCGCCACCGTCGAGGGCCCGCACCCCGCGCCGGGCGAAGTCGGCGAACGGGGCACGGTAGCGCGCCAGGTCGAAATCCGCCGGCAGCGTCACGGCCACGCCCCAGGGCAGGTCGCGGCGCCAGCCGGCCTGGGCCAGGAAGCTCGCGATCGAGGCCAGCGCGTCCGGTGCCGAATCCCAGATGTCGCGCCGTCCGTCGCCGTCGAAGTCGACCGCACTGCGCAGATAGGCCGAGGGCAGGAACTGCGTCTGCCCCATGGCGCCGGCCCAGGAGCCGCGCATCCGCTCGGGCGCGACGTCATGGTGTTCGAGGATCTCGAGCGCCGCCAGCAGCTCGTCGCGAAACAGCTCGCCGCGGTGGCGCGCCTCGGCGAGCGTGGCGAGCGCCCGGATCACCGGCACCGTGCCGGCGCTGGCGCCGAAATCCGATTCGATGCCCCAGAAGGCCAGCACCACCGGGCCGGGCACGCCGTAGGCCGCCTCGATCGCCGCCAGGGTCTCGGCGCGGCGCGCGGCCTCCGCCCGCCCGCGGGCGATACGGCCGGCCGAGACCGCGCCGGTCAGGTACTCCCAGACCGGGCGGCCGAACTCGCCCTGGCGCCGCAGGCGCGCCAGCACCGCCGGGTCCGGGGTGACGCCCCGGAACGCGGCATCGAAGGTCGCACGCGAGATGTTTCGCGATTGGGCCGCCGGCCACAATTCCTCGAGGAAGGCCCGGAAATCGCCCGCGCCGACGGGGGCGGCGAGGACCACGACGGCGCCGAGGGCCAGAACGGCGCGAACCGCGAACCGGATCTGGGGCATGGATCAGACCCGGTTGCGCCGGCCGAGCGCCTCCTCCCAGGCGAGCGCCTGGGTGACGATCTCCCGCAGGTCGTCGTGCTGCGGCACCCAGCCGAGCTCGGCCCGGATGCGGTCCGCCCCGGCGACGATCCGCGACGGGTCGCCGGGGCGACGCGGCGAGAGCTTGACCGGAAAATCGACGCCGGAGACCGACTTCACCACGTCGATCACCTCCAGCACCGAGTAGCCGCGGCCGTAGCCGCAATTGAGCGTCAGGCTTGTCCCCCCGCCCCGCAGGTGGTTGAGCGCCACGAGATGCGCCTGGGCCAGGTCGGAGACCTGGATGTAGTCGCGCAGGCACGAGCCGTCCGGCGTCGGGTAGTCGGTGCCGAACACCTCCAGCTGGCCGCGCTTGCCGAGGGCGGCCTGGGTCGCGACCTTGATGAGATGCGTGGCGTTGGGGGTCGACTGGCCCGAGCGCCCGCGCGGGTCGGCGCCGGCCACGTTGAAGTAGCGCAGCACCACGTAGCTGATGCCGTGGGCGCGGGCGGCGTCCTCCAGCATCCACTCGGTCATCAGCTTCGAGCGGCCGTAGGGGTTGATCGGGTTCGGGGTGAGGTCCTCGGGCACCGGCACCACGGCCGGCTCGCCGTAGACCGCCGCGGTCGAGGAGAAGATCACGTGGCGCACGCCGGCACCGATCGCCGCCTCGATCAGCGCCCGCGACTTGACCGTATTGGCGAGGTAGTAGCCGAGGGGATCCGACACCGAATCCGGCACCACGATCTTGGCGGCGAAATGCGCCAGCGCGTCGATCCTGTGACGGCGGATGGTCTCGGCCACCAGGGTCTGGTCGGCGACGTCTCCGCGCACCAGCGTGACTTCCGGCGGCAGCGCCCAGTCGAAGCCGGTCGAGAGATCGTCGAGAACGACGACTTCCTCATGTCCGGCGTCGATCAGGGCGAGCACCATGTGGCTGCCGATATAGCCCGCGCCGCCCGTGACAAGTACCGCCATTCCGCTCGCTCCCCCGGGTGAGACGGGTTGATCCATAACCCGCAATGCTTCAGCGTCAATTAAGCTGTCCGATGGCAAGGCTGCCGGGAGGGAGGGTGTCCGCCGGGCGTGAGAAGCCCGGATGCGCCCGCGCCCGCCGGGCGGTCCGGCAATTCCTTGGTGTTCACTGGATCACGCACGATGAAACGCATTCGCAAAGCCGTCCTCCCGGTCGCGGGCCTCGGCACCCGTTTCCTGCCGGCGACCAAGGCGGTGCCCAAGGAGATGCTGACGGTCGTCGACCGTCCGGTGGTCCAGCACGTGGTCGACGAGGCCCGGGAAGCCGGGATCGAGCATTTCATCTTCGTCACCGGCCGCGGCAAGGCGGTGATCGAGGATCATTTCGACATGTCGTACGAGCTCGACCGCACCCTGCAGGAGCGCGGCAAGCACGAGGCCTACGAGGCGCTGAAGAAGGACCTGCCGGCCGCCGGCCAGACCAGCTTCACCCGCCAGCAGGAGCCCCTCGGCCTCGGCCACGCGGTGTGGTGCGCCCGCGAGATCGTCGGCGACGAGCCCTTCGCGGTGATCCTCCCCGACATGCTCAGCCGCGGCAGCATGGTGCAGATGCTCAAGGCCTACGAGCAGCACGGCGGCAACATCATCGCGGTCGAGGAGGTCGCCCCCGACCAGACCCACCAGTACGGCATCGTCAGCGTCGGCCAGGAATTCGGCGACACCTTCGAGATCACCGGCATGGTGGAGAAGCCGCCGAAGGGCACCGCGCCGTCGAACTACATCATCTCGGGCCGCTACATCCTCCAGCCGGAGATCTTTTCCATCCTCGAGCGCGGCGAGCGCGGGGCGGGCGGCGAGATCCAGCTCACCGACGGCATGAAGCGCCTGTCGGAGACGCAGAAGTTCTACGGCATGCACTATCGCGGCAAGACCTACGATACCGGCTCGAAGCTCGGCTTCCTGGTCGCGAACCTCGCCTACGGCCTCGAGCGGCCGGAGCTGCGCGACGCGCTGAAGCAGGAGATCGAGGCGCTGCTGGCGAAGGGCTGAAAGCCCGGCCGGTCGAAGCCCGGGCGCCCACCGGAAAGCGGGTCCCGGGCACGCGGCCGTCCTACTCGTCGTCGCCGAACCAATCGCGCCCGGGCTCGATGCAGCGATAGCCGACGAGGCATTCCGGCGTGTCGCGGGTCGGCACGAAGGCGTTCTTGGTGACTTGCGTCGGCTCGCAGAAGCTGCGGTCGCGCACGAAGCGGTCGTAGGTGGTGCCGCCGGTGCCGAGCACCGCGGCGCCTCGCGCCGCGAGGAAGCTGCGCGCCTGGCCGCAGGTCATGTCGAGGGTCGAGGGGCGGCCTTGCGCGAGCGCCGCGGCCGGCACCGCCGCGAGGGCGGCGAGCAGGATCGCGGCGGACAGAAGCGAGGATGGTCGGCGATCGGCGGGCACGGCGCTCCCCTGGTCAGGAGCGCGGCCAACGCGCGGCCGATGGCCGGGATCCGTCACCCTACTGCGTCAATTGCCCCACGCTCAGGATCGCCCCCATCACCGAGATGATGAGCCCGCCGATCAGGCCGCCGATCGCCACGGTCACCAGGGGGGTGAGCAGGGCGAGCAGGCGGTCGATGCGCTGGCGGGTCTCGGTCTCGTGCATCTCGGCGGCGTGGATCAGGACGCTGCCGAGGCGGTTCACCTGCTCGCCGCTGGCGATCAGGTTCAGGGTCGAGGCGGCGTAGGGCTTGAGCGACGACAGCCCCGAGGCGAGGCTGCCGCCTTCCGCCAGCCGCCGCCCGGCCTCGTCGAGGGCGCGGCGGAAGACCCGGTTGCCGGCGAGCGGGCGGGTCGCCGCCACCGCGTCGGGGATCGGCACCTCGGCGGTGAGCAGGGTGCCGAGCACCCGGCAGAACCGGCCGCACTCGATGCCGACCACGATCTCGCGCACCAGCGGCAGGCGAAGCGCCAGCCGCGCCCGGGCCGCCGCGAAGGCCGGCATCCCCCAGGCCCGGACGAGCCCGACGACGACGAGCGCGGCGCCGCCGAGGAGGAACGGCCAGGTGGCCGAGAGCGTCTCGCCGAGCCAGGCGGCGGCGCGGATCGCGAAGGGCGGCGCCTGGCCGCTGCCCTCGAAGAGCGGGGCGAGCGCCGGCACCAGCACGCCGACGATCATCGCCACGGTGCCGACCGCCATCGCGACCAGGAGCGCCGGGTAGATCATCGCCGAGGTCAGGTGACGCTTGACCGCGTCGCGGCGCTCGATCGACGCAGTGAGCGAGCCGACGACGTCGACGAGGGTCCCGGTGGCCTCGCCGGCGCGCACGATGTCGACCATGTCGCGCGGGAAGGCCTGCGGATGGGCCGCCATCGCCCGCGACAGCGAGGCGCCGGCCATCACCCGTTCGAGCAGGTCGGCGAGGACGGGCTTGAGGGCCGGCCCGGCCTGGCGCTCGACGAGGCGCAAGGCGCGGTCGACGGTGAGGCCGGCGCCGACCAGCGTGCCGAACTCGCGCAGGAAGGCGATGCGGGCGGCGTCGTTGACCCGGTCGCGCCCGAACAGGTCGCGGCGCCAGAACGGCGCCGGTCCGGACTCCGCCTGCTCGATCTCGTAGACCTGGAGCCCGTCGGCCCGGAGCTGCGCCACGGCGCGCTGGCGGGTCTCGGCCTCGATCCTGCCGGTGCGGGACCGCCCGTCCGCCGCATAGGCCTTGTAGGCGAAGCGCGGCATTTACAAGGTTCCTTCCAGCACCCGCCCGACCTCGTCGAGGGTCGTCCCGCCGTCGAGCACCCGCGCCCGGGCGCTGTCGGCGAGGGTCGTCATGCCGGCGGCCCGGGCGCGGGCGGTCAGGGTCTGCTCGTCGGCGCGATTCGCGATCAGCCCGCGCAACTCGCCGTCGAGGGTCATGATCTCGGAGGCGACCATGCGGCCGCGATAGCCGGTGCCGTTGCAGGACGGGCAGCCGCGGGCGCGCTTGAGGCTCAGGGGGACCTCAGGGGGAATGCCGAGGCGCAGGCGCTCCTGCGGCGTCGCCGGGGCTGCCTCGGCGCAAAGACCGCAGAGGCGCCGCACCAGGCGCTGGGCCACCACGCCGTTGAGGACCGCGGCGATGAGGTAGGGCTCGATGCCCATATCCATCAGCCGGGTCACGGTGGCGGGGGCGGAGTTGGTGTGGAGCGTCGAGATGACGAGGTGGCCGGTCAGCGCCGCCTGCACGGCGATGCGGGCGGTCTCGCCGTCGCGGATCTCGCCGACCATCACCACGTCCGGGTCCTGGCGCAGGATCGAGCGCAAGGCCGCCGCGAAGTCGAGACCGATCCCGGGATGGGCCTGGACCTGGTTCACCCCGGCCATCCGGTACTCGACCGGGTCCTCGACGGTGACGACCTTGAGATGCGGGCCGTTGATCCGGCGGAGCGCCGCGTAGAGCGTCGTGGTTTTTCCTGAGCCGGTCGGGCCGGTGACGAGGACGAGGCCGTTCGGCCGGCTCGTCATCGCGGCGATCTCACCGATTGCCGCCGCGTCGAAGCCCAGCGCCGAAAAATCCTCGACCCGGCGCGAGCCGTCGAGGACGCGCAGGACGATGCTTTCGCCGTGGGCGGTCGGTAGGGTCGAGACACGGATATCGACGTCCTGGCCGCGATCGGGGGCCTGCATGCGCCCGTCCTGGGGCAGGCGCCGCTCGGCGATGTTGAGCCCGGCCTGGATCTTGATGCGGGTGGTGAGCGCCAGCTGCACCGATTTCGCCAGCCGCTCGGATTCGACCAGCACGCCGTCGACCCGGTAGCGCACCCGCATGTCGGCCTCCTCGGCCTCCAGGTGGATGTCGGAGGCCGAGAGCTCGAAGGCCTTGCGCACCAGGCGGGCGGCGAGGCGCACGATCGGCGCCTGGCTCGCCACGTCGGCGAGCCGCGCGAGGTCGTCGTCGCTCCCCGCCTCGCCCTCCTCGGCGACGTCGCCGTAGACGGCGCGGTGGGCCCGCTCGAAGCTGCCCGGGCCGACGAGGCGAAAGGCCACCCGCCGGTCGCAGAGGTGCTCCAGCGCCTGGCCGGTCTCGCCGTCGAACGGGTCGACCACGGCCACGACGAGGCGCTCGGCCTCGGCCGCCAGCGGCAGGACGCGGGCGCGGGCGCAGTAATCGGGCGAGAGGAGATCGGGCATGACCGGCTCGCCGGGCAGGTCCTCCTGGCGCAGGATCGGCAGGCCGGTCGCCTCCGACAGGGCGGTGACCAGCGTCGCCTCGTGGACGAGGCCGAGCTCCGTCAGCAGCAGGGGCAGGGGACGCCGACCGGGCCCGTCGAGGGCGGCGAGCGCCCGCTCGTGGCCGGCGGCGTCGAGCACGTCGCTCTCGGCGAGCCGGTCGACGAAGGCGCGCAGGTCGTCGGTGCGGCTGCGCGGCGCATCGCGCCGGTCGGCCCGCGCCGGCCGCGGCCGGGTCTTGCCCGCCCAGATGCTCAGCATCGTCCTGCCCCAGAGAAAGCCAGAAAAGAGAGGACCCGACAGAAGACGCCGACCGGTGCGGCGCGACGCCGGCCATTCTCGCGCGGCGTCCTTAAGCGGACGGAAATATCGCTGCGTTAGACACCTCCACGACGCCCGCCGCACCGCGGGCGCCGGAGCCGACCGGTCTTGCGCGCGCCATCCCTCCCGTCCCCGGCCCAGGGCCTGCTGTCGTCGGTCGAAGCCTCGCTCCGGTCCGGCATCGACGCCGCCTCGCACCTCCTCGGCCTGACGGAGATCCGCGCCGACCGCGAGCCGGCTCTGCTGACCCTGCGGCTCGGCGCGCCGGGCGAGACCGGCCTGACGGTGGTCGACCGGCGCGACGGGCCGGACCGGACCTACCGCCTCGACCTCCAGGCGGACGACCTCGCCGGCCAGATCGCCGCGATCCGGGGCGGCCGGCCGGAGGAACGGGCGAAGATCGTCGTCGATCCGGCCGCCTGCTTCATCCGCACCCTGGACCTGCCGGGCGCGGCCCTGCCGCGGATGCGGGCGGTGCTGGCGCAGGAACTGGAGGCCGCGACCCCGTTCCGCGCCGACCAGGTGTTCAGCGACTGGTACGTCGAGGGCGAGGATCCGGAGACCCGCACCCTGCGGGTGCGCCACGTCGTGCTCAAGCGCGCCCGGCTCAGCCCGCTGCTGGCGGCGTTGGCGGGGGCGGGGCTGAAGGCGAGCGTCGTCGCGGTCGGCCCGGCGGAGGACCGGACGATGCCGGTCGACCTCCTGTCGAGCGGCCATCACGCCCTGCCGGCTTTGTTGCGCAGCACCGGCACCCTCGTGCTGGTGGCGGCGACCGGCCTCTTCCTCGTCGGCGCCTTCCTGGGCCTGCGCCAGCATCAGGCGGCGACGCTGGCCGCCCTCGACGACGCCTTCGCGACCGCCCGGCAGGCGGCGGCCTCCGGCCTTCCGCCGGCGGTCCAGGCGGGGGCGGCCGCGATCCTGGCTGAGCGCGGGATTCCCGTGGTGCGGATCTGGGATGCGGTCGCCGCCGCGCTGCCGGGCACGGTCTCGGCGGAGACCCTGCGCCTCACGGCCGCGGGGCTCGAACTGACGCTGCTGGCACCCGACGCGCCCGCAATCCTCGCGGCTTTGGCGCGGCTGCCGGGCTTCGGCCCCCCCGAGCTGCGCCAGGCCTCCCCGGCGGAGGGCGGCCAGCGGATCGTCGTCGCGCTGCCGCGCCACGTCGCGGGAGCCCGGCCGTGAGGCCGGATCTTCCCCTCGCCGGGCGTCCGCTGCTCCTCGGCCTCGCCGGGCTGGCTCTCGCCGCCGCCCTCGGGACCGGGCCGGTGCTCGACGCGCTCGGCGCCCAGGACGACATCGCGCTCGCCCGCGACCGCCTGGCCCGGGCGCAGGCCGCCGCCGCGGCCCCGCGCTCGGCGCCGCCTTTGTCCGCACCGGACGAGGCCGGCCTCGCCGCCGCCTTCCGGGCCCGCCTCGACGCGCTCGCGGCGGAGCGGACCGCGATGGTCGACGGCGCCGGGATTCAGCCCGATCCGGCGCGCCCGACCCTGCCGCGCCTCTCGGCCTCCCTGCGCGGCAGCGCGGAGGGCCTGCACGGTCTGCTCCAGGCGCTCGAGACGGGGAGCCCCCTGATCGTGCCGGAGGAGGCCGAGCTTGCCGTCGAGCGCCCGGCCGATCCCGAGATCGGGCGGGCCACCGTGATGCGCCTGACCCTCGCGGTGCGCGGCGTGCTGCTGCCCGCGCCGGCCAGCAAGACCACGCCGTAGGGAGGCCAGGCCGTGAGACGGATCGGACCTCACTGTCGCGCGACCCTGGCGGCGACCGGGCGCGGACCCCGCATCGCCTGCGGCCTTGCCGCCGGCATGATGCTCGCCGCCTTCGCCTGGCCGGTCGATGGCGGCCCCGCGCCCGTCCCGCACCGCGCCGCCGCCGCCGCGATGCCGCCGGCGGACGAGACCGCGTTGCAGCGGCCGCTCTTCGATCCCGGCCGGCGCCCCTGGACCGCCCGGGGCCCGCGCGACATCCTGAACGGCGACCCGCCGCGGCCGGTCCTGACCGTGCGCGGCATCCTGCTCGACGGCGCGGTCGCCCGGGCGCTGATCGACGACGGCAGCGGCGACCAGGCCTGGCTCGCCCGCGGCGAGGGCAGGGGCGACTGGCACGTCGTCGCGGTCGGGCGCGACCAGGTCACCCTGGCCCAGGGCGAGCGCCGCTACGTCGCGACCTTCCTCGGCGCGCCGACGACCCTGCGGCCGGTGGGCGCGAAGCCGGTGACGGAGGCGGGTCCGGCCTTGCGACGGTGAAGAGGATTGCGAGGTCGGGCCACGGCCGTCCCCGGGAGGCGGGATGGGGCGCGACGCCGGCCCTTGGGATCGTCAGGCTGGGACGGTGACGCCAGATATCGACGGACCCGGATTGGACTGCCTGGGCCTTATGGGGATCCATCACGAATTCCAATCATTCGACGTGAGTATTGACTACAAAATAATGCGCAAAGACACAGAATAGATTGCTTTCAGCGCGCTCGAACCCTCCCCCGCAGAGGGGGAAGGGGTGATCGCGGGAAATTTATTCAAGACTTGCTGTAAGGCTTGCAAGCAGGGACAACATCGGAGACCGGAAACCTTGTCTCCACTCCGCACGTCCCGGCACACCGCCCCTCAATCCAGCATCCGCCGCAGGATCCCCTGCGAGCCCTCATGCGCCGCCGGCAGGGGCGGGGGCGGCCGGACCGGGCGCACCGGCATCATCGCCCGGAACTGATGGCGGAAATCCTCGGCGATGCGGTCGGCCTCGACGGTCCCGCGGATCACCCGGGGGCGGATGAACACCAGGAGCTCGGTCCGGACCCGCTCGTCGACCCGGTTGCGGAAGGCCGCGCCGATCACCGGCAGGTCGCTCAGCACCGGCAGGTTCTCGTTGGTGATCTGCGCCTTCTCCTGCACCATGCCGCCGATGGCGAGGCTGTGCCCGTCATTCACCGCGACGCTGGTCGCGACCCGGCGCTGGCGGATCGTCGGCGAGTCGATCTGCGAGGTCGTGGTCGGGACGACGTCGCTGACCTCCTGGTTGATGTCGAGGACGACGAGGCCGTTCTTGTTCACCCGCGGCGTCACCGAGAGGATCACGCCGGTATCCTTCATCTCGATCTGGTTGAGGATCGGGGCGCCGGCGGTGAGGGCGCTCTGGCCGGTCTGCTTGATGATCGGAACCTGGTCGCCGACCTGGAGCTTGGCGGTGCGGTTGTCGAGCACCGTGATGTTGGGCGAGGAGATGACGTTGACGCGGGTCACGCCCTGAAGCGCGTTCAGCACCACGTTGAAGTCGGTCCCGGCGAGCAGGTAGTTGAAGCCCGGCACCCCGCGGATCGCCGAGGCGATCAGGCCCGAGGTGCCGTTCGTCGTCGCCGCCTTGTCGGTCTCGGTGCTGGCGAGGTTGAAGCGGCTGCCCCTCTCCTTGAGGAACCACTGCACGCCGAAGGCCAGCTTGTCGTTGAGCGTCACCTCGGCGATGACCGTCTCGAGCAGCACCTGGGTCGGCATGGCGTCGAGGCGGCCGAGGATGCGCAGGATCTTGTCGTACTGGTTGCGGGTGGCCGAGATCACCAGGCTGTTGTTGGCGTCGTCCGCGACGATGCCGATGGCGTCCCGCCGCATCCCGGCGGCACCGCCCGCGAAGGTGGTGTCGAAGCCGCCGCCATAGCCTGCGCCGCCAGAGGAGCCGCCGCCGACCCCCCCGCCGCCGAGGAGCCCCCCGCCCCCCCCGAGCCCGCCCGCCGCGCCGCCGAGGCCCGACCCGCCGGCGGCGGGATCGCCGGCGGCTCCGCCCGAGGCCCAGCCGGAACTCGACGGGGAGGCGCCGCCCGACGCGCCGCCGGCCGACATCGCGCCGCCGGCCGCGGCACCCAGGCCGCCACCGCCCAAGCCGCCACTCAGGCCGCCGCCGAGACCACCGCCGAGACCACCGCTCATGGCGGCATAGCCGCCGGACCCGCCGCCATAGCCGCCCCCCAGGCTGCCTCCGAGGCCGCCCCCGTAGGCGCCCCCCATCCCCGACGCGCCGTAGGCGCCGCCCATCTCCGCCATGACCACGCCCTGCAGCACGGCGGCGAGCTCCTTCGCCGAGCGGTTCTGGATCCGGTAGACGAAGAGCTGGCGCTCGCGGTCGGCGGCGAGGGTCTCGAGCTGCTCCAGCAGCGCCCGGGCGCGATCGAGATAGGCGACGCGGGAACTCACCACCAGGATCGCGTTCAGCGCCTCGTTGGGGATGAAGCGGATCACGTCGCCGGTGCCGGCGGTCTCGCCGCCGAAGATCTGCGTCAGGTCGCGGGCCAGCGCCACCGGGTTGGAGCTGCGCACCGGCACCATCGCGGTCGACATGCCGCGCATCCAGTCGACGTCGAACACCGCGATGGTCTGGCGTAGAACCCGGATCTGGTTGGCATCGCCGGAGAGGATCAGCAGGTTGCGCGCCCGGTCGGCCCGCAGCACCACCTCGCGCGGCGCCACGGAACCGAGGATCGCCTGCATCTCGGCGGCCGAAATCCAGCGCAACGGCACTGCGACCGCGCCCGCTTCGCCGCCCACGCCCTGGACCGGCCGGACCTCGGACGGGGCGCCCGCGGGCACGATCTGGACGCTGCGGCCGGAGCGGCGCAGGGACAGCCCGCGGCTCGCCAGCGCGGTCTCGACCATCCGCAGCAGCGCCTCGCGGCTCACAGGCCCGCCGGTCTGCAGGGTCAAGGTGCCCGAGGCGCGCTCGTCCAGGCTGTAGCCCCAGCCGAGCGTGTCGGCGAAGACCGCCTTGGCGGCCACCGGCAGCGGCACCTCGACGAGGTTGAGGCTCACCGGCCCGCCCGCGATCGGCTCCCGGACCGGGGCCTCGCCGCCGATCAGGCGGTCGTCGCCGCGCAGGACCAGGGCGCCGGTGTCCCGCGCTCCGCCATGCCCGACGGGCTCCGCGCCATGGGCGATCAACGGCCAGCCGCAGGCGAGCGCCAGGGCTAGGACAGGCCTACCTCTGATCATCACCCCGCCGTCCCCATGGCCCACCTGTCGATGGGGCGGACGTTAGGGGAGTTATGGTTAACGAGGAATTGAGAGGGCCGCGCCGGCCGGTTTCCGGCAATGGCCGCCCAACGGATAGGCCGCCTCCGCGTGCAGCATGCCGGAGCGATGTTGCGCCCGGTCGGCAGCCCGGCACCACGTCAGCCAGGATGATCCGCCGAGAACCGGGCCGCCAGATCGCAACGGAGACCGGGCGGCACCGGGCCGGGCCGGCACCGGACTGTCGGACATGACCAATCGACTGCCTCGAGATGCCGGATTATTGTCCCACACGGCCTGCGCGACCGTCGGGCGACCGGGCCGGCCCCACGATCGTCCGGCGGTCGCGCGGAGATGCCGTCAGTTGCTCGCGACGTCGGCCTGGTCGCCGCTGCCGCCGGCCTTGCCGTCGGCGCCGAGGCTGTAGACCTCGAACGGGGTGCCGGCGGCACCCGGGGAGCGGTACAGATAGGCGTGGCCCCACGGATCGGTGAGGCCGCGGGCGTCGCGCACATAGGGGCCGCGCCAGCCCGGGCCGGTCGGCTGCACCAGGGCCTGCAGGCCCTGCTGCGACGTCGGGTAGGCGCCGAGGTCGAGGTAGTAGAGCTCGACCGCCTGGGCGATGTTCTTGACCTGGATGCGCGCCGTCTCACCTTTGGCGCGGCCGAGATAACCCAGCACCTGCGGCGTCACCATGGTGGCGATCATGCCGATGATCGCCAGGACGACGAGCAGCTCGACCAGGGAGAAGCCGGCCTGACCTCCTCGCCGGTCCTCGGTTCGGGTCTCGCGCCGGGTCTCCTGCGGCTCCCCGCGATCCGGTTCGGTCGTGATCAGCATCGTGCGGTCTCGGGATGAATGGACAATCGGCGCGACAAGGTGCCGTCTCTTCGTAAAGAAGCCCTCACTGCCGAGGCTGACGAAGGGGCGGAGACCCGCGCGAGTCGGGATTTGTTATCCAATTCCGGTCAGGATCCGCGCTCGTGACCGCGAGGCGTTGGGGCAGGGATTCTTTGGGGCGGGGCTTTTCTCGGGAAAGGGCAGGGGAGACGCATGAACCGCTCAGCCGGACACTCGGCCCGCGCGGGTGGACGCCGCGGGCGCGGCCAACGGAGCGCGGGGCTTGCGGTCGGGGGACTTGCGGTCGCAGGGCTCTCGCTCGCGTGCCTCCTCGTCCTCGACGGGGGTGCGCTCGCCGCCGAGCCGCTGATGGTGCCGGCGCCAGCGCCGTTCCCGCCGATCCGCGTGCTGACGCTCCTCGTCGCCCTGCACCTCCTCGGCCTGTCCTTCGGCCTCGGCGGCGCCACGATGCTCGACTTCTGGATCCTGCGCTGGATGCGCTGGGGCAGCCTGCCCGGCGAAATCGCCCGCATCTTCCTCTTCGTCAGCAAGGTCGTCACGGTCGGCCTCGGCCTGCTCTGGCTCTCGGGGCTCGGCTTCCTTGCCGTCTACGCGCTGGAATCGCCGGAGAAGTTCGACAACCCGAAGCTCTGGGCCAAGATCGTGGTGGTGCTGGCGCTCACCATCAACGGCCTCGTGATCCACGCCGTCGTGCTGCCGGGCGTGCTGCGCGACATCGGCCGGCCGATGCTCGACGGCGTGTCGGGCGTGCGCACCGGCATCTTCCTGGTCTCCGGCGCGGTCTCGGGCGTGTCCTGGTACACCGCCTTCGCCCTCGGGCTGATGCGCGAGCTGAACGGCCGCGTGCCCGCCGGCCTGCTGCTGGCCCTGTGGGTCGCCGGCGTCATGGCGGCTTCGCTGGCGGCCTATTTCTACTGGCTGCACCTGCGCGAATGGATGTTGCGCCAGGTCGCCAGATCCCCGCAGGGAGAAGCGTTCCTGCGGGGGCGGACCTCCCCGCCGGAGGAGCTGGCCTCGGCGCCGGCCCGGGCCTCGGCGCCGGCCCGGGCCTGGGCGCCGGACCCTGCGCCCACGACCGCGCCGGTGGACGTCCTGGCCGAGCCCGCGATGCCGACGAGCGAGCCTGCGGCCCTCCCGCGCGAGCCCGCGGCGGCGCCTGCCGATTGCGCGATGCCCCTTGCCCTGCCCACGGCATCTCCCGGCGGGCCCGTCGCCGCGGAGCCGGCGAGCCGCAGCCCGGCCGCCCCGGCGCGGATCCCCGCGGACCGGATCCTCGCCCTCACGCCGGTGACGCCCCGGCCCCGCCCCCCCGGGCGCGCCTGATGTCCGCCGCCCTCCTTGCCGGCGCGGTGTTGCCCGCCCTGCTGCCGCTGCCGCTGACGCTGCCGGCGAGCTGGATCGACCTGCGCCGCCGCATCATCCCGGACGCGCTCAACCTCGCGCTCCTCCTCCTCGGCCTCGCCGTCGCGGGCTGGCGGGACGGGGCTTCGGGGATCGGGCTCGGCCTCGCGCAGGCCGGCCTCGCCTACGGGCTGTTCTGGACCTTGCGCGCCCTCCACGCCCGGGCGAGCGGCCGCATCGGGCTCGGCCTCGGCGACGTGAAGTTCATCGCCGCCGCCTCCGCCTGGACGGGGCTCGCCGGCCTGCCGGTGCTGATCCTGGCGGCCAGCCTGTCGGCGCTGGCGATCATCGGGCTCCTCGCCCTTGCCGGACGGGCGATCGGGCGCGAGACCGCCCTGCCGTTCGGGCCGTTCCTGGCGTTCGGCCTCCACGCCGCCCTGCTGATCGGGCCCGCCGGCTGATGGGCGGGAACGGAGGACAGGCGGGATTCACCCTCGTCGAGATGCTGGTGACGATGGCGATCTTGGGGCTCGCCGCCGGGGTCGCGTTCCAGTCCCTCGGCCCCGGCGCCCTCGACCGGCGCACCCTGCTCGTTTCCGAGACCGTCGCGGCGGAGATCGGCCGCTTGCGGGCCGAGGCGATCCGTTCCGGCCGGGCCGGGCGCCTCGCCTTTGAGCCGCACGCGCGATGGTTCACCAGCTCCCGCCCGGGGGCGCGGCCGATCCCGGTCGGCACGCTCGCGGTCGCGGTCGAGCCGGGCCCGATCGGCCGGCCGGTGCCGGGCGAGGTGCGGCTCCTGCCCGACGGCAGCTCCACAGGCGGGCGGATCCTGCTCGCCGGGGGCGGGACGCGCCGGGCCCTGTCGATCAGCGCGGTCACCGGCCGGGTACGCCGGGAGGACGGACCATGACGGCGACGATGATGGCGGCGATCGGGGCGCGGCTGCGGCGAAGGCTGCGGGGCGCCGGCCCGCATGACGAGGCGGGCTTCACCACCGTCGAGGTGCTGGTGGCGTTCGGCATCGCCGCCGCCGCGACCGTCATGGCGTTCCAGATCGCCGGCACGGCCGCCGCCGCGGTCCGGCGCATCGAGGCGAGCCGCGTCGCCGCCGACGAGGCGGAGGGCATCGTCCTGCGCCGCCTCGCCGCGGGGCCGCTCCAGCCGGGCCTCGTCCGGGGGGCGTTCTCGGACGGCACGCCCTGGACCCTCGCCATCACCGACCTGCGCCCGGCCTTGCGTCTCGGCCGCGTGCCGCCGCTCTGGCAGATCCGGGTCACCGGATCCTCGGCGGTGCCGATCTACGCGACGCTGATCCCGGAGAAGCAGCCGTGAGCCGGGAGGCCGCCGCGCGGCAGGCGGGGTTCACCCTGGTCGAGACCCTGGTCTGCCTCGCGCTGGCGGGGCTGATCGGGGTGCTGCTGCTCAATGCCGTGCGGATCGCCGGCGGCGCATCCGCCGCCGCGGCCCGGGCGGCGGGGGCGGAGGAGGTGCAGTCGGTCCGCGACCACCTGCGGCGCACCCTCGGCAGCCTGGCCCAGCGCCGCCCCGACGGCCGCCGTCCGACCCTGCGCGGCGGGCCGGACGGGCTCGTCGCGGCGCTCGCCCCGGACCAGACCCTCGAACGCCCGACCGAGGTCGCCGTGACGCTGGCGCAGGTCCCGAGCCAAGCCCTCCGCGGAGGCGGCACCGTCGACCTCGTGGAGAGCCGCAGCGAGGCGGAGACGCTGCCGGGGCAGCCGATGGCGGCGCGCAGCGAGGCGATCCTCGGGCGGATCGCCGGCCTCGGGCTGCGCTATTACGGCGCCCCCGCCGACGGCGCCCAGCCGCGCTGGCTGCCGGACTGGTCGCGGCCCGACCGGCCGCCGCTCCTCGTCGAGATCCAGGTCGCCTTTCCTCCCGCGGACAGCCGCCGATGGCCCCCCCTCCTGATCGCCCTCGACGCCGGCCCGTGAGCGCCCCGGCCACGGGTCCGTCCGACCAGGGCGAGGCCGGCTTCGTGCTCCTGTCGGTGCTGGCGATCTTCATCGTCGTCGGCGCGGTCCTGGCGGCGGCGATCCTGCAGGTCCGCTCCGCCACAGGCCTCGCCCAGGCCCGGGCCGAGGCGGTGCGGCTCCAGGGCGCGGCGGACGGAATCGCCCGCCTGATCGCCTACGAGCTCGAATTGGGGCGGACCTATCGCCGGCCCGGCACCGGCCTGCCGCAGGACGGCACCGTCACCGCCTGCCCGCTGGCGCCGGGGCGCACGGCGTTCCTGTCGCTCCAGGACCAGGGCACCCTGATCGACCTCAACACCACGCCGCGCCCGGCGATGGAGGAGGCGTTCCGGCTCCTCGGCGTGCCGGACCGGGACGCGCTGACCCTCTCCGCCGAGATCGTCGATTACCGCGACCCGGACGACACGCCGGAGCCGGGCGGCGGCGCGGAGCTGCCGCAATACCGCGCCCACGGCCTGCCCTGGGGACCGCGCAACGCGCCCTTCGCCAGCATCGACGAGATCGACCGCCTGCCCTCGATGACGCCCGCCATCGCGGCGCGGCTGCGGCTGGTGCTGACGATCTACAACGAGACCGGCCGCTTCGACCTCGCCGCCCTGGTGCGGCGGGCGAACCCCTCCGCGATCCGCTCGCTGCCGGGCTCCGCCGGCCCGGTCCCGTCGCCGCGGCAGGTATTTCGCCTCTCGGTCGTGGTCGAGGAGGGCCGCGCCAGGGCCGGGCGCTCGGCGATCGTCAATCTCGGCGGCGGCGGCTTCCTCGTCTGGCAGCAGACCGTCGCGCCGGATCTCGGCGGCGGCACCGTCCATCCCGCCTGCGCGCAGGTGGCGACGGCGCTCGCCGTCGATCCCTGACCGCGCGGCGCGGGCGGCCTCCGCGAAGGTCCGCAGCGGCGTCCCGGAGAGGAACCCGCCGAGACGACCGTCGCGTCGTCCATGATCGCGCAGGATCTACCGGGCGCCGGCGTGAGTTACGCTTGGGATGCGTTGCGGGTCGACCTCGGAGACGGGAGCACGGTGCGATGACGGAGGCCAGGACGGTTCCCCGGTGCCCGGACGTGGTGCTGTCGGATTTCGGGAGCTTCTTCGAGGAGCAGCGCCGGCGCCGCGAAGCCGCCGCGAGGCCGGAACCGCCGGGCGAGGCGCCGCTCTCCGCCGAGGACGCGCAGCGCGTGGCGCTCCTGCGCGACATCGCCGCCGAGGTGCTGGAGGCGGCGGCCAGCCAGCTCGAGCCCCACGGGGTGCTGATCGAGCGCGGGCCCTCGTTGCGCGGCCGGCCCGATTTCGAGCAGGCCTACACCCAGTTCATGCTGATCAACCGGCATACCGGCCAGGCCTCCGACGTCTACGTGATGAGCATCACGGATTCCGGCTACTTCCTGGCCAGCGCCTGCGACCCGCGCCTCGACCACGACCATTTCGACCGGCAGGTCACCCACTGCGCCGCGAGCGCCCTGAACTGCGACGTCGTCGCCCGGGTGATGAAGGACGCCATCCTGCACGTCGCGTGACGCCCGGCGCGGAGGGCAGGATGCGACGGCTCGGCTGCGCGCGCTTAACCTCTCCTTAGGTTTTGTTCCAGCGCAGCAGTTCAAAAAAGTCGGCTACAAATCCCTCTTGACCGCCCCTGCGCGGAGGGGCAGCATAGTCCTCGTCGAGTCGAACTCGAGGAGGCCACCATGAGATCTCAAGGTTGCAGCCCTCACGCGACACATACCGATGCCGGTGATCAGGAAACTCCACCGGACTATTATCGACAGGGATAGTGGCTTCAGGGCGGGCTGAATACGGTACGGGGCCGAGACGGCCATCGCAAATCGTGCCGTGACACACCACCCGCACCCTGAAACGTGGACCCTGCCCCTTAAGGCTCGTCGGTGCGCCGGCGGGCCTTCGTTGATTTTGGGACTGCGGCACTCGGCTCGTGCCTCGACCGGACCCGCTGAGAGCGTGTTGGATCGTCTCCCGCAGAGTTGACGTCCACCGGGTCCTTTCGGGGCCGCGCAGCGGAGCCCGGAAGGACCGGAAGGCTGTGGAATCCGCGGGAGCCGATCGAACAGGCTTCGGGAGAAGCGGGACTTCTGTACCTTCGCACTCGACTGCCGCACTCGACTGCGGCGGCGGCGCCCGACTTGCCGGACGCCGTCCCACCCATCGCCGCGCGACCGGGACCCGACGCCGAGGCACACGACAGCATTCTGATACCGCCGCGCCTTCGAACGCACTCGTTCGAAGGCGCTGGCTCAGCCCGAGTGGGCGCCGGCGCTGATGCGCCGGACGCTTTCGCATCGACGTGTCGATGCGAAAGCGCGATGGCATGATCTGCCGTTAAGTTTTTATTCCACAGCGCAGATCGAGTGCAGTCGGCTACGAATCCATCTTGACCATCCCTCGCAGGAGGGGCAGCATAGTCTTCGTCGAGACGAACTCGAGGAGGTGGCCATGAGATCTCAAGGTTGCAGCCCTCACGCGACACGTACCGATGCCGATGATCAGGACACTCCACCGGACTCCGATCGACAGGGATAGTGGCTTCAGGGCGGGCTGAATACGGTACGGGGCCGAGACGGCCATCGTAAATCGTGCCGTGACACACCACCTGCACCCTGAAACGTGGACCCTGCCCCCTTAAGGCTCGTCGGTGCGCCGGCGGGCCTTCGTCGTTCTGGGAGCCGGTCGTTTCGAGATCGCCCGGAACCATGGTAGGGCCGTCCCCAGGAGGACACCCATGTCATTCGACCGTTCCCGCCGCGGCAGCGATCCCCGGCAGACCGCCGAGGCCGCGTTCCGAGCCGTGACCCGTAAAGTTCCGGAAGGCCCCGCGCCCGAGAAGCCCGCCGCAAAGCCCGTCGTCCCCGGTGCGCGCGAGACCGTGTCCCTGCGCCTCGACCGCGACGTGCTCGACCACTTCCAGGAGAATGGGCCGGGCTGGCAGGAGCGCATCAACGCCGCCCTGCGCAAGGCCGCAGGGCTCTGATCCACTTGGTTCCGATCCAGTTGGCTCCGATCCAGTTGGTTCCGTTGACTTGGCTCTGATGCGGCTGAGGCTCGCTTCTCTCCTGCTGATGCTCGCCGCGCCGGCGTGGGCCGGGAGCGGGCTGGTGACCAACCCGTTCGCGTCGAACTATCCCTCCGTGCCGATCCGCGAGCGGGTCGCCCCGCCCCGGCTCAGCGCAGGAACTGCCCGAAGGCCCGCGGCCCGTCCGAGGTCTTCACCGTCCCGGTCACGCGCAGGGATGCGGCATCGATCACCGTGAGGGTGTTCGATTCCCAGTTCGCCACGTAGACGGACCGGCCGTCCGGGCTCGCCTGGATGCCCTCGGGGTACTCGCCGACCTCGAGCCGGGGACCCGGCGCCAGGGTGGCGGTGTCGAAGGTGCTGACCGTGCCGCCATACTGATCGGTGACGAAGGCGCGGCCCTGGGCAAGCGCCACCGCGTAGGGCCGCTCGCCGACCTTGACCCGGCCGACCTCCCGGCGCGCCGCGATGTCGACGACCGAGACGTCGTTCGAGCCGACATTTGCGGCGTACGCCCGCTTGCCCTCGGCGTCGATCGTCACCCCGAACGGCCGCGTGCCGACCGGGATCACCGCGACCCGCTGCCGCGTCGCGGTGTCGACGAGGGAGAGGGCGTCGTCGTCCCGGTCCGCCGCCAGCAGGAATTTGCCCTCCGGCGTCACCGCGATGCCCGACGGCGAGGTGCCGACCGGGATCTCGGCCGCGACCGCGAGGCTCTTCGGATCGACCTCCCACAGCCGCTTGGCATACCAGTCGGCGACGTAGACCGCGCCGCTCACCGGGTTCACCCCGACCCCGAGGGGCCCGCCGCCGAGCGGCACCGTGCGGTCGATCCGCCGCGACGCGGCGTCGATCACCACCAGCGCCTTGCCCTCCGGGGCGGTGACGTAGACCCGAGCCCGGTCCGGCGACAGGGCGATCCCGGCCGGCGCGCCGGGCACCGGGATCGCCGCCACCACCTTCATGCCGTCGAGATCGACCACGTCGACCGTGTCGGAATTCTGCGCGGTGAGGAAGGCCTCCACTGCCCGCGAGGGGGCCGGCAGGACACCGGCCCCGACGAGCAGGCAGAGCCCGGCGAGACGCCGGGCCCCCCTCACGAGTTGCCCTTCTCGATCTTCGCCTTCAGGTTGTCGAGGCCGCCGCGATAGAGCTCCTTGACCGCCTTGATCGCCGCCTCGTCGCTCAGCTCGGGCGGCGGATCGTTGTTCATGTAGCCGCGGTAGAACGCGCCGTCCCACACCACCTCCGACGCCTTGCCGCCCTCGGCCGGCTCGACCTTGATCGTGGAGGAGTAGTTGTTGACCGGCAGCACCTTCACGTCGACCTTGTTGATCCGGTACGACAGGCTCTTCTGCTCGGCCGAATACTTGTAGAGTTCCTCGTCGACGGTGGCGCCGCCCGTCAGGGTAAGGGTGCGGGTGGCCTTCACCTCGTTGCCGCCCTTGCCCTCGGTCTTCTCGACCGGCGGCAGCCAGCTCATGTCCTGGAAGTTGCCGACCACGGCCCAGACCTTGTCGGGCGCGGCGTTGATCGTGACCTTCTCCTCGACCTTCTTGCGGGTCGGGCCGTGGGCCTCTACGGGCGCCGCCGCGAAGGCGGCGACGAGGGCGGCCGCGAGGATGCGCTTCATCGGGTGTCTCCTCTCAACGTGACGTCTCACGCGTCGTCGACCGCGAGGGACGCGGCGGCCGCCTGCGGCAGGGCGGCCGCGACCTTCGCGGCGATCCAGTTCCAGGCCTCGCGCTCGGCGGGCCCGGCCGTCTTCTCGACGGCGATGCGGTGGTGGCGCAATTCGGCCAGCACGGTCTCGGGGTCCAGCATGTGGAGGCGCGTCGACAGGATCGCCGCCTCCAGCACCGCATTGACCGCCCGGTTGTGGCCGAGGAAGGGCCGGTGCGCCGCCTCATGCACCACCCGGCCGCGGAAGCGCGGCCGGACGGGATCGTCGCGCACCTCCACCACCTGCAATTCCATGTGGCCGTAGGCCTCGGCCAGCCGCGGCACCGGGATGGTGCGGCACGGCACGGTCGCCCAGTCGCGCCGGCCGGTGACGCAGCCGGCGATCACCCGGATGTCGGCGGGCGCCGCGGCGGCGAAGAACGGCACGGCTTCCAGGTTGGCGATGGTCGGCGAGGGCCGGAACGGCGCGACCCAAAAGTCCTTGCCCTCCTGGATCAGCCCGAACGGCACCAGGTGCAGCGCCCCGTCGGCGGAGGCCGTGGTCACGATGGTCTCGCGGATCAGCGGCACGGGTCTAAGGTTTCCCGCTCTGGCGCGTATGGCCCGGGGCCTTGAAGCGGGTGGTGTCCTCCACCTCCCCGTCCAGGGCGCAGCCCCAGTCCAAGGCCTCGTCCTGCACGTAGCGCTTGCCGAGCCGCCAGGCCAGCTCGGCCTTGGTCAATTCGCCGCCGAGATAGAAGGCGTGGGCCCCGTCGCCCTCGACGCCGAGATCGGGGAAGAACGCCATCGCGTCGCGCCCCACCTTGTGGATGTCGCGGTTGTAGATGTGGACCCCGTCCTCGGCCAAAGCCACGCGGTAATTGGGGTCGCGCACCTCGGCGGCCAGACTGGCGATCTCCTCGGGCGTCTGGGTGTAGGGGCGCTTGTCGTGCACGCTGAGCAGCGCGCGGCCGTAGCCCTTGGGCAGGGCGGCGTCGGCCTTCGCGGCGTACATCACCCGGCGGGCGGCGTCGTGCTCCTCGACGGTGCGGCGGGTGTGGTTCGAGACCTGCACGATCAGCACGTTGCCGATCGACAGTTCCGAGCACACGCCCATCAGGAGCGCCGTCACCCCGAGGCTGTCGGCCTCGGTGAGCTCGGTCAGGTTGCCGGTGCCCATCATCATGGCGATGTCCGGGTGGCGGCGCCGGGTCTCGTGATAGCGCACCAGGGAGGCGGCGAAGCCGAAATGGATCGGCTCGAGGATCGGGTCGGCGATGAAGGGGCGGCCCGCCCGCTGCATCCGGTCGATCGCCCGGTCGAGGGAGGGCAGGTCGTCGGGGCGCAGAGGCACCAGCACCGGCACCGCATCCGTCTCGAAGGCGAGGTCGAGACTGTCCTCGTTGAGGCTGAGCAGGAAATCGGCCCCGGCCGCCGCGCCCTGGCGCAGCTCGTCGCGCGAGAACGAATCGACGCTGACCCGCAACCCTTCCGATTTCAGCAGCCGCACGGTGTCGGCGAGATGCGGGAAGGGCGTGTCCGGCAGCCCGCCGAGGTCGATCACGTCGGCTCCGCGCCGGGCGAGGTCCTTGGCGCGGATCAGGATCTCGTCGGGCGTGAGCCGCGAGGCGTCGACGATCTCGGAGAAGATCCGCACCTCGTGGCGCGACAGGTCGACGTTTCGTCCGGCCAGCCCGAGGAAGACCGGCAGGTCGACGATCTCGTCCGGCCCGCGCTCCACCGGCAGGCCGAAATGCGCCGCAAGCGCCGCGGGGTCGGCCCGGCAGCGCCCGGGCAGGATGATCCGCGTCGCCCCCTCCGGCACGGTGACCCTGCGGCGGATGATCTCTTCCGTCATCAGCGCCGCGACCTTCACGCCGGCATCGGCGATGGTCCAGGCGAAGCGCTCCGGCGGCAGAGCGGCCGCGATCTTCTCCAGCCGCGCCTTGGCGAGGCGCCCGGTGACGAAGACGAGGTGCTCCCTCACGCGGCGCACTCCGGAACCGCCGCGCGGCCCAGCCGGTCGCCGGCGGGCCCCCGTAGCACGATCCGGCCGGGGAAGCGGGCCGCGAAACCCGGGAAGGCGGCATCGACCAGGCCGGTGCGGGCGAGCTCCGCCGGGCCGGCCCCGGGCGCCGGATCGGCGGATTTCACCAGCAGGCAGGTCGCCGCGCCGAGGCGGGTGGCGAGCCAGAGCGCCAGGCTGTCCGAGGTGACGTCCCAGCTCTCCGGGATCTCCGGATGGCCTCCTTTGAGCGCCGACGGATCCCAGACCGGCACGCGGCCGGCGGCGAGGGCGTCGCCGGGATCCTCCGTCACCGCGAGGCGCGGCTCCAGGGCCGCGAAGATCCGCCCCATGCCCGCCATGGCATCGAGGGCGAGCCGATGGGCGAGGGAATCCGGGAAGCCGAGGGCGGCTTGCGTCGCCCGCACCGCATCGGCCAGGGCGCCGCCGCCCGGCACGATCACCACCGGCCCGTCCGCGAGGGCGCCGAGCAGCCGGCGCAGCCGAGCCCGATCGGCCACGAGGCTGCCGCCGACCTTCACGACGCTGAGTCCGTGGCTCATGGTCCGTGTCCCGTGCGTGGACACACCTACGCCGCCTCGGAGCGGGGCACGACCGCGGCGAGACGCCGCGCCGCCTCGGCGATCCGCACCGGGTCGAGGCCGCCTTTCCGGTCTGCTTGCGCGCACAACCCGCCGCGGAAGCCGAGATAGCCCGGCCCGAGCGCGGCCAGGTCCGGGATGTCGTCGAGGGAGAGCGAGCCGGCGAGGCCCGAGAGCAGGCCGTGCGCCCGGCACGAGGCCGCGAAGGACGCGAGACGCGGCAGGGGCAGGTGATCGGTGAGCCGCCGCCCGTCCTTGCCCTTCGTATCGATCATAGCCCCTGAGAAGCCGGCGGCGGCGAGCGCCGGCACGTCGGCGCCCTCAGGTCCGTCCTCGGCGAACAGCACCGCGATCACCGGGATGCCGGCGGGCAGCATCAGGCCCGCCGCCGCGCGGCCCGGCGCCCAGGCGATCTTGAGGTAGCGCACGCCCGTCCCGGCGAGCGCCGCCAGGCAGGCGGAGGCCTCCTGGCCGTCATGCGGCTCGCCCGCCACCGCGCTGGTCAGCCGGTCGCCCGAGGCCGCCACGATCGCCCGCACGGTCTCAGGGGGCAGCGCCCCGAGGGCGCCGCGGTCGGGATCCTTGGCGTCGATCAGGCCGGCGCCGTGAACGCGGGCGAGCGCCGCCTCGGCGGCATCGCGCACGCTGACGAGGAGGCGGACACGGGACGGGGAGATATCGGGCACGGGGATCAGGACCGGTTCGGCAGCGGCTCGGCGAAGAGGCGGTTCTTCACCAGCGAGCGCACGCCGTGGAGCCACGTCTCGTCGGTGTCGCCCTGGATCACCACCTGGCCGCCGCGCAGCACCTTGCCGCTGCCGGCCTCCGTGATGGTGATGGTGAGGTTGAGGACCTGCGGGGCACTGCGCTGGACGTAGCCGTAGACGACGTAGGCCGCCCCCGCCGCCTGGGCGATCTTTTCCGCGCAGCCCTCGCATTTGTAGAACGGCGCGTCGCGCCGGATCGCGGCGGCCTGCGAGGCGAGATCCACGGGCACGAGCCCGCGGCCCGCCACCTCGCGGCGCAGGGTGTCGCTGGCAAGCCCCAGGCGCCGCGCATCCTCCGGCTTCACCGGCCGCGGCCCGATCGTGCCGGGCTCCGCCAGCTCGATCCCGAACACCGCCGCCGGGCTCGACACCTCTGCCGAACTCGGCGCGGCGGCGGCCGGCAGGCCGGCGAGCAGGGCCGCGAGGGCGGGGAGGGCGCGAAGCGACAGCATCGCCCGACCCTCGCATGGCGGCGCGGGGACGCGCAACGCGGTCGCCGGGGAACCGTGTTCGGACTTTCGGGGGAGGGCCGGCCGTCTTAGGGAATCCTCATCGAAGAGGCGTTGAGGCCGCGGGAGAAACCCTGGTAGCGTGCCGCCCGCATGGCACAGTTCCGTAAGGCCACCGTCACCCTCGGTCTGCTCGCCGCCCTGGCGGGACCGCCGGCCGTCGCGCAGGCGCCGAGCCCGCCGCCCCCGGCGGCGCAGACGGCCGAGATCCGCATCGGCCTGATCTACCGGCCGGCCCCGGCGCCGTCCTCCTACGACGCCCAGGCCGCGCCCGAGGACGAGGGGCTGTCGGGCGCCAAGCTGGCGATCCAGGACAACACCACCACCGGCCGCTTCGTGCGCCAGAGCTACGCCCTCGACGCGGTGGCGCTCAAGGCCGCCGCCCCCGGCGAGGCGCCGCCGCAGAGCCCGGTCGACGCCGCCCGCGGCCTCGTCGAGAAGGGCCTGCGCTTCATCGTGCTGGCGCTCCCCGCCGACGAGGTGCTGGCGGTGGCCGACGCGCTGAAGGGCGCGGGCGTCGTCCTGTTCAACGCGGCCGCCCCCGACGACCGCCTGCGCGGCGCCGATTGCCGGGCCGACATCTTCCACGTTGCCCCGAGCCGGGCGATGCAGACCGACGCGCTCGCGCAGTTCCTGGCCTTCATGCGCTGGCGCAAGCTCTTCCTGATCACCGGCCCGCAGGACGGCGACAAATTGTGGGCCGAGGCGATGAAGCGCTCGGCGAAGAAATTCGGTTTGCAGATCAGTGCCGAGCGTCCCTGGACCTTCGGGCCGCTGGCCCGCGCCCGCGGCGACACCCCGACCCGCGCCGAGGCCCTCGTCTTCACCCGCGGCCTCGACTACGACGTCGCCGTGGTGGCGGACGAGGCCGGCGATTTCGGCGATTACGTGCCGTTCCACACCGTCGATCCGCGGCCCGTCGTCGGCACGCAGGGGCTGATCCCCACCACCTGGCACCCGACGCTCGAGGTCTGGGGGGCCGCCCAGGCCCAGAACCGCTTCCGCCGCCTCGCCGGCCGGCTGATGCGCCCCCTCGATTACCAGGTCTGGGCCTCGGTGCGCGCGGTGGGCGAGGCCGCGTTCCAGAAGAAGACCACCGACCCGGCGGCGCTCGCCGCCGCCATCGCCGATCCGGGTTTCAGCCTGCCGGGCTACAAGGGCGTCGCCTTGAGCTTCCGCCCCTGGGATCACCAGCTGCGCCAGCCGCTGCTCCTGGTGCAGCCCCAGGCCCTGGTGGCGGTGGCGCCGGAGCAGGGCTACCTGCACCAGCGCACGCCGCTCGATACGCTGGGGATCGATCTGCCGGAGACGCAGTGCCGGCTGGCGAAGTCGTGACCCGGCCATAAGTCGGTCTCGCCCGCGGCGTCGCGGCGGGCGAGGTAAGAGCATCCAGAGGCGGACCGCGGGTTCAAAGAGCGCGGCCGGAAGGGAGGACCCATGAGCCGTCACCGGATCAGGCTGACGCAGTACGCGATCGTCGCGGCCGCCCTCCTCGCCGTCGCGCCCGCGCACGCCACCACCGTCTACGTCACAAACGAGAAGGGCAACTCCGTCAGCGTCATCGACGTCGACAGCCTGAAGGTCACGGCGACCTGGCCGGTCGGGCGGCGGCCGCGGGGGATCACGGTGGGGAAGGACGGGAGCCTGCTCTACGTCTGCGCCAGCGACGACGACCGCATCGACGTGCTCGACACCAAGACCGGCAAGGTCGTGCGCTCCCTGCGGTCCGGGCCGGACCCGGAGCAGTTCATCGCGCACCCTTCCGGCAACCCGGTCTACGTCGCCAACGAGGACGACAGCCAGGTCACGGTGCTCGACATCGAGAAGAACAAGGTGGTGGCCGAGGTGCCGGTCGGCGTCGAGCCGGAGGGGATGGGGTTGAGCCCGGACGGGTCGATCCTGGTCAACACCTCCGAGACCACCAACATGGCTCACTTCATCGACACCAAGACCTTCCAGGTGATCGACAACGTGCTGGTCGATGCCCGTCCCCGCTTCGCCGAGTTCAGCCAGGACGGGAAGTGGCTGTGGGTCTCGGCCGAGGTCGGCGGCACCGTCTCGGTGATCGACGTCGAGACCCGCAAGGTGGTGAAGAAGATCACTTTCAAGATTCCGGGCGTCACCGACGAGCAGATCCAGCCGGTCGGCGTCCGCCTGACCAGGGACGGGGCGAAGGCCTTCGTGGCTCTGGGCCCCGCCAACCGGGTCGCGGTGGTCGATGCCAGGACCTACGAGGTCCAGAAATACCTGCCGGTCGGCCAGCGCGTGTGGCAGCTCGCCTTCACGCCGGACCAGAAGATGCTCTTCACCACCAACGGCACCTCGAACGACGTCTCGGTGATCGACGTCGAGGCCTTGAAGGTGACGAAGAGCATCCCGGTCGGGCTGTTGCCCTGGGGTGTCGCGGTCTCGCCGCAGTGATTTCAGCACCGCGCCTCAAGACGAGTGTGGCGCGGGATCCCCTCTCCCATGCGGGAGAGAGGAGAGAGCTCGACCTCCCACCCGGATAGCCCATGCGCGCCCTTCTCACTGCCGCCGCCCTGACCGCCAGCCTCCTCACCACCCACGCCACCGCCGGCGACCTCACCAAGGGCCGCACCGACCTGCCCGACCTGGTGCTGGGCGCCGAGGACAACGACTACGCCGTGCCGGTGAAGGACATCGAGATGGAGGCCGGCAAGTCCTACCGGCTGAGGATCACCGCCAAGGGGCAGAAGGAGTACAAGTTCTTCGCCAGCGAGTTCTTCCGTGGCGTGTGGATGAACCAGATCGTCATCAATCACCTCGAGGTGCACATGGCCGGAGCGCCGCACCACCTCGAATTCGACGATCAGGGCACGATCGCGGTGGAGTTCGTGACCGTGCGGGCCGGCGAGTTCCCGTGGTCGGTGCAGGGGCTGGAGAGCCGGGGCATGACCGGGCGCTTCATCGTGAAGTGACAGGGATTTGCGGGTTGCAGCAACCCGGCCTACATCGGCCGCAACGACGAGATGAGGAAACCCCGGATGCGCCTTGCCCTGGCCGCCCTGCTCCTGCTGACGGCGTTGCCCGCCCGCGCCGACGACGCGGCCGCCTGCCGGGACGGCATCGCGACGATCAAGGCCGAGCTGGCGAAGTCTCCGTCCGAGCCGGTGGCCAAGACCCTCAGGAAGGAATTGCGAATCGCCGAGCGGGAACTCGGCGAGCGGGAATACGACGAGTGCCTCGACGCGGTGCGCGATGCCCGAAAGGCGCTCGGCCGATGAGCGCGGCCCTGGCGGTCGAGGGGGTGAGCCACCGCTTCGGCGCCCGCACGGCGCTGGACGACGTGTCGTTCGAGGTGCCGCGGAGCGCGTTCGTGGCTCTGCTCGGACCGAACGGGGCGGGCAAGACCACCCTGTTCTCGGTGGTGACGCGGCTCTATGCCAGCCAGGCCGGCCGCGTCGCGCTGCTCGGGCACGACCTGAACCGCGAGCCGTCGCGGGCGCTCGCCCGCCTCGGCGTGGTGTTCCAGGCCCGCACCCTCGACACCGACCTGACGGTGCGCCAGAACCTGCTCTACCATGCCGCCCTCCACGGCATCCCCCGCAAGGCGGCGCTGGCGCGGATCGAGGCCCTGCTCACCCGCATCGGACTGTCCGAGCGCCGCGACGACAAGATCCGCACCCTGTCGGGCGGCCAGTCGCGGCGGATCGAGATCGCCCGGGCGCTGATCCACGCGCCCGACCTCCTGCTCCTCGACGAGCCCACCGTCGGCCTCGACCTCGACTCCCGCGCCGACATCGTCGCCATCGTCCGCGCCCTGGTGCGGGAGGAGGGGCTGTCGGTGCTCTGGGCCACGCACATCTTCGACGAGATCGAGCCGGACGACCGGGTCGTGGTGCTGCATCGCGGCCGCATCGTCGCCCGCGGCCTCGCCGGGACCTTGAGCGAGCCGACCGGCTCCCTCGAGACCGCGTTCCGCCAGATGACCGCCGAGCGGGGACCCGAGAATCCGAGGAGAGTGGCATGAGCGCGGGGACGGCCCTCACCACCCCCGTGCGCGGCCGGCTCGATGCCGGCGGCTACCTCATCGCCCTCACCGGCATCGTGCGGCGGGAGCTGTTGCGCTTCTTCAACCAGAAGGAGCGGTTCTTCTCCGCCCTGGTGCGGCCGCTGGTCTGGCTGTTCATCTTCGCCGCCGGGTTTCGCAACACCCTCGGCCTGTCGATCACGCCGCCCTACGAGACCTACGTCCTCTACGAGGTCTATGTCGTGCCGGGGTTGGCGGTGATGATCCAGTTGTTCAACGGCATGCAATCCTCGCTGTCGATGGTCTACGACCGCGAGGTCGGCTCGATGCGGGTGCTGCTCACCAGCCCCTATCCGCGCTGGAGCCTGCTCTTCGCCAAGCTGATCGCCGGCGTGATCGTGTCGCTGATCCAGGCCTACGTCTTCCTCGCCATCGCGAGCTTCTTCGAGACCGACATCCCGTGGACCGGCTACCTCGTCGCCCTGCCGGCCTTCCTGGCCTCGGGGCTGATGCTCGGCGCGATCGGGCTGTTCCTGTCGTCGCTCGTGCGCCAGCTCGAGAACTTCGCCAGCGTGATGAACTTCGTGATCTTCCCGATGTTCTTCGCCTCCTCGGCGCTCTACCCGCTCTGGCGGGTCAACGAATCGAGCGCGACGCTGTACTGGATCTGCCAGGTCAATCCCTTCACCCACGCGGTCGAGCTGGTGCGCTTCGCCCTCTACGGCGCCTTCAACCCGGTCTCCTGCGCGGTCGTGGTCGGGACCGGGCTCGCGTTCTTCGTCATGGCGGTCGCCGCCTACGATCCCGGCCGCGGGCTGCTCGCCCGGCGCGGCGGCCCGGCCGGGGAGGCGGGCTGACCGCCCTTCATGAAGAGAAGATGTCCGTGATGCTCCGCTCCGTCCTCGCCACGCTCCTGATCCTCGGCGGCGCCCCGGCTCTCGCCCAACCGAGGCCCGATCCCGACTGGCCCTGCGCCCAGCGCAAGGTCTCGACGCTGGGCCCTGGCGCGGTCTGGACCGGGCCCGACCCGAGCCAGGCCCTGACCGAGTGGGGCAACGACACCGAGGCGGCCCTGCTCGCCCAAAAAATCGCGTCGCGCCGGCTGCCGCTGGAGGAGGTCGATGGCCTCCTCGACGGCTTCGTGTCCAAGCTCGACAAGGCCGAGAAGGACACCCGCCTGACCCGGGTCTTCGCGGGCGTCTTCGAGGTGCTGAACGGCGAGCGCGACAAGGTGGTGTCCGGCATCGGCCGCTACGCCCGCGGCCAGCGCGTGATGGCCGAGCGCATCCGCGACGAGGCCGGGAAGATCAGCGAGGTGAAGACCGCGCCGGACGTGCCCGACACCAAGGAACTGGCCGAGCTGGAGACCCGCTTCGCCTGGGACAAGCGCATCTTCCAGGAGCGCAGCCAGTCGCTGACCTATGTCTGCGAGGTGCCGACCCTGCTGGAGCAGCGGCTGGGGGCGATCGCGAGGAAGATCCAGGAGCGGTTGTAGGCGCGGTTCTCCGAGAGGCTCAATCTCGCCAGCGCTCATGCCAGCTGCACGTCATCCCCGGTTCCGCTTTCGCGGTCCCGGGATGACGTGCTTCTGGCAGCATCGCCGGAGGGTGCGGAAGCCGCCCCGCGCGCTCACCCCGCCGGCGCGAACAGCTCCCCCTTGCCCAGGGTCGCGAGGTCGCCCGAATACCGGCGCTGGGGGCCCCGCAGGAGCGCCGCCGCCTCCGGCGCCAGGGCCTCGAGCGATTTCGCCAGCAGGCGCAGCACCACGAGATCATGCCGCCCGGTCTCCACGAAGGTCGGCAGCAGGGCGCCGTGGCGGGCGGTGACCAGGGTGCCGCGGCGCATGCCGTAGCCGGGATGGTCGCCGATCTCGTCGGCCACGATCGTGCCGGCGATCATCCGGGCACCCACATGGGCCCCGGCGCGTTTCGCCACGATCAGCCCGGCGCGCATCCGGTCGCCGAGGCGGTCTCCCGCGGCTCCCCCGATCACCAGGGTCGCGCCGTCGAGCCCGCACGCCGCACCGTGGACCGCACCGCCGGCGCTCCCGGCGGCGTCGCCCGCGATGCGGATCGTGCCGCCCGTGGCCGCCGTGCCGGCGAAGGGTCCGGCGGAGCCCGACACCGTGAGGCTGCCCCCCGTCATGCCGGCGCCGAGTCGCTGGCCGACATCGCCCTCGACCACGATCCGCCCGGCGGCGAGGCCGGCACCGACGCGGTCGAGACGGTCTGTGGCGCCGAGGATCCTCAGCTCGTCCGAGCCGTCGAGGGTGATTGCGAAGCAGTCGCCGAGGGTGAGGCCGCGGCGGCTGGTGCCGACGGATAAGCGGGCGGCGTCCGCCTCCGACAGGCCGGCGAGGGCGGCGGGGGTGATCCCGGCGAGGTCCAGGCGCTCCGGCGGCGCCGCACGCAAGGTGAGGGTGCTCATGCGGCCTCTCCGAGCAGGTCCCGGAGGTGGAAGTGATGGCGGCCGAGATTGCCGCCGTAATTGCCCGCCGTGACCGCGACGAGGCCGAGATCGGCCCCGACCCGGGTCGAGGCGTGGAGAGCCGCGTGCATGGCGGCCGAGACCGCGCCCGCCGAGAGCCCGTCGATGACGATTTCCAGCACCACGTCGACCTCCGGCGGCAGGGCCGAGCCGGCCCGGCCCTTCAGGGTCGGGCAATAGGCGTCGTTGGTCGAGGCCATCATGCCCTTGGTGCGCGCCCCGACCTTGGAGCCGGAGCGCACCACGCCGCCCGGGAAGGGCAGGATCACGTCCGGCACGATGCGGGCCGCCGCGACCGCGATCTCGGCCACCCGCAGGGTGTCGGCGAAGCGCCGGCCGAGAAACAGCAGGTTGCCGCCGCCGACCGCGCCGTTGACCGTCGGCACCGAGTGTTCGCACAGGAACTCGCCGTCCATCACCGGCGTGCGCCAGTAGCGCCGGCCCCCGACGCGCTTCGCCGTCGCGAAGCCGTCGCCGAAATAGCGGATCGCGCCGCCGAGCTTGAGCGCCTTGCCGCGCTCCGGGTCGTCCCAGGGGATGCCGGCGAAGACCGCGCTGCCCGGCGAGGTGAGCACGCATTGCCCGACCCGGCGCAGGAGCTGGTCCTTGAGGCCGCCGGCATCGAAGCCGAACAGCAGCACGCGCACGCCCGGGCGCCCGTCGGGGGTCTCGCCCGGGGAGAGCACCGCGTCGATGCCGGCCTCGGCGCCGCAGCCGATCACCGAGGTGGCGAAGCCCGTCATGGTGGTGGCGGCGATCATCGCCCATTCGGGCGTCTCGGCGGTGAGGACCAGGGCGGTGGCCGCCATGTCGAAGGCCTCCGCGAAGGTGTCCTCGACCCGGATGCCGTGGAGAATCAGGTCCGGCATGCCGATGCCTTTGACACTTGCTCGAAAACCTCACGCCCGGGGAAGGCCGCGTCCGGCACCGAGAAGCTCGACAGCCCGGCGCCGAAGCGGCCCTGGAGATAGGCGTCGGTCCGCCGCGCCATGCCGGCATCGGCCTCGAGGCCGAGTTGCAGCGTGCGGCCGCGGGTCCAGGACACGACCTCGCCGTCCTCGACGATCACCGCGCCGTCCTTGAGCACCCGGTGGGCGCGGGAAAACATCGCGGTCCGGTCCGGCTGATCGCGATAGACCGCGATGTCGGCCCGTGCCCCGGGGCGCAGATGGCCGCGATCGGTGAGGCCGAGCAGCTTCGCCGGGCCCGAGCGGGTGAGCTGCGCCACCTCGGTGAGGGTATATTCGCGCTCGATCGCGGCGAGGCCGGAGCGTTCCGCCGCGACCTTGGGATGGGCGGCGACCTCCCGGTCGCGCTCCTCCTTGTCCATCAGCAGGTGGAGGATGCGCGGATAGGCGGTGAACGGCCCGCCATTGGGGTGGTCGGTGGTCAGGATGGTGCGCTCCGGATCCGGCGAGAGCAGCATGAGCTCGAGCCCGATGGCGAATTGCAGCGAGGAGGTCGGGCCGCGGTCGCGATAGCGGAACGGCACGATGCCGCCGCCCTCGGCATCGCCCGCATGGACGAGCCACTTCTTCGGGCTCGCCGCCTTGCGGCCGGAGAACTGGCGCAGGATGTCGAGCGAGATCGTCGCGGTCTGGCCGAACACCACCTGGCCGATATCGAGGGTGGCGTTGGGGTGGCGGGCCAGGGCCTCGGCGATGCGCGGCGCGGCGGAGGCGAAGCCGCCGGTGAGGGGGTTGTCCTTGTCGAGCGCCGCGTAGGCGTAGAACTGGGCGTGGGCGAAGTGGATGCGGCGGCCCTCCGCCGCCTCCAGGGTCTCGATCAGGCTGTCGTCGGCCCCCGGCAGGCCGAGATTGCTGCAATGGACATGGAGCGGGTGGGGGACCTCGAGCGCCTCGACCGCGTCGAGGAGCCCGTTCAGGATGGTGCGGGAGGTGAGCCCATAGGCCGGCACCTCGTCGTCGAGGGAGAAGCGGACCGCCCCGTCCTTGAAGGCGTCGGCGCCGCCGGCATTGATGACCTTGACGCCGAGCGCCCGCGAGGCCGCGACGTTCAGCGCCACGAGGTCGCGCACGGCCTCCGCGCTCTCGCGGTCGCGCAGCAGCCCGAGCAGCTGGTCGTCGTTGCCCATCACGCAGAGGCCGCCCCGGTCGAGGAGCGGGATCTCGGCGAGTTCGAGCTGGGTCGCGAGCGCGTTGACCGGCGGCATCGCCGGCTCGACCGCGGTGGTGTAGCCCATCCGGGCGTAGAGCAGGCCGACGTCGCGGCCCGAGCCGTGCGGGTTCGGCGCATCGGGCTCGGAGACGCCGAGCTCCGGCAGCAGCAGGCGCGCCAGCACCACGTTGCCGCCGGCGATGTGGGAATGGATCTCGACGCCGCCCGCCATGACGACGCAACCGGCGGCGTCGATGATGCGGTCGGGCGCGCGGTCGGAGGGGGCGACGACGCGGCCGTCCTCGATCCAGAGGTCACCGATGGCGTCGCGCCCGGCGGTCGGATCGACCACCCGGCCGCCGGCGATGCGGGTCAGCATGAGGCGGAGCGCTCCGGGTTAGAGGCAGGAGAAGCCGCGAGACGGGCCTGGAGGTCGGCGAGGATCGCGGCGGCAGGGCTCAGCCCCGGCTGCGGCGAACCGGGATCCGGCCGAGTATCCTGCCGGGGACCTTGCCCGGAATCTTGCCCGGAATCTTGCCGAGACTCATGCCGAGACTCATGCCACGCGATCGCGGCGCGGCGCGGGTGCCAGAGGGCGGCACCGAAGGCCTCGCCCGGCACGCCGACGCCGATCACCACCCGGGCCTCGTCCCCCTTGGGCGCCCCGAGGAGCGCCACGGTCGGCACCGTGCGGGTCCAGGCGGGCAGGGGGGCCGGCAGGGAGGCGAGCCAGAGCGCGGCATCGATCTCGCCGGCGGCGGCCTGGCGCTCGGCGTCGAAGCGCCAGGGATCGTGCTCGGGACGGCCGCGGCCGAAGCCGACCCGGGGTCCCTGGCCGGTGCTCCAGGCCGCGACCTGGGCGACGGCCCGGCCCTGGCAGGCATCGCCCAGCGGCAGGGCGAAGCAGCGGGTGGTCTCGTTGAGATCCTTGACGAGGCCGTTCAGCATCTCGGCCCCGAGGGCGCCGATCTCGCCGGGATCGTACAGAACGACGCCGTAGAGCGCCTCGCGCAGGCGCACCACGAGGTCGGCGAGGGGATGGGGGCCGGCGATGCGGCCTCCGGCCAAGCCGCGCAGCAGGCCGATCGCCGCCGCGACCCCGGCCTCGCCGGCCGGATAGGCGACGGGCTGCACGGCACCGGCGCCGGCTCCCCCGAGGGCCAGGAGCGTGCGGGACCGCCCGGCGGCGCGGCCGCGCACGGGTCCGCCCGCCGCCAGCTCGCTCACCATCTCGGACGTCCAGGGTGCGGCGCCGACCACCAGAACCAGATCGGCCCGCCCGCGCGCCTCGGCCGGGGTGGTGGTCATGGCGCCGCCGGAGGCCAGGGCCCCGAGATCGGCGTAGAGCGCGGACCCCGCGGCGGGATCGAGCGAGGCGCCGATCGCGCGGGCGAGATCGAACGCCGCCTGCACGGACGCCGCCTCGGCGCAGAGGCCGGCGAAGACCGGGCTTCGCGCCCCCGTCAGCAGCGCGGCAGCCGCCGCGACCGCCTCGTCCCGCGCCACTGCCTGCCCATCGATCCAGGCCGTCATCCGCCCTCGCTCACCCTTGCCGCGCTTGCTGGCCGCTCGCCGGTGTTCCGGGGACGGTCGCATCCGGGCCCCCGGGCAGGCAAGTCCCCCGAAAGTCCGGCTTCGCGCCCGGCCGGCGGGCACATATCCGCCGATCCCGAGTTGCCCAGCCGACGGGCGGTGTGGGACAGTCCGGCTTCGAGGACGGCGCCGCCCCCGCGGGAGCCGGGGCATCGGGGCAGGAAGCGAGGCCGGTTTGGCGCACGAGATGGGAATGCCGCGGGCGAGGGTGCGGGTGCGCGCCCCGGCCCGGCTGCATTTCGGCTTCCTCGACCTGCATGGCGGGCTCGGCCGGCGCTTCGGCAGCATCGGCCTCGGTCTCGACGCGCCCGGCATCGACCTCACCGCCGCCCGCGCCGACGCCTTGACGGTCACCGGAGCCGACGCCCCCGGCCTCGCCGCCGAATGCGAGCGGGTGCGCGTCTACGCGTCCCTCGCGGCCCGCCATCTCGGCGTGCCGGAGACGGGGGAGTTCCACCTCGCGGACGCGATCCCGGCCCATGCGGGCTTCGGCTCGGGCACGCAGCTCGCCCTCTCGGTCGCGGCGGCGCTCGCCGCGCTCCACGGCGCGCCCTTCGCGCCCGCCGCCTTCGCGGACGTCCTCGACCGCGGCAACCGCTCCGGCGTCGGGCTCGCCGCCTTCGTCACCGGCGGCCTGATCGTCGATGGCGGCCGCGACGACAGCGAGGCGCCGCCGCCGGTGATCGCGCGGCTGCCCTTCCCGGAGGCGTGGCGGGTGGTGCTGATCCTCGATGCCGGCCGCACAGGCGTGCACGGGGCCGAGGAAAGCCGCGCCTTCCGGGAGCTGCCGCGCTTCCCCGCGCCGGAGGCGGCCGAGATCTGCCGCACGGTGCTGATGCAGGTGCTGCCGGCCGTGGTCACGGAGGACATAGGCCGGTTCGGTGCCGGGATCACCGGGATCCAGCGCCGGATCGGCGACTATTTCGCCCCCCACCAGGGCGGGCGCTACGCCAGCGCGGCGGTGGCGGCGGCGCTCGCCGATGTCGAGGCGGCCGGCATCGCCGGCTTCGGCCAGAGCTCCTGGGGGCCGACCGGCTTCGCGCTCACCCGCGACGCGGCGGAGGCGGAGGCCCTGGTCGCGTCCTTGCGCGCCCGCCACCCGGGCCTGACCACCCGCATCGCCCGCGGACGCAATCGCGGGGCGGAGATCGGCGAGCCGTAGCGGCTGCTGGCACGGCACTTGCTCTGAACATCGCGCAGCGCAGAGCCGCCAGGGCTCTTGTCGGGTTGGCGTGCCCATCGTCGGGTGTCCGCTGAGGGTCCGCCCGGCCATGCGCCGCATGGCCAGGGGGTCTCGCCGATTGCCGCGGTGAGAGTGCCGTTCACCGGATGTCCACGTCTTCGAGACGGGACGTAAGCCATGTGCGATCGTGACGGGTCGTTCTACCGTAACCTCTCCCGCCGAGGCTTCCTCGGCCGGGGCGCCGGCGCCGCGGCGGCGATCGCCCTGCCGGCGCATCTCGCCGCCCTGCTGGCGCCGAGTCCGGCGGCGGCGGGCACCACGCTGAAGGCCACCCACGGCTCCGGCTTCTGCAACATGGGCCTGTTCCTCGCCAAGGAACGGGGGCTGACCAAGGCGGACGGCGTCGATCTCGACTTCGTGGTGACGCCCTCGAACACCGAGATCACCACCATGTTCGGGGCCGGGCTCGTCGACATGTCGATGATCCCGTACTCGAACTTCATGACCCTGTACGATGCCGGCGCGCCGGTGCGGATCGTCGCGGGCGGCGGCGTCGAGGGCTGCATCATCGTGGCCCGCGACGGCATCGAGTCGGCGGCCGACCTCAAGGGCAAGACCTTCGGCACCTTCCAGGCCGACACCCTCGAGGTGCTGCCCTACGACTACCTGAAGAAGGCCGGGATGAGCTTTCGCGATGTCGAGGTGAAGTATCTCGACACTTCGCCGGAACTCGCCCAGGCGTTCATGGCCGGGGCCCTCGACGCGATCTGCCACATCGAGCCCTACGCCTCGCAATGCGTCATGGCCCGCAAGGGCGCCAAGGTCCTCTCGAACGGCACCGATGTCTACGGCAAGGGCTACTCGGATTGCGTGCTCGCCGTGCGGGCGCCGCTCCTCAAGAGCAACCCGGCCGCCGTGAAGGCGGTGATCAAGGCCTTGTTCGTCGCCCAGTCCCAGGCCGAGGCGGACAAGAGCGCGGCTCTCAAGGACACGGTCGGCAAGTACTACAAGACCAGCATGGAGGCGGCGGTCGACGCCTCCGCCAAGCAGCCGATCGTGGTCGACCAGCGCGACCAGACGAAGTTCATCATCGCGCGCGGCGCCTCGATGCAGGAGCTCGGCTACGTCAAGAAGGCTCCGGACGAGGGCGCCTTCGACTGGAGCCTGCTCGAGGCGGTGATCGCCGAGAACAAGAGCCTCTATGCGGGCCTGAAGCTGAAGGCCGCCTGAGCGCCGTCCAACGGCCGGGCGCCGCGCCCGGCCGCCCTTCCTCCCGCACGGACACTCGCCTCGTGACCACACACGCACGGATCGGCCCGATCCCGGCGCCGGTGCGCGCCGCGCTGCCGGGGCTCTCGCCCGCCTGGCGCCGGCGCCTCGCCGGCCTCTTCTGGGGCTTCGTCTCCCTGAGCCTGTTCGCCGGCCTGTGGGAGGGCTTGTGGGCCCTCGACCTCGTCAACCCACTGCTGCTGCCGCCGCCCCACCTGTTCCTGGCCGACATCCCCGGGACGCTCCGCTACTTCGACCGCTCGAACCGGATCGGCAGCGTGGCGAGCGGCGGCGGGGTCGCGGCGCTGCTGATCACCATGGGCTGGACGACGATGCGGGTCTTCGTCGGCCTCGCCCTCGGCTTCGTCTGCGGCGTCCTGGTCGGGGCGTTGGTCCATTACGTCCGGATCCTGCGCAACCTGCTGCTGCCGACGGTGCTGCTGCTCGCTCCGATCTCCCCGGTGGCGTGGCTGCCGGTCGCCATCTTCGTCTTCGGCATCGGCGACAAGCCGGCGATCTTCCTCGTCTTCATCACGCTGTTCTTCACCATCGTGCTCTCGACGGGGGCGCAGATCGAGAGCGTGCCCAAAAATTACATCCACGTTGCCCGCATCATGGGCGCCACCGGCCGTCAGACCTTCTGGCGGGTGGTCCTGCCGGCGATCCTGCCGAGCCTGTTCATGACGCTGCGGCTCAACCTGTTCGGGGCCTGGATGGTGGTGCTGATCGCCGAGACGGTCGGGGTCGGGACCGGCCTCGGGCAGATCACCTCGATGGCGCGCTCGACCTTCAACGCCAAGCTCGTCTTCTTCACCATGGCGATCATCGGCGTGCTCGGCTTCCTGTCCGACTTCGCCCTGCGCCAGGTGCAGCGGAAGATGCTGTGGTGGGTCGGCCCGGGAGGCGCCCGATGACCCGCCCCGCCGTCACGATCCGCGACGTCTCGAAGCGCTGGATGCCGGAGGGGCGCGCGCCGGTCCAGGCGCTGGCCGACCTCGACTTCGAGGTGGCTCCCGGCGAGTTCGTGGTGCTGCTCGGGCCTTCCGGCTGCGGCAAGTCCACCCTGCTCTACATGATCGCCGGGCTGGAGGAGGTCACCTCCGGCCAGATCCTGGCCGACGGCGAGCCCGTCACCGGCCCCTCCGCCGAGCGCGGGCTGATCTTCCAGGACGCCTCGCTGTTTCCCTGGCTCACCATCGCCGACAACGTCGCCTTCGGCCTCGCGGTCCAGCACGTGCCGCCGGTCAAAAGGCGCGAGCTGGCGGTGGAGATGCTGCGCCGGGTCGGGCTCGGCGACATGCTCGACAAGAAGCCGGACGAATTGTCCGGCGGCATGCGCCAGCGCGCGGCCTGCGCCCGGGCGCTCGCCATGCGGCCGAAGGTGCTGATGATGGACGAGCCCTTCGCGGCCCTCGACGTCCAGACCCGATCGCGCATGCAGGATTTCCTGCTGCAGATCTGGCGCGACAGCGGCGCCTCGGTCCTCCTCGTCACCCATTCCATCGACGAGGCGATCTCGCTCGCCGACCGGGTGGTGGTGTTCACGGCCCGGCCGGGGCGGGTGAAGACGATCGTACCCATCGACCTGCCGCGGCCGCGGCCGTCGCGGGACCCGCGCTACCACGCCTATCGCGACCTGTTCACGGAGCTGCTCGGCGCCGAGGTCGACCGGGCCTTCGCCGAGCAGGAGGCCGCCGCAGCGCGATGACCCCTCCCTGTCGCGTCGCTGCCATTCCGGTGGGCCCGGCCGGGCCCGATCCGGATGCTCTCTGGCGGGAGGTCGAGGCGGGAATCTCCGAGGCCGCCGCCGCGGGCGCCGGCCTCGCCGTCCTGCCGGAGCTGACGATCCTGCCCTTCGTCGCCGGCGAGGATCCGGCGCGCTGGCGCCACCTCGCCGAGCCGGCGGACGGGCCGACCGCCCGCCGGATGGCGGCGCTCGCGCGCCGCCACCGCCTCGCCCTGGTGTTCGGCGCGAGCCTGTCCGAGCCCGGCGAAGCATTGCCGCTCAATGCGGCGCTCCTCGCCCAACCGGACGGCAGCCTGGTCCGGATCGCGGCAAAGCACCGGCTGCCGCCACCGCTGCCCGGCGAGCGTTTCGGCGAGGCCGACCATTTCCAATCCGGCCCCGCGGAAGGGCGGGCGGTGCGGGTCGGGTTTCCGGGCGGCGTCTCCCTGCGGGTCGCGGCCCTCGTCTGCTACGACCGGCGCTATCCGGAGGCCTGGGACGCGGCGGCGGCCGGGGCCGACCTCGTCGCCATCCTGGTCGCCGGGCCGGCGCCGCAGGATCCGCCCGGCTTCTTTACCGCCGAGCTCGCCGGCCATGCCCGGCGCTGCCGCGTCGCGGCGGTCGCGGCTGCGCGCCACGGCACCGAGCACATCCTCGGCCGGCCGGTGCGGCACGACGGCGACAGCCTCGTCGTCGGGCCGGGCGGACATCTCCTCGCGGCATGGCAGCCGGATGCGCCGGCTGCCGTCATCAGCCCCTTGGTCATCGATTCCTTGCCGGCTTCCGTCCGGCTCTCCCTCCCCACAGCGTAACGGGACATCACCTCCATGGCAGAGCTCATCGTCCAGGCCGGCTGGGTCGTCACCGGCATCAAGGACCGCAACACCCCGGTCATCGTCGAGAACGGCGCCGTGCTCTCGCGCGACGGCGTGATCGTGGCGGTCGGCCCGGTCGAGGAGATGCAGCGGGCGGCGCCCGCGGCGGAGCTGCGCCGCTATCCCGGCCACGTCATGCTGCCGGGCTTCGTCAACAGCCACCACCATGTCGGGCTCACCCCGCTCCAGCTCGGCTCGCCCGACTACGCCCTGGAATTGTGGTTCGCGAGCCGGCTGCCGGCCCGGCGCCTCGACCTCACCCTCGACACGCTCTACTCCGCCTTCGAGATGGTAGCCTCCGGCATCACCACGGTCCAGCACATCCAGGGCTGGATGGCCGGCGGCTACGACGCGATCCACGCCGCCGCCACCAAGACCCTGAACGGCTACCGCAGCCTCGGCATGCGGGCCTCCTATTGCTACGCCGTGCGCGAGCAGAACCGGCTCGTCTACGAGGCGGACGAGGCGTTCTGCGCCCGCCTGCCGGCCGATCTCGGGACCCAACTCGCCGCCCACCTCAAGGCGCAGGCGATGCCGTTCTCCGACTTCCTGCGCCTGTTCGACCAGTTGCGGGAGGAGAATGCGGGGAACCGCCTGACCCGGATCCAGCTCGCGCCGGCCAACCTCCACTGGTGCACCGACGAGGGGCTCGTCGCGCTCCACGACAAATCCCGCGCCGCCGGGGTGCCGATGCACATGCATCTCCTGGAGACCGCCTACCAGAAGGAATATGCCCGCCGCCGCACCGGCAAGACGGCTTTGCGCCACCTCCACGATCTCGGCGTGCTCGGGCCGCACATGACCCTCGGCCACGGCGTCTGGCTCACCGCCGAGGACATCGACATCGTCGCCGAGACCGGCACCTGCATCTGCCACAATTGCTCGTCGAACTTCCGCCTGCGCTCGGGGCTCGCCCCGCTGAACGCCTGGGAGAAGAAGGGCATCACGGTCGGGATGGGGCTCGACGAGGCGGGCATCAACGACGACCGCGACATGCTCCAGGAATTGCGGCTGGCCCTGCGGGTCCACCGGGTGCCGGGCATGGACGACGACGACGTGCCGACCCCGTCCCAGGTGGTGAAGATGGCGACCGAATCGGGCGCGATGACCACGGCCTTCGGGGCCGAGATCGGCCGGCTCGATCCCGGCCGGTTCTTCGATGCTTCGCTGATCGACTGGCGGCGCGCCACCTACCCGTTCCAGGACCCGGACATCCCCGTGCTCGACGCCCTGGTCCAGCGCGCCAAGACCGAGTGCGTCGACGCCGTCTATATCGACGGCGAGCTGGTCTACGCCGAGGGCCGGTTCACCAAGATCGACCGGGACGCGGTGCTGGCCGAGATCGCCGACGTGCTCGGCCGGCCGCGCTCGCCCGAGGAGGTGGCCAGGCGCGAGCTCGGCCGCGCCGTGTTCCCGCACGTGAAGGCGTTCTACGCCGATTACCTGCCCGAGGCGCCGCGCGACCCGTTCTACGCCGGCTCGTCGATGCGGTAGGACGAGGTCGGCGGACTGCACCAATGGGCAGGCCGCCGGCCCGGCCGCTCCGGCCTACAAGCAGGCGGCCGTCCTCCGCTCCGAACCGGAGGACGGCCGCGCTGTCGTCGCTCCGGAGGAGGCCCGCATGGCTCACTCGAACTCGGCCCGCTCGAACTCGGCCCGCTCGATCTTGCACATGCTGACGCCGCTCAAGCACATGAGCCCGTTCGACGTGAACATGGCGGTGGATGCGGGCTTCGAGACCGTCTCGACCTATACGGGCGTGGAGCTGGCCGAGGTCGTGCCGCTGGTCCAGGATTCGATCTTCTCCCGCGCGCCGCAGGACGGCACCCGCACGGCGATCTTCATCGGCGGCAAGAACGCCGAGACCGCCCTCGACATGGTGGACGCCGCGACCGGCGCCTTTGTGCCGCCCTTCGCCAACCATGTCTTCGCCGACCCGGCCGGCTCCTTCACCACCGGCGCCGCCATGGTGGCCTGCACCCGCCGGGCGCTGCGGGACAAGTTCGGCGAGGACCTGACGGGGAAGCGCGTCGCGATCTTCGGCGGCACCGGCGTCGTCGCCTATTGCGCCGCGGTGATCGCCGCGCAGGAGGGGGCGCACCCGGTCATCGTCGGCTACAACGGCCGCGAGCGGGTGGCGGCGATCGCCGAGGGCATGCGGGCGCGCTTCGGCGTCGCCGTCGAGGCGGCGGACGGCGCGAGCCGGGAGGGCCGCATCGCCGCGGCCCGGGACGCCGAGGTGATCCTGTCGGCCGCCGCCGCGGGCGTGCAGGTCCTGAGCAAAGAGGATCTCGCGCAGGCCGGCCGCCTCCTCGTCGCCGCGGACGTCAACGCCGTGCCGCCGGCCGGCATCGCCGGCATCGACGTCCACGCCGACGCCGCGCCCCTGCCGGGCGGGCGGGGGGTCGGCATCGGCGCGCTCGCCATCGGCAACGTGAAGTACGGGACCCAGGCCGGGCTGTTCCGCCGCCTGCTCCAGGCCGACCAGCCCCTCGTCCTCGACTTCCGCGAGGCCTACCGGCTCGCCGTCGAGATCACCGACCGGGCCGCGGCCGCGTGACCGGCGCGGCCATCCTGATCGCGGCGCAATCGGGCCGGGCGCTCGCCGCCGCGGCGCGGCGCGCCGGCAACCGCCCCTTCGTCGCCGACCTGTTCGGCGACGAGGATACCCGCGCGCTCGCCGCCGGCTACCGCCGCGTGCCCGGCCGGTTCGGCGCCGGACCGGGGGCAAGGGGCGTCGAGGCGGCCTTGAGCAGCCTCGTGGCGGAGGCGGGGGAACCGATGGGCCTCGTCCTCGGCTCGGGCTTCGAGGGCGCGCCGGGGCTGATGCGGCGGCTCGCCGGGCGCTTCCCGCTTCTCGGCGCCACGCCGGACGCGGTCGCGGCGCTCAAGGACCCGGCCGGCTTCGCCGCCCTGTGCCGGCGCCTCGGCATCCCGCATCCGGAGATCGCGCGCGCGCCGGTGACGGACCCCGGGGCCTGGCTGATCAAGCGGCGCGGCGCCTCGGGCGGCCATCATATCCGCCCGGCCGCGCCGGGCCGGCTCCCGGCCGGGGCCTATCTCCAGCGCCGAGTGCCGGGCCTGCCCCGCTCGCTCAACGCGCTGGCGGACGGACGCGCCATCGCCGTGCTGGCGGTGACGGAGCAATGGGTCTCGCCCGGGCCCGGCCGGCCGTTCCGCTACGCCGGCGCCGCCGGGCCGGCCGTGCTGCCGGCCATGGTCCGGGAGGCCGCCGAGCAGGCGCTCACCGCTCTCGTCGCCGCCACGGGGCTCTGCGGCCTCGTCAGCGCCGACCTCATGGTCGACGGCGAGGCCTGGTGGCTGCTCGAGGTCAATCCCCGGCCCGGCGCCACCCTGGACGTGCTCGACCGCGGGCCGGTGCCGCTCTTCGCCGCCCACCTGGCGGCGGCACGCGGCCTGTTGCCGGAGCACCGGCCGCGCCTCCCAGGGGCCGCCGCGACCGAGATCCTGTATGCCGATGCGGCGATCCCCGCGGTGCCGGCCCTCGACTGGCCCGACTGGGCGATGGACCGCCCGCCGGCCGGTAGCCGCGTCGAGGCGGGGGCGCCGATCTGCACGGTGCTGGCCGAGGGGGCGGATGCGGCGGCGGCCCGGCGCGCCGTCGCGGCACGGGCGGCGGAATTGCGAGCGCGGCTGGAGGAAAGGCCGGCCGACGCCGCATTGGCTTTCGCCGGGCGCCGTTCCATGCTGGACGGAGTATCGCGGGATCCCCTCTCCCGTGTGGGAGAGGGGATCCCGCCCTCCAATCGTCACCCAACGGGGCCCCCGAAGACCCCGACCGATCTGACCGGCCATCGCGGGGCGCGCCCCGCTCCGGCCCGAGGGAGTCATCGATGAGTTCATCCGCCACCCCGTCCCGCCCGAGCGTGAACGCGCTCGCCGCCCCCCTGGTCGAGGCCCTGGCCGCCGATGCGGCGCGGTTGCGGCTCGCCGTGACGCGGGCGCCGGACGGGGCGCGGCTGATCGATGCCGGGGCGGGGGCACGGGGCTCGATCGAGGCCGGGCGGCGGATCGCCGAGATCTGCCTCGGCGGCCTCGGCACCGTGACGCTCAGTCCCGCCGGCCCCCTCGAGGCCTGGCCCTTCACCCTGACGGTCCACAGCACCGATCCGGTGCTCGCCTGCCTGGGCAGCCAGTATGCCGGCTGGAACCTCGCCGACGAGGAGGGGGATTCGGGCTTCTTCGCTCTCGGCTCCGGCCCAGGGAGGGCGGCGGCGGCGGTCGAGTCCCTGTTCGAGGAGCTGGCCTATCGCGACGAGGCCTCGCGCATCGCCCTGGTGCTCGAATCGGGCAGCCCGCCACCGGCCTCGGTCACCGCCAAGGTGGCGGCGGCGGCCGGCATCCGGCCCGCCGACGTCACCTTCGTGTACGCCCCGACCCAGAGCCTCGCCGGCGCGACCCAGGTGGTCGCCCGGGTGCTGGAGGTCGCCCTGCACAAGGCGCATTCGGTCGGGTTCGACCTCGACGCGATCGTCGACGGGATCGGCGCCGCGCCGGTGAGCCCGCCGCATCCGGACTTCATCCAGGCGATGGGCCGCACCAACGACGCGATCATCTATGGCGGGCGGGTGCAGCTCTTCGTCGAGGCCGACGATGCCGACGCCAAGGGGCTGGCCGAGGCGCTGCCGAGCACCACCTCGCGCGACCACGGCGCGCCCTTCGCGGAGATCTTTTCCCGCTTCAACGGCGATTTCTACGCCATCGACAAGCACCTGTTCAGCCCGGCCGAGGTGGTGGTGACCTCGCTGCGCTCCGGCCACAGCCACCGGGCCGGCCGGCTGGTGCCGGAGCTGGTGGCGCGCTCCTTCGCTTAGAGGCCACTCCATGCGGATCGGGCTCGCGGCCGATAACGGCGCCTGGCACAAGGCAAGGCTCCTCACCGCCCTCACGGAGCTCGGCGCCGCGCCTCAGCTCTTCTCGCTGGCCGACGTGACGGTCGAGACCGGGCATCCGGAGCCCCTGCGCGTGCCGGGCTTCGGCGGCGGCCTGCCGGACGGGGTGCTGCTGCGCACCATCGCGGGCGGCACCTTCGAGGCGACGACGATGCGGCTCGGCGCCCTGCACGCGCTCGAAGCCGCCGGCACCGTGGTGTGGAACGGGCCGACCGCCATCGAGCGCTCGGTCGACAAGGCGATGACGAGCCTGCTGCTCGCCCGCCACCGCATCCCGACGCCGGAGACGTTCGTGCTCTCGCGCCGCGAGGCCGCCGCCGAGGTCGTCGCCAGGGAGGCGGGACCCGGGAGGCCGCTGGTGCTGAAGCCCCTGTTCGGCTCGCAGGGCGAGGGTCTTCAGCTGATCGCCCGGCCCGACGAGCTGCCGCCCGAGGAGCTGGTCGGCCGGGTCTACTACCTCCAGCGCTACGTCCCCCGGCGCGACGGGGCCTGGCAGGATTACCGGGTCTTCGTCTGCGCCGGCCGGGCGGTCGCCGGGATGATCCGCCAGGGCGACGGCTGGATCACCAACGTCCACCGGGGCGGCCGGCCGCTGCCCTGGCGCCCGCCGGCCCGGGCCGCGGACCTGGCGGAGCAGGCCGCGGCGGCGGTCGGCTGCGGCTACACGGGGATCGATCTCGTCGAGGACGGGGAGGGCGGCTTCCAGGTGCTCGAGGTCAACAGCATGCCGGCCTGGTCGGGGTTGCAGCAGGTGACCACAATCGACATCGCCCGGGAGGTCGCGGCCGGCTTCCTGGCGGCGGTCCGGACCGGGTGCGCGCCGCGCCTCGCGGTCGCCGGGCCGGCGTGATGGAGAGCGAACCCGCGCTTGCCCCGGAGGCGATCGCCGAGGCCTATCGCGCCGCCTGCCGGGCGGAGCTCGCGGCGATCAAGCCCGGCAACGTCCACGTCCACGCCGCCGGGCACCGGATGAGCGTCGCGGATTTCGAGGCGAGCGCGGCGCTCTCCGCCCCGCCCCTCGCGGCGGCGGGCGCCCGGGTCGGGGCGCGGATCGAGGGCGCGGTCGCCGCCACCCGGGCGGGGGTCGGCCAGAACACCAATCTGGGCATCGTGCTGCTCTGCGCGCCGCTCGCCGCCGCGGCCGAGCGGCCGGGCCCGCTGCGCCCGGCCCTCGCGGCCGTGCTCGCGGATCTCGACGGGACGGACGCGGCCGGCCTCTACGCGGCGATCCGGCTCGCCAATCCCGGCGGGCTCGGCCGGGCCGAGCGCCACGACGTGACGACGGACGCAGCCCCGTCGGTCCTGACCGCGATGGGCGAGGCGGCGTCGCGCGACCGCATCGCCCGGGCCTACGTCACCGGGTTCGAGGACCTGTTCGCGACCGGGCTCCCGGCGCTGGCGGCGGCCCGCAGGGCCGGCCTCACGGAGCCCTGGACCACCACGGCGGTCCACCTCGCCTTCCTGACCGGATTTCCCGACAGCCACGTCGCCCGCAAGTTCGGGCCCGACACCGCCGAGCGGGTGCGGGCGGAGGCCGAGGCCTCCTTGCGCAGGCTGGTGCTCGGGGAGGGCGCGCGGGCGGCCCTGCTCGCCCACGATGCCGCCCTCAAAGCCGCGGGCCTCAACCCCGGCACCAGCGCCGACCTCACCGTGGCGACCCTGTTTCTCGACGCGCTCGGGCACCTGAAGGCGGCCGGGGCCCCTTCGTCAAGGCAAGCTGCCAATAAGTCGTAGTCGCGGCGCGGCTCGTCTGCGGGTGCCGGGGCCGGAATGGACCATTGTACCGGGCCGGCCGACTTGTTCACGGTTCAGCGGCGCTGTAGGGTCCCGCCGCTATCCAGACAACCGGTTCGGCTTCACGCTGAACGCCGACAGCAAGGATGGCGGGGCCGAGCCGCATTGTTACGGCGGTCGGCTAACCTTATCGACACCTGGGAGAATCCCCACATGGCGACGATCAACAAGGTGATGGTGGGCGAAGCCCTCGTCGGTGACGGCAACGAGGTAGCGCATATCGACCTCATCATCGGCCCGCGCGGCAGCGCCGCCGAGACGGCGTTCTGCAACAGCCTGACCAACAACAAGCACGGCTTCACCAGCCTGCTCGCGGTGGTGGCGCCGAACCTGCCGTGCAAGCCCAACACCCTGCTGTTCAACAAGGTCACCATCAACGACGCCCGCCAGGCCGTCCAGATGTTCGGCCCGGCCCAGCACGCCGTCGCCAAGGCGGTGCAGGATTGCGTCGCCGAGGGCATCATTCCGGCCAACGAGGCCGACGACCTCTACATCCTGGTCGGCGTGTTCATCCACTGGGAAGCCGCGGACGACGCCAAGATCGAGAAGTACAACTACGAGGCCACGAAGCTGTCGATCCAGCGCGCCATCAAGGGCACGCCGACCGCCGCCGAGGTCACGCAGCAGTACAAGACCGCCCAGCACCCCTTCGCGGCGAACGTCGCCTAGACAGGAAACCGTCCGGAACAGTCAGCGGCGCCTCCCCCGCCGCCCCCGCCGCCTCCGCCGCAGGGGCTGTTCCAGCGACTGGCCTCCATCTTCCTCGGACGTTGACTCCATCATCGGGAGGGCCCCACCGGGCCCTCCTTCCTTTTGCGGATCTCCCGCTCGGCGCCCTCAGGCCCGCAGCCGCCCGTCATGGATCGCGCTCGCGACCAGCACCCCGGCGGCGCCCGCCGCCTCCAGGGCCGGGAGGTCCTCCGGCCCGCGCAGGCCTCCGGCGGCGTAGAAGGCCGTCCGCGGCGCGCGCGCCTTGAGGGCGGCGAGTCCCGCGAGGTCCGGCCCCGCCCCGCTGCCGACCCGCGACAGCGTCATCACGATCACCTCCGGCGGCCAGGCCGAGGCCTCCTCGTGCAAAGCCGCAGGCCCCAGGGGGGCGCCGTCGCGGCTGTCGAGGGAGAGCACCGCGGCGGCGGCCAGCCGGCGCACCAGGGCCGCATCGGCCTGGCTCTCGCTGCCGAGCACCGGCCGGCCGAGGCCCGCCGCCAGGAACGCCGCGACGCCCTCCTCGGTCGCGAAGCCGGCATCGACCCACAGTTCCACCCCCGGGCAGGCCGTCGCGATCGCCCGCAAGGCGCCGAGGTCGGGCGGCGTGCCGTCCATGATCGCGTCGAGATCGGCGACGTAGAGCCGGCGCGCCGGCCAGGCCGCGAGGAGGCCGCGCGCCACGTCGGCGGGGGCGGGGCCGGGGCTGAGCGGCGTCACGATCGGCGCGTAGCGCTCACGGTCGCCGGCCCGGGCCCGCACCACGACGCCGCCGCGCAGGTCGAGGACCGGCACCACCTCGGTCCGGGTTGCGAAGCTTGGCCCGCTCATGCCACCCCACCCCGACCGGCTCCTCGACCGGCCTTGCGCGAGACCCGCCCGTGACTCATCTCCATCCCCCCGCCTCGCTCCGTCGCGTCATCGGCTGGGACCTCGGCGGGGTCCATGTCAAGGCGGCGCTGGTCGAAGGCGGCCGCGTGCAGGCGGTGGTGCAGGCGCCGTGCCCGCTCTGGAACGGCCTGCCGGCCCTCGACGCCACCGTCGCGTCCCTGCCGGACTGGGCCCGCGCGCCCGCCCGCCACGCCGTGACGATGACGGGCGAATTGACCGATTGCTTCTCCGACCGCGCCGACGGCGTGGCGCAGCTCGCCGCCTGGACGGCCAGGAATCTGAAAGGCGAGGTCGCGATCTATGCCGGGCGCTCCGGCTTCGTCGCGCCCGAGGCCGCCGCGTCCCGCGCCCCCGACATCGCCAGCGCCAACTGGCACGCCACCGCCGCCCTGGTCGGCACGATGCAGCCGGACGCGCTCCTGGTCGATATCGGCTCGACCACCGCCGACCTGATCCCGATCCGTGGCGGGCAGCCCCGGGCGATCGGCTACAGCGACGCCGAGCGGCTGGAGACGGGGGAGCTGGTCTATACCGGCGTGGTGCGCACGCCGCTCCTGGCGCTGTCGCAGACCGCGCCGTTCCGCGGCCGGCGCACCGCGCTGATGGCCGAGTGCTTCGCCACCACCGCCGATGCCTACCGCCTGCTCGGCCTGCTACTGGCGGCGGAAGACCAGCAGGACACCGCCGACCTCAAGGGCAAGTCGACCCATGAGACCGAGATCCGCCTCGCCCGGATGATCGGCCGCGACCGGCACGAGGGGACGAGCGCCGACTGGGCGCGGCTGGCCGGCTTCTTCGCCGAGGCGCAGCTGCGCCTGCTGCACGACGCCGCCGGCCTGATCCTGTCCCGCGGGGAGTTGGGGGAGGGCGAGTTGGGCGAGGACGGCTTGGACCACGCGGCGCCGGTCGTGATCTGCGGCGCCGGCCGCTTCGTCGCCGCCAGGCTCGCCGCGCGCCTCGGGCGGCCGGTGGTGGACCTGGCCGACCTGATCGCCCCGCGCCTCGCCCCGGAGGCCACCGCCTTCGCGTCGACCTGCGGCCCGGCGGTGGCGGTGGGGTTGCTGGCGGCGGAGGGCTGATCGTCCGGTCAGAAGCGCCGCGCGAGGGTCGCGCCGAGCCCGTCCTCGATCGCCCCGCGCGCGCCGAGCCACGGCATGCTGATCGGGGTGTCGACGAGCAGCAGCAGGGTCCGGCGCAGGAGCTGGTCCAGGGCCTCGGGGCAACCGGCCGCGCCGAGGCCGGTGCCGTTGAGCCGGTCGTCGAGCTCCCGGGTGGTGCCGAGGAAGCCCATGCTCCAGCCGGAGAAGCGGCGCTCGGCCGCGACATCCATCTCGATCACCGCCAGGGTGTGATGGCGCCGGTCGACCAGGATCGATTCGAAGATCGGCTGGACGCCGTCCCGCGGCCCCTCCAGCACCTGGAAGAAGCCGAGGCCGGTATAGACCAGCACGCCGGAGACCGCGGCCGCCTGGTTGCGCCGCCGGGCGGCTGCGAGAAGGGACGCGACGTGGCCCTGCCCCAGCATCACCTCCGCCGGATGCGCGGCCGTGCTCTTGTAGATGATGCGGAAGATGTCCTCGGACATCCGAATCTCCGGGCAGCGATCCGACCTGGATAGGCCAAAGGGGGCGGGTCGCGATAGCGTCTCGATGGACCGCCGGGAGAATTGCAGGCCAGGATCGCTACTCAGGATGGAAGTCCCGGGACCGGGATCAGCTGCGCCAGCGCAGCTCCCGCGGCTCCAGGGGGTTGACGAAGGCGGCGCCGGCCTCGCGGGCGCGGAGGAACTCGCGCTTGAGGCTGAAATACCATTGCGACTGCACGTCGCTCTCGCCCATCAGCACCATCGCGGGCTTCCGGTCGAGGCCGCGCTGGGCGATCTGGAGCACGTCCCGGTCCTGGCCGAGGAACTGGCGCATCAGCGGCCGGGCGATGGGTTTCAGCAGGTTGAGGCCTGAGATGTTCCAGTACATCGCGTTGATGAGCGCGGTGCGGCCATTCGCCAGCGGCGACGCGAAGGTGTAGTTCGCCAGGCGCTTCTCGCCGGCGGTGATCCGCTCCAGCCGCACCCCCGGCAGCCGGAACTCGATCTCGACCTCCGGGATCGAGCCGAGCAGGCGGTAGGCGAGGGAGGCGGTCTTCGCCGTGTGGCTCGTCATGGTGAAGCCGAAGGGCGAGGGCGCGAAGTGCTTCACCTTCTCCTTCATCGTCTTCGACGGGCGCCACCACCAGGAATCGTGCACATAGGCGACGTGGGCCGGATCGACGAAGCTCAGGGCCACGAGGTCGAACGAGGCCTCGACCTCCAGGATCTCGACCAGCTGGCCGCAATAGGCGAAATCGACCTCGGGGATCGGCGGTGCCGCATCCGCGTTCGCACTTGCGGGGCCCCCACTTGCCGCGTTCCCAGTTGCCGGATTCGCGCTCGCATGGACCCAGATCAGGCCGGATTTCTCCGCCACCGCGAAGCGGGCGAGACGGACCGAGGCGAAATTGGCGTCGTCCCGGCGGGCCAAAGCGGGGATCGCCGCGCAGACGCCGTCGGGCCGGAACTGCCAGCCATGGAACGGGCAGACGAGGTTGCCGTCGACGATGCGGCCGGCCGACAGCGCCATGCCGCGATGGGGGCAGCGGTCGCGCAGCGCGAACAGCGCGCCCGATTCCTCGCGCCCGACCACCACGGCCTCCTCGCCGAGGCTCACCGACCGCATTCCCCCGGGCCGCAGGCTGCGGCTCTCGCCGACGCAGTACCAGACGTCGTCGAGCGCCCGGCGGATCGGATCCCCTGTCATGCTGCCTTCCGCGGTCCCCGCGTCCCATGCCCGTCGCGCGGCATCCTCGTGCCGGCGGATGTCCTTAACCCATCCTGCGGGCCCGTGAAGCGCCGGAACGCGCGCATCTCCCCCGCGCGCCGGAAGCAGGCGGAACGGCGAGCAGGGCCGTTCGTTACCGTGCCGGGATGCCGCAGGGCACACGTGCCCTACATGCGTCCCGGCCGCGTTCGCGGGCGGCCCCACACCGAATGCCCCCTGACGGAGGATGACACGATGAGCCTGCTCGGGACGATCGTCAGCAAGATCCTGCACCCCTTCGGCGGCGGCGAGGCCCAGGCGCAGACGCCTGAGACCACCTCCACCAGCGCGCCGGCCGGCGGCGGCACCACGGGCGCTACGCCCGGCGGCGACGTGCCGAAGGTCGACGGTAAGGTCGACGTCGAAGCGGTGCTCAACGACCTCGCCGCCAAGGCCGGCCAGCCGCTCAACTGGCGCACCTCGATCGTCGACCTGATGAAGCTGCTGCACCTCGACAGCAGCCTGTCGGCGCGCAAGGAACTCGCCCAGGAGCTGCACTACACCGGCGACACGAACGATTCCGCCACGATGAACGTGTGGCTGCACAAGCAGGTCATCAAGAAGCTCGAGGAGAATGGCGGCAAGGTGCCGGACGACCTCAAGGACTAAGTAAGACCGATCCAGGGCATTCCCGACGACGTGGATGCCGGTTCGTCGCAGACGATGCGGCCCAATCGAAGACCGAGAGCATTGTCCGATCGCCACGCGATCGGGCAGCGCCCGATACCGGCCCGCCCCCGAAGGGGGCGGGCCGTTCTTCACGGGCAAGGATCCGTATGGGCAAGGATCCGTCCGGTCAGCGCCTCTCCGGCCCGCCCCGTCCGGACGGGCGCCGCCAGCACGCGTTCGTCCAGGCTTGCGCGGGTCTCGGACGGGCTCATGTCCGGGGCCAGGATGGGCAGGGCAGGGACGGGCGCCGCCTCGGGCAGGCGAACCAGCCGGCAGGGTGGGGTCGGGTCACACGCCGCCGCGCCGTGATGCCCGGCAGGGCCGGCGAGGCGGACAGGCTCGCGCTCACCAGGGCCAGATCGATCGCCCGTCGCTCATCGATGGCCAGCGGCACCCCGGCGCCGCTCCCGCGGCATCGACGCCGCCCTCGGCCGCGAACTGCCCGACGACAGCCGGCACCGCCTCGCCGGCAGTGCGGAGCATCATCAGGACGGGTTCGCATGGATCACCCATCCATCCTGGGTAGCAAGCGGGCCGCCCGGGCAGTCGCCGCCGTTTGGGTCGAACGTGGCGTCAGCGTCCGGTGCGCACGCGGGTCCAGAGCCGGGTCACCACCCGCTGGGTGCGGTCGTCATAGGCGGTGTTGGTGAACAGCCGGCGGAAGGTCGCCTCGTCCGGGTAGATGCCGGGATCGGACAGGATCTCGGGCTTGACCAGGGCCTTCGCCGCCAGGTTGCCGCTGGCATAGGACACGAAGTTGGTGTTGGCCGCCGCCACCTCGGGCCGCATCATGAAGTCGATGAAGGCGTGGGCCTCCGCCGCATGCGGCGCATCCTTGGGGATCGCGAAGGCGTCGAACCACATCAGGGCGCCCTGCTGCGGGATGAAGTAGGCGATGTCGACGTCGTTCTTGGCCTCGCGGGCGCGCCGGCGTGCCTGCAGCACGTCGCCCGAGTACCCCACCGACAGGCAGACGTCGCCGTTGGCGAGCTGGTTGATGTACTCGGAGGAGTGGAACTTCTGCACCGCGCCGCGGATGCGGAACAGCGCGTCGCCCGCCCTGTCGAGGTCGTCGATCCGGCGCGAATCGGGCTTCAGGCCGAGCGCCTGGAGCACGCTCGGCAGGATGTCGTCCGGCGAGTCCAGCATCGTCACGCCGCAATCCTTGAGCTTGGCGATCAGCTCCGGGCGCAGGACGATGTCCCAGGTGTTGAGCGGCTGGTTGGACCCCAAGCGCTCGCGCACCAGGGCGGTGTTCACCCCGATGCCGGTGGTGCCCCACATGTAGTCGACGGCGTAGACATTGCCCGGGTCGTAGGCCGCGAGCCGCGCCGTCACCTCGGGCCAGGCGTGCTTGAGGTTCGGCAGCCTGGCCTTGTCGAGGGGCTGGAATGCCCCGGCCTTGATCAGGCGCTGCAGGAAGGGCCCCGTCGGCACCACGATGTCGTAGCCCGAGCGGCCGGCGAGCAGCTTGGTCTCGACGATCTCGTTGGTGTCGTAGGTGTCGTAGACGACCTTGATGCCGGTCTCGCGCGTGAAGGCGTCGAGCATCTTGGGGTCGATATAGTCCGACCAGTTGTAGATGTTGACGACCCGCTCCGGCGCGGCGGTTGCGGGGCCGGCAGGCCCCGCCACGAGGGCGAGGAGGCCGGCGGCGGCCCCCAGGAAACGGCGCCGGAGCGGGTTCATCCGTCAGGCTCCGGTCGCGGCGACGACCGAGATCTCCACCCGGTATTGCGGGCCCGCGAGCTTGGCCTCGACGGTCGCCCGGGCCGGAGCGTGGCCGGCCGCCACCCAGCCGTCCCAGGCCCGGTTCATCTCGGCGAAGGTCGACATGTCGGCGAGGTAGATCGTGGCCGAGAGCAGCCGGGTCTTGTCGCTGCCGACGGTCGCGAGCAGTTCGTCGATCTGGCTCAGGATGTCCTTGGTCTGCGCCTCGACGCCCTCGTTGTTCGAGACCTGGTCCGCGACCTGGCCGGCCAGATAGACGGTGCCGTTATGCACCACCGCCTGGCTCATCCGGGTGCCGGTCTCGAAACGCGTGATGGTCATCGGGAACTCCTCGGGGGCTTCTTGAGAGGGAGGCTCTGGAATGGCGCTCCGGCGCCTTGTGCCGCCGAACCCGTGCCGCCGTAAAGGGCCCCCGGACGAACCTTGGCAGGATCCATCGGCGAGGAAGAGATCCACCGGCAGCGATCGGGGCAGCATCGGGCGCACGTCCCGGCGCAACCACGGCGCGGCCCGCGCGTTTGTCCTTCAGTTAAGCGGAGCCGAAGGGCAGCCCTCATGCTTGCGATCCTGTGGACCATCATCATCGGCTTCGTCGCCGGTGTCATCGCCAAGTTCATCATGCCCGGCTCGGCCAACGAGCCGAGCGGCTTCATCATGACCACTCTTCTGGGCATCGTCGGCGCCTTCGTGGCGACCTTCCTGGGTCAGGTCACCGGCTGGTACCCGCCGAACGAGGGCGCGGGCCTGATCGCCGCGGTCATCGGCGCCGTGATTGTGCTGGCGATCTTCGGCTTCATCCAGGGCCGCCGCCGCACCACGGTCCTCTGAGCCCTGGGAGCCGGCGGACCTCGCCGGCTCCTCCCCGACATGAGAAAGGCCACGCCGAGATGATCGGCGTGGCCTTTCTCATGTCGGGCATCCTGTCCGGATGACGGGGCGCCCGGGGCGCCCCGCCGCTCGGTCAGATCCGCGCGGGCGCGTGGGAGTCGCTGTTCATCAGCGACTTGGCGGCGCAATGGCCGGTGGCGCCGCGGATCGCCAGGAGCGAGCCGGCGACCAGGGCTGCGAGGCTGAGGAACTTGTTCGGCCGGGGCTGCGCCGCGGCCGCGGCGAGGCCGAGGCCGAGCACGACCGAGATGGCGCGCTCCTTGGTGGTCAGGTTGCGCTCGCCGCTGAACACGTCGTGGATCAGGTCGCTGGCCATGGGTTCTCCGTCAGGGTCGGTCGCGGAGGAATTCCGCTGCGTCGCGGTGCGAACGCGGCCGGAGGCCGGACGTTCCCTGGCGGAGACAGGGTCCTCGCCTCCGCGGCAGGTTCCTCAACCCTGCGGCGCTTCGGCGATCAGCCGGTCGTCGATCTCGCGGGCGCGCAGGGCCGCCGGGCGGGCGGCGAGACGGGCGACATAGGCCTCGTAGGCCGGACGCCGCTCGATCCCACCGAACTGCATCCCCCACATCAGGTGCGAGCCGAGATAGAGGTCGGCGGCCGAGAAGCGCCCGCCGGCGAGGTACTCCCTGCCCGACACCGCGCCCTCGAGCGCGTCGAGGACCTCCGCCATGCTGCCGTACCCGACCATGCGGCGTCTCTCCTCCGACACCTCGACGCCCAAGGCCTTGTTGGTCACCGCCGCCTCGACCGGACCGGCGGCGAAGAACAGCCAGCGGTAATAGGCGCCGCGCTCAGGATCGCCCGGAGCCGGGGCGAGGCCCGCTTCCGGGAAGGCATCGGCCAGGTAGGCGCAGATCGCCGCCGTCTCGGTCACGGTGACGCCGCGGTGGCGCAGCGCCGGCACCTTGGCCAGCGGATTGACGGTCCGGTAGGCCGGCTCCTTCATCGCCGTGCCGTAGCCGAGGATCTCCGTGCGGTAGGTCGCCCCGACCTCCTCCAGCATCCAGCGGACGATGCGGCCGCGGGACATCGGATGGGTGTAGAAGACGAGATCGTCGCTCATGCGCTGCCTCCCCGGCGGGCGAATCAGCGGCGCCCGCGTGAGATCTTGAACCAGAGGCGGGGCTGAGCGGGAAGGCGGCGAGCCGCCGTCATGGCCGGTGGCGCCCACGGATTGATCGTGCGCAGGCCAGCGGCGGCGAAAGGGCTCGTGTCGCGGGTGGCGACCATGAAGCCGCGCGACGCTGCCGTCGCACGCCGCTTGCCGGGCGGCATGGCGGCGATGCCAAACCTGAGGTCGGCCACGGTGATCGCCGACAGTCAAAGGGTCTCGATCGCCTGGGCATCGATCCAAGCGAGCACGTGCGGATCGGCAGCCGCCCTCAACGGCTCGGATACGACGTTGGCGTCGAGCAGGATCACTCGAAGCCGATCGGCTCGGCCGAGGCTTGGTCCCGCAGCCGATCGAACGGCTCCAGATCCGCCTCCGTCAGACCCGCCTCGCGGCCGACCGAGGCCAGCAACGTGCCGAGCTTGACGCGATGCGTCGGGCGCACGGCCGCTTCGAGGTTGTCGCGCATCTCGGCCTCCATGCTGCGACCCTGCTGGGCTGCACGGACCTTCAGGGGCGATGCGCCTCGTCGGAGAGATTGCGAATGGTGACGGTGGGCACGACGGCGCGCCTCGGCGACAGGGATGATGATCGCAACCCACGTGATCTGACATCATCATGCGAAGCATCGATCCACAACGCGAGCGGACACCCGAGCAAAAAAAGGCGCGGCCCCGATCGGGGCCGCGCCTCAACAGAAGCAGGCGGAGACCCATCCGGCCTCCGCCCTGAGATCAGCCGATCACTCGCCGGCGCGGGACTGCTTCTCGCGGGTGCGGTCGGCGTCGCGCTGGGCCTTCAGCTTCTCGGTGAGGTCCTCGCCGGTCGCCTGGTCGACGACCTTCATCGAGAGGCGGATCTTGCCGCGCTCGTCCTGGCCCAGGAACTTCACCTTCACCTTGTCGCCTTCCTTCACCACGTCGGTGACCTTGGCGACGCGCTGGGCGGCGAGCTCGGAGATGTGGACGAGGCCGTCCTTGGCACCGAAGAAGTTGACGAAGGCGCCGAACTCCATCGTCTTCACGACGGTGCCCTCGTAGATCATGCCGACCTCGGCCTCCGCCACGATCGAGCGGATCCAGTTATAGGCCGCCTTGATCGCCTTGCCGTCGGCCGAGGCGATCTTGATGATGCCGGTATCCTGGATGTCGATCTTGGCGCCGGTCTTCTCGACGATCTCGCGGATCACCTTGCCGCCGGTGCCGATCACTTCCCGGATCTTGTCGGTCGGGATCTGCATGGTCTCGATGCGCGGCGCGTGCTCGCCGAGCTCGGGACGGGCGGCGGTCAGGGCCTTGGACATCTCGGCGAGGATGTGGGCGCGGCCGTCCTTCGCCTGGTCGAGGGCGACCCGCATGATCTCCTCGGTGATGCCGGCGATCTTGATGTCCATCTGGAGCGAGGTGATGCCCTCCTCCGTGCCGGCCACCTTGAAATCCATGTCGCCGAGGTGATCCTCGTCGCCGAGGATGTCGGACAGCACCGCGTAGCGCTCACCCTCGAGGATGAGGCCCATGGCGATGCCGGCCACCGGACGGCGCAGGGGCACGCCCGCATCCATCAGCGCCAGCGAGGCGCCGCAGACCGAGGCCATCGAGGACGAGCCGTTCGACTCGGTGATCTCCGACACGACGCGGATCGTGTAGGGGAACTCGTGGGCCGGCGGCAGCATCGGGTGCACGGCGCGCCAGGCGAGCTTGCCGTGGCCGATCTCGCGGCGTCCCGGGGAGCCCATGCGGCCGGTCTCGCCCACCGAATAGGGCGGGAAGTTGTAGTGAAGGAGGAACGTCTCCTTGTAGGTGCCTTCGAGCGCGTCGATGAACTGCTCGTCGTCACCGGTGCCGAGGGTGGCCACCACCAGCGCCTGGGTCTCGCCGCGGGTGAACAGGGCCGAGCCGTGGGTGCGCGGCAGCACGCCGACCTCGGAGAGGATCGGGCGCACGGTCTTCACGTCGCGGCCGTCGATGCGCGCGCCGGTGTCGAGGATGTTCCAGCGGACCACCTTCGACTGGGCCTCCTTGAAGGCGGCCTTGATCGTCTCGGCCTCGAAGCGGGCCTCGCCCTCGGCCGGGGCCAGCGCAGCCATCACCTTCGCCTTCACGGCGTCGACGGCGGCGTAGCGCTCCTGCTTGACGGTCTTCTTGTAGGCCTCGCGGAGATCGGCCTCGCCGACCTCGAGCACGGCCTTCTCGACCTCGGAATTGTCCGCCGGCTGGAAGTTGCGCGGCTCCTTGGCGGCCTTCTCGGCCAGCCGGATGATCGCCTCGATGACCGGCTGGAAGTGCTTGTGGCCGAACATCACGGCCCCGAGCATCACGTCCTCGGGCAGCTCCTTGGCCTCGGACTCGACCATCAGCACGGCATCCTGGGTGCCGGCGACGACGAGGTCGAGGGTCGAGCCCTCCATCTCCTGGATGGGCGGGTTGAGCTTGTACTGGCCGCCGACATAGCCGACGCGGGCGGCGCCGATCGGACCCATGAACGGCACGCCCGAGAGAGTCAGGGCCGCCGAGGCCGCCACCATGGCGAGCACGTCGGGATCGGTCTCGAGGTCGTGCGAGAGCACCGTGACGACGACCTGGGTGTCGTTGCGCCAGCCCTCGACGAAGAGGGGGCGGATCGGCCGGTCGATCAGGCGGGAGACCAGGGTCTCCTTCTCGGAGGGACGGCCCTCACGCTTGAAGTAGCCGCCCGGGATGCGGCCGGCGGCGTAGGTGCGCTCCTGGTAGTTCACCGTGAGCGGCAGGAAGTCGATGCCGGGCTTCGGCTCCTTCATCGACACCACGGTGGCGAGCACCGAGGTCTCGCCGTAGGTGGCGACCACGGCGCCGTCGGCCTGGCGGGCGACCTTGCCGGTCTCGAGCACGAGCTTGCGCCCGCCCCACAGCAGCTCTTCGCGTTGAACGTCGAACATGTTCGTCATGCCTTCCTGCGGTCCGGGAGAGCGGCGCCAGCGCAAGACGGCGAGGGGCTCTTCTGTCGAGAGCCACCGGCGATCCTGCCCTGGCGGTCGCGGCCCGCATGTCTCGCGGGTCCCGGAAAGTGGGCGGCCGGACCCATTCCGGCCCACCCGGAACGAGGGGATGTGAGGCCCCTCGCGAAAACGCGGCCCGGACCGGTGCCCGAACCGCGTGAACCCGCCTTAGCGGCGGATGCCGAGGCGCTCGATGAGGGCGCGGTAGCGGGCCTCGTCCTTGCGCTTCAGGTAGTCGAGGAGCGACCGGCGCTGCGACACCAGCTTGAGCAGGCCGCGGCGCGAGTGGTTGTCCTTGGTGTGGGTCTTGAAGTGCCCGGTGAGGTTCTGGATCCGCTCGGTGAGGATCGCGACCTGCACCTCCGGCGAGCCGGTGTCGGCTCCGCCGCGGGCATGTTCCTTGATGAGCGCGGTCTTGCGCTCCGCCGTGATCGACATCGCGTGTCCTTTCAGGTGGTACGGGTTCATGAAGCGCGGCCTCGAGGACCGCCTTTCCGCGCGGGGCTTGGCCGGGCCGGGATGTCGTCCAGCGCGGTCTGCCAAGGCGAAAAACCTCGCCGTGCGAGGGCGAGGGTGGCGAACCTCTACACGAAACCGTCCGACCCCGCCACTCCCCCTCGGCCGATCCCCCTGCGCGCGGTTTCGTCACGCCCAAGGCGACCGGTGGCGAACGGCCGAGGTCGAACCCGGGGTACCCCCGAGCAGTTTGCCCGCCATTCCCCATCCAACGAGGTTATCTCCATGACCGCGACCGCGACCGCGGACCGGACCGGCACGGCCACCAACGAGACCGTACAGTCGATCTACGTCACCGCCCTGCGCAACACTCACGCCCTGGAGAAGCAGGCGGCGCAGATGATCCAGCGCCAGATCGAGCGCTACGAGAACTATCCCGAGCTGTCGCAGGCCCTGCGGATGCACAAGAGCGAGACCGACCAGCAGGTCACCCGCCTCTCCGACCTGCTGCACGGTCATGGCGAAGACCGCTCGCTGCTGAAGGACGTGGTGACCCAGACGGTGGGCAACGTCGCGGCGCTGGTGCACAGCGTGACGAGCGACGAGGTCCTGAAGAACCTCTACACCGACTACTCGGTCGAGACCTACGAGATCGCCGCCTATACCTCGCTGATCGCGCTCGCCGAGGAGGCCGGGCACCAACGGGACGTCGAGACCCTGCGCCTGTCGCTCCGGGAAGAGGAGCGGATGGCCGAGGCCGTGTTCAAGCAGATCGTGCCGGTGACGAAGGAGTATGTCGCGCGGGAGGTCAGGGGCGAGAAGGCGGACCGGTAAGCAGTTCGCAAGAGGCCGCCGGGCGCGCGTTCGCGCCTCGCGGCCTCACGTCGTTCGACGTCGCGATCCAACTCGGAGCGATCCTCCCGCTGCGCTTCTACAACTCAAGCTCCACCGTCACCGGCACATGGTCCGACGGCTTCTCCCAGGCCCGCGTATGCCGCGCCACCGTCACCGCCTTCACGGTATCGGCCAGATCCGGGGTGACCCAGATGTGGTCGAGGCGCCGGCCCTTGTCGGCCGCCGCCCAGTCGGGCGAGCGGTAGCTCCACCAGGTGAAGATCTTCTCCGGCGGCGGGCGCAGGTGGCGCATGGTGTCGACCCAGCCGGCCTCGCCCCTCAGGGTCTCCAGGCGCTCGGTCTCGATCGGGGTGTGGCTGACCACGTCGAGGAGTTGCTTGTGCGACCAGACGTCGTGCTCCAGCGGCGCCACGTTGAGGTCGCCGACGAGGATCGCCGGGCCGGAGGGGCGGCGGCCGCCCCAGGCGCGCAGCTCGTCCATGAAGGAGAGCTTGTGGGCGAACTTGTCGTTGAGCGTAGCATCCGGCACGTCGCCGCCGGCCGGGACGTAGAAGTCGTGGAGGGCGATGCCGGCGGCGGCCCCGGCCTCGGGACCGAGCACCGCCGAGATGTGGCGCGCGTCCTGGCGCTCGCAGAAGCTCATCACCTCGCGGGTGACGAGCGGCAGGCGCGAGAGGATCGCGACGCCGTTATAGCCCTTCTGGCCGGCGAAGACGACGTGCGGATAGCCGAAGCCCTGCAGCTCCTTGAGCGGAAAGCGGTCGTCCGGGCACTTGGTCTCCTGGAGGCAGAGCACGTCGGGCTTCGCCTCGTCGAGGAAGCGGCGCACGAGGTCGATGCGCAGGCGGACCGAGTTGATGTTCCAGGTGCTGACGGTGAGGCGCAACGGTCGGGATCTCGAAGGTAGGAGTTGATACCGCAGCGCCCTCGAACGGACTCGTTCGAGGGCGCTGGCTAAGCCCGACTGGGCGCCGGCGCTGTTGCGCCGAACGCGTTGCCGTCGACATGTCGATGGCAAGGCACACCGGCAAAGCACACCGGCACGAATCAGTTCGGGCGGGCCTGCTGCATCTTGGCTTCCAGCTCCTTGTCCACCGCCCGGCCGTAATTGATGACGAACAGCATGCCGTCGACGGCGCGGCCGCGCTGGAGGTTGGAGAGCAGCACGGTGGTCTGGTAGCCCTGCGGGTCGGTGATCCGCCACTGGCTCAACGTCTTCATCGCGTCGTCGAAGTAGAGCGCGATGCGCGAGGTGCCGCCCAGCGTCGAACGGTCGTCGAGGACGATGCGGATGCCGCCGGGCTCGGCCGCGATGTCGGTGACGGTGAGGTCGCGGGCGAGGTCGATCTTGTCCCGCAGCAGGAATTTCAGCGGCGTCTGCGAGATGAAGTAGAGATCCTGGGTCGCCAGCTTGCGATCGCGCACCGCCACCGAGGTGCCGTCGGCGATCACCTCCAGCGTCGAGGGCTGGTCGTAGTCGAAGCGCAGGCGGCCGGGCTTGGCGAGGGTGAGCTTGCCGCCGATCTTGCGCCCGTCGGCGCCGATCTGGACGAAGTTGCCGGTCAGCGTCGTGACGCCGTTGAAATAGGCGTTGGCGCGCTCGATCACCGCGGCCGGGTTGGCGGGATCGACCGCCGCGGCGGTGGTGACGGCGGCGACCTGCGGGGCCGGCCGTCCCCCTTCCGTCGTGGCCGGAACGGCGGCGGTCTCGACGGGTTCGGGCGGGAGCGCCTTGCCGCCGCCGAGGGAGGCCGGCCGGCGCGGCGGCAGGGGCGCCTTGGCGGAGGGGCCGGTCGCCGGGGCCTGGCCAACCGCTGGGGCTTGGCCGGGAGCGCCCGCCTCCGGCTGCGGGACCTCGGCGGCCGGGTCCTTGCGGCCGAACAGACCGTCGAGGAACGACGACACCTGCGCCTTCGCGGGCGTCGCGCTCAGCAGGGCGGCGACCGAGAGCGCGGCGCCGAGGGACACCGCGCGGAGCGGGCCGGAGCGGGGACGGCCGTTCATCGGCAGGGTTCTCCGTGTGGGCGAACGGGGAGGGATGGGGCCGCGCCGGCACGCCGACGCCGCACCGTCCCGGGAAGCTGGTGTGCCGCAGGGGGCCGGTCCGGCCATAGAGCCGTCCCCTGTGGCGAATATGCGACGGCGTGGGGGGCTCACGCCTCCTCGGCCCCGGGCTGGGGCGCGGGCTCGATCAGGATCTCGCGCTTGCCGGCATGGTTGGCGGGGCCGACGATGCCCTCGCGCTCCATCCGCTCCATCAGCGAGGCCGCCCGGTTGTAGCCGATCTGAAGACGCCGCTGGATGTAGCTGGTGGACGCCTTCTTGTCCCGCAGCACCACCGCCACCGCCTGGTCGTACAGGTCGGCCGTCGGGTCGCCGAAGCTGCCCTGGTCCATGACCGGGGTGTCCTGCGCCGTGGCCGCGGCCTCCTCGGCCTCCTCGTCCGCCGTGACCGCCTCGAGATAGGAGGGGCGGCCCTGGCGCTTGAGGTGGGCGACCACCTGCTCGACCTCGTCGTCCGAGCAGAACGGCCCGTGCACCCGGGTCGTCCGGCCGCCGCCCGCCATGAACAGCATGTCGCCCTGGCCCAGGAGCTGCTCGGCGCCCATCTCGCCCAGGATCGTCCGCGAGTCGATCTTCGACGTCACCTGGAACGAGATCCGGGTCGGGAAGTTCGCCTTGATCGTGCCGGTGATCACGTCCACCGACGGGCGCTGCGTCGCCATGATCAGGTGCAGGCCCGCCGCCCGCGCCATCTGGGCCAGGCGCTGGATCGCCCCCTCGATGTCCTTGCCCGCCACCATCATCAGGTCGGCCATCTCGTCGACCACGATCACGATGTAGGGCAGGGCGGAGAGGTCCATGACCTCGTCCTCGTAGACCGCCTCGCCGGTCTCGCGGTCGAAGCCGGTCTGCACCGTGCGGGTGATCACCTCGCCCCGCGCCCGCGCCTCCGCCACCCGGGCGTTGAACCCGTCGATGTTGCGCACGCCGAGGCGCGCCATCTTCTTGTAGCGCTCCTCCATCTCGCGCACCGCCCATTTGAGGGCGATGACCGCCTTCTTCGGGTCGGTGACGACGGGCGAGAGCAGGTGCGGGATGCCGTCATAGACCGACAGTTCCAGCATCTTCGGGTCGACCATGATCAGGCGGCACTCCTCCGGCTTCATGCGGTAGAGGAGCGACAGGATCATGGTGTTGATGGCGACCGACTTGCCCGAGCCGGTCGTGCCGGCGACCAGCAGGTGGGGCATGCGGGCCAGATCCGCGATGATCGCCTCGCCGCCGATGTTCTTGCCGAGGCAGAGCGCGAGCTTCTGCTTGGTCTCGGTGAAGACCGGCGAGGTCAGGAGCTCGCGCAGGTACACCGTCTCGCGCTTGAGGTTCGGCAGCTCGATGCCGATGGCGTTGCGGCCCTGGACGACGGCGACGCGGGCGGAGATGGCGGACATCGAGCGGGCGATGTCGTCGGCGAGCGAGATGACGCGGCTCGACTTGGTGCCGGGGGCCGGCTCCATCTCGTAGAGCGTCACCACCGGCCCCGGGCGCACGGCCAGGATCTCGCCGCGCACGCCGAAATCCTGGATCACCTGCTGCAGCTGGAGGGCGTTGTCCTCCAGCATCTCGGGATCGAGGTTGCTGCCGTCCGATTCCCGCGGCTCGGCCAGGAGGTCGACCGAGGGCAGCTCGTAGGGCGCCTCGACGCCGCGGGCGGCCTGGCGCAGCGGGATCGTGGCGATGGGCGCCAGGATGTCGTCCTCGTCGTCCCCGTCCTCGTCGGCATCGAGGCCGAGGTCGCAATCGAGGCCCGCCGTGCCGATGACCAGGCAGTGCGGCTCCGCGACCGGCATCTCCGCCGCCGCGGGCGACCAGGACGGCGCCGTCGCGACGGAGTCCGGCTCGGGGGCCGGAGCGGCGGGCGGCACCGTCTGCTCAGCAACCGGCACGGATTGCGCCGCGGGCGGCACCGGGACCGACGCGACCGGCGCCGGGTGGGAAGCAACCGGCACCGATTGCGTCGCAATCGGCAGGATGATGCGCGGCGGGCGCGGCGGGGAGGGCAGGGTCGGGGCGGGCGGCTGCGCGTTGAGGCGGCCGGTCGGCACATAGACGAAGGGGTGCGTCCCTCGCGGCGCGCCAGAGGACGTGGATTCCGCAGCCGGCTCCGCCGCAGGCCGATCCTCGGCGGACGCGACGGTCGTCACGGCCGGCAGGGCCTCGGGCTGAGTCACCGGCAGCACGTCCGCGGCGATGAACGACCACGGCACCGGCGCGAAGGCCAGGGAAGCGGCGGGAAGGACGGGCGCGGCGGCAGGCACGACCATGTCCTCGACCGCGGCCTCGACTTGGACCACGTGTTCGAGGGCGGCGAGCGGCAGCGGCGCGGCCGAGGGCTCCACCGGCACGGGCAGGGACGCCGTCTCCGCGAGGGGGGCGTAGGTGAGAGCCAGCATCGGGGCGGGCGCCGGCAGCAGGATCGCGGCCGGCGGCCGATCGGCCGCGACGTCCCGCTCCGCGGCGACCGCCTCGTCCGCGGGTATGCTCACCGCCGGGACGACCTCCATCGCCGCCTCGGCGCCCGTCTGGGCGACGGGCTCGGGCGCAGGCGGCAAGGCCTGGGGAGGCAAGTCCGCGGGATACAAGTCCGCGGGATAGAGGTCCTCCGGGGGCAAGCCCACGAGAGGGACGTCCGGCGGCAGGTCCGCCGCGGACGCGACGTCCAGCGGCCTCTCGGTCGGCGGCGTGGGCGCGGCGGCCACGACCGGCTCGTCCGTCACGGCGACGGCCTCGGCGACCGGCTCCTCCGCGTCGGGCTCCGGGACCGGCCGGTTGTCCTGCTCCGCGGCGGTCGGCAGCGGGCGGGTCCAGTCGTGCTGGAGCAGGCGGTCGAGGGTGTAGACCGGGCGCGGCGGCAGGGAGCGCAGGTGCGAGACGTCGACCGGCACCAGGATGGCGCTGTTCGGCACGTCGAAGACCTGAGCCGGTGCGACCGGCGCCTCGGCGGCGCCGGTCGGCGCCGGGGCCGAGCCATCGGGTGCGGGGGACGGGGTCTCCGCGGGCGCGAGGGCGTCGGGAGCGACCACCTCGGGCGCGGCAGCGGCGGCCGGCCCCTCTCCGGCCGGGATCGCCGCGGATTCGGGGATCTCGTGAGCGACGGCCTGGATGGTCTCGGCAACCTCCTGAATGGTCTCCGGGGCGACGTCCGCGGCCGTCTCCGCCGTGGCGGCGACGGCGGGGTCGATCATCGTGACGGGCCCGGCATCGGAGGCCTCCACCGCGACGGAGGCCTCGGGCGCGGGCGCCGCCTCGCCGGCCGCGACCTCCGGGGACCCGATCTCCGGCGACGGAGCCTCGGCCTCGGGCACGGCCTCGGTCCGCGCGGTCTCCTCCTGCGGATGGCGCAAGAGATGGTCCGGCGTGCGGGTGAAGCGCACGCCCGGCGGCAGGACGAAGGGCTGACGCCACAGGGGCACCGCGGCGGCGGCCGCGGCGGCCTCGGCTTCGATGCGGGCCGCTTCGGCCTCCGCCCGGGCCGCCTCGGCAGCGGCGAGCTCGGCGGCGGCGCGGGCGGCCGCCTCGGCCTCGGCGGCGCGCCGAGCCTCCTCCTTCTCCCGCAAGGCCTGCTCGCGCCGGCGATGGCGCGCCTGCAGCACGTGGTCGGGCGTGCGGGTGAAGCGCACCCCGCTCTCGGCGGGACGCTCGGGCGACCGCTCCTGCGACGAGGGCCGGGGACCTGCCTCCGGTGCCACGGCGGAGGGCTCCGCGTCGCGGCGGCGCGCGCGGGTCAGCACCGCGCGGGCCGGGCCGGCGGCGGGAATCGGCATGGTCCAGCCGCCTTCAGGCATCAGGGCCGGGTCCGGCGCCCAGGTGGAGGATGCGGCGCGGCGCGGGGCCGTCGCCTCCGGGGCGACCACGACGGTCGGGGGCGCCAGGAGATCGGGCTCCACCGGGAGATCAGGCGGAAGAACGGGGTCTCGCGCGTAGACCCGGGACGGCTCGGCCGGCAGGGGCGGGGGGACATCCTGGGGCAGGAAGTCAGGGGCCGGGACCTCCCGGGATGGAGACATCTGCGACCGGGGATCCTGTGGCCAGGCCTGCGCTGCGCCGACAGGCTCTCCCGCGCGGCGGGCCTGCGCGCCGCCATGGGCCACGGGCGGCACCGACGCCGGGGCCGGGCGGGCGGCGGGCGGCACGGGCCAGGAGGGTGGGGCCGGCTCCGGCACGGGCGCCGGATCCGGCGCCCAGCCTTGCGCCGGGGCGGCCTGAGACGACGGGGCCGCGGCCCGCTCCGGGCGCGGGGCGGGGCTCGGAGCCGGGGCGAAGGGGCTCTGGGTCCACGGCTCGGGCGGCGCCGCCGGCGCGACGCCGGGCTCCGGCGCGCCGGGGCGCACCAGGGCGTCGGCCATCCAGCTCGGAGTGGCGCGCCGGCTCAGGGTGTAGTCCCGCTGGGCGGACGGGGGCGCAGGCGGCGCGAAGCGGCGGGCCAGGAGTGCCCGCAGGCTCATCACCGTCTGCGCGAGGACGCCGAGGGGGCGCTCCCGGCGCTCGGGCGTGCGGAGATGGTCGCGCACCCGCTGGGGCGCGCGCGGCGAGGAGTCGGAGAAGGGTGGCCGTCCCGATTGTCTCATGGTGCCGAATGGTGTGTGGGCGGCCCGCGGCCGCGTACGTGGCACCAGTTAGGCACGGCATCGTTAACGCCCGATTAGGCACGGGAGCCGGTACCGGCCGGCGCGCGGGCGCGTTAAGGACCAGGGGTATTTCCGGCGAGACGAGGCTGTCTGCGCGATGTTTCGATCCCTCTACCGGCACGGCTTCGCCCGCGTCGCGGCCTGCGTCGGCCGCAGCCACATCGCCGATCCGGACGCCAACGCGGCCGAGATCCGGCTCCTGGCCGAACGGTGCGACCGGGACGGCGTCGCGGTGGCGGTGTTTCCGGAACTCTGCCTGTCGGGCTACGCCCTCGAGGACCTGCTGCTGCAGGAGACGCTGCTGGACCAGGTCGAGGCGGCGCTCGGCGCCCTCGTCGAGGCCAGCCGCGGGCTGATGCCGGTCCTGGTCGTGGGCGCGCCCCTGCGCCACCGCAACCGGATCTACAACACCGCCGCCGTGATCCATCGCGGCCGGCTGCTCGGCGTGGTGCCGAAGAGCTACCTGCCGAACTACCGCGAGTTCTACGAGAAGCGCCACTTCGCCTCCGGCGCCGGGGTGACGGGCGAGACGATCCGGACCGGCGGGATCGAGGCGCCGTTCGGAACCGACCTCCTGTTCCCGGCGGAGGATCTGCCCGGCCTCGTCCTCGGGGTCGAGGTCTGCGAGGACATGTGGATCCCGGTCCCGCCCTCGGCGCTCGCCGCGCTCGCGGGCGCCACGGTTCTCGCCAACCTCTCGGGCAGCCCGATCACCATCGGGCGGGCGGAGAGCCGGACGCTCCTGTGCCGCTCGGCCTCGTCCCGCTGCCTCTCGGCCTATATTTATGCGGCGGCGGGCCCCGGCGAATCGACCACCGACCTCGCCTGGGACGGCCAGACCGCGATCTACGAGGATGGCGAGGTGATCGCCGAAGGAGCGCGCTTCCCCGCCGAGCCGCAGGTGACGCTCGCCGACATCGACCTCGACCGCCTGCGCCAGGAGCGCGCCCAGATGGGCAGCTTCGAGGACAACCGGGTGGCCCTGATGCCCGGGGCGCCGGCCTACCGCCGGGTGTCGTTCCGGGTGGCGCCGCCCGAGGCGGATCTGGGCTTCCACCGCAATGTGGAGCGCTTCCCCTTCGTGCCGGCCGATGCCAGGCGCCTCGCCCAGGATTGCTACGAGGGCTACAACATTCAGGTCGCCGGCCTCGTCCAGCGCCTGCAGGCGATCGGCACCCGCCGCGTCGTGATCGGCATCTCGGGCGGGCTCGATTCGACCCACGCGCTGATCGTGGCGGCCCGCGCCTTCGACCAGCTCGGGCTGCCGCGCTCGGACATCCTCACCTACACCATGCCGGGCTTCGCCACCTCGGACGAGACCAAGGGCAACGCCCACCGGCTGATGGCCTCGCTCGGCACCCGCGCGGCCGAGCTCGACATCCGTCCGGCCGCCCGGCAGATGCTGACTGACATGGGCCACCCGTTCGGGCGGGGCGAGGAGGTCTACGACGTCACCTTCGAGAACGTCCAGGCGGGCCTGCGCACCGACTACCTCTTTCGGCTCGCCAACCAGCACGACGCGATCGTGATCGGCACCGGCGATTTGTCGGAGCTGGCGCTCGGCTGGTGCACCTACGGCGTCGGGGACCAGATGTCCCATTACGCGGTCAATGCCGGGGTGCCCAAGACCCTGATCCAGCACCTGATCCGCTGGGTGATCGCGTCGGGCCAGTTCAGCCCGGAGGTCGGCCGCACCCTGGAGGCGATCCTGGAGACCGAGATCTCGCCCGAACTGGTGCCGGCGCGGGAGGGCGAGACGATCCAGAGCACCGAATCGAAGATCGGTCCCTACGCGCTGCAGGACTTCAACCTGTTCTACACGCTGCGCTACGGCTACCGGCCCTCGAAGATCGCCTTCCTGTCGCTGATGGCCTGGGAGGATGCCGCACGCGGCCCCTGGCCGCCCGGCTTCCCGGAGGCGAAACGGGGGACTTACGCCCTGCCGGAGATTCGGGCCTGGCTCGCGGTGTTCCTGCGCCGCTTCTTCGGCTTCAGCCAGTTCAAGCGCTCGGCCCTGCCGAACGGCCCCAAGGTGGCGGCGGGCGGCGCGCTCTCGCCCCGGGGGGACTGGCGCGCGCCGTCGGACGGCAACGCCCGCGCCTGGCTCGACGAGCTGGAGCGCAACGTCCCGCACGGATGATCGCCAAAAACTCCACGGGAGTATGTGCGCTGGTTGGGCCTCGGGGCCGGGACGAGCCCCCACACGGGAGCCCGCCCCATCGCCGCGACGCCCTCCGACACCGATGCCCTGCCGAACGGGCCGCTCGACGACCGCGCGGTGCATGTCTGCGTCGACATGCAGAACCTGTCCGCCCGCAAGACCGCCTGGCACACGCCCTGGATGGGCCGGGTGCTGCCGCGGGTGCTGCACCTCGCAGACGCGGTGCCGGAGCGCACGCTGTTCACCCACTTCGTCCCGGCGCAAGCCCCCGGCGAGGGGCGGGGCTGCTGGAAGCGCGACTGGGAGCGCTGGGCCGAGATGACGGTGGAGCGGCTCGGGCCGGAGATGGCCGAGCTGGTGCCGGATCTCGCGGCGCTGACGCCTCCGGCTGAGGTCGTCGACAAGACCGTCAACTCGCCCTGGATGGAGACGGACCTGGAGGGCGCCCTGCAGGCGCGCCAAGCCGGGACCTGGTGATCACCGGGGGCGAGACCGATGTCTGCGTGCTCGCGACCGTGCTCGGCGCGGTCGATCGCGTCGTGCTCGCCACCGACGCGGTCCGCTCCTCCTCGGATGAGACCCACGACGGCATGATGACGCTCTATCGGCAACGCTTCGGCCAGCAACTCAAAGTGGCGATGACCGATCAGATCCTGCACAATTGGAATTACTCGCAGACGCCGGCACGATGATGCAGCGCACCAGCGCGTTTCTCGTCGGTATCGGCACCTTATCGCATGTCGTTCCGCGGTTCCCGGCTCGCACGTTTTCGTGATGATGGAACGTTCTGTGGGTCTCGACCTAGGGTCATGGCCGAGATTGCGGTGGCGCCCGGCATCGGAGGCTGACATAGTCTCGGCCAAATCAGCCGTTAGCGAATGGACGCCATGGCAGCCCCTGCGAGCGGAGGCGATCCGATGCGAAGCTACAACTTGTTCTGCCTGAAGGGGTTCGACGGCCTGGTCTGCGCGGTGCCGGAAGATTACGCCGTGCCGGCCTTCGTCACCGAGGCGCGCTGGGCCTTCGGCGGCAAGCTCGACGGCAGCATGCCCGAGCCCACCGGCTTCGACGGCGCCGCCGCCGCGACCGCGGTGCGCTTCAACGGCTTCTACCTCTTCCAGAGCATGGCCCAGGGCTGACAGGCTGTGCGGGCCGGAACGTCCCGTGTCCTGCACGAGGACCCGTCCGACTCCGAGATCCCGGCGAGCATTCCTTAAGGTCGGCGGGGCATGATCGCGGCATCCGAAACCCGCGAGGCCGAACGGGGCTGGCCGCCATGTCCGACATGTCCGAGTTGCGCAGGGAGACCCGCCTGCGGACGTTCCTGAAGGGGCGCATCGTCTTCAACAACGGCAATTCCAGCATGGATTGCCTGGTCCGGGACATCTCCGCCTCCGGCGCGCGGCTGATGCTCAGCCAGACCGCGACGCTGCCAGACGGCTTCGACCTCGTCATCCCGGCCAAGGACCGCACCCACAAGGCGACTTTGCGCTGGCGCAAGGCCGACAGCGTCGGGGTGACCTTCGCGGAGGAGGCGGTGCGGCCGCCGAGCGCGCCGGACGCGACGCCGGCGGTGCTGCTCGCCCGCATCCGCGAACTGGAGGCCGAGAACGCCTCCCTGCGCCACCAGCTGAAGGAGGCGGAGGCGGTGGTCCTCGGTCGCGGCCTCTGAAGCTTCATTCGATCGGGTTGCGATCGGATGATGCTCTCGATCCTTGATTTTGGCATATTGTCTGCAACGAACCGAAAACCTGAAAAGCGCCAGTCTGCCAACGTAAGTCTGTTTGGGACCCGGCTCTGCGTGGAGCGTGGCCTCCAGAAAGGACGAAGGGCCACCCCGTCGCCAGGGCGGCCCTTCCATTGCCGAACCGCGGTCCGACGGGTCGATCTGTCAGGATCTCACCGATCCTGGACTGTTCGTCGTACGCTCAGGCCGTGAAGCCGGAGGCGACGATCCAGGTCCGGCGCGCAGACGACCGCGGCTGATGACAATGAGACACTGGATCACCTCCTTTCCTGTTGTTGTCGATGGTCCGAATGTAAGGGTTCATCGGCCTTACGCAATCCATTGGAGGCGCGGCGAAGGGTCCGCGGCTTCGCATCTTGACCTCGGCCTTCCGCCGATCATCTCCCCCGCATGAAGAACCGTGGCTTCCTCAAGCTCGCCAGCGCCATGACGGTGATGACGCTCGGCGGCGTCGGCTACGCCGCCCACCGGCGCAGCCGCAATCCCTATTACCGGGGCCCGGCCAGCGACCATTTCGACGGCGTGCGGTTCTTCTCGCCGGGCCAGCCCCAGGACAAGGCCGCGGCCGAATTGGCGCGCTGGCAGCTCGGCGGCGGCCGGGAGGCCTGGCCGGCGCGCGTCCCGAGCCCGTTCCCGCAGGACACGCCGCCCGAGCGGGTCGAGGGCCTGCGGGTCGTCCATATCGGGCATGCCAGCCTGCTGATCCAGGTCGCCGGCCGCAACATCCTGGTCGACCCGGTCTATGGCCGCCGCGCGAGCCCGGTGGGCTTCGCCGGGCCGAAGCGCGCCAACCCGCCGGGCGTCGCCTTCGGGGCGCTGCCGCCGATCGACGCGGTGCTCATCACCCACAACCACTACGACCATCTCGACGGGCCGATCCTGGCCCGGCTCTGGGCCGAGCACGCGCCGACCTTCGTGGCGCCGCTCGGCAACGACGCGATCATCCGCGCCTACGACGCCACGGTCCCGGTCGAGACCCGGGACTGGGGCGGCTCGGTCGATCTCGGCGGCGGCCTCGCCGTGCATCTGGTGCCCGCCTATCACTGGTCGGCACGGGGCGTGAACGACCGGCGCATGGCGCTCTGGTGCGCCTTCGTGCTCACCACCCCCTCGGGCGTGCTCTATCATGTCGGCGATACCGGCTACGGCGACGGCGCGATCTTCCGGGCGGTGCGCGAGCGCTTCGGCCCGCCCCGCCTAGCCACCCTGCCGATCGGCGCCTACGAGCCGCGCTGGTTCATGCAGGCCCAGCACATGAACCCGGAGGAGGCGGTGCGGGCCTATCGGGAGGTCGGGGCGGAACAGGCGCTCGGCCATCACTGGGGCACGTTCCGGCTCACCAACGAGGGGGCGGACGAGCCGGCCGAGGCCTTGGGCGCGGCCCTGGCGGAGGCCGAGGTGCCGGCGGAACGGTTCCTGGCACTCAGGCCAGGGCAGGTCTGGGGCGGATAGGATCCGCCCCGACCGGACTCAGAGGATGAACCGGCTCAGATCCGCGTTCTGCGCCAGGCTCTCGACCCGGTCGCGGACGTAAGCCGCATCGATCGTCACCGTCTCGCCCGAGCGGTCGGGCGCCGTGAAGGACACGTCGTCGAGCACCCGCTCCAGCACCGTCTGGAGCCGGCGCGCGCCGATATTCTCGACCGAGGAATTCACGTCGACGGCGACGCGGGCGAGCGCGTCGATCGCATCGTCGGTGAAGTCGATCGTCACGCCCTCCGTCGCCATCAGGGCGACCGCCTGCTTGGTCAGGCTCGCCTCGGTCTCGGTCAGGATGCGGCGGAAATCGTCGACGGTCAGCGGGCTCAGCTCGACCCGGATTGGCAGGCGTCCCTGAAGCTCCGGCAGAAGGTCGGAGGGTTTCGAGACGTGGAAGGCGCCGCTGGCGATGAACAGGATATGGTCGGTCTTCACCGGCCCGTGCTTGGTGGCCACGGTAGTGCCCTCGATCAAGGGCAGCAAGTCGCGCTGCACGCCCTCGCGCGAGACGTCAGCACCGGAGCGGCCTTCCCGGGCGCAGATCTTGTCGATCTCGTCGAGGAAGACGATGCCGTTGTCCTGCACGTCGCGCAGGGCCTCCTGCACCACGCTGTCCTGGTCGAGGAGCTTGTCGGATTCCTCGCTGATGAGCGGCGCGTAGGCGTCGCGGACGGTCATCCGCCGCGGCTTGCCCTTCTGGTTGCCGAGCGCCTTGCCGAGCATGTCGCCGAGGTTGATCGCCCCCATGGCGGCGCCGGGCATGCCCGGGATCTCGAACATCGGCATGCCTTGCGGCGCGCCGGCCGCCAGTTCCAGCTCGATCTCCTTGTCGTCGAGCTCCCCGGCCCGCAGGCGCTTGCGGAACGCGTCGCGGGTGGGCTGGCTCGCAGTCGGGCCGACGAGGGCGTCGAGGACGCGGGCCTCGGCCGCGGCCTCCGCCTTGGCCTGGACGCCCCGGCGCTTCTCGTCGCGCTTGAGGCCGATGCCGACCTCGACGAGGTCACGCACGATCTGCTCGACGTCGCGGCCGACATAGCCCACTTCGGTGAATTTCGTCGCCTCGACCTTCAGGAACGGCGCGCCGGCGAGCCGCGCCAGGCGGCGCGAGATCTCGGTCTTGCCGCAGCCGGTCGGGCCGATCATCAGGATGTTCTTGGGGGCCACCTCCTCGCGGAGCGGACCCTGGAGCTGCTGGCGGCGCCAGCGGTTGCGCAGCGCGATCGCGACCGCGCGCTTCGCGTCGCCCTGGCCGACGATGTAGCGGTCGAGCTCGGAGACGATTTCGCGGGGGGAAAAGGTGGTCATGGGATGCTTTGCCGGGGCTCTCGGCCGAATGTCGGGGTGAGGGAAGGGTGGGGGCCGCCGTCAGGCGGCGTCCAGGCTCTCGATCACCAGGTTGCCGTTGGTGTAGACGCAGATCTCGGCGGCGATCCGCATGGCGCGGCGCACGATCGCCTCGGCGTCGAGGTCCTGCTCCTCCAGCGCCCGCGCGGCGGCGAGCGCGTAGTTGCCGCCCGAGCCGATCGCCATCACGCCGCCCTCGGGCTCCAGCACGTCGCCGGCGCCCGAGAGGAGCAGGCTCACATCCTTGTCGGCCACCAGCATCATCGCCTCGAGGCGGCGCAGGTAGCGGTCGGTGCGCCAGTCCTTGGTCAGCTCGACGCAGGCCCGGGTCAGCTGGCCCGGATACTGTTCGAGCTTGGCCTCCAGCCGCTCGAACAGCGTGAAGGCGTCGGCGGTGGCGCCGGCGAAGCCCCCGATCACCGAACCCTTGGCCAGCCGCCGGACCTTGCGGGCATTGCCCTTGACGATGGTCTGGCCGAGGCTGACCTGCCCGTCGCCCCCGATCACCACCCGGCCGCCCTTGCGCACCATCAGGATCGTCGTCGCATGCATGCGGGGGGCGCCCCCCGCGTCGTCGTTGGCCAAGGATATCTCTCCGGGCAGGCTGTCTTTGTCGTGCTGCGGCGTAGGTGGGGGTTGGTGGGGCATTCGTCCAGCGGGGCGTGGGCGGCGATGGCGATCCGGACACCGGCCGCCTGCCTGACGCCGGGTGACGTGCTTTGGTGCGGCGACACGCCGGGCCGCCGCGTCCCGCTCTCCGGTCAGGCTGCGCTTCGCTTCGTCGATGGGAGGACGGGCCTCGATGACAGTCAGATGCAGGAGGTCGAGAATCAGCGGACCGCCGGTGAATGAGGGCCGCAAGGAGATCCCATTCATGCTGATCGTGTTCGGTGGTCTGCCCGGGACGGGCAAGACGACGATCTCCCGAGGCGTCGCCCGCACCCTCGCGGCGACCCATCTGCGGGTCGACCTCATCGAGCAGGCGATCCGGGATTCGGGCGTGCCGGCGGACGCCGTGGGCGCGTCCGGCTACGCGGTGGCGCAGGCCCTCGCGGGCGCGAACTTGAGCGACGGGCGGGTCGTCGTGGCCGATTGCGTCAACCCGGTCACGGCCAGCCGCGCGGGATGGCGGGCGGTGGCCGCCCGCGCCGCGGTGCGGCTGATCGAGGTCGAGGTGGTGTGCACGGATCCGCAAGAGCATCGCCGCCGCGTCGAGGGGCGGGTGTCGGACATTCCCAGCCTCGTCCTGCCCGCGTGGGAGGAGATCCTGCGCAGCGGCTACGAGCCGTGGGACCGGCCGCGCCTCGTCATCGACAGCGCGACCTCGTCGCCGTCGGAGGCGATTGCCGCCGCGCTGGCGGCCATGCCGTCAGATCTGCCGGTATGATGGCTGCACGCAGGAGCCCGATCCCAGCCCGGCCTTCGCGACGAACGCTTCCAGGCGGCGGCTACGCCTCGGCCTCCCACGATGGCGATGATGTCTCGCCGGCTCGGTCCGCTTTCCAAGCCCTGGCGGACCAGCTTGCGCGGCTCTTCGATCGAATAGCCATGCGCGCATCGCCTTTCACCAAGGATCCCTCTCTCGCACGGGCTCACCGCATCAATCGGCTGGCGCACCATACCTCATGTCAGAGGCACGGCGGTGATAAGCCGCCACGTCGATCCGTCCTGCAACTGCCAGAGACGGTTCCGACCTGCGGTCGGCGGCCGTCTGCCATCGCCATCGGCCCTTCGACGATCATCCTGCGGTAGGGTTCACCCCGGCGAGGCGCGACACGGACCGGGTATCGGTCGCATGGAAGATGAGGGCTTCTGCCATCACCTCGGGACGGGAAAGATCGACGCCGAAGGCCAGGAAGAAACGCGCCTTTGAACCGCCTTTGGGATGGTCGACGTTCAGCAGGGAATGAACGATCTTGCTACCGGGTACCTCAAGAGCCGGCGGCCAATCGTCCTTGCTCGAGGCACCGAGCGCCCGACACGCGCGAGATTGGCAGCCTTCACCGTCGCGAGCGCACCCATCGGCTCTGGAAACTCCACGTCGTAGGCTTCACCCCCATTCCACACGGCGACGACCGTGCCATCGGTGCCCGTAGCGACCGTGTCCCCATCATCGGTCAGCACGTCGATCAGCACGCGCACGTCATCGAGTTCCCGAAGCAGGGCGCCGGGCTCGGCCTTCCGCAGGGTGTAGGATACCGCGATGGACATGCCGGCAAGTCCACCGAATGGGCGCGGATGTCGAAGGTGGGCCCGCGCCGCGCCCTACACCACCACCGTGATCGCCTCCGCCGCCCGGGTCAGCGCGGTGTAGAGCCAGCGCGCCCGGTGCTCGCGGAACGCGTAGGACTCGTCGAACAGCACGACCTTGTCCCATTGCGACCCCTGCGCCTTGTGCACGGTGAGCGCGTAGCCGTAGGTGAATTCCTCGGTCTCGCGCCGCAGGATCGCCGGCACCTCCTCGTCGCTGCCGGCGATCACCGAGCGCAAGACCCGGATATCCTGGGGCTTGCGCCGCAGCGCCGGATCGTCCTCCGGCACCACGTCGAGACGCACGAGGTCGGGGCGGGGGGCGGCGCGCAGGGCCTGGACGGTCCAGGTCGAGCCGTTGAGCAGGCCCTTGGTGCGGTCGTTGCGCAGGCAGACCAGCTTCTCGCCCACCGCCGGCATCGGGTCGGCATGGCCGATCAGCTCGCGGATGCGGCCGTTATAGAGCCGCCGCGTGCGGTTGAGGCCGACCAGCACCTGGTCGGCGGCGAGGACCGTTTCGGGGTCGATCTCGCGGCGGGGGATCACCCGGCTCTCGCCGTAGGCGCCGAAGTCCAGCCGCCCGCCCTCGCGCACAATCATGGCGAGGCGCACGATCGGGTTGTCGGCGGCCTGGCGGTGGACGTCCGTGAGCATCACGTCGGGCTCGGCCTCGGTGAAGAAGCCGCCGCCCTTCACCGGCGGCAGCTGCGCCGGATCGCCCAGCACCAGGACCGGCGTGCCGAAGGAGAGGAGGTCGTTGCCGAGGTCACCGTCGACCATCGAGCATTCGTCGATGACGACGAGGGCCGCCTTGCTCACCGGCCCGGTGCGGTTGAGGGTGAAGGCCGGGCCGCCCTCGGAATCCTCGCGGGTGCGGTAGATCAGGCTGTGGATGGTCGAGGCGTCGGGGCAGCCGCGGGCGCGCATCACCGAGGCCGCCTTGCCCGTATAGGCGCAGAACAGCACCCCGCCCTCGACATCCTCGGCGAGGCGCCGGGCGAGGGTGGTCTTGCCGGTGCCGGCGAAGCCGAACAGGCGAAAGACCTGCGGGCTGCCGCGCTTCAGCCAGTCCGACACCGCCTTGAGCGCCGCCTCCTGCTGCGGACCGAGGCCGCTCACGGCGTCTTCCCCACGGTGCGGCGGGCCTGGAAGGGAGCGGCCGGCGGCGCCTCCTTGCGGCGCAGGAGCGCCCGAAACTCGTCGCGGCGCTCGTGGATCGAGGCGATCACCAGCCCCATCGGCACCCCGACATCGACCAGCACGGCCTCCGAGAGCTGGAGCGAGGCCTCGATCGTCTCCGGCACCGCGTCGTCGACGCCCATCTCGTAGAGGGCGGTGGCGTGGCGGGCATCCCTGGCCCGGGCCACGATGGTGAGGTCCGGCCGCTCGGCACGGGCAGCGGCCACCACCGCCTCGACGGCGCGGGGCTGGTCGAGGGTCACCACGAGGGCGCGGGCGGTGTCGATGCCGCAGCGGCGCAGGAGTTCGGGGTTCGCCGAGTCGCCGAAATAGACCGGATTGCCGAGGCGGCGCTGGTCGGAGACGCGGGCGGCATCCATGTCGAGGGCGATGTAGGGCACCTTGTGGCGGGCCAGCATCTCGGCGATGAGCCGGCCGACCCGGCCGTAGCCCGCGACGATCACCCGGCCGGGCTGGCGCTCCGGCGGCGGCGGCTCGGCCCGGGCGCGGCCGAGATCGGTCCGGTCGATTCGCCGGCCGAGGCGGCGGGCGAGCGCCGCGAGGCCGGGAATCATCACCATCGTGGCGGTGGTGACGACGAGCGCCGCCTGGCCGAGATCCTCGGGCACCAGGCCCGCGGCGAGCGCGCTGCCGACGAGCACGAAGGCGAACTCGCCCCCGGGCCCGAGCAGCAGGGCGGATTCGAGCGCCACCGCCCGGGGCAGGCGCAGGACCGTGCCGAGGCCTAAGATGACCCCGCCCTTGAGGAGGAGGAGCCCGAGGGCGAGGCCGAGGATGGTGAGCGGCGTCTTCATCAGCACTGCCGGGTCGATCCCCATGCCGACCGAGACGAAGAACACGCCGAGAAGCAGGCCCTTGAACGGGTCGATCGTCGCCTCGATCGCCCGGCGATACTCGGTCTCGGCGAGGAGCAGCCCGGCCACGAAGGCGCCGAGCGTCATCGACAGGCCGCTCCCCGCCGCGACCAACGCCGTCGCCGCGATGACGAGGAGGCAGGCGGCCATGAAGAGTTCGGGGCTGCGGGTGCGGGCGACGAGCTGGAACAGCGGCCTCAGGCCCAGCCGCCCGGCGCCGACGAGGAGCGCGAGCGCCACCGCGGCCTGGCCGAGCGCCAGGGCGAGGCCGGTCACCGCGTCGCTGTCCTTGCGGCCGAGCACCGCGATGGCGAACAGGACCGGGGCGACGGCGAGATCCTGAAAGAGCAGCACCGCGAAGCTCGCCCGGCCGGCCGGCGTGTTGAGCCGCTTCTGCTCGGCCAGCACCGGCAGCACGATGGCGGTGGAGGAGAGGGCGAGCGCCAGCCCGACCAGGATGGCGGCGAGGGGCGGCACGTCGAGCGCCATCAGCACCGCCCCGACGAGGAGGCTCGACACCACCACCTGCAGCGAGCCGAGGCCGAAGACGAGGCGGCGCAGGATGCGCAGCCGCTCCCAGGACAACTCGACCCCGATCATGAACATCAGGAACACGACGCCGAGCTCGGCGAGATGCGCGATCTCGGTGCGGCTCGAGATCGTCACCGCGCCGAGCCACGGCACGGATTCCGTGAGCCGCCCGAGGCCCGACGGCCCGAGGAGCGCGCCGGCGCCGATGAAGCCGAGGACCGGGCTGACGCGCAGGCGATGGAACAACGGCACCACGATCCCGGCGGTGACCAGGAACAGGATGACCTCCTTGTAGGAGCCGGACGCGGCGTGCTCGGTCATCGGGAGCAGCGGGGCCTTTCGGATCGCGAGTGGGGCTGCCCCGACGCAAGGCGGCCGGGACTCGGGCGGCCATCATGCGGAGGGGCCCCGTCGGGGCAAGCCAAAACGGGCGGAAAGCCGGCGCTTTTCACCCCAGGGTCGCGAGCGCCGCCTCCAGGTCCGCCGCCAGGTCCTCCGGATGCTCGATGCCGATCGAGACCCGAATCGTCGCGTCGGTGATGCCGAGCCGGTCGCGCACCGCCTTCGGCACCCCCGAATGGGTGGTCGAGGCCGGGTGGCTCGCGAGCGATTCGGTGCCCCCTAAGCTCACCGCGAGCTTGAACAGCTGGAGCGCGTTGAGCACGCGGAATGCCTCCGGCTCACCGCCCGCGACGTCGAACGAGAAGGTCGAGCCGGGGGCGGCGCATTGCGCGGCATAGACCCGGGCGGCGCCCGAGCCGGGCTCGAGATGGCCGAGATGATGCAGCCGCGTCACCTTCGGGTGGGCGCGCAGCCGCTCGGCGATGAGCTCGCCGTTGCGGTTGGCCTTCTCCATCCGGAGCGTCAGGGTCTCGAGCGAGCGCCCGAGCATCCAGCACGAATGCGGATCGAGCTGGGTGCCGATGGCCGAGCGCAGGAGCCGCACCGGTTTCATCCGGGCCGCCGCACCCAACGCCGCCCCGGCGATGAGGTCGGAATGGCCGCCGACATACTTCGTCAGCGAGTAGACCGAGATGTCGGCGCCGTGCCGCAGGGGGTGCTGGAAGAGGGGACCGAGCAGGGTGTTGTCGCAGACCACGACCGGCGCCTGCCCGCCCTGGCGGGCGCCGATCCGGTCGGCACTCGCCCGCACCAGAGCGAGGTCGACGAGGGTGTTCAGGGGGTTCGACGGCGTCTCGACCATCACGACGCTGACGCGCCCGCCATTCGTCTCCGCGAGCCTCTGCGCGGCCTCGGCCGCCGCCGTCACGCTTGCCTCGTCGGTGCCGTCCTGGAAGCCGACCGCGCCGATGTCGAACCCCGCCAAGGTCTTGGCGATCAGCGTCTCGGTGCCGCCGTAGAGCGGCTGGGAGTGCAGCACCACGTCGCCGGGACGCGCATGGGCGAGGATCACGGTGGCGATTGCCGACATGCCGGAGGAGAACAGCAAAGCGGCCTCCGCCTCCTCGAACACCGCCAGGCGGTCCTCGACGATCTCGCTGTTGGGGTGGTTGAAGCGGGAATAGACCAGCCCCGCCGCCTCGCCGGCCGGCGGCTCGCGCCGGCCCGAGACGTAGTCGAAGAACGCCTTGCCGTGCTCGGCGGAGGTGAACACGAAGGTCGAGGTGAGGAAGACCGGCGGCTTCACGGCCCCCTCCGAGAGGGCGGGGTCATAGCCGTAGCCGACCATCAGGGTCTCAGGCGCCAGGCGGCGGTTGCCCAACCTGTCCTTGTGGTAGCGGTCGTCCGACATGCGGGGCCTCGCTCCGGTCTGGCGACGCCGCTTGGCGGCGTCGGTTTTCGGCGCGACGACCGCGCCACACGCCAGTTCTAACGCGGCCCACAGCGTTTTGCGGTGCGTAAAGCACGACCCGGACGCTGCGCCGCGGCAAGCCCGGCTCGCAGAGGGCGCATTTTCGGCGCAAAACCCGCATAGCGTGAAGGATTGAGATTCCGTGTACACGGCCGCTGCCGGGTGGCCGGACGAGGAGCCGAGATGGGCCGACAGCCTCCCGATCGGGTGGTGGTGCGCGAGAAGCGCGCCTGGACCGACGAGACCGATGCCTGGAAGCAGGAGCGGGCGATCCGCAAGGGTTACCGCATCCGCTGGGGCTACGTCGCCATCGCCTACCTGGTCGAGGCGCTGGTGATCTGCACCTCGCTCGCCGGGGCCTGGTTCTTCGCCGAGACGTATGCCGACCGCAACGACCAGAGCTTCTGGTTCATGCTGCTGGCGCCGATCGTCTACGCGGCGATCGAGCTGTGCCGGGTGCCGCTCGGCATCCTGATCCGGGTGCAGCGCGACTGGCTGATCAAGAGCCTGGCGATCGTCGGCATCGTGATGGCGGCCGGCGTCACGACGAAGTCGGTGTCGCAGCTCGGCGAGATGATGTTCCATCCCCGCCTCGCCGAAGCCTCGAAGGCCCGCACCACCCTGAAGGAAGCCGAGGCCGACCGCGGCACGATCGACAACCGCATCGCCCAGGCCGACGCCCGGGTGGCGCAATACGCGGCGGAGGCCGCGGCGCTCGAGAAGCGCACCACCGAGGCCTCGTCCCAGCTCGCCGGCCTGCCGGGCCAGCGCTGTGAGCGTCTGTCGGGCACCAACAGCCGCGGCAAGCGCTACAATTACCTGCGCTGCGTCACCGATCCGCGCACCGCCACCATCGCGGGCAGCATGAAATCCGCCGGCGACGAGCGGGCGGTGGTGGCCAGGAACCTGACGGAAGCCCGCGCCGCCCGGGCCCAGCTCGACCGCGCCGCCGCCGACCGCCGGGTGACGGAGGCGGAAGGAGCGTATCGCGACGCGGTGCGGCGCTCGCAGCTCCACTCCTTCACCGCGATGGTCTACGGGGCGGATCCGGTCGACGTGACCGACCAGCAGGTCCACGCCTTCCTGCGCATCTTCGTCTTCGCGCCCGCGCTCTGCGCCGCCTTCGCCTCGACGCTGCTCGCGCTCTGCGCCGTGCAGGTGCGCAAGACCTACCGCGACGAGGACGACCTCGACGCGATGATGCACGCGGAGGGCGTGCCGCTCCTCCTCAACCAGATGGCCGAGAGCGCGACCCAGATCCAGGACGCGCAGCGGGCGATGCGCGAGGCCGCGGTGGCCTCGGGCGCGGCGATCCCCCTCGACCAGCGCCGCTCGCCGACTGTGCCGCAAGCCGGCACGCCCCCGCCGCCGCCGGCGCGCGACGACGACCGCATCGAGAGGCCGAGACCGTGAGCTACCTCGCACCGGGCACGCCGGAGAACGTCGCGCTCGCCCAGCACGTCAACGGGCGCCTGCGGGCCGAGGCCCGGATCTCCAACGCCCGCGCCTTCCTGTTCCGGGCGATCGGCCTCGGGGCGTTCGTCGGGCTCGCCGGCGCTGGCCTCGGCGCCGCCTTCTACGGCTACGCGACGATGAACGAGGTCGGGAACGCCTCCGACAAGCTCGCCAAAGCCCTGACCCAGGCCCTCGAGACCACGACGCTCAAGACGAGCGGCGAGGTCCGGCTCACCGACAACACCCTCAAGATCGAGGGCGGGGTGCCGGCGGCGGGGAAAGGCCGTCCGGACGTGTCCGCGCTCACCGGCAACCAGGGCAAGACCGAGGCGCCCGCGAGCGCCGCGGCCGCCGTGCGCACGAGCTTCACGGTGTTCAAGACCGTGCCCTATCTCGACGGCTCGATCGTCACCGGCTGGAACTTCAAGGGCGACGAGCAGAAGCCCGAGAAGCAGTACTGCTACGTCACCCGGCCCCAGACCTTCGGCGACGGCGCCACCTCGAACCAGACCACCGTGGCGATCGACGGCGAATTGCTGCCCCAGCCGGCCCGCTCGGAGGTGAATTTCGCGGTGATCGCCCGCAGCTGCGTGTGGTTCGATCCGTCGAAGCTGTGAGACGGGCAGGGCTCGCCAGCGCCGCCTTCGCCGCATAGGTTCGGGACCATCCCCCTGAAGGACGTGACGCGAGCCCGATGCGCTTTACCGGAACCGAGAGCTACGTCGCCACCGGCGACCTCACCGTCGCGGTCAACGCCGCCATCACCCTGGAGCGTCCGCTCCTCGTCAAGGGTGAGCCGGGCACCGGCAAGACCGTGCTGGCCGAGGAGATCGCCCGTGGGCTGAACGCCCCGCTGCTGACCTGGCACATCAAGTCGACCACCAAGGCGCAGCAGGGCCTCTACGAGTACGACGCGGTCTCGCGCCTGCGCGACTCGCAGCTCGGCGACCCGCGGGTCTCCGACATCGCCAACTACATCCGCCGCGGCAAGCTGTGGGACGCCTTCACGGCCCCCGAGCGGCCGGTGCTGCTGATCGACGAGATCGACAAGGCTGACATCGAGTTCCCGAACGACTTGCTTCTCGAACTCGACCGGATGGAGTTCCACGTCTACGAGACCGGCGAGACCGTGCGGGCGGCGCGCCGGCCGATCGTCATCATCACCTCGAACAACGAGAAGGAGCTGCCGGATGCCTTCCTGCGCCGCTGCTTCTTCCACTACATCAAGTTCCCGGATGCCGACACGCTGAAGGCCATCGTCGAGGTGCATTACCCGGGCATCAAGCAGCGCCTGGTCGAGGAAGCGTTGCGGGTCTTCTTCGAGGTGCGCGAGGCGCCGGGCCTGAAGAAGAAGCCGTCGACCTCCGAATTGCTCGACTGGCTGAAGCTCCTGATGGCCGAGGATATCGGCCCCGAGCAGTTGCGCGAGCGCGACCCCCGCAAGCTGATCCCGCCGCTGCACGGGGCGCTGTTGAAGAACGAGCAGGATGTCGGGCTGTTCGAAAAGCTCGCTTTCCTGAGCCGCCGCGAGGGACGCTGACGCCATGAGCCGCCTGATCCTGCTCCGCCACGCCAAGTCCGACTGGCCGGAGGGCGTCGCCGATCCCGACCGGCCGCTGAGCCCCCGCGGGCAGGAGGCCGCGCCCAAGATGGCCGCCTACCTGGCCGCGCAAGGCCTGATCCCCGACCGGGTGCTGGTCTCGCCGGCCCGGCGTACGCAGGAGACCTGGGACCTCGTCAAGCCGGCCCTCGGGGCGGTGGCGGACGAGACCGTGCCGCAGATCTACGAGGCGCCGGTCTCGCGCCTGCTCGACGTGGTGCGCTCCATCCCGGACGAGGTCGCGACCGCCCTGATGATCGGCCACAATCCGGGCCTCCAGGACCTCGCCCGGCTGCTCGGCCAGCCGAGCGAGGCGCGGCGCACGCTGACCAAGAAGTACCCGACGGCGGCGGTCGCGGTGATCGACTTAGCCGTGGAGTCCTGGGCCAAGGTCGAGGCCGGGGAGGGGACGATCGAGCGGTTCGTGACCCCGAAGAGCCTCGGACACGGCGAGGACGAGTGAGGGCAGGACGCGAGTGAGGGCAGGGTTTGGCGAACCGGATCGCCGCGGAGCCGTTTGAGAGAGCCAAGCCTTGAACGGAGACCCGCGGGCCCCGTGATCCTCGCCGCCTTCCTCGCCTTGAGCCTCGCGGCCGGCCCCGCCGCCGACGCAACCGCCGCCCTGGTGCGGGACGGTGCCGCGCGCCTCAGCGACGGGTTCGCCGCCACCACGGCCCTCGCGGCGCCCGAGCGCGAGAGGCCGGCCTACCGGCCCGAGGCGCGGGCGGTGTCGAACTGGCGCGGCGAGACGAAGGACGGGCTCCTGCCGCTCTCCCTCGCCTGGACCGCCTGGGCGGCGCCGACCGATCCGGCCTTCGTGGCGCGCTGCGTCAAGCTCAACAATTACTGGTGCATCAAGCGGGCGGGCTGGGACGGCGAGATCGGCGGCGACCAGGAGGGCCATACCGGCTTCGCCACGGCCGGGCAGGGGGCCGATGCCGCGGTGTCGCTGCTCAGGCGCTATTACGGTGAGTACGGGCGCCGCTCGGCCCTGGCGATCGTCCGCCGCTGGGCGCCCGCCGAATGCGCCGCCCCGGTCGCCGCCCGGACGGTCGCCCCGGGGCGCGGACCTGCGCCCGCGCGGACCGCGTCGCCGGCGCTGGCGGCTCTCGCCCCGCAGGGCCTCGGCCGCACCCTGCGGGCGCGGTTCCTCGCCACCCACGGCCGCGGCGGCGTCCCGCGCAGGATCGTGCGCGCTCCGGCCCGGCCGGCCGCCGGCAACGCCCTGCGGGTCCAGCCCTGGTCGGCGCTGGCACGGATGCAGGGCCGGCCGCGCCAACCCGTGCGCGCCGTCAAGGCGCCGCCTTTGCCCACCATCGCCACCGGCATCGGCGAGACGGCACGCCCCACTGCTGCGATCGAGCCGGGCCGGATCCTCGACGGCACCCGCCTCGCCGCGGAGGCCGCCGCCCTGCCGACGCTCGCGATCGCCCCGGCCTCGTCCCTGCCGCCCGCTCTACGCCCGCCCGCCCCCCTGTGCGGCTCCGACGAGATCCGGATCCAGAACTACGCCGCCCGCATCGCCGGCAGCGTCGGCGTGAAGCCCGGCGACGATCTCGGCCTGTTCACCCCCGACGGCCACGCCACCGCGCGCCTCGCCCCGGTGCTGCTGGCGATGTCCTCGGTCGAGCTCGGGGCCCTGCGGGCGAGCCCGGCCCTCGTCGCCGCGGCGATCGCCCGGGCCGAGGCCGAGCGCGGAGCGGCGAGCCGGCAGGCCGAGGCGGCGCCTTAGGCCCTTGCGGAAGCCCGTCCTCCGCGCCACCTCGGGACCGACATGAAGCGAGAGCGTACCGCGTGCCGCCCCTGATCGACCTCGCCGCGCGTGCCGGCTCCCTCGCCAAGTCCGTCACGGAGGCCACGCGCTCCCTGGCGGAAGCCTCGAACGACCTCCTGGTCCAGCCGACGGTGCGGCTCGGCGTCACCGGCCTCGCGCGCTCGGGGAAAACGGTGTTCACCACCGCGCTCGTGCACCAGCTCACCGGCCTCCACCCGCTGCCGGCGCTCCGCGCCTCGCAGGAGGGCCGCCTGCGCCGGGCCCGCCTGGTGCCGCAGCCCGACGACGCGATCCCGCGCTTCCCCTACGAGGACCACCTCGCGGCGCTGACCGAGGCACGCCGCTGGCCGCGCTCGACCGACCGGATCAGCCAGTTGCGGCTGGAGATCGATTACGAGCGCAAGAGCGGCTGGCGCACCGGTCCGGCGAGCCTGATGGTCGACATCGTCGACTACCCGGGCGAGTGGCTGCTCGACCTGGCCCTCATCGAGCAGACCTACGAGGGCTGGTCGCGCGAGACGATCGCCGCTGCCGAGCGGCCCGGCCGGGCCGCGATGGCGGCGCCCTGGCTCGCCTCGCTGCGGGCGCTCGATCCCAACCAGCCCCTCGACGAGATCGTGGCCGAGCGGGCGAGCGAGGCGTTCAAGGTCTATCTCGCCGCCGTGCGCTCCGGTCCCGAGGCGGTGGCGACCACGCCGCCGGGCCGCTTCCTGATGCCGGGCGACCTCGCGGGCTCGCCGGCGCTGACCTTCGCGCCCCTGATCCTCGATCGTCCGGTGAACCCCGACAGCCTCGGGGGGCTGATGCAGCGCCGCTTCGAGGCCTACAAGCACCGGGTCGTGACGCCGTTCTTCCGCGACCATTTCCAGCGCATCGACCGCCAGATCGTGCTCGTCGACGTGCTGGCGGCGGTCGATGCCGGGGCGGCGGCCTTGGCCGAGCTGGAGGAGGCCCTGGACCGGGTGCTGATGAGCCTGCGGGTCGGGCGCAACAGCCTCCTGTCGCGCTTCTTCGCGCCCCGGGCCGACCGCATCCTGTTCGCCGCCACCAAGGCCGACCACCTGCACCATTCCAGTCACGACCGGCTCGATGCGCTCCTGCGCCTCCTCGTCGCCCGGTCCCTGCGCCGCACGGAAGCCGCGGGCGCCCATGTCAGCACCCAGGCGCTGGCCTCGGTGCGCTCGACCCGCGAGACGGTGGTGCATGACGGGCCGAACGCCTTCCGGGCGGTGGCCGGCACGCCGGAGGCGGGCGAGAGCATCGACGGCGAGACCTTCGACGGTGAGACGGAAGCCGCGATCTTCCCGGGCGAGCTGCCCGAGCGGCCGGAAGCCGTGCTGGAGGGCGCCGTCCCCCCGGGCTCGCTGCGCTTCCCGCGCTTCCGCCCGCCGCAAGTCGCCCGCGACGCCCTCGGCCGTCCGGGCCGCCTGCCGCAGATCCGCCTCGACCGCGCGCTGCACTTCCTGATCGGCGACCGCCTGGCCTGAGGCTTTCGATGACGAATACCCCCACACCGAAGCCCCGCGCCTTCCGCCTGCCCCCCGCCGGCACGGAGACCACAACCGCCCCGCCGCCGCCCGGCACCGAGACGGCGCTCGCCGACGGCGTGCGGGTGGTGGAGGAGCCGTTCGAGATCGTCGAGGCCGCCGACGGCGTCGCCGTGCCGGTGGCGCCGCGCTCGCGTGCGCCCTGGGCGACGCTGCTGCTCTCAGCGCTCGGCGGCCTCGCCTCCCTCGGCATCGGCCTCGCGGTCGAGCGCCTGATCGCCGACCTGTTCGCCGCCGCGCCCTGGCTCGGCATCCTGGCTCTGGTGCTGCTGGCGGTGGCGGTGGTGGCGCTCGCGGCCATCGTCTGGCGCGAGGTGGCGGGCGTTCTGCGCGAGCGCCGCATCGAGACCCTGCGCGAGGAGGCCCTCGACGCGCTCCGCTCCCGCGACCACAGCGCCGCCAAGGCCGTCGTGCGACAGATCTCCGGCCTCTACGCCGGGCGACCGGCGGCCGCGGCGGCGCGCGCGCGGCTGGCCGCCCTCGACGACCAGATCCTCGACGTCGAGGACCGGATCAGCATCGCCGAGGCCGAACTGCTGGCGTCCCTCGACCGCTCCGCCAAGGCGGCGGTGGCGGAGGCCGCCAAGCAGGTCTCGGCGGTGACGGCCTTGAGCCCGCGGGCGATCGTCGATGTCGGCTTCGTGATCTTCGCGGCGGTCCGGTTGCTTCGCCGCATCGCCACCATCTATGGCGGGCGGCCCGGCCTGTTCGGCTTCCTGCGCCTCGCCCGGGCGGCGCTCGCCCATCTCGCCGTCACCGGCAGCGTCGCGGTCGGCGACAGCCTGGTGCAGCAGGTGCTGGGCCTAGGGGTCGCGGCGCGGATCTCGGCGAAGCTCGGGGAGGGCGTGCTCAACGGCCTGATGACGGCGCGCTTCGGGCTGGCCGCCTTGGCCGTGTGCCGGCCGCTGCCCTTCACGCGGGAGCCGGCGCCGCGGCTCGGCGACGTGGCGGGCGAGCTGATCCGCCGGGAGGAGGGCGGACCCGCCTGAGCCGGCCGCGGCCCGCATTGCGACGACATCTCAGGCTCCGTTGCGTCAACTAATTCTTTAACAAGGACATATTATTACTCCCCCTAGATCGGGGAAAGCTTCACCATGCGTTATCTGACTGTCCGGAACGTACTCGGAGCAATAATATTTATTTTTGGAGCGATCATCGTCGTTTCCTCGGTCTATAACCTGAGCGCCGCGTTCGGCGCGAAGGAGAAAGCGGACCTGACCGGGCGCTACATCAAGCTCAGCCGGTCCATGCTGGAAGGCCTGGCCTCCTTCCGCAGCGAGCGCGGCTGGAGCATGACCGGCCTCGGCTTCGCACCGGAAGCGAACCGGGTGTCGCGGCGCGTGGCGCTGGAATCCCGCGGGCCGGTGGATCGGGCGCTGGGCGAGGCGGCGGCGGCTTCGCGCTCCATCGACGATCCGGCCCTCGCCGCCGCGACGGAGGAGCTGGCGGCGGCCGCCGAATCCTGGAGGTCTCTGCGCGGCCGGATCGACGCCGATCTCGACCGGCCGATGGCCGGCCGGGACAAGGCCCTGTTCGCCCAGCTGAACGAGGTCGGCGGGCGCCTGCTCACCCTGATCGACACGATGTCGGCCCAGGCCGACACCACCCTGAGGCAGCTCGACCCGGTGCAGGAATCGACCATCGCCACGAAGGCGATCATCGGGTCGCTCCGGAACCTGACCGGGCAGCAGCTCCTGGCGGTCAACATGCTGCTCTCCGGCGACCGGCTGCCCCTGCCGACGGACGGCCCGGCCCTGCGCGCCCGGGAGATCCAGGGACGGACGACCTGGGATCTCGTCGGAACCCTGCTCTCGACCAACCGTTCGGGCCTGGTCCAATCCGCCTACCGGACCGCCACCGCCGAGTATTTCGAGGGGGTCCTGGGGTCACAGCGGGCAGAGATCCTGGCCACCGTCGAGGCCGGGCGGAAGCCGAGCATCGCCCCGATGGATGCGTGGCTCGAAGGCGCCGCCAAGGGGCAGTCGGCCATCGCCGCGACGGCGCTCGCCCTGATGGACGCCGCGGCGACCGCCGCCGATGCGGAGACGGCACGGGCCCGGCAGGCCTTCGCGGTGCATTGCACGCTCGCGATCGCCGGAATTCTCCTGACGCTGATCGGGGCGGCGATCGCGCAGGTCTGGATCGCGGGCCGGATCCATACCCTCGCGGCGGCGACCCGGCGCATCGCGGACGGCGATCTCGCCGTCGCGGTGCCGGGCGCGCATCACCGGGACGAGATCGGCGGCATGGCCGCCGCGCTCGAGGTCTTCCGCGACACCATGCAGCGCGGCCGCGCCCTGGAGCGCGAGACCGAGCAGGCCCGTCTCGCGGCCGAGGAGCAGCGGCGCGCCGGGATGCGCGCGGTCGCCAATGCCTTCGAGGAGGCGGTGGGCGCCGTCGTCGCCAAGGTCTCGGCCTCGGCGACCGCTCTCGAGGGCACCGCACGGAGCATGACCGCCACCGCGACCGAGACCGCCGGCCAGTCGACCTCCGCGGCTTCCGCGGCGGAGCAGGCGGCCACCAACGTCGACACCGTGGCGGCGGCCGTCGAGGAGCTGGGCTCCTCGGTCCAGGAGATCGGCCGGCAGATCGTGGCCTCGTCCGATCTCGCCGGACGGGCCGTGGCCGAGGCGGACGAGACCATGCGGCTGGTCCAGGAGATGACGCGCAACTCTAGCAGGATCGGCGACATGGTCGGGATGATCGCGACCATCGCCTCGCAGACCAACCTCTTGGCCCTCAACGCGACGATCGAGGCGGCGAGGGCCGGGGAGGCGGGGCGTGGCTTCGCGGTGGTCGCCGCCGAGGTCAAGGAGCTCGCCACCCAGACCGCCAAGGCCACCGACGAGATCAGCCAGCAGATCGGCCAGATCCAGGTCGTCACCGAGCAGGCGGTCGGGGCGATCACCGCGATCACGACCCGCATCGGCGAGATCAGTACGGTCACGGCGACGATCTCGGCGGCGGTCGAGGAGCAGGGAGCGACGACGCAGGAGATCGTCCGCAACGTGGCGCAGGCCTCGGCCGGCACCCAGGAGGTCACCGGCAACGTGGCGGGCGTCGCCCGGGCGTCGGAGCGGACCGGCCTGGCCGCCCGGCAGGTGCTGGATTCGGCCTCCGACCTCTCGCGCGAATCCGAGCATCTCGGTACCGAGGTCGAGCGCTTCCTCGCGCGGGTGCGCGCCGCCTGAGGCACCAAACGATGCAGATCCCGCTCTCGGTCCACCGTGCCGAGGACGGTTCGGCTCAGCGCAGCGGCAGCCCGACATAATTCTCCGCGATCACCGTCTGCGCCGCCTGCGACCCGCGGATATAGGCCAGCTCCGCCACCTGCATCCGCCGGGCGAAGTCGTCCATGTCGGGGAAGCGGTGGGTGAGGCCGGTGAACCACCAGCTGAAGCGCTCGGCCTTCCAGACCCGGGCGAGCGCCCGGGCGGAATAGCCGTCGAGGCCGGACGCGTCGCGCTCGGCATAGTGCAGGTTCAGGGCCTCGGCGAGCATCGCGACGTCGGAGACCGCGAGGTTCATGCCCTTGGCCCCCGTCGGCGGGACGATGTGGGCGGCGTCGCCCGCCAGGAACAGGCGGCCGTAGCGCATCGGCTCGGCGACGAAGCTGCGCAGGGGCGCGATGCTCTTCTCGAAGGAGGGGCCGCGCACCAGCCCGGCCGAGGCCTCCGGCCCGAGGCGCGTCTCGACCTCGTCCCAGAAGCGCTCGTCCGGCCAGTCCTCGATCCGCTCGTCGAGACCGACCTGGACGTAGTAGCGGCTACGGGTCGGGGAGCGCATGCTGGCGAGCGCGAAGCCCCGGGCGTGGTTGGCGTAGATCAGCTCGTGGTTGACCGGCGGCACCTCGGCCAGGATGCCGAGCCAGCCGAAGGGATAGACCCGCTCGTAGACCTTCAGCACGTCGGCCGGGATCGCCGCCCGCCCGACGCCGTGGAAACCGTCGCAGGCCGCGACGAAGTCGCAGGCGAGGGTGTGTGCAGCCCCGTCCTTGACGTAGGTGACGCTCGGGCTGTCGCCGTTCAGGCCGTCGAGCCGCAGGTCCTCGGCCTCGAACACGATTCTGACGCCGCGGGGCCCGGCGGCGTCGAACAGGTCGCGCATCACCTCCTGCTGGCCGTAGACCGTCACCGCCGCGCCGCCGGTCAGGGCCGCCATGTCGACGCGGAAGATCTCGCCGTCATAGGCGAGGTTGGTGCCGGTATGGACCAGGCCCTCGGCCTTGAGCCGCGCATCGAGGCCGAGCCGCTCCATCAACGCGACGGTGCCCTGCTCCAGCACGCCGGCCCGCACCCGGCCCTCGACGTAGTCGCGGGTGCGCCGCTCCAGCACCACCGCGTCGATCCCGGCGCGGGCCAGCAGGTGGGCGAGAAAGAGGCCGGCCGGGCCGGCGCCGATGATGGCGACCTTCGTGCGCATCCGCGTGTCCTTGAGCGTTTCCTTGAATCTTGGCGCCACCGTCTCGGCGGTGGACGCTCGATGGCGGAAAGGTGAACCGCGCCAGCCCGGTTGACGATGGACGGGGCGAGGGAAAAGTTGGATTTTTCGAAGTCCCCGCCCGTCCCGCCAGGGCCCGCCCGCGATGCGCCTCGATCCTGCCCAACCCCCTGCGGTGCCGCATTTCTTCCTCTACGGGGAGGCACCCCGGGATGCCGACGACCGCTTCCTGCACATCGAGGCCTTGGACGATCGCAGCCGGCCGAACCGCTGGACCATCCGCCCCCACGTCCATTCGAGCCTGCATCAGTTGCTGCTCATCGCCGAGGGCGGCGGCGAGATGCGGGCCGAGGCCGAGCGGTCCGCGTTCACGGCGCCGTGCCTGCTGGCGGTCCCGGCCGGCACCGCCCACGGCTTCCGCTTCGCCGACGGCACGGTGGGGGCGGTGCTGACCCTCTCGGCGCGCTACCTGCGCGACCTGTGCGGGCGCGAGCCGGAGCTGGCGGCGCTCTTCGCCGGCCCCGCTTCGCTCACCCTGCCGGAGCCGGGCCCGGTCGAGGAGGCCCTGGCCGAGCTTGCCCGGGAGCTCGCCTGGGCGGCGCCGGGACGGCGCGGCGCCGTCGAGGCTCACCTGATGCTGCTCCTGGTCGCCGGCCTGCGCCGTCTCGCCGCCACGCGCGAGCCGCCGGCCCCGCCGGGCCCGCAGGCGCTGCTCACCGCCCGCTTCCGCGAGGCCGTCGAGGCGCATCACCGCCGCGAGCGGCCGCTCTCCGCCTATGCGGAGGATCTCGGGGTGACCGAGGCGCGGCTGCGCGCCGCCTGCCGGGCGGTGACGGGCTTGAGCCCCGGCCGGATCATCCGCGAGCGCCGCCTGCTCGAGGCCAAGCGCAGCCTGCTCTATTCCGATCTCGGCATCGCCGAGATCGCCTACAGCCTCGGCTTCACCGACCCGGCCTATTTCTCGCGCTTCTTCGCCAAGGGCACCGGCGAATGCCCGCGGGCGTTTCGCGACAGGCGCGGCGCGGACAGGGGAGAGACGCGATGACGCGAGAGAACGGACTGACCCGGCCAGGGCTCACCCGACAAGGCTTCCTCGGCGCCGCGCTGACGGCGGCGGTCGGCGGCGGGGCCGCCGCGCAAGGAACGGAGCTGCACCGGCGGCCGATCCCGGCGAGCGGCGAGCCCCTGCCGGTGATCGGGCTCGGCACTTGGCGCGGCTTCGACGTGGGGGCGAAGCCCGCCGAGCGTGCGCCCCTGCGCGAGGTGGTGGCGACTTTGCTCCGCCAAGGCGGCCGGGTGATCGATTCCTCGCCGATGTACGGGCGGGCGGAAGGCGTCACCGGCGACCTCGTGGCGGAGGCCGGGGCCCGCGAGCGGACCTTCCTCGCCACCAAGGTCTGGACCAGCGGCCGCGAGGCGGGACTCGCGCAGATGACGCGCTCGCTCCAGCTCCTGCGCACCGATCGCCTCGACCTGATGCAGATCCACAACCTGCTCGACTGGCGCACGCACCTGCCGACCCTGAGGGACTGGAAGGCGGAGGGGCGGATCCGCTACCTCGGCATCTCGCACTACACCGAGAGCGCCTACGACGCCGTCGAGGCGGTGCTGCGGGCCGAGCGGCTGGATGTCCTCCAGATCAACTACGCCCTCGACGACCGGGCGGCGGAGACGCGCCTGCTGCCGCTCGCCGCGGAACGCGGCGTGGCGGTGCTGGTCAACCGTCCCTTCGGCGGCGGCGGGCTCTTGCGCCGCCTGGCGCAGACGCCGCTGCCGGACTACGCGGCGGAACTCGGCTGCGCCTCCTGGGCGGAGATCCTGCTGAAATTCGTGATCTCCCACCCGGCCGTGACCTGCGCCATCCCCGGCACCGCCGATCCCGGCCACATGGCGGCGAACCTGCGCGCCGGCACCGGCCCGCTGCCGGACGAGGCATTACGGAAGCGCATGGCCGCGACCCTGCCGGGCTGAACCCAAGCTGAACGCAAACACCGGCCAAGTCGCCAGACAGCTTTACGGCAGCAAGCGCGGCCATAGCCCAGTCGATCCGCCCACAAGAGCGCTCCGCCCCGCCATATTGCTGCCGTTCTGCCTGTGTTAATGATCCCCCATCCACATCGCTTCTCGTCCAGCGCGCGACCGTCCATGTTCGCGCCGCGGGCGGTCGCGGTCCACGCGCACCATCCTGCCACGCGTCAAGAAGCGAGCCGGCTTCGATCCTTCGGCCGGGCTCGACCAATCATCGGGGGTTCCATGCTCAAGTCGTCCGTCGCCGCTCTCGTCCTGTGCGCCGCCCTGCCGGCCAGCCTGCAGCCGGCGGCGGCGGAGGGGCGGGGATATAACGGCACCTGGTCGGTGCAGCTCGTCACCGAATCGGGCATGTGCGACAGCCGCTACTCCGTCTCGCTCGCGATCGCCGACGGCGACGTCCGGGTCGCCTCGACGGGTGAGGGCGGTGCGACCGTGAGCGGGCGCATCGGGCCGGACGGCCATGTCGGCCTCACCGTCCGCCACGGCGCGACGAGCGGCGCCGCCTCGGGCCGGCTCCAGGCCAATTCCGGCTCCGGCACCTGGAACGTCTCTTCCCTGTGCTCCGGCCGCTGGACCGCGCAGCGCCGCACGGCCCGGGTCGCGCAGGCGGACTGACGACGATCGCTGCACGACGCAGCGATCCTTCTACCCGCCGGCTTTCGAGCGGGTGCAGAACCGGCTCCAGGCTTGTGCATGCACGGTGCTGATGATGCCCGAGGCCCAGAACAGGCGGCAATCGGGCATCAGCGGCGCGTTGTGGCTCTCCAGGTGGTAGGTGCCCCGCTGCGAGCCGCGCAGGATCTTCTTCAGGAAGCGGTGCCCCTCCGCCGTCGTCACGGCGGCGTAGAGGTCGAGCAGGCGCTCCGGGCTCTCTCCCGCCTCGGCGCAGAGCACCACGTCGTCCGGCTCGTATTTCGGATACATCGACAGGCCGGCGACCCGGAACGCGATGGTGCCGTAGGGCACCGGGAACGGCACCGTGATGCGGAAGAGGTCGCCCCCCGGCCCGGGCTGCTCGTCCCCGGTGTCGATCAAGCCGCCGGCACTGATCAATCCCTTCACTCCCACGACCTGGCCGCCCTCGGCGGGCTGTTCCGGCGCATCGTCGTCGCCGAACAGGAGACCTTTGGCGGTGACCTCGACGCCGTCGCGGCGGAAGCGCGCGGCGTAGCGCTCGGCATCGTCCTGGCCGATGGTCCGGGTGCCGGCCTCGTGCGCCCGGTAGGTGCTCTCCGGCCAGGCATTCTGCAAAGCGGCGTCCCGCGCCGAGCGGTAGCCGGCGACGATGCGCGCCTGCCGCAGCCGCTCCCCTTGCGCGGCCCGGACCCGGTTCTCTCCCGACTGTATCACCTCAGCGAAATTCCCCGACACTTGAGGTATTGAGCAAAATCATTACATCATGTAGCTACCGCTGCCGCAAGGACCGCGGCCAGGACCGGGCAAGCATCGTTGTTCATCCCGGTCCCGTCCTGCACCCTAACCCAGCGGCAGCCTGGCGCCGTACCCCTCGTTGCGGGAGTCCTCCGATGGTCCACCGTTTCCTCGCCGCTAGACGCGGGCTGCCCGACGACGGGTCCGCTGACGAGGGAGCCGCTGACGAGGGGGCCGCTCCTTGGCGCAAGGCAGGGCCGGCGGCGGACGATCCGAACCGGGACTGCCCTGATCGCTCCGGCGGCGAATCGCCGCAACGGGTGCGCGACGCCAGGGAGAGCCGTCGCGCCGCGCGCCGCGCCGGTGCAGGAGGGACGCATGAAGGTTGCCCTGATCGTGCTCTGGACCCTCGCCGCGGGGGTCGGCCTGTTCCTGATGGTGCGCGCCCGGATCGTGCGCGCGACCGAGGCGCTGACGCGGGAGGCCGCCCGCGAGCGGATCGCCCCGCCCGACGCGCCGCCGGATCGCCCCGGCGAGGCCTGACCGGAACCGCCCTGCGGCAGCCGGGGAGGGCGGCGTGAGCGGGAAGAAACGCCGCATCGCCCGCCGTCGCCGCGAGGCCCTGGCGCATGACCGCCCGCCGGCGGCGAGGACAGCCGAGATCCGCCGCCGGCGCCGCCGGCGGATCCGGCCCGCCCGGATCGTGCTGGCGGCCGACCGGGTCTGGCTCGTCGCCGAGACGAAGCCGCGCTGGGCCGCCCGGACGGCCCGCGACCTCGACGATGCCGGCATCCCCACCTTCGAGCCGCGGGAGGAGATCGAGCTGACCTCGGCCCAAGGCCGCCACCGCACCGTCCGGGTGCCGCTCCTGCACCGCACGCTGTTCGTCGGATTGCGCGACGACGACGACCTCGTGCGGGTCGAAGGGCATCCGGGGATTGCCCGGGTGCTGTTCCGCGACGGTCGCGCCGTGGTCGTCGCGCCCGCCGTGCTCCAGGGCTTCGCCGACGCGATCACCGGCCACGGCAGTGGCGGGGAGGGCGGCGACGCGGAGGCGGTGACGGCGCTGCTCTTCGCCCTCGGCGACGACGTGCGGGTGACGGCCGGACCGCTGGCGGCGTTGCGCGGCACGGTCGAGGGGATCGATCCGGCCCGCCGGCGCTACCGGGTCGCCCTGTCGCTGTTCGGGCGCGAGACCCCGGTGCTGCTCGACGAGGATCGGGTCGCGCGGGACTGAGCCGCCGGAAAAGTTGCGCCCCGCCGAAGAGAACATTTGACGAACATCGGCGGGGCGGGTACAAGGGTTTCAGGTTATCCGGGTCTGCGGCCTGCCCCTCGGGGACGTGGCTGCTCGACTGCCCCGCGACGCGGGGATGTGTCCCCGGACCCGGCCCACGGCATCACCGAGGCGAAGGGCGGCTCGTGTCCGCTGGCCTCGGGGTAGCCGTCAGCCCCGGGCCGTGCCGCGCTTCCCACTTCCCAAAGAGGCGACATGGCCAACAGATTCTCGACCAAGAGGCTCTCGGCACGGCGGGTCATCGACTGGGCGGGCATCGCGGCGGCCTATCGGGCGGAGCCGGAGGCCGGGCCCGCGATCGCGCGGCGCTTCGGCATCAGCCCGACGACGCTGCGGCGCCGGGCGCGGGCGGAAGGATGGAAGCGCGAGACCCCGGCCTTCCTGCCGGGGGTCGCCCCCTCTGAGATGGCCCCCTCGGGTGACGGGCCCATGAGCAAGGCGCCTTCAGGCGAGATGCTTCCGGGCGACGTGCTCGGCGGCCACCGCATCGTGGTGGCGCAGGGCGCCGCCCTCACCCTGCATCTCCTCGACGAACTCCAGGCCGCCACGGCCGAGGCCGCGCCGGATGACGGCGCGGAGGAGGGCGGGCTCGCCCGCGCGGCTATCCTCCACAAGCGCGTCGCCGCCCTGCGCGACCTCGCCGCCGCGGCGCGGCTGTGGATCGCCCTGGAGCGGCAGGCCTGGGACCTGGACGGCAAGGCGGACGGCAAGGGGGACGCGAGGCACCGTGACGAGACCGCGATCCCCGACCCCGAAGCTGCCTTCCGCCTCCTCGACGAGGGGCAGCGGGCCCAGCTCCGGGCCATCGTCGAACGCCTGTCCCAAGCCGGACGCGTCTCCGATGCCGGGAGCCTGGCTCGACAACCCACCGGCCCTGATCCGGGCCCTCGACCGGCTCGATAGCGAGGAGAGCCTGGCGGGCTTCGTGCGCCGGGCCTGGCCGGTGATCGAGCCCGGCGCGCCCTACATCCATGGCTGGCACATCGACGCGGTCTGCGCCCATCTCGAAGCGGTGACCGCCGGGGAGATCACCCGGCTCCTGATCAACGTGCCCCCCGGCACGATGAAGAGCCTGCTCGCCGGCGTGTTCTGGCCGGCCTGGGAATGGGGGCCGAAGAACCGCCCTTCTTTACGCACCGTCGCGGTCTCGCACACCGAGCGGCTGGCTTTGCGCGACAACCTGCGCACCCGGCGCCTCATCACCTCGCCCTGGTACCGGGACCTGTGGGGCGGACGGGTGCGGCTCACCCGCGACCAGAACCGCAAGGGCCGCTTCGAGACCACGGCGACCGGCTTGCGCGAGGCGGTCTCGGCCGGCTCGATCACCGGCTCGCGCGGCGACCGGGTGATCCTCGACGACCCGATCTCGGTCGACGGCGTTCACGGTAATCTACAGCCTTCTCAATCACTTACCTACCATATCGGCCACGCTAGGAAGCAGCAGTTCGTCAGTCGGTCACGCCTCAGTCACAGTCAGGGACCGAACACGCTATGGCGACGATCAGGAGACGGAACGGGAAATGGCAGGTTCAGGTACGCAGGGCTGGGCAAGGGTCCGTTAGTCGCTCATTCATTCAGAAGTCAGAGGCTCAAGCTTGGGCACGACAGATGGAGATCCAAGCCGACAGAGGTGAGCTGGCGACACAGACAACCGACATCACCCAGCTCACATTCTCAGACTTGATCACTCGATATCGTGATGAGATAGCAAGTCGCAAGAGAGGACATCGGAGCGAGGTATTCTATCTTAACTCGCTTCTCAGACATCCAATTGCTCAGACAAAGCTTAATTGTCTAACAACAGACAAACTCTGTGCATACCGCGATGAAAGATCAAAACACCTCAAACCATCATCGCTGAAACGTCGATTCGCGGTACTTCATAATTGCTTTGAAGTTGCAATCAGAGAGTGGGGAATTGCACTACCTCGAAATCCAATTAGCTCGATCAAACTTCCAACGGGCAACGTATCGAGAGAACGCAGACTCAGACACAACGAGGGAACGCTGATTGAGGACGCGTTGAATACACCATCAGCCGCATACCTAAGACCTCTCATTACCATGGCGATAGAGACCGGGATGCGGAAAGGCGAACTCCTATCGATCCGCTGGGTAGATGTCGACTTCGACGCTCGGACGGTCAAAATACTTCGAACCAAGAACGGGCATCCACGCACGGTCCCACTATCACCTACTGCGATCCAGACACTCTCAGCTATGAAACGAGATGCAGAGCGGGTCTTTCCGATCTCAGACAATGCAGTCCGTTTCGCATGGGAGCGCATGAGGAAGCGAGCGGGCATACCCGACCTTCGCTTTCACGATCTCAGACACGAAGGAATATCACGGCTGTTTGAAGCTGGATTGAACGTGCCCGAGGTGGCTATGGTAAGCGGTCATCGATCTCCGGCCATGCTGTTCCGGTATACACACCCAAAGCCTGAACACGTAGCTGCCAAACTAGCGACGCGGGATACACAGGGCTTGAAAGGAGGTAGCAGCGCGGCTGGTCCTGAAGCATCGGCCGATGATCTCCTCTAATGCCCTCACCAGGAAGGTGGCGAGCTACGGGAGCCGAAGGCTGACACAACCGCAAGCGGGCGACCATCACCGCGAACTAGCAACCCAGAGCCACGCTTCCGATGTCGCACGGAATGCATGGGACACTCAGACACCCGAGAATCTATCCGCCCTCGCGACCAAGCCCAGGCGACTAACGGACGCTCAATGGGACTGGACCAAGGGGAATGTGCTGAGCTGCGCGAGGCGTTCAGTCGATTCCGCAACTCACACCATCTGTCGGATGATCGAGCTTGGACTGGAGACAGCTATGAGGCGAGGGGAGGTGCTGAGGCTGCGGGGCAGGGACATCGGATCAGACCGACGTACTCTACGGTCCGCCTTCTCAAGACAGCAAGCCCAGGGAGCCTGCCATTTCATAAGAGATATGATAGTTCAGCCTCATAGCCAGGCGAGCTTGCATATCCCCAGGCGCCTCGATCTTCGCTTGCCCTCGCTCCGGAAGCGTCAAGGGTGGGCCTTTGCGGGCCATCAAACACCTATTGTCAACCAAGGAATCGTACTATCCATGAAGGTGAAAATAGGGCTGCGGCCACACTGCCTTCTGCTGGAGGACATTCGTTGCAGGATCTTATTAAACGGCTGATGGACCGGCAGAAAGTAAGAACAGAAGCCGATGTTCAAGCAGACATACGGCAGTTTCTACTTACGGCCCCTCTCTCGCTAAGTGAGGGCGACATTGAGAATATAGTTCTTGAGTCACCGTTGGGTGACAGGCGCCGGATAGATATTGAACTTGGATCGGCCGTTATAGAGGTGAAACGCGATCTACGAAGTGGAAAAACTAAGGACGAAGCAATAAACCAGTTAGCCGGTTACGTCGAGACTAGAACGAATCAAACAGGCCGTAGATATGTGGGCATACTTTCTGACGGCGCCGAATGGTTGTGCTTCAATCTATCTGCTGGCAAGCTACATCAGGTTTCAGATATTACGATCCGCAACGCAGAAGATGATCTCCCTCGCCTTCTTGCATGGGTAGAGGGGGTTCTCGCTACAGCTCAGAACATTAGTCCAACAGCTAATGAGATAGCAGCTCGTCTAGGCGCTGGCAGTAGTTCGCATGCTCTTGATAGAGCAACACTTCTTATATTGTATAATGAAAATAAAAACCTGCCGTCTATAAAGATGAAACGCGGGTTATGGACGCGCCTACTCACGTCTACATTGGGTACACAGTTCGACGATACGGACGAACTTTTTGTTGAACATACGTTATTAGTCAATTCGGCTGAGATTATAGCCCATGCGGTGATTGGCATTGATGTCAAGCAAATAGATCCCGCGCGACTGCTTGCAGGTGAAACGTTTATAGATAGCGGAATATATGGTGTAGTAGAACAAGATTTCTTTGATTGGGTTATTGAATTAAATAGAGGTCAAGAATTTGCTAGATCTTTAGCTAGACGTTTAGCTCGATTTGACTGGGGATCGGTAAATCAAGACGTTCTGAAAGTACTTTATGAGTCCATCATAGGCACAGAGACTAGGAAGCGGCTCGGAGAGTATTATACTCCAGATTGGTTAGCAGAAGCAGTAGTGGAAGAAGCGGTTCAGCAGCCCTTACAAGAGCGAGTGCTCGACCCAGCATGCGGGTCCGGTACTTTTTTATTCCACGCAATTAAGAAATATATATCGACCGCAGTCAGACATGATGTTCCGGTACCTCAGATTATACAAGGTATCACTAAATCTATATTCGGAATGGACCTTCATCCAGTAGCAGTTACTTTTGCCAGAGTCACATATATTCTTGCAATAGGTAGAGATTTTCTAACTCATCCTGAACGTGGAACCATTCATATCCCTGTGTATTTAGGCGACTCAGTACAATGGGAGGAGCAAGCGACCGATTTATGGTCAGCTGATAATCTCGTTGTACAAGTAGAAGACAATCGTGAGCTTTTTACAGCAGAACTTCGATTTCCTGAGATACTTCTTAGTAACGCATACGTATTCGATCAGCTTGTGCAGAGCATGGCTGATATGGCATCGAACAGACAACCCGGTAGCAAAGTTCCTTCTATGTCTCCGGTTTTCCGACGGCTTGGAATACAGCAAGCTTCGCACCAGACCGTTGAGCATACATTCCGAATCATGTGTAGCCTTCATGATCAAGGGCGGGATCATATATGGGGATACTATGTGCGCAATCTCGCGCGACCCATGTGGCTGACACGTTTAGCAAATAGGGTCGACGTCCTAGGGCCTGTTGTCGCTTGAACTCTCTGCGAGGATGAGCGTTTCCCCGCTTTGAGCGAGGAGACACGATGCTGACGGACGCTCAGTGGGCCGAACTGGAACCGCTGGTGGAAGCCTGCCGGCCCAAAGGCAAGACGCCGCCCCAAGAGCTGCGCCGCACGATCTCAGCCATCCTCTGGCGGCATCACAACGGCGCCTCTTGGAGGGCCATTCCAGCCGAGTTGGGTCCCTGGTGGCAGGCCGCCCAGATCTTCATCCGCTGGGCGCGCGCCGGCGTCTGGGAGCGGCTGCTCGACCTCGTGCAGAGCCGCGGCGTCGCGCTGGGCATGGTGTTTCTCGACGGCACGAACATTCGAGCCCACCAGAAGGCGGCGGGCGCGGCCAAAAGGGGGGATCTGGAGCCGAGCGAGACCATCGTGAAGCTCTTGGCCGCTCGCGTGGCGGCTATGGCACCAAGGCCTGCGTGATCGCCGATGGACGGGGCCGCCCCGTCGGTTTCCGCCTCGCGCCCGGTCAGGCGCATGAACTGCCCCACGCCCTTCCGCTGCTCGATCAACTGCCCGGGGTGCCGAAGTGGGTGGTGGCCGACCGTGGCTTCTCCAGCCACGGCTTTCGCGAGGCGATCTGGACCGCCGGGGCCCGGCCCGCGATCCCGACCAAGAGCAACGAGGCCCCGCTCGCCTGTCCTGACTGGATCTACACCAATCGCAACATCGTCGAGCGACTGTGGGCGCGCCTCAAGGAATGGCGGGCCGTTGCCACACGCTACGAGAAGACTGCCGTCAGCTTCATGGGCGTCCTCTGCCTCGCCGCTACGCTCCTCTGGATCAAGTGACGACAGGCCCTAGTCGGCAACCCACCCTGGCTGGCTTATCGGCACATGACCTCCAACATGCAGTCTACATTTAAGCGTATGTGTGAGGCACGCGGTCTCTGGCATGGAGCAGAAGTCGCTACGCATCAAGATCTTTCAGCATTGTTTGTCGCACGTGCTGTACAGCTCTACTTACGGATAGGCGGTCGGTTCGGCATGGTGATGCCGAATGCAGTTGTTGACCGCGAGAGCTATAGAGGATTCCGAACTGGAATCTATGAAGGCGCCCATGATATGACACAAGTCGTATTCGAGACTTCGTGGGATCTTCGCCGTATTCGTCCTCATTTTTTCCCCCGTGGGGCAAGTGTAATATTCGGCACAAGAAGTGATCTAGCCTCTGCAATGCCTACCGCAATGGAAGTATGGTCTGGGCGGGTGCTGCAAGGCAATGTCTCATGGAGTGAAGCAAAGCTAAACATTCAACGCAATCAAGGCGTCGCTGTTCAATTTCAGCGAAATATTAACTCACCATATATGTCAAGATTCAGACAAGGAGCTATCATTGCTCCACGCGTCTGTTTTGTAGTTAACAAAAGGCCAGCACCACTGCTTGGTAACGTCGCGGGAACTCACTCGGTGATTTCCTCGCGCAGTGTCAATGAGAAAAAACCTTGGAAGGAAGTCCCAAGCATAACCGGATTTGTGGAAGAGAGATTTATTAGGCCATTTTATTCCGGAGAAAACCTTTTGCCTTTTCGTATTTACGGTCGCCAGCACGCAGTTATCCCGGTTGACATACAGCGTTTGATGCAAGGCGAAGATGAAATAGAAGTTTATCCAGGTTTATCGTCGTGGTGGAACGAGGCAGAGCGCATATGGAATACATACCGCTCAAATGAAAACCTGTCTCTAATGAAACAGCTTGATTATATGGGTAAATTTAGTTCACAGTTTCCGATGGCACATATACGGGTTATATATAATACAGCTGGTATGCACTTGAGTGCAGCGAAAGTGGACGATCCAAAAACATTCGTTGACAGCAATCTTTATTGGTGCAACGTACAAACCGTCGAAGAAGCAAACTATCTTTGTTGTATTCTGAATTGTCCGACAACAACGGAGATGCTTAGACCACTTATGTCTTATGGAAAAGATGAACGTCATGTACATAAACATATATGGCAACTTCCGATCCAAGAATACGACGCGAGTAACTCTAAGCATGCAAGGCTTGCGTTCCTCGGCGGTGAACTCACACTCATTGCTGCTTCCTATGAAATTCGAAAGGATATACATTTTTCAGCGGCACGAAGAGATATTAGGAATGCGCTAGATCTAACTCCTGCGGCCGCTGAGGTTCGAGATCTGGTTTACGAGATGCTTTCCTAAGGGGCAGATCGCGGTCAAGCCCGTGCCCCTCGCGCGCCTTCACCCACTCCGCGACCAACCTCAAGCGCCAACCATAGCAATTAGGATTGCACGTCACAGCTGTGGAGCGGCCGGCATCTCAGCCTTAACTGCAAAGTTGGGCATCCTGCCACTCCTTGAGGGTCTGACCGGTGCTCACGAGGCGCCACGCCGTCCTGCCATTCGTATTGCGGTTTGCGATGACCGCGGCTGCTGCGCTTGCGCTCGTGAAGGTCACCGGCTCCTTGAACTGCAGTAGCTGCGATCCCGGCACGGGCACAAGGCGGCCCTCAGCAATGAGCTGGTCACGTAGCGATGAGTACCCCTTGCTGGCGAAGTCGCTCTTCGCGGTCGCCGTTGAACCTTCGAGGACGGTCACCTCTCCATCCACCTCGACTGCCATGGCCTTGTAGCCAAGCTTGTCACTCGCGAAGACCAGCTCAAGCTGCGGAGCAATGGCCTGCTTAGCCTCCTTGCTCGAACCTGGAGGGGCGGTGATGCGTCCCTTGGGCCGGAGGAAATCGAAGCCGACCACTGGCAGAATCACCTCCACCTGAGAGATGAAGAACTCCATATCCGAAATGTCACTCTCGGGGAGGGCCTTGCGTCCGGGCTCGTTGCCGTTGGCGAGGTTGGCTCGGTCGGCGCCCTTCGTCAGCTCTACGAAACGGTGTTCAAGGTAGCGGACGTGGGACTTGGTTAGGTTGGCATCCTTGGACGTGACGATGCAGACCCGGCTCCAGAAGTCCTTCGATGTGTCTTTAGCATGGGACTTGATACGATCGATGACGCTGTCGCCCTCACCGACGTAGACCCGCGCCCTCGTAGGTTGGTCAGGATCGTCGCCCACCAGGAAGTAGACGCCCGTGCGGCTAGCCTCGTCACGGCTCAGGGCCTCACCCAAACGGGATCGTGGAGCGACCAGCGCGTGTCCCGTCCAGTTCATAATCTCTGCTGTGAGGATGCCCGTGGGTGATCCATCGACGAGATAGAGACGCACGCTCCGGCCTTGAACCAATGCACCCACCCTGACCTGCGAACAGCCAAGGATGCAGCGCCGGCTGAGTAGCCGCAAGTGTGCGTCAGATGGATCTTGGCGCGTTGCCGAGTTTAAGGCTTTGCATGCCGTCCACATAGGTATCGATCGACCCAAATCGATTCAGAAATAATATGCATGATAAATCCTATTTCAACACTTAACAATTATATCGATCGAAGAAGATGCGATCGCCAATTGTGGTTTCGATATATTCGAATTGACGTTCCAAATTTTAGCCATCGATACTTTTGTATCTTTTCATCACTTCAGAAACTCCGGACATTCGGACCTTCGTTCAAAAGGCGACTCTCACCACTTGACAAAATATGTTTTACAACAAAATTTAGCCAAGTAGAGAGATTGGAGGTTGACATGCGGCTTATCTCCATCCCTGCCCGGGTGATAGAAGACGACATACCAGTCGGCATGCCAGATATCGAAGTTGCAGAGTTTCTTACGTCATTAGAATATAAGAGTAGATTAGAAAAACTCGCTAGTAGAAGAACGTTCGTAACGGGAATATTGTCAACAGGGCTCGTTACAGCGGCTCCGGGGCTAAGTCATGGGCAAGGGGGTGCCGTTGGGGGGCTCGTTAACGTCATCGTTAAAAATCCAAAACTTGCCAAAATAGCATGGGAAGTCGGTGAGTATCTAGTTGGAAGATTTATTTCGCAAAACAAAAATAAGTCTGAAGGTCAGGATGGTAGCACTTCATTGACGATCAGCGCGGGCGGAAGGACTGAGTCTTCTCGTTCTATCACAATCGTTGTTCCTAGAAGTACGACGATAACAATTAGCTTCGACGACGGGCCAGCCCCCAGGTCTGAGGGAAACAAAAATTTCAATGTTATTTCGGCATTGAATGTCGCTACTACTAATTTTCGAGTCGGTGGGTAAAGAAGTTCAGAGGGGAGCCTGCAATGACATACCGAAATAAAGATCGCCTCAGGTTGAGTAGGCGCGCAATCGTTCTAGCTGGAGCAACGTTCGGAACTGGGCTGACAAGCGCGCAGGGAATCAGTCCAACGCCGCTCTATTGTTCTGTAGAACAGCTCAGACTCAGCAAGCGTCGCTGGCGTGTTGGGGAGCCTCTTTCAGGCTCGTGCAAGATTATTAATGATGACGGAAAAATACACAAAGGAAACATATTACTATCAATACTAAACGAAAATGATGAAATAGAGTCGTCAGACTACAGATCGATGACTGTAAGTGGTAAAGTGAGACTTGATTTCATTTTTGAGGATGGCCCAAGTCCCCGAACACCTGGAAAAAAACTCTTCAGGGTCTCGACATCCTACGAAGCCGATGCATACGAATTTATAGCCTATTAGGAGGTGTAGATGAATGCGTTTCTTGGTTTGTATGTCGTTATGGGTATGATTGGAGCGCCTGCCGTGCAAATCGACACTATCAGTCCAGCTCCTCTCCTAGGCTCCCGTTCCCAGCCGAACGTGATTTATGTCGGGCCCTTTGGGAGAAGAACAGGCAGAACTTTCTCATGCCAACTTGAGGTGAGATGTGGATCAATCATTGCCGAAGGTCAAGGTGAAGACATCGCCGCAGCAATGGAAAACGCGATTGGTAATGCCGAGAAAAGAGCAGCGGCTAAGGGTTCGGATTTCGATATAGACTCCTGTAAGCCTATAAACGAGGAAGCCTGTGATCAATAAGATGACTAACACCAGCATGCCAGCTACTATTCTAGTACTCTCTCCTACCTAATCGCCAGGGTGAATGCCTGCCATCGCTGCCCGTCGGGATGGTATCACGGGCGGTCGCGAGGAGAACGTGTAACTTTGACTCTGAGATGCCAGGAGGGGCGTGATATCCAACCGAAAGGGGGCTGACTGACACGTGTCAAGGAGGGGGCACGTTCGGGCACCTCAACTCACGTCCAACAGGACGTGTCAGTTCAGAAAGCTGTCTCTGCTCACTGGACGGTCACACGTGAACAAGATCCCCGTCACCGCTAGCCCCACTATTCACTCGGGCTTCCATCACTCTTGGACCATTGACAAACTTCGATGCAAGCCAGATCGCGAAACCGATTAGCAATATCTTAGTAATGGTTAATCGACGTGGTCCGTGATTCTCTTCAACATAAAACGAACCAATCCATACGATCACTAACATTAATGTTGCAGACAGCTTCATACAAGCGATCAATGATCCCGCAATTGGTCCGTTGAAATATATGGAACTGGCGATCGTTCCGAAGAAACTCCATATCCATACTAGACATCCCGCTATTATAACTAAAGCCAACATAGGATTTGATTTTGATATCGCGATTATTTCGAATGGTGGCATAGTTTCACGGCGAGAGAACGCAATGAAAGACAAAGAGGCAGCTATAAGCACTACTACAGGCGTCAGGAATACAGAAGCCGTCATACCTACATCGCCTATCGAATTGAAGACAACGTATCTCGAGCCACATCCCACTACAAACAAAATAAATGTGCTTCCAACCATCACAGACAATGCAATTGACAGATAATATTTCAAATCGTCGTTATTGATTTCTGTCGTTTTGAAATTACCATTAATGTATGACCGCGTCTCCACGTCTGTGATTGGACTCACTATTGATGACTGAGGCTGGATCCTGCTATCTTTATTATTAATTTCAGAGATGGGCGAGGAGAGGGCGGTGACTGGTGTCGGTTGCGTCGTTGCAGGCGCTTCATTGACCGCCAGGCGCACCTTCACAGCTCTCGGGAGGTCGCTCAGGTAGGGCCCTCTCACAAATTCCGAACCACGTCCTCCGCCATACACGCTGTCATATCGAGCCACGAGGTCTGAGATCGCCTCGCTGCATATGCGTGTTTCGATAACGGTATTGATCGCTGCCCGAAGCTGGGGCTGGGACGGCGAGGCGGGCAGACGGCCCCTGACAGCCGAGGTCACACAGTTAGTAGCTGCGCGCACATAGGGCATCACCAAACGCCTGTCGGTGTCGCCCTGTCGTTCCTGTGCCCTCGCTGAACCTGCGACGGCCCCGATTGCAATTATTACTAATGCTAGCCGCCGGATGATGGTCGACATCGCCATACCCCTTAAACGGAGAGAAATCCGCTTCAAGAGGAGCATAGCGGAGTTTGCTACGTGGGCAACCCGAAGAGACGTAGTCACACTGCGTTTCATGAAGGCGACGTTGAACTACGCTATAGGGACGAGAGTCCGTCGAGCCCGTGAAGCTGCCGGTCTGACCCAAGAGGCACTGGCAGGATCCATTGACCGGAGCAAAGAAGCGATCAGTAACATCGAGAGGGGTATTAATTTGCCAACCATAGATACGCTCCAACGAATTTGTGATGTGACAGGAATCAATATTAGCTTCATGTTCGAACAATCGCCGGAAGATCGAGACGTTTTGGACTTGAAAACTAAAGCAGATATATTGATGTCGAAGATGAATGTAAGCGAGCTGAGGTTCATTGTGAACATGATTGAGTTGTATAATAACCATAAAAGTGAAGTGATTGCTTCAGAATGATGTTTGTGTTTTATGATATAAAACTTATCAATGGCAGCGGGGGCAGTGCATGTATATACACTCGCCCCTACAAATAGTTATTTTATTACATCTACGTAAGTTTAATTCGTAATTTTATTGCTTATACTTGTTTGCAATAAGATACTTTTTAACAACATACGCAAGCAAGGGATAACTTTCTACTACACCTTGATAAAAACCATTCACCGAGCTCAATATAAGATTTCTTGATTCAATGTTAATGAATTTATTATCTTTAATATGATCGTCAATACACTTTGTTCCGGCTCGATATTCAGCTGCGAGCATATTATATCCAAACTCAACTCCATCAGTAAGATCATTAAATGTGTGCCTATAAAGGTAATACTGAACCGCAAGTTCAAACACTTCTATTGTTTCGTTGCGCAGATCGATGCTGCAATCGTTAGTTTCGTCAATCATTATATCATACCTATTTAAGTTGTTATATTAGTCCTCATACGTGGAAGTAAGAGGATGCGAGTTTATATCTTTGTCCAAAGAATTAGTCAGGCCGCTTGATAAAGATGCGATTTCTAATTAGATGAGAAAAGATATCATCACCTAGGTGACTTGTTATATAGTAGCATGATCTACATAACAAGTCAACAGTTAACTGTGACGTTTACGTCAGCGTTTCCCAAATATATAGCCCAGGTTTCAGCCGAACGACCCTCGACGCACTCGCTGAATGAAGCGTCTGACATCTGCTTTCCTATCGGACGGAGAGTTGGCGTTCGCCGCGGCTTGCATCAGGGCTGTCTCTAGGCCCCATGCACTCAGCCCAACATGTCGCAATCGGAGGCCGAGTTTGAAAATACCTTCGTTACCATTACCTCGTTTCGATCCCACAGCGTCCCACTCCCTCAGTGCATCGGCGACCTTCAACTCTTGCTCCGGTGTGAGTTCGTCAGAGACCGACAGGGGAGGGGGTGCAGGCTGGTAGGCAGCATCATCCTCACTGACACCATGAAAGATCCAATCCTTGACCTTTAAAGGCTTGCGATCCTTCTTGAAATCCATGAAAAACGCACCAGTTGGATCCTGCGGTTGACAAGGTAGATAGAACAAGTCGCATCCATTCCGCTTATGGTCGATACCATGGAACCTTCGGTTCGCCTTCGGCGCCGTCTTGCTCTTCGAAGCGAAACCTGATGATTCAACTACATAGATGATTTCCCTGATGATCAATGTGTATACCTCATTTGTCATTGCTTTATCGGTTGGAATGTAAATTCTATAACGCAGATTGGAAGATGTGCTGCTAAATGTATTATAACATACTATACGAAGATGGGGGAACATACCCGCGAAATCCTTAGGCTTCATGTCACCTCCATCAACGTCCATCCAGATACCTTTAATAAACACGATGTTTTCCTTCGATTTATACGCTTCAACGACTTTGTATGGATCGAAATACGCAGGGCTGATGAGAAGATTTTGATCCTTGGTCTCATACCTGATCCTACTGCACTCCCTCAGCTCCCTAATGAACTTTTCGTCCGTGAAGACAGCTAGTGCTCCGTATTTCCTATCATACATTGTATTGAATATAGATCCTTTGAAATTTGCGACGAAATAACTATTAGTCCTTATAGGAGAAACGTCGCATTTTTCTCTTCTCCAATAAACGGCTTGAATATCATCTTCACGGACGAATATTTCTTCTTCGTCGAGATTAGCTATCATTCTCATTTTCTTTTCTCTACTTACCTGCTTTCTTTGGTTTGAATCTTTGTGAACCGACGGGCGTCCACGACGCACGCATGCCGAAGGCATCAACAATCCCAGACTATTAATGGTAGATCCCGGATAGATGCTGGCGATATATTCAGCCGTAACCCTGTCCGCGACGATCCAATCTTTCATATTAATATTACTAGGGTCTCGTATTGATGTCCTAGACAGTGCTTGGTAGATCGTATGGCCTGTCATTTCGATTTTCTGGTCAGTATCCGATATATCGAGAACTTCACGGAGAAACCTTTGAACGTCAGGCTTGTTGTTAAGTGCCGGAATTATCAATGCATTGTCAATGTCCTGGTAACTATTAAGCCCGTGTGATTTTCCTGGAAGCTCAATATTATTATTATCTGCCAGATCACCTTTCTTCTTCATGTCATTGTTGTCACTCCATACAGAAGCTCTTTCCCCAAATATCAGTTTTGAGGCATCTATCATCTTCTTACGAAGTTCTGGGTATTTCTTTTCGCGTGCGTGTTTCGACCAGTTATCTTCAGTTCCGTAATGCAGACGAACTAAATTACCATTATTATGATCCGTGTATCGGAGCTGTGATTCCAGATCAGTATCATTTTCAAAGTGAACGCCTTTTCCAGACCAGTATTTAAACAGTGCTGTCTCTTCAAATCGCGCCCCTAGTATAGTCACCGACCTGTATCCAGAAAAAATAGTTGGCTGCAGGACGCTATAAACCTCGAGTCGCCTATTATCCTTCCCAGAAATAAGTTTTTGATATTGATCAAGCCTGACATATGAAATATAATCTGCCGACAGCACAAGTTTTGCTAGTTTCGAGAATACCTGATTGATACTATCCTTATTACGATTTTCGGCTATCGATCTAAGCTCTAACACATCGTTAGGTTTTAATATCCCATAGGAAGATCCTTTGGGTTCTACAATCAAATGTTTTGTAATAATGCTGTGATTGACTGGCAGAGATTCATTGAAATGCTCCAAGAGAACCGGAGCTTCATCGATAACGACATCATATTTTGCCTTATTAGCTACGTAGGGCAGGCTGAAGAATGTCGCATGAGTTGTTATAAATACGTGATTGCCATCGTAGGGGTTGCGAAATCGTTCAATCAGCTGACTTGCTACGGACGTGCCTTTCGTGATAACAGAATGAAAAATCTCGATATGAATGGAAGGTCTGCGTCGAGTGATTTCGTTATTAGTATTATCGATAAGCTCCGTTGTGGGTTGAACAAGCAGGAGATTTTCCTCATACCGGCCTTCCACGATATTATTAATAACAGCGTGGGTCTTGCCCGATCCGCATGGGGCCGAGACATATTTAATTCTATGCATTTTATTAATTCAAACCTCTATAAAATTCAGATAATGTTGACAATGAAGTGTGATCTTGGACAACATTAAAGTTATCCAAGTCGCTATCCTAAATACTAGATGCTACTAGACTTGATACCCTCCGCCGTAGGCAGCTAAACCTCTTACCAGCTTTAAGTATCGATCTCGTTCTTCATCTTCGTCTTGCTCTAAGTGCTTCAAAGCGACCGATAAACCACGCTGGATCATTTCGGTACTTTGTTCAAATTTAGGATTTCTATCTCTTTTATACTGAGACAAAACTCCGAGAGCAGCAATCAAAGTCCAGAAATCACATAGATCATCAAGGAGATTATTTTCTCTATATTCGTCATCGTCGCTTTTCATCAACATCTTTTTGAATAGCCAATCGACTTGCTCATTGAGTGCTTCATGGGCATCAATTCGTAGATCGATAATATTAATCTTGTTCATAGGTTAAGATTCTTTCCTTTTCAAAAATATTAATAGCTGCCGTCGGGCCTGTATCAGCAGCCAGCAATAATGGTAATTGAGTAAAACGGCTTCGGTGTGTGCATAGCCCACAACTCTGGCCCGTGCTGATGTAACAAAATCAGATTATTGATACTGAACAGCTGCTGTGTCGATGTAGCCGTAAAAGAAACTTGTTCCCAAGCCACAAGACGTTTATACAAAGCTGCTGTTCTGCTGTCAACTGGTAAATATGATTGGATACAGACTTGATACACATTTCATAGCATGCTATGTTAGGTATTTTATTCACTGAAAGTGAGTGCTAGAGCCAAAAGGGTAACTGACCGTAGATGCTCTTCACTCTCCCTCAACATGAAACTACTTGAGACGTTTTACGTTTTAAACCGTTGCTTTGTCGATATGTCGCGCGCTAATAATCTGCGTTCCATATGCACACTAGGATGATTGGTATTAATTGTAGAAAATTCAATAATGGTATCGATGCGTATACGACCCTATTGGCAACTTTCCGGACGACGTGTCGGCGCAGTCTGCTCATAATGATAATGGTCCGCTACAACGCGCCTTAAAAGCATTATCGGCTTGCCAATGCTGCTATAGCCCGGCGGACGATGGTGTCGCCCTAAAAGTTAGCGCGTTGCACGTTCCACACATACGTTTTATGATAAAACGAGTGCAGCGTATTCTTGCATGAGATAACGGGAAGTCAGATGCTGCCTATCTCAGTGGATAATAATATTTTCAACTCGCTCTTTAACTGGCACCCGAATGACGGCCGAACATCCAAGGAAAATTTTTTGACGGAAGCATTTGCTCATGTAATTCGCAGCAATGCGCATTGCTGCTCTCTTTGGATGCAAGCCATATTCTCCCAAGACATCGACTTCGACTCCGTTATTATTAATACTCGTGCTTCGCATCGACTTAAAGGTGAGAAAAATACGATATATCCCGACATGGAAATATCCGGTTATCACGCAGATGGACGTAAGTTTGGGCTGTTAGTTGAGAATAAATGGGACTCGCCCGCAAGCAAATCTCAGATATTCAAATATGGTCATCTGGCTCGCCAGCTATATTATAGCCATCTGATATTCATTGCACCGAATTCATTAAATCAAGATATAATTAATGAATTCAATCTAAATTTTCCTGATATTGGTTTCATGGTTTTCACTTGGAAGCAAATTTATAATGTATTACGAAATGCTGCAGACACGCAGGGTTTGGCACCGGAGTTTCTTGGATTCATGAAAACCCATAATCTCAGTCCAGCAGATCCCATCGAAGCCGATATGGTGAGAGGTTTCATTGAAGGACATGGGCTTGCCAATCGCATGATATCTTTATTAGAGAGAATTCGAGATAATTATGATTGGAAATTCATACCGAGCACCCATAAAAATGTCAAAGACTGCAAGATAACGAGCTCTTATGGAAGAATAGCTCTCGAAATCGGAACTCCAAAGTGGGATGGAGCCATAACAGTAGGTTTTTTAACGGACAACTGGGATCATAAAGTCCCATTTTCCAATAATAGACAGAGAGGTCTTGATCTCATTTTTCGTATAGAAGCCAATCCCAAACATAGAGATAGCGGCCTAGAAATCGCATCATTTGTCCGTGCTGCAGTGATAGACAGCGGACATATCGGTGGTATAATAAGGTTTATTGGAGACAAAGACAATCGCAATACGCATACGATAGTCATAGCTCAGCGAAGTTTACTTGATTTGATTGAGAGTAAAGAGTCTGGAGACGATCAAGCGGAGAAAATATATAGGCAAATAGAAAAGTGGGGGCAAGCGATATTTGCAAGTCCAGAGGTAGTACGCATTATAACCAGCATAGGCACGTAGATAATCTCTAGTTATGATACGTTATATCAGCAATTACGAGCAGCTGACGCCGGCTATGGTCACAGCAAGGTCACAGTTTCCCCGTTCCGGAAGCTCATGGACGCCTCCGCAACAGTCGCGACACGCTTGATCGAGCAGCCCCTTCACGCTAGTTTTCTCATGCAACCCACTGATGAAATTGCGATTTCCACAATGGTCGATCTAAGGTCCGTGATAGGCTGATTTGGCGACCGGGTGATCCTCGACGACCCGATCTCGGTCGACGGCGCCAATTCGGAGCGGGTGCGCGAAGGGATCGCCCAATGGTTCCTGGAGGCCGTGCCGACCCGCCTCAACGACCCCGTCCGCTCGGCGATCGTGGTGATCATGCAGCGGCTGCACGAGCGCGACCTGTCGGGCGTGATCCTGGCGAAGAACCTCGGCTACGACCACCTGATGCTGCCGATGGAGTTCGAGCCGGAGCGCGCCTGCGCCACCCGGATCGGCTTTGCCGATCCGCGCCGGGCCCCGGGCGAGCTGCTGTTTCCGGCCCGCTTTCCCCGCGAGGCGGTGGAGCGCGACAAGGCCGCGATGGGCGAGTACGCGGCGGCCGGCCAGTACCAGCAGCGGCCCGCACCCCGGGATGGCGGGCTGTTCAAGCGGGGCTGGTTCACCCCGGTGCGGGCCTGGCCTGCCGGCTGCGCCACTGTCCGGGCCTGGGACCTCGCGGCGAGCCTGCCCAAGGGCGGGCGCGGGATGGGCGGGCGCGGGCCGGACTACACCGCCGGCGTCAAGCTCGCCCGCGCCCCGGACGGGCATCTCTACGTCGTCGACGTGCGCCGCGACCGGCTCTCGGCCGGCGGGGTCGAGCGGCTGATCCTCGCCACCGCCGCCGAGGACGGAACGTCCTGCCGGATCTCGCTGCCGCAGGATCCCGGCCAGGCCGGCAAGGCGCAGGCGCAGTACCTCGTCGGGCGCCTCGCCGGCTACGACGTGCGGGCGACGCCGGAGAGCGGCGACAAGGCGACCCGCGCCGCCCCGGTCTCGGCCCAGGCCGAGGCCGGCAACCTGCACCTCGTCGCCGGGCCCTGGAACGAGGCCTTCCTCGACGAGCTCTGCGCCTTCCCCAACGGCGCCTTCCTGGACCAGGTCGACGCCCTCTCGCGCGCCTTCGCGGCGCTGGCCCGGCCGGGATACGGCCTGCTCGGAGTCCTGTGATGTGGCTCGCCGACCGCCTCGCCAACCTCGTCTCCGGCCTCGGCGGCCCGCGGGACAAGAGCACCGGCAACCTGCATGTCCACGTGCCCCGCGCCCGGGCGGAGCTCGACGCCGCCTACCGGGACAACTGGCTCGCCCGGAAGGTCGTCGACATCGTGCCCTTCGACATGCTGCGCGAGTGGCGCGCCTGGCAGGCGCCGCCGGACGTGGCGGCGGCGCTCGCGGCGAGCGAGGAGCGCCTGGGGCTTCGCGACCGCCTGCTGCGGGGCCTGCGCCTCGCGCGCCTGCATGGCGGCGCCGCGATCCTGATCGGCGACGGCGCGCCGGATCCGGGCCGGCCGCTCGACCCGGAGACGGTGGGGCAGGGAGGATTGCACTACCTCCATGTGCTCCCCCGGGCCGCGATCCAGGCCGGCCCCATCGACCGAGACCCGCTCTCGGCGTGGTTCGGCGAGCCGAAAGGCTACACGGTGGCGGACGGCCAGGCGGTCCATCCGTCCCGGATGATCCGGCTCCTCGGCGCGGCCCTGCCCGAGGACGACATCGGTGACGCTTTCGGCGACAGCGTGCTCCAGGCGCTCCTGGAGGCGATCGACCAGGCGACGGCGGCCTCAGCCCACATCGCCGCGATGCTGCCCGAGGCCAAGCAGGACGTGATCTCGGTGCCGGGCCTGTCGCAGCACCTCTCGACCGAGGACGGCACCCGCCTTCTCACCGAGCGCTTCGCCTATGCGGCCCGGATGAAGGGCCTGTTCGGGATGCTGCTGCTCGAGGGCGACGGCCGCTCGCCGGAGGGCGAGCGCTACCAGCAGAAGCAGCTCGACTTCTCCGGCCTGCCGGAGGTGGCGCGCCTCTTCCTCCAGGTCGCGGCAGGCGCCGCCGACATCCCGGTGACGCGGCTGCTGGGCCAGTCGCCCGCCGGCCTCAACGCCACCGGCGAATCCGACATCCGCAACTACCACGACCATGTCGCGGCGCGTCAGACCGTCGAGCTCACCCCCGCCATCGCCCGCCTCGACCGGCTGCTGATCCGCGACGCGCTCGGCCGCGACGAGCCCGGCCTCCGCTACGCCTGGCGGCCCCTGGCGCAGGCGAGCGAGCGCGAGAAGGCGGAGATCGGCCGCCTCAAGGCCGAGACCGCCGCGACGCTCGCCCGCGAGGGCGTGGTGCCGGCCGGCATCCTCGCCCGCGGCGTGGAGGGCTGGCTCTCCTCCGCCGACCTCTTCCCCGGCATCGCCGCGGCCTTCGGCCGGCCGGCGGGCTGAGAGCCGGGCTCTCAACCTCCCTCCCGAGCGGGCAAACATCGACACACGTCGCCGATCAAGGCGCGGGCTTCCCCCCTCTCCCCGCCCGCGGGGAGAGGAGAGACGCGCACGGCCCGGCCTGTGAGCCGACGAGCCCGAGCGGGAGCGAGATCAACCCTCTCCCCACGCGAGACCTCACCCATGCATCTCTTCGACCGGTTCAGCCTCGGCCCCGCGGCCGAGATCGCGGGCGCGCGCCCGCTCGGCAACGGCGCCCTGGTGGTGCAGGCGCGCGCCGCCCGCGCCGGCAACGTCCAGGTCTATCGCGGCGACGAGGTCGCCCGGCCGGACCTCGCCGAGGTCCGGATCTACCGCGATCCGGACGAGATCTTTCGCGAGGAGTCCCTGCGCAGCTTCGGCCACAAGCCCGTCACCCTCGACCATCCGCCCGAGGCGGTGACGCCGCGGACCTGGCGCGGGGTCGCCCGGGGCCATGTCGGCGACGAGGTGGTGCGCGACGGCGACTTCGTGCGCATCCCGATGCTGCTCGCCGATTCCTCGGCCATCGCGGCGGTGCAGGCCGGGCGGCGCGAGGTCTCGGTCGGGTACACTTGCGACCTCGACTGGACCCCCGGCACCGCCCCGGACGGCCAGCCCTACGACGCCCGCCAGACCCGCATCGTCGTCGACCACGTCGCCATCGTGGCGCAGGGGCGCGCCGGGCCGGAATGCCGCATCGGCGACGCGGACCTGACCCGGCGCCTCGCCGAGGCCGAGGCGCGGGCACAGGCCGCCGAAGCCGCCTTGGCCGAGCGCGAGGGCGAGGTCGCGGCGCTCCGCGCCCGGGTGCCGGATGCGGCCGCCCTCGACGCGCTGGCGGCCGAGCGCGGCGCCCTGGTGGCGCAGGCCCGCCGCATCCTCGGCGACGCCTTCGATCCCGCCGGCCTCGATCCCGGGGCGATCCGGCGCGCAGCGGTCGCCCGCACCCTCGGCGAGGCGGAGGCCGCCGCCATGAGCGCCGCCGCGATCGAGGGCGCCTTCCGGATCGTCGCCGCCGACCCGCGCCGCACCGCCCCCCACCACGCCCCGGACCCGCTGCGCGACGCCCTTCGCCGCCGGACCGACGACGCCCGCACGCCCGAGGCGGCCCATGCCGCCATGGTCGAGACCCTCCGCAACGCCTGGAAACCCGCAGGAGCCCGCTGATGCCCGCCGTCCAGACCAGCTACCCCGCCCGGCCCGCCGCCGCCTACGAGGGCATGGCCGCCGACCAGGATCCCGCCACGGTGATCAGCCGCACCGTCGAGACGGCCGACGGCATCGCCTTCGGCCGAGCCGCCTTCCAGGGCACCCGCGACGACGGCATCGCGGCCTCGGGGGCGGTCTTCCGCGGCATCGTGCTGGCCGACCGCAACGCCCGGCCGAATCCGAGTGGCGCCGACCTCTTCGCCAAGGGCGAGACCGCGCCGGTGATGGTGCGCGGCACCGTCTGGGTCGTCACCGCCTCCGCCGCGAGCGTCGGGGCCGCGGCTTACGTCACCGCCGCCGGCGCCGTCACGGCCACCGCCTCCGGCAATACCCCGATCGCGAGCGCCCTGTTCGACACCTCCGCGCCCGCCGGCGGCCTCGTCCGCCTGCGCCTGAACTGACGAGAGGCTTAACCGATGACCCGCACCCTCCTCACCGACGCCCCCCGGGCGCTCGCCTTCCTGGTCAGCCAGCAGGCCTTCATCGAGCCCAACGTCTACCGCAACCAGTACCCGGCGATCCGCTATCCGCGCCTCGTGCCGGTCGACACCGCGGCACCCGAATGGGTGCCGACCGTGACCTACTTCTCGGTCGACCGGGTCGGCCAGGCGACCTGGGTCCACGGCGCGGCCAGCGACGTGCCGAAGGCCGAGCTGCTGCGGCGCCAGTACGAGACCACCATCGCCATGGCGGGGATCGGATACGGCTACGACCTCGAGGAGCTCGGCAAGGCGCAGCTCCTCGGCATGACCCTCGACGCCGACAAGGCCGACGCCGCCCGGCAGGCCTCCGAGGAGTTCATCGACCAGGTCGCCCTCCGGGGCGACGCCACGAAGGGATTCGCCGGCCTCCTCAACCATCCGGGCGTGACGGTGGGCAGCGCCGCCGCCACCGGCACCGGCGGCAGCACCCTCTGGGCCCAGAAGACCGCCGAGCAGGTGCTGACCGACATCAACGGCCAGCTCATCGGCATCTTCACCGGCTCGAACACGGTCGAGATGGCCGACACCGTGCTGCTGCCCTACGACCAGATGCTGAGCCTCGGCCTGCGCCGCCTCGACCCGACGAGCCCGATCACGCTCCTCGACTGGATCCGGCGCCACAACGTCTACACCCTGGAGACCGGCCAGGACCTGACGGTCTACGGCGTGCGCACCCTCGAGACCGCCGGCACCGGCGGCACCGCCCGCATGGTCGCGTATCGCCGCGACCCTTCCGTGCTGAAGCTGTGGCTGCCGATGCCGTTCCGGTTCTTCCCGGCCTGGCAGACCGGCCCGTGGCGCTTCGAGGTGCCGGGCGCCTTCCGGCTCGGCGGGCTCGACATCCGCCGCCCCGCCGCCTGCCGCTACCTCGACGGCATCTGATGGAGGCGGCGAACATGATGCGGGTGACGAACCACGCGGCCGGCCCCCGACTGGTCTGGCCCAAGGGCGCCCGGGCGCCCCGGCTCCTCCTGCCCGGCGAGTGCGCGGTGCTGGTGCTGCCCGAGCGGCCGGACCCCTGCCTCGCCGCCTGGGAGGCGGCGGGCGAGGTGCGGGTCGAGGCGGAGCCCGAACCGGGACCGCCGGACCCGGCACTCCGGGACCCGCGCCCCGAGCGCCGCCGCGGCCGCCCGCGGCCGCCCTCCGGCGGGGAGGCGTGAGATGGCGGAGACGATCACCCCGGAGGCGTTCCGGGCCCGCTTCCCCGCCTTCGCGGGCGTCCCCGACGCCGCGATCGCGGGGGCGCTGGCGGAGGCGGCCCCGCGGGTCGGGGCGGGCTGGCCGGCGGCGGAGGCCGCCCTCGGGCGGATGCTCCACGCCGCCCACACCCTCACCCTCGACGGGCGGGGCGGGCCCGAGGCCGAGCTCGCCCGGGCGGGCGCCCTCGACCTCAAGGCCCTGCGCAGCGGCACCCTCCACCTGGAGCGCCGCGACGCAGCCCCCGAAGACCTGCCGGGGACGCTCGGGCTCACCTCCTTCGGGCGGCGCTTCCACGAGGTGATGCGCCGCAACAGCATCGGTGTGGCGGTGGTGTGATGGGACTCCTCGACGGGCTCGGCCGCCATCTCGGGGGGATCTTCGCCCCCCTCTTCGACGACGGGATCCTGCACCGGGTGAGCCTCGGCGGCGGCGCGGACGAGCCCGTGCGGGCGCGGATCGACGGCGCCCGGGAGGCCTCCGAGGAGCCCGGCCTGCCGGGCCGTCTCGTGCGGGCGATCGTGCTGATTCCGGGCTCCCCCCCGAACCCCGACGACGAGATCACCCTGGCGGGGACGCGCCACCGCATCGTCGCGGTGGAGACCGACCCCGCCGGCAGCCACGCCATCATTCAGGGACGACCGTTGTGACGCAGAAAGCCGAGACCGGCCCGCTCCAGGCGCGGCTCGCGCGCCTCGCCCGCGCCGGCAGCGACGCCGCGCGGGCCCGCGCGCGGGAGGCCGCGAACGCGCTCGCGGCCGACATCCAGCAGGAACTGGCGCGAGACCCGCCCGGCGGGCGCGCCGAGGCGACGGAGACGCCGGGCGGCGGCGCCGTCACGGTCGAGGCGCCGGGCCTGATCGCCCGGGAATTCGGCACCGCGAGGCGGGCGGCCCGGCCGGTGGTCGGCCCGGCCATCGCGCGTCTGACGGGGAGGGGGTGATGGCCGGCCTCGACCTCTCGCCCCAGCTCCTGCGGGCGGTGCGGACCCGCCTCCTCGCCGATCCGGCCTTGCGCCCGCTCGTCGGCGACCGGGTGCGCGAAGTGGCGAGCGTCCGGGAGGAATGGCCGTTCCTGCGCGTCGATCCGCCGGAGGTCAGCCCCTACGCGGCGCAAGGCTGGCGCGGCTGCGCCTGTCGCCTGACCGTCCACGCCTTCCTGCGCGGCGCCCGGGACCTCGGGCCGGTGCAGGAGCTGCTCGCCGCCGTCTCGGTCGCCCTCGACGAGGCCGACCTGGCGCTCGCCCGCGGCGAGCTCCTCTGGATCGCCCACGAGCGCAGCCTGGTCCTGCCGGAACCCCTCGGGCCCGGCTCCTGGCACGGCGTCGCCCGCTTCGGCGCGGTGGCCGCCGAAGCTGTCTAAGTCGGCCTCGGGCGCCGGCGGTCGCATCCGCTCCCTTGGCTTTCGTTCCGCCCTGCGCCCGGGAGCCGCTTCGGGCTCCCGGTCCCGCTTCACGGGGCGCTCCTCGCGCCCGCCACGCTGCACCGCCCTCCGGGCGGTCTCAGGAGAGACCCAATGGCCCAGCCCACCACCCTGCCGTTCTCGGCGATCGCCGTGAAGCTCGAGAGCCTGACCAAGGCCGGCACCTTCGAGGCGCCCTGCGGCCTCACCGAGCGGGCGGCGCAGTTCACCAAGGAAACCAACAGCGCGGTCGTGCCCGACTGCGCCAACGAGGACGCCGTCCCCTTCGTCGACCGGTTCGCGGTCTCGAAGTCGGTCGCGGTCTCCGGCAAGGGCGTGATGGCGCGCCAGAGCCTCGCCCGCTGGCGCGCCGCCTACGAGGCGGACGGGCCTGTGCGGGCCCGGGTCGAGGTGAGCGGCACCGGCGCCGACGGCGGCGGCGCCTGGGAAGGCCTCTTCCACCTCACCAGCTTCGAGGTCGGCGCGGTGCGGGGCGAGCGCTGCACCGTTTCGGTGGCGCTGCAATCGACCGGGGCGGTCGCCTTCACGGCCGCGGCGTGAGGCACTCATGAGCCGCGACGGCCATATCGATCTCGCCCTCGAGGAGACCACCCACCGCTTCCGCCTCGCCATCGGCGACCTGGAGGCGCTCCAGGAGGCCACGGGCGCGGGCCCCGCCGCCCTGCTGCACCGCTTCCATGCCGGGAGGCTGTACCGGTTCCAGGACGTGCGCGACGTGCTGCGCCTCGGCCTGATCGGCGGCGGCACCCCGGTGCCGCAGGCCCATGCGCTGGCCCGCCGCCTCGACGGGCTGCCCTGCATCCCGCTGATCGCCAAGGCCGCCCTGGTGCTGGCGGCGGCCCTGGAGGGCACCGAGGACGAGCGAGTCGGCCGCCCCGCGGGGGCTGCCGGCCCCGAGGGGCGGATCGCCTTCGCGGCGTTCTACGGCGCCGCCGCCGCCATGGGCCTGCCCGCCGCCGACCTGCGGGCAATGAGCCTGTGGCAGCTCGCCGCCTACATCGACGGCTTCAACCGCGCCCGCGACCCGGACGCGGCCGACGCCCCGACGCCCGCGGAAGAGGACGCGCTCTGGGCCTGGCTCCGAGGCCTCCCGGACGACGCCCTCCCGGATGACGGATCGCCCGCATGACGACCGAGATCGAGCGCCTGGTGGTCTCCCTGGAGGCCAATGTCGAGGCCTATGAGCGCGAGCTCGCCCGGGCCGGGCCGCTCGCCGAGCGGGCGATGGGGCAAGCCGAGCGCGCGGTCGAGGCCGGGGCGACGCGCATCGCCGCCACGATGGCGCGGGCTGGCGCCGAGGTGCGCGACGAGATCGCCCGCATGGCCGCGCCGGAGGCCCTGGGGAAGCTCCAGCGCGCCGGCGAGCCGGCGAGCGCCCTGCCCGTGGGGGACGGCGCCTCCCTGCGGCGGGTCGACGACGCGGTCGGGAGCCTCTGCACCCGCCTCGCGGAGGCCGGGTCCGCCTCCCGGGAGGCGGTGGCGGGGTTCGAGGCGGTGGCGGGCGCAGTCGGCGGGATGGCGGACAAAATCCCGGCCGCCGCCGACCTCGTCGCGGATCTCGGCCGGAGAGTGCGGGCGGCGGCGGAGGAGGGCGCGGCGATCCGCGCCCGCATCGCCGACGCCTTCGCGATCAGCGACGCCGCGTCCCGCGGCAGCCTCGCCGGGACCGCGACGACCGTCCCGGGCACCGCCGCCCCCGAGACCGCGCGAGCGCCCGCGCGGTCGCCGGCGAAGCCCGTCAAGGCTGCCGAGCCGGCGGACGACGCGTTCCGCGACGAGGTCGCCCGCCTGACCCGGCGCACCGGCCTCCTGACCATCGAGGCCGAGGCGGTCGGCCGGGAGGGTGGCGCCGCGGCCAAGGCCGAGGCGGCATTCCGGCTGCTGGAGGCGGCCAAAAAGGCCGACCTCGCGGTGACGCCGGCCCTGCGCGAGGAGGTCGACCGGGTGGCGCAGGCCTACGGCGCCGCGACCGCCCAGGTGGAGCGGGCCGAGGCCGCGCAGCGCGCCGCCCAATCGGCCTCGCGGGAGCTCGGCTCGGCGCTGGCCGACAGCTTCAAGGGCGCGATTTTGCACGGCGAGCGGCTGACGACGGTGATCTCCCGGCTCGCCACCACGCTCGCGAGCCGGGGCATCGACCGGGCCTTCGACGGCCTGTTCGGCCGCTTCAGCCCCGGCTCCGACCTGATCGGCGACGCGCTCGGATCGCTCGGCCTGACCCAGAACCCGACCGGCCGCGCCGCCGGCGGGCCCGTCACCCCGGGCGTCGCCTATACGGTGGGCGAGAGCGGCCGCGAGACCTTCGTGCCGCTCCAGCCCGGCCGCATCCTGCCGGCGACCCACGGCGTCGCGGCCCCGGCCCCCGCCCCGACCGTCCAGGTCTCGGTCTCGATCGCCACCGCGGACGCCCCAAGCTTCCACCGCTCGGAGGCGCAGGTCAGCGCCGCCCTGGCCCGGGCGGTGCAGCGCGGCCTGAGGGGCCTGTGAGCACTCCGTAGAGCTGCTTTGCGCAACTCTGCTTAGAGTCTTGTTTTTGCATCATTTTCACCGCCGAACCGGCGACCGCTTCGGCACCGGCCGCCTGCGGCCGGCGGAATGGTGCTCAGGAGCCCGAAACACCATGCCGAGCCCCTTCCACGAGGTGCGCTTCCCCCTCGCCCTGTCCTACGGCTCCCGCGGCGGGCCGGAACGGCGCACCGAGATCGTCACCCTCGGCTCCGGCGACGAGGAGCGCAACAGCCTCTGGCGCCACTCGCGGCGGCGCTACAACGCGGGACCGGCCCTGCGCTCGGCCGAGGACGTGGCGCTGCTGATCGCCTTCTTCGAGGAGCGCCGCGGCCCCCTCCACGGCTTTCGCTGGCGCGACACCTTCGACCATTCCTCCGCGCCGCCCGGGCAGGCTCCCGCGCCCACCGACCAGCGCCTCGGCACCGGCGACGGCACCACCCGGGTGTTCCCGCTCGCCAAGACCTACGGGTCCGCCTTCGCGCCCTATGCCCGCCCGATCACCAAGCCGGTCGCCGGCTCGGGTCTGGTCGCGGTCGGCGGCGTCGCGCTCGCCGCCTCGGCCGTCACGCTCGATGCCACGACGGGCCTCGTCACCCTCAAGGCGGCGCCGGCTCCGGGTGCCGTGGTGACGGCGGGCTTCCTCTTCGACGTGCCGGTGCGCTTCGCCACCGACCGCATCGAGATCGACCACCAGGCCCTGCGTGCCGGCGTGGTCGCCGACATCCCGATCCTCGAGATCCGCCGATGAAGACCCTGCCGCCCAACCTCGCCGCCAGCCTCGCGAGCGGGGTCACCACCCTGTGCACGTGCTGGATCGTCACCCGCAGCGACGGCCAGCGCCTCGGCTTCACCGACCACGACGAAGACGTGACCGTCGACGGCGTCCCGTGCTCGGCCGAGAGCGGCGCCACCGGCACCGCGCTCGAACAGGGCACCGGGCTCACCGCCGACAGCCTGGAGATCGTCGGGGCGCTCACCAGCGGGCGCCTGGCGGAAGCCGAGCTGGCGCGCGGCCTGTTCGACGGCGCCGCGGTCGCGGTCTGGCGGGTCGACTGGGCGAGCCCGGCCGACCGGGTCCTCGTCCTCTCCGGCACCCTGGGCGAGGTCTCGCGCGGGCCCACCGCCTTCACGGCGGAGGTGCGCGGCCTCGCCGATCGGCTCAACCAGCCGCGCGGCCGGGTCTACCAGCGCTCCTGCGACGCGCTGTTCGGGGACGGCCGTTGCAAGGTCGACGCGACAGCGCCGGCGCTGCGCGGCAGCGGTACGGTCGCGACGGTGAGAAGCGCCCGCACCCTGTCGGCCTTCGGCCTCGCCGGCTATGCCGCCCGGTGGTTCGAGGCCGGCCGGCTGGTCTGGATCTCCGGCGCCAATGCCGGCGCCGCGGTCGAGGTGCGGGCGCACGGCCAGTCCGGCAGCCTCGCCACCCTCGACCTGTGGGAGCCGATGCCGGCCCCGATCCTCCCCGGCGACGCGTTCCAGGTCGTCGCCGGCTGCGACAAGTCCCTGGCGAGCTGCCGGGACAAGTTCGCCAACGTCGTCAACTTCCGCGGCTTCCCGGACCTGCCGGGCAACGACTACGCCGTGGCCTACGCCGTCCAGGGAGCCGACAACGATGGAGGCCGCCTCGGCTGAGACCCGCGCGCGCGTCGTCGCGCTGGCGCGCACCTGGCTCGGGACGCCCTACCACCACCAGGCCAGCCTGCGCGGGGCGGGCTGCGACTGCCTCGGCCTGCTGCGGGGCGTCTACGCCGCCTTGTACGGCGCCGAGCCGGAGGCGCCGCCGCCCTACACGCCGAGCTGGGCGGAGGATCGCGGCCAGGAGACGTTGCGGGATGCCGCCGCCCGCCACCTGGTGCCGCTGGCGCCCGCCGCGGCCGAGCCCGGCGACGTGCTGCTGTTTCGCTGGCGCGATGGTCTGCCGGCCAAGCACTGCGCGATCGTGGCGGGCCCGTCCCACATGATCCACGCCTATGACGGTCACGCGGTGGTCGAGACCTGGATCCCGCCAGCCTGGTCCCGGCGGATCGCCTACGCCTTCCGGTTTCCCGAACCCCTCCCCGAGATCCCGCCCGGGATCGTCCCGAAGATCCCGCCCGGGATCGTCCCGAAGATCCCGCCCGGGATCGCCCCGAAGATCCCGCCCGGGATCGCCCCGAAGATCCCGCAGGGGCCCGCGCGATGAGCACGCTCGTCCTGTCCGTGGCCGGCCAGGCGGTCGGCAGCGCCCTTGGCGGCCCGATCGGCGGGGCCATCGGCCAGGTCCTCGGCGCCGCCGGCGGCAGCGCCCTCGACCGAGCCCTGTTCGGCTCCCGCCCCAAGCCGCGGATCGACCTAGGCCCGCGCCTGTCGGACCTCCACGTCACCGCCTCGACCGAGGGCGCCGCCATCGCTCGGGTCTTCGGCCGGGTCCGCATCGGCGGCCAGATCATCTGGGCCACCAGGATCAAGGAGACGCAGAAGGTCGAGAAGGTGAAGGCTTCCGGCGGCAAGGGCGGAGCAACGCAGAAACAGTACAACGTGACCTATGCCTACAGCGTCAGCGTCGCGGTCGCCCTGTGCGAAGGCCCGATCGTCGCCGTGGGCCAGGTCTGGGCCGACGGCAAGCCGATCGCGCTCGCCTCCTACGGCGCCCGGGTCTATCCCGGCGACGAGGCGCAGGGGCCGGACCCGAAGATCGCCGCCATCGAGGGCGCCGACAGCGCCCCGGCCTATCGCGGCCTGGCCTACATCGTGTTCGAGGACCTGCCCCTGGCGGCGTTCGGCAACCGGGTCCCGGTCGTCACGGCGGAAGTGATCCGGCGTGCGCCCGCTGCCTCCGGCCGCCCGGCCCTCGAGGAGCTGGTGACCGCCGTCACGATGATCCCGAGCATGGGCGAGTTCGCCTATGCCACCGCGCCGGTCACCGCCTCGACCTTCGGCGGGATCGCCGGGCAGAACACGGTGTCGGGCGGGGTCGACGTGGTGAAGGCGCTGGATCAACTCGCGGTCGAGGCGCCGCGCTGCCGGCACGTCTCGCTCGTGGTCGCCTGGCACGGTACGGACCTGCGGCTGTCGGCCTGCCGCATCGTCCCGAAGGCCGAGACGGCAGCGAAGACCACCAAGCCGGAATGGCTCGCGGGCGGGGTCGACCGGGCGAGCGCCAGCATCGTCAGCGGCGGCGCCTCCGGTGCGCCGCTCGTCGGCGGCGCTCCCTCCGATCTATCGGTGGTGCAGCTGATCGGGGCGCTGAAGGCGCGGGGCTACGCCGTCACGCTCTACCCGTTCGTGATGATGGACATCCCGGCCGGCAACGGGCTGCCCGATCCCTATGGCGGAGCGGAGCAGGCGGCGTTCCCCTGGCGCGGGCGCGTGACCTGCCACCCGGCCCCCGGCCGCCCCGGGACCCCCGACAAGACCGCCGCGGCGGCTGACCAGGTCGCCGCGTTCTTCGGCAGCGTGGCGCCGGCGGATCTGGCGTGGAACGGTAAGACGGTCACCAGCGCCAAGGCGGAGTTCTCGTTCCGGCGCTTCATCCTGCATTGCGCGCGGCTCGCCGAGGCGGCGGGCGGGGTGGACACGTTCCTGATCGGCTCGGAGCTGATCGGGCTGACCACGGTGCGGTCGGGTCCCTCGACCTTCCCGGCGGTGGCGCAGCTGGTGGCGCTCGCGGCCGATGCACGGGCGATCCTCGGCAGCGCCACCAAGATCGCCTATTCGGCCGACTGGACGGAATACGCCAGTCATCGCCCGGCCGACGGCTCGGGCGACGTGTACTTCCACCTGGATCCCTTGTGGTCGAGCCCGAACATCGACTTCGTCGGGATCGACAATTACATGCCGCTCGCCGACTGGCGCGACGGGTTCGACCACCTCGACGCGAAGGGAGGCACGTTCACGTCCGGCGCGCCCTCGCCCTACGATCCCGGGTACCTGACCGGCAACGTCGCGGCCGGCGAGCTGTTCGACTGGTACTATCCGACGCCGGCCGATCGCGACGCGCAGAACCGGGTGCCGATCGCCGACACGGCTTACGGCGAGCCCTGGGTCTTCCGCCTCAAGGATCTGCGCGCCTGGTGGGCGAACCCGCATCGCGACCGGCCGGGCGGAGTGCGCCAGGCCACGGCGACGGCCTGGGTGCCGCGGGGCAAGCCGATCCGCTTCATCGAAGTGGGCTGCCCGGCGGTCGACAAGGGCATGAACCAGCCCAACGTCTTCGTGGACCCGAAGTCGTCCGAGTCGGTCCTGCCCTACTTCTCGAATGGCCGGCGCGACCTGGCGGCGCAGCGCGCCTACCTCGAGGCGACGCTCGCCTACTGGCAGGGAAGTGCCGGCAACCCGGTCTCGTCGGTCTATGGCGGCCGGATGGTCGATCCCGAGCGGCTGTTCGTCTGGACCTGGGACGCCCGGCCCTACCCGGACTTCCCGCGCCAGGCCGGCGTGTGGAGCGACGGGCCGAACTACCGCCTCGGCCACTGGATCAACGGGCGGCTCGGCCTGACGCCGATCGCCGACGTGGTGGCCGAGCTGTGCGGGGGCTTGGGCGTGCCGGTCGAGGTCGGGCAGCTCTCCGGCCTGGTGGAGGGCTACGCGATCACGGAGGTGCAGACGCCGCGGGCCTCGCTCGACCCGCTGCGGACGTGCTTCTTCTTCGATGCGGCGGAGTCGGCCGGGCGGCTGGTCTTCGCGCCGCTGGCGCGGGCGCCGGCTTTGCGGCTCACGGCCGACGAGCTGGTGGCGGGGTCGGGCAGCACCGGCGACTACCGGCGCACGCGGTCCGAGGAGACGGCGCTGCCGGGGGTGGTGGCGCTGACCTACATCGATCCGCAGCGCGGCTACCAGCCGGCCTCGGTCGAGGCGCGGCGCGCGAACGGCCGGGCCAATGCGGTGCAGCGGGTCGCGGTGCCGCTCTGCCTCGACGAGGGAGCGGCGCGGGGCATCGCGCAGGCGCTCCTCTATCAGGGCGTGGTCGAGCGGGAGCAGGTCGGGGCCACCCTGCCGCCGTCCTGCCTCGCCTTGGATGCCGGCGACGTCGTCACCCTGTCGCTGGCCGGAGCCGCCACCGATTACCGGCTGACCCGCCTCGGCCTGGAAGGGGGCCGGCCGGCGAGCGGCATCCGCATGGATCCGTCCGTCTTCGCCTACCGCGACGGCACCGCGACGCCGCGCCCGGCCGAGCCGCCGGCGACGGTGGGCGTGGCCCTGTTCCACTTCCTCGACCTGCCGCTCCTGCGGCCGGACGCGGTGCCCCATGCGCCCTACCTCGCCGCCTACACCGCGCCGTGGTCGCCGGTGGCGGTCCTGCGCGCGACCGCCGGCGGGGCGTTCGCGGAGGACGCGACGGTGGGGGCGCGCTCGATCATCGGCCGGCTGACGGCCGAGCTCTATCCTGGCCCGTGCGGGCGGTGGGACCGGGTGAACGCGGTCTATGTCGAGGTGCCGCGCGGGGTGGAGCTGGCATCGAGCTCCGAGATCGACGTGCTCAACGGGGCCAACGTCGCCGCCCTGCTCACCCCCTCGGGCGAGTGGGAGGTGCTGCAATGGGCGCAAGCCACCTTGCTCGCGCCGGGCCGCTACCGCCTCGGCACGCTGCTGCGCGGCCAGCTCGGGACGGAGTTCGCCTTGGGCGCCCCGACCCCGGCGGGCGCCCCGTTCGTGGTCCTCACCGACGCGCTGGTGCAGTCGGGGATGCCCCTGTCCGCCCGCACCCTGCCGCTCGCCTGGCGCTGGGGGCCGCTCGGCCGGCCGCAGGACGATCCGAGCTACACCGGCGCCACCCTGGCGGTCCGGGGCGTGGGCCTGCGGCCCTACGCGCCGGCTCAAGGACGGATGGTGCGGACGGAGTCCGGCGACCTGCACCTCACCTGGATCCGGCGCACCCGGATCGACGGCGACCCGTGGGAACAGGTCGAGGTGCCCTTAGGCGAAGAGGGCGAGGCCTACGCCCTCGACGTGCTCTCCGGCTCCTCTGCGGGCGCCACGGTCCTGCGCACGGTCGAGGTCACGGCGCCGGCCGCCACCTACACCGCCGCCCATCAGGCGGCCGACTTCGGCGGGCCGGTCGCGCGCCTGTCCGTCGCCATCCACCAACTCTCGGCAACCTACGGCCGCGGCGCGGCCCTGAGGGCGACCCTGTATGCCTGACGCAGCCACCGCCCACCTCGCCCTGCCGCTGATGGCGGCGGCGCAGGCGCAGAAGCACGTGACCCACAACGAGGCCCTGGTCGGCCTCGACACGCTGGTCCAGCTCGCGGTCCTCGACAAGGACCTGACGGCCCCGCCCGCCAGCCCGGCGGAGGGCGACCGCTACCTGATCGCCGGGGCCTCGCCCACCGGGGTGTGGGCGGGCTGGGCCGGCCGGGTGGTGCGCTACCAGGACGGGGCGTGGCGCTCCTTCGTGCCGCGCCCCGGCTGGATGGCCTTCGTGGCCGACGAGGCGGACCTGTACACCTACACCGGTGGGGCCTGGGCCTCGTTCCGCTCCAGCCTGACGGCGCTCCAGAACCTCGCGCGGCTCGGGATCGGCACCACCGCCGACGCGCAGAACCCGTTCGCCGCCAAGCTCAACACGGCGCTGTGGACCGCCCTGACGGCGGGCGAAGGCGGGACCGGGGACCTCCGGTACACCCTCAACAAGGAGGCCTCCGGCAACACCCTGTCGCTGCTGCTCCAGTCCGGCTATTCCGGCCGGGCGGAGCTGGGCCTGACCGGCGACGACGACCTGCGGGTGAAGGTCTCGCCCGACGGCAGCACCTGGCGCGAGGCCCTGCGGATCGACCGCGCCACCGGCGGCCTCGACCTCACGGCGGCGGAGGTTTCGGCCCCGGTCGCCGCCACGGTCGATCTCGGCGCGCTGCCCGCCCTCAAGGTGGCGCTCACCGGCGCCGGCACCGTCACCAGCTTCGGCACCAGCCCGAACCGGGTGCGGCTCCTGCGCTTCACCGGCGCCGCGACGCTCACCCACAACCCCGCCAGCTTGGTCCTGCCGGGGGGCGCGACCCTCGTCACCGCCGCCGGAGACACCGCGCTCGCGACCTCCGACGCCGCCGGCACCTGGACGGTGCGGGACTACGTCCGCGTCTCCGGCAAGCCGGTGACCGGCCCGGCCGCCGCCGACATCACCGACGCCAGCGCGACCGGCCGCAGCGTCCTCACCGGTACGGCGGCGCAGGGCGCGACCGCCTTGGGGCTCGGGACGGGCAACAGCCCGACCCTGGCCGGCGTGATCCTGTCCTCGTCCTCCAGCGCCGACACGGTCCAGATAGCCCGGCTGCTGAGCCCGGCGGCGGCATCGGGCACCTCGTACACGACACTCCGCATCGAGAAGGGCCCGAACTACGGCGGCGAGATCGCCGGCTACCTGACGCAAGGCATCGGCGGCGGCATGAGGCTGTCCGTTCTCAACGGCGCCGGAAACACGGTCGAGGCGCTGCGGTTGGACGGCACGGGAGCGGCGACGTTCGGCGGCGTACTGAACGGAGGGTCCGCGACCTTCTCCGGCGTGGCGATCGCAGGTTCTGCCGGCACACAGCGCCGTCTCGTCTGGTCGTCGGGGACGAGCCTGCGCTGGGCGCTTCTCGCGACGGACAACGCCGAGACGGGCAGCAACGCCGGATCGGATCTGTTCTTAGCCCGGTACGCGGATAGCAGCGCTTACCTCGACAGCCCGTTCGTCGTCAGCCGGGCGACCGGTAAAACGTCGCTGTTGTCATTGGCGGTCTCCGGCCCTGTGGCCGTGAGCGGGCCGCTGTCCCTCGGCTTCTACACGGTGGCCACCCTGCCGACCGGCACCTCAGGCACGGTGCTGTACGTTTCCAACGGTCGCAAGGTCGGCGAGGGCGCGGGCGCCGGCACCGGCGTGGTCGCCTACTACTCCAACGGCAACTGGCGGCGGCTGTCGGATGACAGCGCGATCGCGGCGTGAGGGCGTGATGAGTGATCCCTACCTGTACGAGTTCCTGTATCGCGGCCGGCCGGCGGGATCGACCGAGGCGCCGGCCTGGCACGTGGTGCTGGGTCAGCACGTGACGCCGCCGGGTGCGGTTGAGGCGCAGTTCGTGTCGAGCGGGGCGCTCACGCCGGCGCAGGCCGAAGCGGCGGGGTTCCCGCTCTCGGCGGTGCTGGCGGGGATCGACGCGGCGGCGCTCGCAGGGCGCGATGCGGCTTTGGCCGAGGCGGCGGCGGCGCGGCAGGAGCGCGATGCCCTGGCGGCGCAACTCGCGGCGCTGCAAGCCGCGCCGGCTGCGGGCCTACCTGCCGTGTCGGACCGGCAGTTCTTCCAGGCCCTGGCGCAGGCCGGGGCGATCACGCCCGACGAGGCGCTGGCGGCGGTGATGACCGGCCGGCTTCCGGCGCGGATCGAGGCGGCGGTGGCGGGCCTGCCGGAGGCGGAGCGCTTCGCCGCCCGGATGCTGGTGTCCGGCGCGACGACGTTCGAGCGCGGGCACCCGATGGTGGCGCGGCTCGGCGCCGCGCTCGGCTACGACGCGGCAGCGCTCGACGCGCTGTGGCGCCAAGCGGCCGCCCTGTGACGGCCGCCCTCTGCAGACAAAGGCCGACTTCGGCCTGACCCGCGCCCGGGCCATCCGGCCGGCGCCGCCGCACCACCCTGCACAATCCGGAGAGACCCATGGCCGCGACCACGTTCGAGCGGGCGCTTTCGCTCGTCCTGATTCATGAAGGCGGATGGTCGGACGACCCGGCCGACCCGGGCGGGGCCACCAACCTCGGGGTGACGATCAGCACGTTGAGCCTGTGGCTCGGCCGGCCGGCGACGCGGGCGGAGGTGCGGGCGCTGACGCCGGCGAGCGTGGCGCCGCTCTACCGTCGCCGGTTCTGGGACGCGATCCAGGGCGATGCGCTGCCGGCGGGGCTGGACTATGCGCTGTTCGACTTCGCGGTGAACAGCGGGCCGAAGCGGGCCGTGATCGGGCTGCAACGGGTGCTCGGGCTCGCCGACGACGGGCGGCTCGGCCCGGTGACGCTGGCGGTGCTTCAGGGCCGGGACGGGCCGGGGCTGATCGATGCCCTGAGCGACGAGCGGCTGTCGTTCCTGCGGGCGCTCTCGACCTGGCCGCGCTTCGGCCGCGGCTGGAGCCGGCGGGTCGAGCAGGTGCGCGCCGCGGCCCTCGGCTTCCAGGCCGCCCCGAACGGAGCCGCCGCGCCGGCTGTGTGCCCCGCCTGCGGCAAGCGTGTCGCGGCCTGACCCACCCATCGTTGACGCCAGCCACCTTCAGGAGATCGCCATGAACCAGGAACAGCTCACCACGCTGCTGCGCACCCTGCTGCAGTTCGGCGGCGGGATCGCCGTCGGGCGCGGCTGGATCGATGCCGACACCGCCACCGCGCTGAGCGGCGCGCTGGTGACGCTCCTCGTCACCGGCTGGGGCCTCTACGCGCGGCGCAATGCCGGCCTCGTCGCCGCCGCGGCCGCGGTGCCGGCCGTGAGGACGATCCTGGCCGACCCGGCGACCGCAAACGCGATCCCGAGCGCCAAGGTCCAGCCGGCGGAGTCGCGCATGGCACGGCCCGGGGCGGCATGATCGCGGCATCCCCGGGCCGTCGTCAGGATGTCGTCGCCGGCTTCGCTGGCCGAAACCGGTGCGCGGGAGAACCTGCCCGTCACCCGTAGGCGAGACACCAGCCCGGTCCGCGCAGCCAGCAACGGTCCTCCGGGACCGCATCCGTGCGGAAGAGATCCGGACGGCCTCCTGGCCGCCGGCCGCCAGCGCACGCGCCAGGGCCCGCTCGGCCTCTAGGTCGCGGGCACCGGCACAGGGATAGATCAGGGTCGGGGAGAGGCAGCGTGCCGTGTATTGCCCTTCGTCTCGGCGCTCGATCAGGAAGACGGCACCTCGGGTGATCGGCGTGTCGGGCGGCCCCTGCGGCGGCCCTGATCCCCCGCTCGCCCTGTCAGCCCAGCACCACCACCTGCGCCCCCACCGGCACCCGGGCGTAGAGGTCGATCGCGTCCTGGTTGATCATCCGGATGCAGCCCGAGGAGACGCTGCGGCCGATGCTCTCCGGCTCGGTGGTGCCGTGGATGCGGTAGAGCGTGTCCTTGTTGTTCTGCCACAGGTAGAGCGCGCGGGCACCGAGCGGGTTATGCGAGCCGCCCGGCACACCCAGCCCGCTCTGCAGCTTGGACACGCTGCGGGCGAGCGCCGGCTGGCGGGCGATCATCTCCTTGGGCGGGTACCAGTCCGGCCAGGCCTGCTTGGAGTTGATGGTGGCCGCCCCGTTCCAGGCGAAGCCCTGGCGGCCGACGCCGACGCCGTAGCGGCGGGCCCGGCCGCCCTCCTGGATCAGGTAGAGGTGGTGCGCCCGCGGATCGACCACGATCGTGCCGGGCGCGTAGCGGCCGCCATAGGCGACCTCCTGGCGCAGGAAGGACGGGTTGGCCCGGCGCCAGCGGAAGGCCGGGACCGGGAACGGCTCGGTCTCGACGGCCGCATAGGCGCGGGCGTAGTCGATCGGCCCGTCATCGACCACGATCGCGGCGTTCGGATCGACATTGCCCGGCTGCGGCGGCGCCACGGCGCGCCGGCCGCCCCAGAACGAATCCTCCTCGGGTGCCTCGGCGGGAGCGGGCCCGCCCCGGTAATACGGGTCCGTGGCCTGCCCTCGCGGGTCTTGACCCCGCGTATCGTAGAACGTGCCGTCATCCGCCGGCACGGGATCGCGGGAGCGCCGGCGCCGGACGGGGGCGAAATCCTGGTCCGTCCAGGCGAGGGCAGGGCGCGACATGACGCCCGCCAGCAGCGTCGAGGCGAGGCCCGCGGCCGTGCCGGTGACCAGGAAACGGCGGTTCTTGTCGGTCATGGGAGGTCTTGAGGATCGTGCTGACAGGAACGGGGCGCCGGATGGCGCAATGCAGCAACAGCTAGGGCATTTCCCCACCGAGGGGAAACCACCATCCGTGAAAAAACCGTCAGGACCAACGGGCTAGCACGATATCCCGACGGGTGTGGCACCGGCGCCGCCCGGGCCGGACCGCCTCCGGCGCCGCGCGGGACCGGCAGATCAATCGCGTGCGATACTTTTTCTATTTCGTATCGCAACTGACGAATTCTGTTGTTACGCATATCACTTGCGGTTGACGACCCCGACAACACGTGCCCTCTTGGTCCGGTCACTTCGATCTGGTGCGCCATGACCAACGATGACCCCACCCGGTCGCTCGACCTGATCGAGCTCGCTGCCGATGTCGTGTCGGCTTATGTGGCAAACAACTCCGTTCCGGCGGCGGACGTGCCGGGGCTGATCGCGGCGGTCCACGCGTCGCTGAACCAGCTCGGTGCTGCGCCGGCGCCGGAGCCCGAGAGGGCGACGCCGCCGGTGCCGATCCGCAAGACGGTCACCCCCGACCACATCATCAGCCTCGAGGACGGCAAGCCCTACAAGACGCTGAAGCGCCACCTGGCCGGGCGCGGGCTCACTCCCGAGCAGTACCGCCAGAAATGGGGCCTGCCGCCGGACTACCCGATGGTCGCCGCCAACTATGCCGCCCAGCGCTCCGAGCTCGCCAAGAGCTCAGGCCTCGGCCAGAGCCGGCGCGGCCGCGGCGCGGCCATGCGGGCCGCCGCGGACCCGGTGGTCTCCGGGCCGGTGCCGGAAAAGCCCAAGCCCCTAGAAAAGCCCACGGGAAGGCGCCGCTGACGAGCACGGCCGCCGCGCCGCCGCGAAGCACCCGCGTGAGCGGGAACAGACCGGCGCGCTCATCGTGCATTCAGGTCGTTAGTTCTTACTTGGACGGGCAGGGCGGCCCTTGCGCCGCCCCTCACGTCCAAGGAGAGATCCCACGATGATGCACGTCAAGGTGCTCGGGATGGCCGCCCTCGTCGCGGGCAGCTTCATCGGCAGCTTGGGTCTTGCGTCCACCGCGCAGGCCGCCCCGATCGGCCTCGGCGCGGCGGGCACGCTCGCGCCGGAAACGGGCGTGACGAAGGTGGCCGGCGGCTGCGGCCCGGGCTTCGTCCCGAACCGCTTCGGCTATTGCCGCCCGTTCTACGGGCCGCGGCCGTTCTACGGCCCGCGCCCCTATTACTACGGCCCTCGGCCGTACTGGCGGCGCCCGTATTACGGCCCGCGCCGCTTCTATTACGGGTACTGATCCGGATCTCATCGACTGAGCGAGGCGCCCGACCGGCCGGTCGGGCGCCTCTTCGCGTTCAAGGTCCGGCGGTCACCCGGCCCGCGCCGCCGGCTTGCGCCCGAACGGGTCGAACTCGATCACCGGAGCCTTGCGGCCGTGCAAGGCCGGCAGCACCCGCTCGCCGAAGGCGTCGATGAAGGCCGCCTGGTTGCCGCCGACCTGGTGCAGGTCGATGCTGTCGAAGCCGAGCGCCGCGCAGGCGGCGATGCGCTCGGTCAGGGCCGGCAGGTCGTGAGAGATCAGCACCGCCTCGTGCATGTCCTCGGGCCGCAGGTAGCGGGCAGCGGCCTCGAAATCGGCCGGCCGGGGCAGTTCCCAGGCAACCGAGGCCGGCAGGGCGTTGAAGCGCCACTCGTCATGGGCCTGGCGCAGGGCCTCGGCCGGATCGGGGGCGTAGCTCAGGTCCATCTTGAGGAAGACCGGCTTGTCGGCGCCTCCGTTCTCCCGGAACGCGTCGACGATCGGCCCCAGGGTCTCGGGGCTCGTCCCGACGGTGAGGAGCCCGTCGGCCCAGGTACCGAGCCAGGCGGCGGTCTCGACGCTGGTGGCGGCGCCCACGAGGCGGGTCGGGGTCTCGGGAAGCGACCACACCTTGGCGTCCACCGCCGTCAGGCGGCCGCGCTGCGTCACGGTCTCGCCGGCGAGAAGCGCCCGCATGATCTCGGCGCCCTCGCGCAGGCGGGCATTGCGCTCGGCCTTGTCGGGCCATGGCCTGCCGGTGGCGCGCTCGTTCATCGCCTGGCCGCTGCCCAGCGCCACCCACGGCACCCGGCCGGGGAACATCTGCCCGAGGGTCGCCACGGCCTGGGCCAGCACCACCGGATGGTAGCGCCAGCCGCCCGGCACCGAGATGATCCCGAAGGTCAGGCGTTCCGTCGCCTGCAGGGCGGCGCCGAGCCAGGCCCAGGCGAAGCCGGATTCGCCCTGGCTCGGCGACCAGGGCTGCAGATGGTCGGAGGAGAAGGCCCCGTCGAAGCCGGCCTGCTCGGCCCGCTGGGCGAGCGCGAGCAGCGCCCGGGGCGGGCACTGCTCGTGGGAGATGTGGTAGCTGTACAGGGTCATCGCGCGGCTCCCGGCCCGGGGAATGCCCGAGCCCGGGCGGTCGTTCCGGGTCGGCGCGGTTGCGCCGCGGACCCGACCGCTCCTCGCTACATCCCTACCGCGACCTTTCGGCTGTTGCCCCGCTGGAGGTTGCGGTAGCGCGCCAGCGCCCAGAGCGGGAAGAACTTCGCGTAGCCGTGATAGCGCAGGTAGAACACCCGCGGGAAGCCGGTGCCGGTATAGAAGTCCTCGCCCCACAGCCCGTCGGCACCCTGCGTGCGGGCCAGATAATTGACGCCGCGGGCCACCGCAGGGTGGTCGGCCTCGCCCGCCGCCATCAGGGCGATCAGGGCCCAGGCGGTCTGCGAGGCGGTGCTCGCCGCCCGCTCGTAGCCGCGATATTCGAGCTTGTAGCTCGCCGCGTCCTCGCCCCAGCCGCCATCCGGGTTCTGGATCGCGACCAGCCACTCCACCGCCTTGCGCATCGGCGCCGAGGCCGGGTCCTGGCCGGCGGCGTTGAGCGCGCAGAGCGCCGACCAGGTGCCGTAGATGTAGTTCATGCCCCAGCGGCCGTACCAGCTGCCGTCCTCCTCCTGATCGGCCAGGAGATAGTCGATGGCCCGGGCGAGGGCGGAGCTGGTCTCCTTGGTCTCGCCGAGCTGCGCCAGCATCGAGATGCAGCGGGCGGTGACGTCGGCGGTCGGGGGATCGAGCAGGGCGCCGTGGTCGGAGAACGGGATGTAGTTCAGGTAGTGATAGGTGTTGTCGGCATCGAAGGCGGCGAAGCCCCCGTCGCGGCTCTGCAGGCCCTCGATCCACTCGCGGGCGCGGGCGATCGCGTGGGTGTAGTCGGAGCCGCCCTCGCCGGGGCCGAGACGGGTCTGGGCCCGGTCCATCGCCATCGCCACCACGGCGGTGTCGTCGAGGTCGGGATAGTGCGGGTTGTTGTACTGGAACGCCCAGCCGCCCGGGCGCACGTCCGGCTTGCGGGCCGCCCAGTCGCCCTTGATGTCGAGGACCTGGAGGGGCTTCAGCCATTCGAGGGCGGCGCGGGCCTGGCGCTCGTTCTCCGGCCCGCCGGCCTCCATGAGGGCATGGGCGGCCAGGGCCGTGTCCCAGACCGGCGACAGGCAGGGCTGGACGTAGGCCTCGTGCTCCTTGACGGTGACGAGCTTCTCCACCGCCGAGCGCGCCGTGACCACCAGGGGGTGGTCCTCCGGATAGCCCAGCGCCTCGTACATCAGCACCGAGTTGGCGATGGCCGGGAAGATGGCGCCGAGGCCGTCCTCGCCGTTCAGCCGCTCGCTGACGAAGGCCACCGCCTTGTCGATGGCGCGCGCCCGGGGCTTGGCCGGGAAGAACGGCTCGACCACCCGCAGGATGTCGTCGATGACCGCGAAGACCGGACGCCAGGGCGACGCTTCCTGGGCGCCGGAGGGCCAGCGCCGGACCCGCTCGGGATCCTGGGTGAACAGCTCGCGCACACTGACGCCGCGCGGGTTCCTGGCCCGGGGCTTCTGCACCTGCAGCACGAAGAGCGGCACCATCACGGTGCGGGCCCAGTAGGACACCTTGTCGAGGTGGAACGGGAACCACCGCGGCAGCAGCATCACCTCGACCGGCATCACCGGCACGGCGCTCCACGGCACCTCGCCGTAGAGGGCGAGCAGGGTGCGGGTGAAGACGTTGGCGTGGGCGGCGCCGCCGCGCTGCAGGATCGCGTCCCGGGCCCGGCGCATATGCGGCGCGTCGATCGGATCGCCGATCATCTTGAGCGCGAAGTACGCCTTGACGGTGGCGCTGATGTCGAGGGGCCCCTCGTGCACCAGGGCCCAGCCGTGGTGCAATGCGCTCTGCGTCCGGCGCAGGTAGACGGCGATCTTCTCCTCCAGCTCCCGCCCGGGCACCGAGCCGCGGAAGTGGTGGTAGAGGATGTACTCGGAGGGGATGGTGGCGTCCGCCTCCAGCTCGAAGCACCAGTGCCCGTCGGCATGCGCCAGTTGCGTCAGCGCCCGGGACGCCGCCGACACCCGCCGCTCGACCTCGTCGAGGGTGATGTCCTGCGTGCTCTTGCGTTGCAGCGTCTCGACCTTGCCCACGGTGTCTCTGCCTTCCTCAAGCGTAGGCGGCTCCGCCTCGCCGCCCATGATGCCATCCCGATTCGTTTTCGCAGCGCACAAAACGCCGCGCACGCCCACGCTGTTCCCGAAAGCGGGCCCTGGCGTCAAGCGGCTCCGCGCAACGCAGCGTTGCCGCCGGTGCGCGCACCGGTGCCGGCGCGAGCGTCGGTGCCAGACAGGATCTGCGCGGCCGTCGCCCCGGACCGGATCGCCCCCTCGATGGTCGAGGGCAGCCCGGTCGCAGTCCAGTCTCCCGCCAAGGCCAGATTGGCGATGTGCGTGCGCGCACCGGGCCGGCGGGCGGCTTCGGCGGGCGTGGCCGCGAAGGTGGCACGCTTCTCCTTGACGATCTGCCACCGCGGCAGGGGCTCGCCGGAAAACCCCGAGAGCCGCGAGACCTCGTCCCAGATCGTGCGGGCGAGCTCGTCGCGCGGCACGTCGAGCAGGCGGTCGGCACCGCTGATCGTCACCGAGAGCCGGTCGGGGTAGGAGAAGAGCCACTCGGTCACGCCGCCGACGACGCCCAGCAGCAGCGGCGCTCCCGGCTTCGGGGGCAGCGCGAAATGGGCGTTGACGATCGAGCGGTGGCTCTGCGGCACGTCCAGGCCCGGCATCAGGTCGGCGGCGACCCACGGCGGCAGGGCCAGCACCGCCGCATCGTCGGGCCCGAGATCCTCCGCACCGTCCGTGAAGTCGAGCCGGGTCAGCCGCCCGTCCTCGATGCCGAGCCCGCGCAGCCGCCGGCCGAAGCGCATCTCGGCGCCCGCCTTCGCCAGAGCCGCCAGGGCCGGATCGACGAAGGCCGCCGACAGGCCCTCGACGGCGACGAGCGGCCGGCAGGCCCGGCCGCCGGCGCCGAGCGTCTCGCGCAGGATGGTGGCGGCAAGCCCCGCATCGCTCTCCTGCGGCTCGGTGTTGAGGGCGGCGAGCAGCACCGGGCGCCAGAGCCGGTCCCACAGGAGCCCCTCGCAGGCCATGCTCTCGCCGATCGTCGCGGCCTTCGTGGCGCCACGGAAGATGCCCAAGGGGGCGAGGTAGTCGCGGGCGCGGCTGCCCGGCACCCGGCGGCGGGCGTCGAGCACCCACCAGGGCAGGCGGCCGGCATTCGGCCGCAGGGTCCAGCGCTCGCCCGTGGCGAGGTCGGCGAAGGCGAAGGCGGCCTCGTCCGGCCCGGCGAGCACGCCGTCGGGCGCGCCGGCCAGTTTCAGGAAGTCGAGGGCGTCGCGGTTGCCCGACAGGAGCAGGTGGTTGCCGTTGTCGATCGTCAGCCCGAGAGCCGGATCGAAGTAGGAGCGGCAGCGCCCGCCGGCCTGCTTGGCCGCCTCGTGCACCACGACGCGGCGGCCCGCCTTCGCCAGGCGCAGGGCCGCGGAGAGACCGGCGAGGCCGGCACCAAGGACGTGGACCTTCGGGACGTGGACGGTACCCATCAGACGATCGCGTGACGAAGGAGGACGCCGACCAGCGCGAGCTTGCCGGGCTTCACCCGCGCACGGGGCGCCGCCCAGCCGCGCTTGCGCAGGCCGACGAGGATCAGGTGGTAGGCCGCCCCCATGATCCGGGGCGCCTTGGTGGCGCGGCGGGATTCGCGGTTCATGATCGCCCAGGCGGCGTCGTAATGCGCTTGCGCCTCGTCGGCGAGGCGGGCGCAGACCTCGGCCAGACGCGGATGGGCGAGGGCTGAGGCCGGGGTCGGGTGCGAGACCCCGATCGCCGCCAGGGGCTCGGCCGGCAGGTAGAGCCGGCCGCGCTCCGCATCCTCGTCGATGTCGCGCAGGATGTTGGTGAGCTGGAGCGCCCGGCCGAGATGGTGGGCGAGCGTGATGCCGGGTTCCTCGGGCAGCCCGAAGATCCGCACCGAGAGCCGGCCGACGGCGCTCGCCACCCGGTCGCAATAGAGGTCGAGGGTGGCAGAATCGGGGGCGACGATGTCGGCCTCGGCGTCCATCGCCATGCCGTCGATCACCGCCTGGAAGTCCTCGCGCCGCAGGCCGAACTGGCGCACCGGGCCGACGAGGGCTTGGGTCCGCGGAACGGGGCGGCCGGCATAGAGGGCATCGATGTCGGCGCGCCAGCGGTCGAGCTCGGCGGCCCGCACCTCGCGGGCACCGCCGTCGTCGGCGACGTCGTCGACGGCGCGGCAGAAGGCGTAGACCGCGTACATCGCGTCGCGCTGCTCGGCCGGCAGCAGCCGCATGGCGGTGTAGAACGACGAACCGGCGGCCGGCAGGGCCGGGGCCTCGGTCGAGGCCTCGGCTTGCGAGGCGGGCTGGGAGGCGAGGGCGGTCACGGGCGGGCTCCCCGCAGGGCCGGGTGGAGGCGGCGGCGGAACGGCCGCCGGGCGAGGGCAGTGGCGGCGGCGGCGAGCGCAGTGAACGCGAAGGCGGCCTTGCCGTGATGGACCTTCTCGCTCAGCGGATCGCGCACCGTGAGGCCGCGGGCGAGCAGCACCGCGAGGCGGTGGATCGCCGCGATCTCCATGGCGAGGCGGGTGTCGTCGATCAGGTCGGGCAGGGGCCGGCCCTCCTCGAGGAGGTCGAGGCAGCGCTGCGCCAGCTCCCCGATCACGGCGCGCAAAGCCGGGGTGGCGCGCTCGGCACCTAAATCCTCGATGCGGGCGCCGTGCTTCTCCAAGGTCTCCCGCGGCAGGTAGACCCGGTCGACGTTCTGATAATCCTTGCCGCAATCCTGGAGGTGGTTGATCACCTGGAGCGCGGTGCAGATCGCGTCGGACGTAGCCCAGGTGCGGCCCGGATCCTCGCCGTGGACGTCGAGGACGAAACGGCCGACCGGCACCGCCGAGTAGCGGCAGTAATGCGCGAGCTCGTCCCAGCTCTCGTAGCGCGACTTGTGCGCGTCCATCCGGAAGGCGTCGAGCAATTCGAGCGCGTGGCGCGGGGGCAACCCGCGCTCGGCGAGCGAGCGGCGCAAGGGAGCGGCCTCCGGATCGTCGGGGCCCTTGCCGGTGAGCGCGTCGGCGAGGCCGTCGAGGAGCGCGACCTTCTTCTCCGGCGACAGGCCGGCATTGTCGGCGACGTCGTCGCCGGCCCGGACGAAGTGGTAGAAGTCCAGGATCGGGCCGCGGTGGCGCGGATGGATCAGGTGCGAGGCGACCGGAAAGTTCTCGTCGCGGTGCCCCTTGCCGGAGCGCGCCTCGGTGGCGGTGGTCATCGGATGTATCCAGCCTGACGGAACCAGGCGACGGCATCGGACAGGCCGTCGCGGTAGGGCCGGGCCGCGTAGCCGAGCTCGGCCCGCGCCTTGGCGTCGGAGAAGAACATGCGGTAGCGCGACATCCGGATGCCGTCGATCGTGGCGAGCGGCGCCTTGCCGGTGATCCGCGCGGCGAGTTCGGACACGAAGGCCACCGGATAGACCGCCGCCCGGGGCAGCCGGACGGTCGGGGCTTTTCGCCCGACGAGGCCGGCGATGTCGGCGAGCATGCGCGACAGGAGCACGTCCTCGCCCCCGAGGATGTAGCGCTCGCCGATGCGGCCGTTGTGCAGGGCGAGGAGATGGCCCTTCGCCACGTCGTCGACATGGACGAGGTTCAAGCCGGTATCGACGAAGGCCGGCATCTTGCCGTTGGCCGCCTCGACGATGATCCGCCCGGTCGGGGTCGGCTTGACGTCGCGCGGGCCGATCGGGGTCGAGGGGTTGACGATCACCGCCGGCAGGCCCTCGCGGGCCACCATCTCCTCGACCACCCGCTCGGCCACCACCTTGCTGCGCTTATAGGCGCCGATGGCGGTTTCGGGGGTCAGCGGCCGGGTCTCGTCGGCGGGCGTGCCGTCGTCGTGCGGCTTGATGGTGGCGACGCTCGACGTGTAGACGATCCGCTCGACGCCCGCCTCCAAGGCCGCCCGCATCAGCGCCCGGGTGCCCTCGCGGTTGGTGCGCACGATCTCTTCCGGGTCCGGCGCCCAGAGCCGGTAATCCGCCGCGGCATGGACGAGGTAGCGCATGCCGCGCATGCCGGCCGCCGCCGCCTCGGGGTCGCGCATGTCGCCCTCGACGATCTCGACGTCGGGCCAGGTCAGGTTGGTGCGCGGGCTCGTCGCGCGCACCAGCACCCGCACCGGGAAGCCGGCGGCCCGGAACACGTCGACCAGCGCCGGGCCGAGGAAGCCGCTGGCGCCGGTGATCAGCACCGGTCCGGCCTCGAGCCCGGGGCCGGACGGGATGCGGTCAGGCGCGATGCGGTTCTGGGCCTCGGTCATGCACTCTTTCTCGACCGTGCGGGCGGTGGGCCCGGTCTCCGGCAGTTACAAGTCGGGAAGCCGGGCCGCTTCTGCCAGCCCGGCGCCATGCCCGCAAGGCATGGGAGGTCGATCGCGGGCGGACGTGCCGCCCGCGCATCAGATCCTGCCGCCGGGATCACCCTTCCCGGCGAGACGTCTCAGGCGAGGCGCAGTCGCCCGCCCCGCTCCGCTCCGCGGACCGGCAGGGTCGCCTCGACGACCTTGACGATCGACGGCGCGTCGAGCCCCGCTTCCGCGTACATCCGCTCCGGCGTGTCATGCTCCTGGTAGGCGTCCGGCAGCGTCAGCGTCCGCACCCGCACCTTGCCCTCGTCGAGCGCGCCGCGCGACGACAGCAGGTGCAGCACCATCGCCCCGAAGCCGCCCACCGACCCCTCTTCCAGCGTCACCAGCACCTCGTGGCTCGCCGCCAGGTCCAGGATCAGCGCCTCGTCCAGAGGCTTGGCGAACCGCGCATCCGCCACCGTCACCCCGATGCCCGACGCCTCGAGCCGCTCCGCCGCCTTCAGCGCCTCCGAAAGCCGCGTGCCGAGGCTGAGCAAAGCCACCCGCGCCCCCTCCGGACGCCGGATCACCCGACCCTTGCCGATCGGCAGCACCTCGCCCGTCTCCGGCAGCTCGACGCCCACGCCCTCGCCCCGCGGGTAGCGGAACGCGATCGGACCCGAATCATGCGCATGCGCCGTCGCCACCATGTGCACCAGCTCGGCCTCGTCGGAGGCCGCCATCACCGTCATGTTCGGCAGGCAGCACAGATAGGCGAGGTCGAAGGCGCCCGCATGCGTCGCCCCGTCGGCCCCCACCAGACCGGCCCGGTCGAGGGCGAAGCGCACGGGAAGGTTCTGCAACGCCACGTCGTGCACCAGCTGGTCGTAGCCGCGCTGCAGGAACGTCGAGTAGATCGCGCAGAACGGCCGGAACCCTTCCGTCGCCAGCCCGCCCGCGAAGGTCACCGCGTGCTGCTCGGCGATGCCGACGTCGAAGGTCCGCTCCGGATGCACCTTGGCGAACAGGTCCACGCCCGTGCCCGACGGCATCGCGGCGGTGATCGCCACCACCTTGTCGTCGACATTGGCCGCCTTGATCAGGCTCTCGCCGAACACGCGGGTATAGGCCGGGGCGTTCGGCTTGGCCTTGGTCTGCTTGCCCGAGATGACGTCGAACTTCACCACCGCGTGGCCGCGATCGGCGGCGGCCTCTGCGGGGGCGTAGCCCTTGCCCTTCTGCGTGACGACGTGGACCAGCACCGGGCCGTCCGGCGCGTCGCGCACGTTCTTGAGGACGGGGAGCAGGTGGTCGAGGTTGTGGCCGTCGATCGGCCCGACATAGTGGAAGCCGAGCTCCTCGAACATCGTGCCGCCGCCGGCCAGGATGCCGCGGGCATACTCTTCCGCACGCGCCGCGGTGTCGTAGATCGCCTTCGGCAACAGGCGGCCGAACTGCTTGGCGGTGTCGCGCAGCGACCGGTAGGTGTCGCCCGAGACCAGCCGGGCGAGATAGGACGACATGGCGCCGACGGGGGGCGCGATCGACATGTCGTTGTCGTTGAGGATGACGATGAGGCGCGACTTCAGCGCGCCGGCATTGTTCATCGCCTCGTAGGCCATGCCGGCCGAGATCGAGCCGTCGCCGATCACCGCCACGACGTTGCGGCGCGGGGGCGTCTCGCCGCGCGCCTTCGCGGCGGCGTCGCTCAGGTCGCGGCCGATGGCCATGCCGAGGCCGGCGGAGATGGAGGTGGAGGAATGGGCCGCGCCGAAGGGATCGTAGGGGCTCTCGGCGCGCTTGGTGAAGCCCGAGAGGCCGCCGCCCTGGCGCAGGGTGCGGATGCGGTCGCGGCGGCCCGTGAGGATCTTGTGGGGATAGGCCTGGTGGCCGACATCCCAGATCAGGCGGTCGTCCGGGGTGTTGAAGACGTAGTGCAGGGCGACGGTGAGCTCGACGACGCCGAGGCCCGCGCCGAGATGGCCGCCGGTGACCGAGACGGCGTCGATGGTCTCGGCGCGCAGCTCGGCGGCGAGCTGGGCGAGGTCGCTCTCGGGCAGCTGGCGGAGATCCGCCGGCTCGCGGACGCGGTCGAGGAGGGGAAGAACCAGATCGGACAAGTCGTGACACTCGCTCATTCGAGGGCGGATCCCGCCTAAGCCTCGCGGCCGGGAATCCCCGCAGATGGCGGCCGTTATACCGCAAGCGGCCGATCGCGCCATCGCTCGGCGCGCGAACCTCACGGTTGCGGCTGTGCGCGGCGTAACAACCCCGAAGAACATCCTGAACCCGGCGTGAATCCTTTATGGCGCGGCGACAGCTGCGCCGGAATGCGCTAGGATGCTTGAGCACGACGTGACCGCCCGGCGGTCTCGCCAATACGCGTTCCAGCACGGAGGTCAGATGGGACGGTCGATACCGGCGCGCGGGCTCGTCCTGAGCGTGCTGCTGGCGGCGCCGGGCCTCCTGCTGGTCGCGCCGAGCCGTGAGGCGCAGGCGGTGCCGCTGTATCCCGCCCTCGACCCCGCCTGGCTGCCGCACCTGCCCGTCTGCCCGCCCACCGACCGGACCTGCGATCTCGTCGCGCGGCGCCGCATCCCCGCCTGTACCTGGCGGGTGCGGCCGACGCCGGAAGGCCCGCGACGGGTCCGGATCTGCGCGTGACGCGCGTCGCCCGCAAGCGGGACGGCCCGCCGTCGCCGCCCGGAATCCTGTGCCTGTTGCTCCTGACCCTGCCGGCACCGGCGCTGGGGCGCGACTGTCCCGAGCATTTCGCCGGCGGCACGCGCCCGGCGCTGACCAATCCGCGGCTCTCGGCCGACACCACGCTGCTGTGCTATCAGGCCTTCGCGGTCCTGTATTCGGGCCTGTCGCGCACGCCGCTCTACGCCGCAGAGCACCTCACCGCGGCGCGGATCGAGGCCGCGCGCCGGGTCGACCGGATCGACGCCTTCCACGAGGAGGAGCGGCTGCCCGAGGCGGCGCGCTCCGACCTCGCGGATTACGCCGGCAGCGGATGGGACCGGGGCCACATGGCCCCCTCCGGCGACATGCCGAGCCCGAGCGCGCAGGCGGACTCCTTCACCCTCGCCAACATCGTGCCGCAGAATCCGGACCTCAACCGCCGGCTCTGGGCCGGGATCGAGAGCAGCGTGCGGGCGCTCACGCTCGCGCGCGGCGACCTCTTCGTCGTCACCGGGCCGCTCTTCGAGGGCACGAGCGTGCAGTCGCTGCGCGGCCGGGTGCTGATCCCGACCAGGCTTTTCAAGGCGGTCTACGACGCCAACCGGGGCGAGGCCGGGGTCTACCTCGCCCGCAACGCCGCGCCGGGCGAGGCCTGGGAGGCGATCTCCCTCGAGCAGCTCGCCGCGATCGGCGGCATCGTCGCCTTTCCGGACCTGCCGGACTCGGTCCGCCGCCGCATCATGGCGCTGCCCGAGCCGCGGCGCGACGAATATGCCGGCGGCCCGCGCAGCCGCCGCGAGCCCGGCTTCCTCGACTGGCTCGCCGCCGAGCTGCGCCGCGCCGCCCGCCGCGCCTGGCGCGACGTCCTCCGCTCGCTGTTCTGACGATCCCGCTCGCATCCCGGACGAGACGCCCATGCCCGCGCACGCGAAGCCCGCCTTCACCCCCTTCGCCGACGATGCCGCGGTCCAGACCCTCGGCGGCCTGACGCTCGAGAACGGCACCGCGCGGATCGCGCTTCACGGCTCGCTCGACTTCGCCCGCGACCGGGAGAGCCTGGAGCGGGCGCAGGCGCTGCAGAAGACCCTGGCGGCGATCGTGGCGGCGCTGGAGGCCGAGGGCGACCTGCCCGAGCGGGCGCAGGAGGTCCGGGCGGCGACGACCGAGGTGAAGAACCCGTTCGGCTAGAGCTTGTTTCCGACGGAGGGGAAACCGGTTCGCCGAAGACGATGCGGCGCAATCGAAGACCCAGAGCAGCGTCCCGCGGCCGCCTTGCACCCCCCCGGCGGCCCTGGTAAGCGCGGGAGCACTCCCAATTCCACGCGCGACCGCCCGCGCCGGCGCCCGTCGGGCCGGATCATCGTCACGATCATCCGCCCGCCCCGCCCCGAATCCGGTCGGGACCACGCGACAGACACCCGGAAGGACCAGCCCATGGCCCGTGAATTCATCTACCACATGCGGGGTCTGACCAAGACCTATTCCAGCGGCAAGAAGGTGCTCGACAACGTGCACCTGTCCTTCTACCCGGACGCCAAGATCGGCGTGCTCGGCGTCAACGGCGCCGGCAAGTCGACGCTGTTGCGCATCATGGCGGGCATCGACACGGAATTCTCCGGCGACGGGTTCGTGGCCGAGGGCGCGCGGGTCGGCTACCTGCCGCAGGAGCCGCAGCTCGATCCCGACAAGACCGTGCGCGAGAACGTGATGGAGGGCGTCGCCGAGTCCCAGGCGATCCTCGATCGCTACAACGAGCTCGCGATGAACTATTCCGAGGAGACGGCGGACGAGATGACCCGTCTCCAGGACGAGATCGAGGCCAAGGGCCTGTGGGATCTCGATTCCAAGGTCGATCAGGCGATGGACGCCCTGCGCTGCCCGGGCGACGACGTGGCGGTTGCAACGCTGTCGGGCGGCGAGCGCCGCCGCGTCGCGCTCTGCCGCCTGCTCTTGTGGCAACCGGAGCTCCTGCTCCTCGACGAGCCGACCAACCACCTCGACGCCGAGACCGTGGGCTGGCTCGAAGGCCACCTGCGCTCCTATCCGGGCGCGATCCTGATCGTCACCCACGACCGCTACTTCCTCGACAACGTCACGAGCTGGATCCTCGAGCTCGACCGCGGCCGCGGCATCCCCTACGAGGGCAACTACTCGTCCTGGCTGGTCCAGAAGCAGAAGCGCCTCGCCCAGGAGGGCCGCGAGGAGGAGTCGCGCCAGCGCACCATCGAGCGCGAGCAGGAATGGGTCTCGGCCTCGCCGAAGGCCCGGCAGGCCAAGTCCAAGGCCCGTATCGCCCGCTACGAGGACCTCGTCGCCAAGTCGCAGGAGAAGGGGCCCTCGACCGCGCAGATCGTAATCCCGATCGCCGAGCGGCTCGGCAACAACGTCATCGAGTTCGACCATCTGGAGAAGGCCTTCGGCGACCGGCTGCTGATCGATGACCTGTCGTTCAAGCTGCCGCCGGGCGGCATCGTCGGGGTGATCGGCCCCAACGGCGCCGGCAAGACCACCCTGTTCCGGATGATCAACGGCCTCGAGACTCCGGACAAGGGCGAGATCCGCATCGGCGAGAGCGTCAAGCTCGGCTATGTCGACCAGTCCCGCGACGCGCTCAACCCCGACGCCACCGTCTGGCAGGAGATCTCCGGCGGCAACGACATCCTCTATCTCGGCAAGCGCGAGATCAACTCGCGGGCCTATTGCGGCGCCTTCAACTTCAAGGGCTCCGACCAGCAGAAGAAGGTCGGCGTGCTCTCCGGTGGCGAGCGCAACCGCGTCCACCTGGCCAAGATCCTGAAGAGCGGCGCCAACGTGCTGCTCCTCGACGAGCCGACCAACGACCTCGACGTCGACACCCTCCGCGCGCTCGAAGAGGCGCTGGAAGATTACGCCGGCTGCGCGGTGATCATCAGCCACGATCGCTGGTTCCTCGACCGGATCGCGACCCACATCCTCGCCTTCGAGGGCGACAGCCACGTCGAGTGGTTCGAGGGCAACTTCGCCGATTACGAGGCGGACAAGAAGCGGCGCCTGGGCGTCGATTCCACCATCCCGCACCGGATCAAGTACAAGAAGTTCAGCCGCTGAGCGGCGAACGAGGCGGCGGGAGACCCGCCGCCTTCACGGCGCTGTCCTCGGCCTTCGGACCTAAATGCGCTCGCCCGCGAGCCGGTGGCTGAGCATGTCGACGAACAGGCGCGTCCGGGCCGGCGTTCCGGAACTGCCCAGCCACACCGCGCTCACCCGGATCGGCGGCGGCTCGTGTGCCGGCAGGAGGAGTTCGAGGCGCCCTTCGTCGAGATCCTGCCTGACCTGCCAGAGGGGCGCCAGCCCGATCCCCGCCCCGTGAAGCACGGCGGCGGTCGCCTGGACCAGCACGGGCTGGCCTGGCATCTGCGTCGCTGGAGCGGCGTTCGGCGGCTGTTCCCTCGCGCTCGCGCTCACCGAACCGCGCGCTCCCGGCAGCCGGGGGGCCGCCTGAGGCGGCCCGAGCCAAGCCCCTTCCGGCCTGCTCTCCCTATCGCGTCGCCGAGTACAGCGACGCGCCGGACGCGATCGGTGAGGTGACGGTGGAGAACACGCTGAGGACCTTCTGGACCTCGGTGAAGGGCGCGTTCGAGACGTAGACGAGGTCGCGGTTGCGCATCCGGAACGCCTGGGAGACGAACAGGCTGTTGGGATCGCGCATGTTGATCCGGTACACCACCGGCACGAAGTTCGAGGACAGCAGCGGGCTGCCGGGCCGCAGGCGGCGCACCACCGAGGCCGGCTCGAACCGGAAGATGAACACGCCGGCCGGATCGGCCTGGAAGTCGCGCAGGCCCCCGGACTTGGCCAGCGCCTGCGCCAGCGTGATGCCCTCGGCCGAGAACGGGATCTCGTAATTCGCCCCCGTGGCGCCGACGGCCAGGAAGGTCTGGGGATCGCGCACCAGGGTGAGGGTGTCGCCCGGACGCAGGAAGATGTTCTCGCGCGGGTTGGAGACCACCGCGGTGAGCGGCACCGTCGCGGTGGTCGAGCCGCGCGACAGCCGCACGAAGGTCTCGCTCACCGGCGCCGAGACGCCGCCCGCGGTGGCGATGACGTCGAGCAGTCGGTCGCCCTTCTCGGTGAGCGGCACGCGGCCGCCGCCGAGATTCGAGACCGGGCCGCTGCGGGCCGCGGCCAGGCGACCGCCGCCGGCGGCGGCGGCCTCGCCCAGCACCGTGACGCTGGTGCTGAGCGGCGAGTTGACGGTGACGAGCACCTGCGGCTGGATCGCCTTGCCGGCCAGCTCCTGCTCGATCTGGGCCTGCACGTCCGGGGTGCGCCGGCCCGCCACCTTGATGCGGCCGGCATACGGCACCGAGATCGTCCCGTCCCGGGCCACGATCTGCTCGGGGATGCTGGAGGATTTCGAGCCGGTGGAGAAGCGGTCGGCGATGGCGGGAGCGGAGAACAGGCCGCCGCTGCCGGCCTCCCAGATCGTCACCGTGACGGCGTCGCCGACGCCGATCACCGGCTGCACCGAGGGGCGGCGGTCGCCGAAGGAGGCGAGCAGGCTGTCGAGGGGGCGGCCGCGCAGGGCCTCGACCACCGCGGCATCGACATCGACGAGTTCGTAGCGGGCGAGCAGGCCCTGATCGGTGGCGACGTCGGCGCCTTCCGCGACCGCGCTCGCCGTCGGGCCGGAAGCGGGCAGGAAGCTGCTGCATCCCCCGATGAGGCAAGCCGCCGCCAGGACCGCTGGCATACCGACGCGCACCATGCACCACCCCTTCTCAAAACCACACGGGGCCGCTCGCGCGACCTACCTGGCCGTCCACTCCGTCGATGCCGGCGCGCCGGCATCCGTCCCGCTTACCCGTTCGAAGCGCGCACCCGTCACGGAGGCGCGCCGGCGCGGCCGCACGCGGCCACGCTTCGCCACTCCTCCTACCATCTCGGGTCCTCGGGAGCGATGAACGGGGCGCTCCGCGCGCATAAGCGGCGGCGGTGTTGCACCGGGTCCACGCCGCGGGGCGCGAACCTCCGGCACCTCGGCCGCAAATGCGTCGCGAGCGTGGCGGTAGGGGCGCTCAGTGTGGCCCGGGCGCGACGCCGCCCGGACGGCGTGTGAATCGCGGGAATAAACCTCGGTCCGTCCACGATCCTGCCCAGATCGCCGGCCTAATGACAGCGGTCGTCCGTCGGACGATCGCGTCGGCTCCGGCCGTTCCCGCGCAACGATGGTCCTGCGATTTTCCCCCAACCGTTGCAGGTTTGCCATTGTTCGTCCCGGGCTGGCCGGTACTGTCCGCGTCGTCAGCGGCTCGCGCGCGGCTCTCGCGCGTCCCGAATGTCCGTCCGGGCAGGCTGGCTGCGCCTGTTCGGGCCTTGACCGCCGCAGGATCCCGCCGGACGACCGCGACCGGCGGCCGACTCCTGCCCAGACTCGAGGTGTGCCCGTGAGAGCTGATCCCGCGCGAAACGTCGAACCGGTCCGCCCGGCCGCCCGTCCGGGCGCCCGCCAGGTCTTCCTGTTCCTGCAGGGTCCGGTCACGCCGTATTTCGCCCGGGTCGCCGATGCCCTGGAGGCGCGGGGCCACCGCTGCCTGCGGGTGAACCTCTGCTTCGGCGACTGGCTGTTCTGGCGCCGGGCCGGCGGCGTGAACTTCCGCGGCACCCGCGAGACCTGGCCGGCCTTCATCGCCGACCTGATCGACCGCGAGGGCGTGACCGACCTGATGCTGCTCGGCGAGCAGCGCTACTACCACAAGGTCGCGATCGCCGCCGCCAAGGCCCGCGGCCTCAACGTCACGGTGACGGATTTCGGCTACCTGCGGCCGGACTGGATCACGCTGGAGCGCGACGGCATGTCGGGCGACAGCTGCTTCCCGAAGGATCCCGAGGCCGTGATGGCGCTCGCCGCCCAGGCGCCGGAGCCCGACCTGGTACCGCGCTACCGCGACAGCTTCCTCACCCAGGCCTCCTGGGACATGGCCTACCACCTGATGAGCAACTGGCTCTGGTGGCTCTATCCCGGCTACAAGTCGCACCAGGTGCACCACCCGGCCCTGGTCTATCTCGGAACCGGCCTGCACATCCTGCGCGCCAAGCGCACCGGCCCCCGGGGCGACGCCCTGGTGCGCCGCCTGCGCGAGGCCGGCACCCCCTATTACGTGCTCCCGCTGCAGATGGAGAACGACTTCCAGCTGCGCGCCTACTCGCCGTTCTTCGACCTGAAGACGCCGATCCACGCGGTGATCCGCTCCTTCTCCGAGCACGCCCCGGCGGAGTCGCGCCTGCTCGTCAAGATCCACCCCCTCGATCCCGGCATCCGCAACTGGTCGCGCATCGTGCGCCGCTCGGCGGCGAAGTGGGGCGTGGCCGACCGGGTCGATTTCGTCGATGGCGGCGACCTCGGCGCGATGCTGGAGGGCTGCCGCGGCGTCGTCACGGTCAACAGCACCGTCGGCCTGTGGTCGATGCGCGCGAACAAGCCGACCATGACGCTCGGCGCGGCGATCTACGACATCCAGGGCCTGACCTATCAGGGCGCCCTGGAGACGTTCTGGACGCAGGCCGAGCCGCCCCGGCGCGACCTCTGGGACGCCTTCATCAAGGCGATCGTCGCCAACATCCAGATCCGCGGCGTCTACTACAAGGGCGAGGGCCTGACCGCCGCCGTGGAGGCAACGGCTTCTCGCCTCGACCTCACGCAGGGCGCATGGCTGGAAGTCCGCTCCCGGGCCCGCACGGTCTCCGAGACCGGCGACGACCTGCCGGGCATCGAGGCGCTGCAGAACGCCTGATCACGCGAGAACCACCAGGTGGACGATCGACGGGGCCGGAAACGGCCCCGTTTTCGTTTGATCACACTGCCGCTGCGTCGCCGAATATTGGTTTTTTCATAGGTTAAAGCCAGATCGGCTACGCCTGTGCTGATCTGATGGCGCGAACCGTCGCGAAGAACGGTGCATCTCTCGCCGTCAGGGTCCGTGTTGCTGCAATGTTGCAGAATGCCGGCCGGACAGAAGTCTCGACCAACCGGACTGCACCGGCGGCAAGACCGCTCTCATCGCGCGACGACGCGCCTCGCGGGCGGTGAGCGCGGCCGCGTGCAGGACCCGGGGGAGGATCCGCTCCGATGTCGTCCCTCTCCACCTCATCCGCTCTCTCGGCCCCGTCGCTCGCCCGCTTCGCGGCGCGGGTCCTGGGTGGGGCCGTCCGGGCGCCGCTCTGGCTCGCGGGCGTCGCCGGGGCGGACAAGTCCTTCGCCAAGAACCCGATCCTCGGCAGCCCGGCCCTGAACCGGCTCGGCCTCCATGCCGGGCGGGTGCGGCTCGCCGCCCATATGGCCGAGCAGCGGCGCGCCCGGATGGCGCATCGCCTCGACCCGGCCGACCGTGCCGCCTTCGACCGCGACGGGATCGTGATCAAGCGCGACTTCCTCGACCCGGATGCCTTCGCGGCGCTGAAGGCCGAGATCTACGGGCGCCCCTTCGAGGCGCGGGAGCTGCGCCAGGGCCAGGCGGTGCAGCGGATGGTGCCCCTCGGCGGACGGGCGCTCGCAGAGTTGCCGCACCTCCGGGCGCTGATCGGGCACCCGGACCTGCGGGCCCTGACCCACTACGCCGCGTCGCGGGCCGGGGAGCCGGTCACCTATCTCCAGACGGTGCTGGCCGAGCCCGACGGGCCGAACGACCCGCAGACCGCGCTTCATGCCGACACCTTCCACGCCACCACCAAGGGCTGGTTCTTCCTGCACGACGTCGCCGAGGAGGACGGGCCCTTCACCTACGTGTCAGGCTCCCACCGGCTGAGGCCGGAGCGCCTCGCCTGGGAGCGGGCGCAGAGCATCGCGGCCCGCGAAGCCGCCAACGGCCACCACGCCGCCGGCTCGTTCCGGATCGCCGAAGCGGAGCTGGCCGGGCTCGGCTACGGGCCGCCGTTACGGGTCGCGGTGCCGGGCAACACCCTGGTCATCGCCGACACGTTCGGGTTCCACGCCCGCGCCCCGAGCCTGCGGGCGAGCACCCGGGTGACGGTGCACACCACTATCCGCCGCAACCCGTTCCTGCCCTGGACCGGCCTCGACCCCAAGGCGCTGCCGGGCCTGCGCGGACGGGAGCTGGCGCTCTATCTCGGCCTGCAGGACGTCCAGCGCCGCCTGACGGGCCGCGGCGCGCCCTGGCGCCCGGTCGGCGCCGTCGCCATCGACGCGCCGGCCCGGACGTGACGGGCGTGAGCCCCACCGCAGCGCCTTCGAACTCGTCCGAAGGCGCTGGCTATGCCCGAACGGGCGGCGGCGCCCCTGCGCCGGACGTCCTGGCATCGATCGATGCCAGGACGCATCGAAGAATCCTCACCCCCGCCGCAGCACGCGGCGCCAGACCAGAGACCAGACCTGCTTGAGCAGGGCCTCGGGGGTGAGGGCGCGGCGCGCCAGCTCCGGGTCGCCCTCGGCGAGGCGCTGCACCATGACCTCGGGCGGGCAGGGCAGGCCGGTCCGCGGGTCGACGTAGCGCGGGTAGAGGATGAGGGCGCCGGCCACCAGCTCGTCGAGCGTCAGGCGGCGGGTGCGGCGGGGGCAGCCCGGATCCTCGGTCAGGCCCCAGCCGGCATAGAAGGGCAGGCCGTGGGTGGTCACGGCCTTGCCACGCAGCAGCGCCTCGAAGCCGATCAGCGAGGTCACGACCTCGACCCGGTCCGCCGCCTCGATCGCGTCGATCGCCGAAACGTCGCGCAATACGACGTCGGCATGGGCGGCGAGCGCGTCCGGCGGCACCCAGCCGGGACGCAAGCCCGCCTCGACGTCCGGATGCGGCTTGAAGGCGATCACGGCACCGGGATTGCGCTCCCGGGCGAGGCGCAGGAGCGCGGCATTGCCCGAGACGGTCGCACCGCCGAGGCGGATCGAGGCGTCGTTCTCGACCTGGCCGGCGACCAGCACCACCGGTCCGGGCCGCGGCATCGCCGGGATCGCGGCGCTGCCGACATTGTACTTGCTCACCCGCGCCGCGACCACCGCCTCGCGGAGACGCGCCGCCCGGGCGAGGAGATCGGCCGGGAAGGTCCCGGTCTCGAGCAGGCGCTCGAGGTCGCTCGGACCCGTGGCATCGTAGTAGACGCCGGTGGCGTCGAGGACGTGCGAGGCGCCCGGCCGCAGGGCGACCCCGAGTCCGATCGAGCGCAGGAAGCCGTCCTCCATGCGCAGGAGCGGCACGCCCGCCTCGCGGCAGGCGGATTCGGTGTCCGGCGGCATCCGGCTGGCCCAGGTCACGACGCGCCGGACCTCCGCGAGCTCGCCCGCCGTCACCGGCGCATCGCCGCGGCGGACGACCGGGCGGAAGCCCGGCGCCGACAGGGTCTTGGTGATCCAGTCCCGCTTCCAGGCCGAGAAGCCGACGCAGAGGGTCGGCACCGCGTTCTCGCGCCAGCGCGACGCGACGAGATCGAGGGTCGCCACCGCGTCCTCGAACCGGGCGGGTGCCCCCGTATAGGGATCGAAGTAGCGCGAGCAGACCAGGTAGGCGGCGGCGAAGACGTCTGCCGGCTTGCGCCGGCGGGTGCGCCGGGGCAGGTGCAGCCGGTCGTCGGTGAAGCCCCAGCCGGCATAGAAGGGCAGGCCGAAGCAGGTCACGGGCGTGCCCGCGAGCGCTGCCTCGAAGCCGGCATGGGCCGAGACGACGTAGACGCGGTCGCACCCCTCGGCCACCGACCAGGCGGTGACGGGATCGCTCACCAGGCGGGCGCCGGCCGCTTCCGCCGCCGCCGCGTCGATATGGCCGCGCCGGCCGATTCTCGCGGCCGGATCCATCACCACCAGGCGCTCGGCCTCGGGCGCATCCGCGGCCGCGGCCGCCAGCATCGCCACGAAGGCGCTGGCGCCGGCGAGCCCAAACCCGACCGTCGGGTCGCCGACGGCCTGATCGACGATCACCACCCGCCGGCGGGTGGCGTCCGCCCGCGCCGGCAGGTCGCGGCGGCGCGGGTCGTTGTCGAGGCTGAGCCGCCCCTCGCGCAGGCGCGCGATGCCGGCCCGGGCGCGGGCGATGAGCTCGTCCGATTCCCAGCCGCCCTCCTCGAGCATGACCTCGAGCTCGCTCGGCGCCGTGGCATCGTAATGGATGCCGAGCCCGTCGATGATGTAGCTCATCGCGCGCTCGGGACGGGCGTCGCCGAGCCGCAGGAAGCCTTCGTCCCAGCGGTCGCTCAGGCGCACCCGCCGCGAGGTCGGCTCGCTGCCCAGGCGCCGCGAGCGTCGGGGACCGGGGCCCTCCGACTCCGACGGCATCCGGGGCCACAACCGCTTCAGCTTGCCGCGATCCATCCGCCTCTCACTCACTGCGGACTGTGCCGCCCCGGCCATGCAACCCGGAGCAGGGGCCGTTCCACATCACCCCGGCCCCGTCAAGCATGCGAGCCGCACGCGACGGACGGGGCCTCGTCGGGCCGGGCTCTGTCCTGCACCGGCTTTCCTTACAAGCGATCTGATTTTTGCAAATCCGGGCGATCGGATTTTTCCGCGACCCGGCGGGGACCGCCGTGCTACAGGCGCGGGCCGTGCCGCCGCGTTCCGATCCTCGGGAGAACCGCCCTTGCCCGTCATCCTGATCACCGGCGCTTCGAGCGGCATCGGCGCGGCCCTGGCGCAGCATTACGCCGCCCCCGGCACGACCCTGATCCTGAATGCCCGCGGGGCCGAGCGCCTGGAGGCGGTGGCCGAGGCCTGCCGGCGCAAGGGCGCCACGGTCGAGACCCGGGCCCTCGACGTGCGCGACCGGGAGGGCGTGCGGGCCTGGATCGACGACGTGGCCGGGCGCCACGGCCTCGACCTCGTCATCGCCAATGCGGGGGTCAATGGCGGTCACCCGGACGGGGGGCTCGAGACCGAGGAGACCGCCTTCCTGGTCCTCGACGTGAACCTGATGGGCGCCCTCAACGTGGCGCTTCCCGCCGTCGCCCGGATGGCGGCGCGGGGCAGTGGCCAGATCGCGCTGATCTCCTCCCTCGCGGCCTACGCGCCGCTGCCGGACGCGCCGGCCTATAGCGGCACCAAGGCGGCGCTCCTCGCCCACGGCCTCGCTCTGCGCGAGAAGCTGGCGCCGAAGGGCGTGCGGATGAACGTGGTCTGCCCCGGCTACGTGAAGACCGCGATGGGGGCCGATTACGAGGGCTGGCGCCCGCTCGAGATGAGCGCCGAGGCGGCGGCGAAGCGCATCGCCAAGGGCCTGGTCCGCGACGAGGCGGTGATCGCCTTCCCGGCGGCGCTCGCCGCGGCGGCGCGGGGCGCCGCGCTGATCCCGGAATCCTGGCGGCGCCTCGGCATGCGCGGCTTCAGCTTCCGGATGAGCGAGCGCCAGCAGCGCTGAGCCGATTCCTGTCACGAAAGACGATAGCCCCGGTGCGGATCGCCCTGTTCACCCTCGAGGCCCTGCCCAATGCCCGGGCTGTGCGCCGCTTCGTCGCCGACCATGCCGCGCGGATCGCCTTCGTGGGCCTGTCCGACCCCGAGCGGCCGAGCACCGGCGGGCTGACCGGCCAGGTGCGGCGCCACCTCGCGCGCTCCGGGCCCGGCTTCCTGCCCTACCTCGCGGTGAATTTCGGCCTGCCCGACCTTGCCCGGGGCCTCGCTCCCGCGACGCAGGCGCTCTCCGGCAGCCGCGACGTGCCGGAGGCGACGCCCCTGCGCACCCTGTGCCGGCGCCTCGGCCTGCCGCACGCCACCATCACCGACGTGAACGGGCCGCAGGTAACCGGATTCTTGCGCCAGCACCGGGCCGACCTGATCCTGTCTTTCCACTTCGACCAGATCTTCGACGCCGCGACCCTCGCGGCGGCCCCGAAGGGGGGCCTCAACGTCCATCCTTCACTGCTGCCGCGCCATCGCGGCCCGGTGCCGACCCTGCACGCGCTGCTGGAGGACAGGCCGGATTTCGGCGTCACCGTGCACCGGCTAGCGCCGGCGATCGATGCCGGGGGGATCCTGGCGCAAGCGCCGGTGGCGCTGCCCGAGGGCGTCACCGCCTCGCGGGCAGCCGTGCTGCTGCACGAGGCCGGGCGGCCGCTGCTGGAAGGTGTGCTGGCGGAAGCGGAGCGGGCGGGCGCATTGCCGGAGGGGCGGCGCGTCCCGGTCCTGCCCTATTGCGGCTTCCCGACACCGGCGCAGCTGCGCGACCTGAAGCGGCGGGGCCGGAGGCTCGTCGATGCCGGGGATCTGCGGGAGGCCTTGAGCCTGTCGCTCAAGCCGTAGGCGGGGGCCCCGGCCGGCCCCCGCGCGAAGCCCTCACGCCCGCCGCGACATCAGCCGCTCGACCAGCGAGCCGCCCTGGTTCAGCTCGTCGAGCTCGTCGGCGAGCACCGTCACGGTCTCGCGGATCTGCTCAGGGCTATGCTCGGAGGTAATGAAGAAGCGCAGGCGCGACGAGCGTTCCGGCACCGCCGGGTGGATGATCGGCTGCACGTTGATGCCGCGCTTGAACAGCCGGTCGGACAGGGTCACGGCCTTGAGCGAATCGCCGAGGATCACCGGGACCACGGCGAGGCCGAGGCTGGTGCCGGTATCGAGGCCGCGCTCGCGGGCGGTCGCGAGGAACAGGGCGCCGTTGCGGCGCAGGCGCGCCACCCGCTCCGGCTCGCGCTGCATCAGCGCCAGCGAGGCGGTGGCGGCGGCGGCCAGCGGCGGCGACAGGCCGACCGAGTAGACGAAGCCGCCCGCGGTGCATTTCAGCAGTTCGACCAGCGCCGCGGCACCCGCGATGTAGCCGCCGCAGGAGGACAGCGTCTTCGACAGCGTGCCCATCCAGATGTCGACGCTGCCGGGGGGCACGTCGCAATGCTCGTGCAGGCCGTGGCCGTCCTGGCCCAGCACGCCGAGGCCGTGGGCGTCGTCCACCATCAGCCAGGCGCCGTAGCGCTCCTTGAGGGCGACGACACCGGCAAGGTCGGGGGCGTCCCCGTCCATGCTGTAGAGGCCCTCGATCACGATCAGCGCCCGGCGATGCTCGTGGCGGGTCGCGTGCAGCAGCGATTCGAGGGCCTGGAGGTCGTTATGGGCGAAGCTGCGGCGCTGGGCGCCCGACAGCTGCGCGCCGGTGACCACGGAGTTGTGGATCAGGGCGTCGTGATAGATCACGTCGCCGGGCTCGAGCAGGGCCGCGATGGTCGCCACGTTGGTGGCGTGCCCGCTCACCATCACCACGCAGGCCTCGGTGCCGTAATGGGCGGCGAGCGCCTTCTCGAGGGTGAGGTGGCCCGGGCGCTCGCCGGCGACGATCCGGCTGGCCGAGGACGAGGTGCCGTAGGTGGCGAGCGCCGCTTGCGCCGCCGCGTTCACCTCCGGATGGCCGTTGAGCCCGAGATAGTCGTAGGACGAGAAGTTGGTGAAGGCGCGCCCGTCGATCCGCGTCGTGGCGCCGGCCTTGGCGTCGTGGACGCGGAAGAACGGGTTGCCGAGGCCGATCAGGTCGGCCGCGGAGCGCTGGAGCTTCAGCTCCTTGTAGGCCGGCAGGCTGTCGAAGCTCTGGGCCTGGGCGAGGGCGGGCTTGGGCGCCGGACGGGCCGGCGCCGGACGGACCGGAGCCTTGCCGAGACGGGCGGCGACGAAGCCCGCCAGGGCCTCGCGCCCGCCCGCGCCGTTGGAGGATCCGTGGCTCATTGGGTGATGACCTTGATGTCCTGGCTGTTCTTCTCGACCAGCGCCTGGAGCGATTGAAGGGCCTCCGCGTCGGCCGCCTCCACGCCGCCATGGCGCTGCGACAGGCTGAGCACCGCCGCCGCGCTCTCGTCGACCGGAGCCGCCACCGACTGGATCAGGGTGTCGGCGAGCTCGGTGACGGTCTGGCCGCTCGACACGCCGGAGGGCGGCGCGTCGAGGCCGAAGCGCTCCTGCAGGCTGGCGCCGAGCTCGACGCCCATCAGCGAGTCGAGGCCGATCTCCGAGAGCTGGCGCACCCGGCTGATGTCGTCCTTCGGCAGGCGCAGGATGCGGGCGATGTCCTCCACGATGGCGTCGGCGACGGTCTTGCGGACGTCGTCGAGGTCGTGGGCGCGGAGCAGGCCCGCGATGCTGATCGCGGCCTGCCCGCCGGACTCCGCCTGCTGCTCCGAGCCGAGGCTGGCATAGCTCGGGGAGCGCAGGGTGGCGAGGCGCTCGCGGGCCTTGCCCCAATGCATCGCCGCGATGGCGATCACCGCGTCGTCGGGCGCCGTGCCCTGCATCCCCAGTGCCTCGGCCATCAGGTCGAGGGACTTGCGGGCATCGACCGGGGTCACGCCGACGCGGCCGGCGAGGGTCTCCATCACCGCCTTGTTGCGGGCGAGCACGCCCACGTCGCCGATGGCGCCCCAGGCCACCGCCAGGGCCGGCAGGCCGAGGCGGCGGCGCTGGCGGGCCAGGCCCTCCATGAAGCCGTTGGCGGCGACGTAGGAGCCCTGGCCCGGATTGCCGATGAAGGTCGTGGCCGAGGAGAACAGCACGAAGTAGTCGAGCGCCCGGTCGCGGGTGAGGGCGTCGAGATGGCCGGCGCCGATCACCTTGGGGGCGATCACCGCCTCGAGGGCGGTGGCCTCGAGGTTGGCGATCAGGCCGTCCTGCAGCACCATCGCGCCGTGGATGATGCCGGCGAGCTTGGGACCCTTGGCCTCGACGCGCGTGATCAGGCGCTGCACCGCGGCGCGGTCGGTGATGTCGCAGGATTCCACCTGGACCGCGACGCCGCGGGCCGTGAGATCGGCGATCGCCGAGAGCGCCGCCTCGCCCGTGGGCGCCTTGCGGCCGACGAGAGCGATGTGGCGCGCGCCCCGGTCGGCGAGCCAGCGCGCCGCCTCGATGCCGAAGCCCCCGAGGCCCCCGGTGACGAGGTGGACGCGGTCGGGCGCCACCACGAAGGGCTTCGTCGTCTCGGCCGGGATCGTGCCGGCCTTCGGCGGCGCGATCACGATCTTACCGACGTGACCCGATTGTTGCATGAGCCGGAACGCGTCCGACACTTCTTCCGCCGCGAAGGGCTGGAAGGGTAGCGCCTTCAGGCTGCCGTCGGTGAAGAGCGCCATCACCTCGCGGAACAGCCGCTTGCCTTCCTCCGGCTGGAACTGGAGCAGCTGGTCCAGGTCGACGCCGAAATAGGACAGGTTCCGGCGGAACGGCCGCAGGCCGATATGGGTGTTGGCGACGTAGTCGCGCTTGCCCAGCTCGACGAAGCGCCCGAAGGGCTTGAGCGCGTTGAGGCTGCGCTCCATCGCCTCGCCGAACAGGCTGTTGAGCACCACGTCGACGCCGTCGCCGGTGATGCGGCGGATGTCGTCGACGAAGGCGAGCGAGCGCGAATCGAGCACGTGCTCGGCGCCGAGCGCCTTGACCAGCGCCCGCTTCTCGTTCGAGCCGGCGGTGGCGATGACCCGGGCGCCGCGCATCCGGGCGATCTGGAGCGCCGCGAGGCCGACGCCGCCGGCGCCGCCATGGACCAGCACCCACTCGCCGGCCTTGAGGCGGGCGAGCGTCACCAGGCCGTAAAAGGCGGTGAGGAAGGCCACCGGCGTGGTGGCGGCGGCCTCCGGCGACAACCCCTCGGGAGCCGCCGCCACGACCATCTCGGGCACCACGATATGGGTCGAGAAGCCGGACTGGGCGAAGGCCACCACCCGGTCGCCGGGCTTGAAGGCGGTCACGCCCGCCCCCACCGCCGCGACGCGGCCGGCGCATTCGAGGCCGAGCCGCGGGCCGGCGAAGCCGTCCTCGAGGATCTCCTCGGGCAGCATCGACAGGGCCCAGAGCACGTCGCGGAAGTTGAGGCCGGTGGCCTCGACCGCGATCTCGATCTCGCCCGCACCGGGGGCGGCGCGCTCGGCCGGGCCCCAATGCATCTCGTTGAGGCCGCCCGTGGTGCTGCGCTCGAGCCGCGCGGCGGGCGCCGCGGGACCGGAGCGGCGAGCCGGACGCGCGCCCTGCGAGAAGCGCACCACCCGGGTGCGGTCGTCGTCGACCACGATCTCGGTCTCCGGCGTGCCGGACAGGATCAGGTCGCGCAGGCGCTCGGCGGCGCGCTTCGACGGGATCGCCGTCGACAGGTCGATGCGGCGCACGTCGAGGCTCGCCACCTCGTTGGCGAGCGTCCGGGTAAAGGCCCAGACGCCGGCCTCGACGCCGCAGGCGAGCCCGCCGCGGTCGCGGGTGGCGCCGGGGCAGACCACCCAGAGCCGGGTCGGGCGGCTGCCGAGATGCTCGACGCAGCGCTTGAGCCCGAGGCAGCGCTCGCGCAAGCGCTCGGCCGGCTCGCCGCCGCGGTTGAAGGCCCCGGCGAGGTAGACCACCGTATCGGGCGTCTCGCGCTCCAGCTCGCGCAAGGAGGCCTCGGAATCGAGGATGATCGAGACGTGGACCCCGCTCGCGACCAGGAGGGTCGCCAGCGACGAGGCGGTCTCGGCCGCGAACTCGTCCTCGGAGCCGATCACGAAGGCGAAGCTCTGGCCGGAGGCCGCCTTCGGCCGGGGCGGGGCTTCCGCCAGCAGCAGGAGGTCGTTGCCGTTGCGGGTGACGGCGCGGTCCGCCGCGACCTTGACGAGGCCGACGGCGCTCAACGAGCGCTGCCAGCCCGCCACGTCGTCGAGGCGCCCGACCGGCACCTCGCCTGTGGTCTCGAACCAGCCCGGGGTGAGGCCGAACACCATGTCACGGAACAGCGAGGCGCCGGGCTCGACCGCCGCGAACAGTCCGCCGGCCGCCAGCGACGCGGCCAGCGGGGTCAGGAGGTCGCGGGAGGCGCGGTGGAGCCCGTCGCTCGCCAGCACAGCGTCGAAGGCGGCGAGCCCGAGGGTGGCCGGGTCCTCCACGACCGTGACGCCGGCCGGCAGCGCGAGGCGGGCGCGCTCGGCGAGGCGCCGGTCGGCCTCGAAGACCGTCAGGTGTGCCTCGTGCAATCCGGCGAAGGTCGCGACCTGGGCCGAGAGGGGCCCGAACCCGACCTGGAGCAGGCGCAGGGCCCGGTCGCGCGGCAGCGAGGCGGCGCTGTCGGAGAGGAGCCGCATCACCGCGTCGGCGGAGGCCCGCACGGTGGCGCCGCGGAGCGAGAACGCGTCGAGGGCCGCCTGCGGCAGGGACGGGGCGTCCGAGAGGGTGCCGGCGAGGATGCGCGACACCACGGCGCCGAGATCGGCGCAGAGCAGAAGCTCCGCCGACAGCTCCGGATGGTCCGCCGCGATCCAGCGCATGATCTCGTCGGGCGCAGGGAGAGTGACGTCGGCGCGCAGGCGCCAGCGTCCGTCGCCCGCACCGTCCGCCAGGCCGCTGACCTCGAGCGCCATGAGCTGGTTGACGAGCCAGGGCCGCAAGCCCGCCGGGAGCCGGCGCGAGGCCGCGACGTCGACGACGCCGCCGACCGCCAGACCGCGGGCCAGCCGGTCGGCGAGCGAGGTCGCCCAGCCTTCGAGCAGCATGTGGCCGGCGCCCAAACCCGCCTCACCGGTCGCCGTGACCGCGCCGGCCTGCCGGCGCACCAGGGCCGCGATGGCGGGCTGCGGCTCGAGGGCGATCGCCGTCGGCTCGGTGGCGAGCTCGGTGAACTGGCGGATCGCGAAGGCGTCGAGGTCGTTGCCCGCCTTCATGCGCAGGGCCTGGAACCGGCCCTCGCGCAAGGTGGCGACCACCTCGCCGGCCGCATCGACCAGGGTGAAGTCGGCCAGGATGCTGCGCTCGTTGCAGCGCCGCGTGCGGATCACCGCCCGGGCGATCACCGCGCCGGGGCGCACGAGGCGGATCTCGCCGAAGCGGATCGGCACGTAGGCCCGGCTCGCCGCCTCGCCGAGGAGGTCGGCGAAGAGCAGGATCAATCCGTGGAAACAGGAATCGAGGCTCGCCGGCGCCAGCCCATAGCGGGCATTCGCCTCGGCCGGCATCAGATCGGAGACGATGGTGGCGTCGTCGAGCCGGGCCGAACGGGCGACCTGCCGGAAGGTCGGACCGAAGCCGAGGCCGGAGGCCTTGGCGCGGGCGTAGAGCGCCTCGCCCTCGACCGAGGTCTCGGAGGGCAGGGGCGCCATGTCGCGGCCGGTGAGGCGCGGCGGCGGCGGCGTCTCGCCCTCGACCAGCTTGGCGACGGCGTGGAGCTGCCAGGGCGCCTGGCTCAGGCGCGGCCGGGACAGGATCTGCACCAGGTTGGCGCCCGGCGCGAACCGGGACAGCACCTCGCGCACCGCGTCCTCGGCGAAGACCATCGGCTGCTGGATCTCGAGATCCGCCAGCGTCACGCTCTCGGAGCGCACGATCTCGCGGCCGACCGCCAGCGCCATCTCGGCGAAGGCGGCGCCGGGCATGATCGCCTGGCCGTCGATGCGGTGGTCGTCGAGGTCGGGCACCGTCGCGACGTCGAGATGCGCCACCCATTCCAGCCCGTCCGGGCCCTGGCGGGCCCCGATCAGCGGATGATAGGGCCGGGCGCTCGCCGGGTTCATCGCCTCGGCGGTCTCGGGCAGGCGGAAGACCTTGCGCTGCCAGGGATAGTGCGGCAGCGCGACGGTCCCGGCCGGATCGGCGCCGAAGGCCACCTCCTCGTCGACCGCGGCACCCGCGGCGAGCGCCGCCGCGAGGGCGCGGCGGAACGGGTCGGCCTCCAGGGTCTTCTTCGGCAGCACGCCGACGGTGGCGGCATCGAGGCCGAGCGGCTCCAGGCAATCGCCGATATGGGGCAGCAGGGTCGGGCGCGGGCCGACCTCGACGAAGATCCGGGCGCCGGCTTGCGCCGCGGCCTGGACCGCTGCGCTGAACCGCACCGGCTCGCGGATGTTGCGCCACCAGTAGCCGGCGTCGAAGGCGCGTCCGTCGAGCACGTCGCCGGTCACCGTCGAGGCGAGGGGCACGGTCCCGGAGGCGGGCGCGAGACCGGCGAGGTCGCGCCGCAGCGGCGCCTCGATCGGGTCCATCAGCCGGCCGTGGAAGGCGTAGTCGAGGTCGAGCTTGCGGCCGCGGCGGCGCTTGCGGGCGAGCGCCTTCATGGCGGCATCGATGACCGCCACGGGACCCGCCACCGTCACGGCCTTCGGGCTGTTGTAGGCGGCGATGTCGAGCTCGGGATAATCGGCGAGGAAGGTCTGCACCTCCTCCACGGGAGCGAGCAGTACCGCCATGGTGCCGAGCCCGCGGGTCGCCTCCTGGTGCTTCGAGCGGTAGAAGATGACCTTCACCGCCTGGTCGAGGGTCAGGATGCCGGCGGCCTCGGCGGCGCCGATCTCGCCGACCGAGTGGCCGACGATCGCGGTCGGCGCGAGGCCGATCGCCCGCAGGGCCGCGGTGGAAGCGGCCTCGATGGCGAAGATCAGCGGCTGCGACACGCTGGTGAGGGCGAGGCGCTCCTCCAGGTCGTCGGCGAAGAGCGCGTCCTTCAGCGACCAGCCGGCGAGCGGCCGGAACAGGGCGTCGGTCTCGTCGAAGCGGGCGCGGAAGACCGGGTTGAGGGAATAGGCGTCCCGGCCCATCCCGGCCCATTGGCTGCCATTGCCCGAATACACGAAGGCGACGCCGCCGGCGCGCTCGACCGCGGTGGCGACGACCGCCGCCGGGGTCTCCTCGCCCTCGGCGACGCTGCGCAGCACCTCGGCCACGCCCTCGGCGCCGAGGTCGCGCAGCGGGATCGCGGCACGGACCGGCAGGCGCTCGCGGCGATGCGCGGCGGCCGCGGCGACGCGGGCGATCTCGGCCGCATCCGCCCCGTCGAGGCGGGCGGCGTAATCCTGGGCGAGGTCGGCGAGCGCGGCCTTGGTCTGGGCCGAGACCAGCAGGACTTCCGGTGCCGCTGCCGGCGCGGAGGGCGCGGCCGAGACCGGCGCCGGGTCGGTCAGGATGACGTGGGCATTGGTGCCGCCGAAGCCGAACGAGTTCACGCCGGCGAAGCGCTCCTGGCCGGTGCGGGGCAGGGGGCGCAACTCGCGATTGACCGCGAGGTTCAGCTCGTCGAACGGGATCGCCGGGTTGAGCTCGGCGCTGTGCAGCGAGGGCGGCAGCAGGTCGTGCTCCAGCGCCAGGCTGGCCTTGAGCAGGCCGGCCAGGCCGGAGACCGGCTCGGTATGGCCGATATTGGTCTTGATCGAGCCGATCGGCAGGGGCGCCGAGCGGCCACGGCCGAGCTTGCCGCCGATGGCGCCGGCCTCGATCGGGTCGCCCACCGGGGTGCCGGTGCCGTGCGCCTCCACGAAGGCGATCGCATCCAGGGCGACCCCGGCCTCGCGGTAGATCTCGTCGAGCAGCGCTCCTTGAGCGTAGCCCGACGGCAGGGAGATGCCGGTGGTGCGCCCGTCGGAATTGACCTTCGAGGCGGCGATCACGCCGCGCACCGTCGCGCCGTTGCGGGCGGCGGCCTGCGCGGATTGCAGCACCAGGACGACGCCGCCCTCGGCGCGCACGTAGCCGTCGGCGCTGGCCGAGAAGGCCTGGCACAGGCCCGTCCGCGACAGCATCGAGGCGTTGGAGAACGACACGAAGTTGAACGGGCTCACCAGCAGGTTGACGCCTGCCACCACGGCCGTGTCGATCCGCCCCGAGGCGATCGCCGCCACCGCGGCGTCGAGGGCGACGAGGGACGACGAGCAGGCGGTGTCGAGGGTGAAGCTCGGCCCCTTCAGGTCGAAGATGTAGGAAATGCGGTTCGACAGGATCGACAGCGTGTTGCCGGTCGCCGCATAGGCGTCGCCGGACGCGGCGTCGAGCACCCGCAGGTTGCCGTAATCGAGCGAGGAGGCGCCCACGAACACGCCGATCGGGCTGCCGGCGACGGCGGACGGGCGCAGGCCCGCGCTCTCCAGCGCCTCCCAGGTCAGCTCCAGCAGCAGGCGCTGCTGCGGGTCCATCTGCTCGGCCTCGCGGGGCGAGATGCCGAACACGGAGGGATCGAAGGACCAGGGATCGTCGATGACGCCGGCGGCCCAGGTGTAGCTCTTGCCGCGCTCCTGCGCCCGGGGATGCCCCATGCGCTCGAGGGACCAGCGGTCCTCCGGGATGCGCGAGACGGCGCACCGTCCCTCGATGAGCATCTGCCACAGGCTGTCGACGCCAGAGGCGCCCGGAAGCCGGCAGGCCCGACCGATGATCGCGATGTCAGGACGCTGTGTCACGTTCGATTCGCACACGCTCTTTTACGGAGGACCGGACGCGACGGCGCCGCACCCGGGCATTCAACCCAACCCATAGTATGAGGCCCGCGCCGCGCCAACCCCGGAACGGCGCCACCCGCCCCGAAGAAGCAAGACTTGGCTCAAGTGTGACATCCCTTCATCAGTCGAAGTCCTGTCGCACAATCAGGCACAACGCCTGCATACGCGATACAACACTGTCATCTGAAAGAAATGTCGGACTTCACAGACCATCCGGTTGAGCTTGACGCGATCCAGGCAGGGCCGGGGCGCGCTCGACACGTTAGACCCGATGAATCGGGTCGCAATGGGGCAGACCGGCGCGGGAATCGCCCGCGCGAGCGGTTGCGGTCAGAACGCCTTGAAGGTGATGATGGTGCGGGTATCCTGGATATCCGCGATGGTCTGCACGTGCTCGGCCACGAAATGCCCGATATCCACGCCGTCATCCACGTGGAACTTGGCGAGCACGTCGTAATGGCCAGCGGTGGAGTAGATCTCGGACGCGATCTCGCGGTCGGCCAGGGCGCTCGCCACGGTGTAGGTCTTGCCCAGGCGGCACTTGATCTCGACGAAGAAGGTCTGCATGGGCTGGCTCCCGGCGATCGGCGGTGTCTGATATTGGAAAAATTCTTAGGCGCCCGGCGCAGAGTCTCACGCCTGCGACGGCGGCGATCCGCGCCCCGGCCTCGATGACCGGTCAGGACCGCCCGATACTGGCATAAGTGAATCCGTGCCGGCGGGCATCCTCGGGCCGGTAGACGTTGCGCAAGTCGACCAGCACCGGCTCGGCCATCGCGCCATGCAGGCGCCGGAGGTCCAGCGCCCGGAACGCGTCCCATTCGGTCACGATCACGAGAGCCTGCGCCCCTTCGGCGCAGGCATAGGGGTCGGCGGCGTAGTCCACGCCGTTCAGCAGCGCGCGCGCCGGCTCCATCCCTTCCGGATCGTAGGCCACCACCGTGGCGCCCGCATCCTGCAAGCCAGCGATGATCGCCAGCGAGGGCGCCTCGCGCATGTCGTCGGTGTTCGGCTTGAACGTCAGCCCCAGCACCGCGATCCGCTTGCCCCGCACGCTCCCGCCGCAGGCCGCCACCACCTTGCGGGCCATGGCGCGCTTGCGGCTGTCGTTGACCGCCACCACCGTCTCGACGAGCCGCACCGGCGAGCCCGCATCCTGCGCGGTCTTGACCAGGGCCAGCGTGTCCTTCGGGAAGCACGAGCCGCCATAGCCCGGGCCGGCATGCAGGAACTTGCGGCCGATGCGGTTGTCGAGCCCGATGCCGCGGGCGACCTCCTGCACGTCGGCGCCGACCTGCTCGCAGAGGTCGGCGATCTCGTTGATGAAGGTGATCTTGGTCGCCAGGAAGGCATTCGCCGCGTACTTGGTCAGCTCGGCGGTGCGCCGGCTCGTCACCAGGATCGGGGCGTGGTTGAGGTAGAGCGGCCGGTAGAGCTCGCTCACCACGGACGCGGCCTTCGGATCGTCGGCGCCGATGACGATGCGGTCGGGGCGCTTGAAGTCGGAGATCGCCGCGCCCTCGCGCAGGAACTCGGGATTCGAGGCGACCGCGATGGCGATGTCGGGGCGCATCTCGCGGACGATGCGCTCGACCTCGTCGCCGGTGCCGACCGGCACGGTGGACTTGGTGACGACGATCGTCGGCCCGGTGACGGCGCCGGCGATGTCGCGGGCGGCCTGGTAGACGTAGGAGAGGTCGGCGAAGCCGTCGCCGCGGCGCGACGGCGTGCCGACCGCGATGAAGACCGCGTCGGCGCCGGCCACGGCCTCGGCGAGGTCGGTGGTGAAGGTCAGGCGCTCCTGGCGGACATTCTCGGCGACGAGCGCGTCGAGGCCGGGCTCGTAGATCGGGATGCGGCCGTCCTGGAGGGCGGCGATCTTCTCCGGCGCGGTGTCGACGCACACGACGGTGTGGCCGAAATCGGCGAAGCACGCTCCGGAGACCAGGCCGACATAGCCCGCTCCCACCATCGCAACGCGCATCTCACGTCCTCCCGGCAGCGGCGCAGCCCGGCGCCCGCGCGGATCGCTGTAGCGTTGCAGTGCGGAACGGGCAACGGTGGCGCCCTCACCAGAGGCGGAACAGCGCCTTCGCCCGAGCGAGGTTCGGATTGTAGTAGGGGTCGTTGCGCAGCTCCGGGCCCCAGCGCTCGGTCATGGTGGCCACCTCGGCCTCGAAGCGGGCGCGCTTCTCGGGCGTGTCCTCCTTGCCGCGGCTCTTCGATTCGTGGTGGGTCAGGGCGGCGTGGGGGGTCCAGATCACGCTGTAGCCGGCCTTGCGCACCCGCAGGCACAGGTCGATGTCGTTGAAGGCGACCGCCAGGCGCTCGGCATCGAAGCGGCCGACCGCGTCGAATACCTCCCGCCGGATCATCAGGCAGGCGCCGGTCACCGCCGAGACCTCCTGGGCGATCACCATGCGGCCGAAATAGCCCGGGTCGTCGGGCCCGATATCCGGGTGGCTGTGGCCGGCGACGCCCCCGACGCCGAGCACGACGCCGCCATGCTGCAGGGTGCCGTCCGGATAGGACAGCTTGGCGCCGACGGCGCCCACCGCCGGCTCGACCGCGATCGAGGCCATCTCGGTGAGCCAGCCCGGCTCGGCGATCTCGATGTCGTTGTTGAGGAACAGGAGCAGGGGCCCGCTCGCGGCCGCGGCGCCGTCGTTCGAGAGCCCCGAGAAGTTGAACGGGCCGGGGCGCGCCAGCACCCGCACCCGCCCGTCGGCACTCGCCTTCTCCAGCAGCGCTTTCGCGGCGGGTTCGGCGCTGCCGTTATCGACCACCACGACCTCGATGTCGGGATAGTCGGTCCGGTTGAGGAGCCCGTCGAGGACGACGCGCAGGAGCTCGGCCCGGTCCTTGGTCGGGATCACCACCGAGACCCGGGGCGCCGGATCGGGCAGGGCGCGCACCAGCCGATTGAAGCCGAGCGGCCCCCGCTCGACCCGGTGCGGCCAGCCGCGCCGCGCCACCAGCTCCTCGAGCGCCCGCAGGCGCGCCGCCTCGGCCCGGGCGAGGAACGCGTCCGAGAAGGTGCCGGAGCCGATCGCGGTGCGCCAGTGATAGAGGATCACCGGCAGGTGGCGCACGCGGGCCGGATCGAGCCGGTCGCTCAGGCGCAGGAGCAGGTCGTGGTCCTGGCTGCCCTCGAAGCCCGGCCGCAGGCCCCCCACCGCCTCGACCAGGCTGCGGCGCACCACGGTGAGGTGGTTGAGGTAGTTCTGGCCGTAGAGCAGCTCGGGGTTCCAGTCGCCCTTGAAGTGCGGCTCGAAGCGCCGGCCCTCGGCGTCGATCTTGTCCTCGTCGCTGTAGATCAGGTCGAGGTCCGGCTCGCGCCGGATGGCCTTGGCCACCTCGTAGAGCGCGTGGGCCGGCAGCACGTCGTCGTGATCCATGAAGGCGACGTAGGCGCCGCGCGCGATCCCGAGCGCGGTGTTGGTGGCGGCCGCGATATGGCCGTTCTCGGGCCGGCGCACGACCCGGATGCGCGGATCCTCGGCACTGGCCCGGGCGAGCAGGCGCGGCACCGCCGGATCGGTCGAGGCGTCGTCGGCGATGCAGAGCTCCCAATGCGGGTAGAGCTGGTCGCGGACCGAGCGCAGGGCCTCCTCCAGCACCCGCACGCCCGGATTGTAGACCGGCATCACCACCGAGATCAGGGCCGGGTCGCGCCACTGCGCCACCTCGGCCGCGATGCGGGCGCGGTCGGCGTCGCTCAACGTGTCGAGGTGGCGGACCCAGGTGTCGTAAGCCGTGAGCCCCGGCGGCACGAGGGCGCGGGCGAGGCGGTGCTGCGAGCGCACCCGCTTGCCGACGGAGCGCCAGAACAGGGCCTGGGCGGTGAGGACCGGCCGGCGCAGGGCCGCCCGCCCGACGAGGGCGAGGCGGCTTTGCACCGTGACGGTGAACTCGGCGATGCTCAGGCCCGGCTCGCCGAGCATCGGCGTCAGCCGCAGGGCCGTGGTGCCGGCGGGCAGCCGCCCGAGCCAGGTGAAGCGCCCGTGGCCGAAGGCGCGCTCGGACAGGCTGGTGCCCTGCGGCCCGTCCGGCCCATCCACGATCGCGGTCAGCTCGACCCGGCTGAAGGCGCCGTGATTCTCGTCCTTGAAGGCGATGCTGACCCACCGCGCGCCGAGCCCGAGATCCGCCACGTCGAGGCTCAGGCCCTGCGTCCCGAAGTCGAGCCGCAGGCGCGCGAAATCCCGCGCGACGACCCGCCCGCGCCCGAGGCGGAGCGAGGCGCGCAGAGGGGCGTGAAGGGGAGCGGCGGGGGAAGGGGTCTGGGCTGTCACCGGTCCTCGCGCCGTCTGCGGGCGGCCTCGCGGCGCGCCGTCATCTTCAATGAAATCAACTGGTTAGACCGATCGATGCGGTCGACCGTGTAGCAGGGCGGCGGCGTGACTGGCAAGGCCATCCCCGCGCAGGCGGGGAGCGCGCCCCCCCGGCCGGCAAGGACATCGAGGGATCCGTCCCCGCATGGGCGGTTCGTCCCCGAGTCGATTTCTTGGCCCGCCCCCCGGACCCCTGCCGTCCAGACGCGAGCCCGGAAAACGGCGTCGGCGCAGGAACCGGCGCAGGAACCGGCTTGTCACCCGCCGCAACTGCCTCTATACGCCCTCTCACACCGGGGCCGCGACACACGGCTCCGAGGGCGCGTAGCTCAGCGGGAGAGCACTACGTTGACATCGTAGGGGTCACAGGTTCGATCCCTGTCGCGCCCACCATTGCCACTCCGGATGTCGGGAGATTGCCTCCCCGGAGCGGTACCGGACCGAGTGGTCCGGATTGGATGAAAGAGAGAGATGGCCCCTCGTTCGCGAGGGTGGCCGATCGGGGCTTCTGGGCAGGCGCTGCGCGAGCGGTGCGCCTAATGAGCCAGATGGGCGCGTAGCTCAGCGGGAGAGCACTACGTTGACATCGTAGGGGTCACAGGTTCGATCCCTGTCGCGCCCACCATCATCCCTTTCGCATTCGTGACCTGCGACCGGCTCCTCGCCGACGAGGATTTCCCTCATGACCGACCAGGATGTAGGCGTGGCCTTCGCCACCCTGGCGACCGCACTCGCGGTCGCGCTGCACAAGCAGGGCGTCGCCGACGGCGAGGTGCTGCTGGCCGAGACCGTCGGCACCCTTGAGGCCGTGCTGCAGGACGATTATCCCGAAGGGGCCCGGGCGATCCTCTCGGCCTGCGCCCGCTCGCTGCGGGCAGCCGAGGGCTGAAAGCGACCCGACGCGATCACCGCCGGGCGATCCCGGTCCGGTTCGTCGGCCGGGTTCACGTCGTTGAGCCCGACACCGAATACCTGAACCATCGCGGGCTCCGCCACAGTTCAGAGAGAATGCGGCCTTGGTCGGCCTCGTGACGAGGCCGCTCCGGGCAGAGCGACAACGACTGGACGGGTCCAGAGATCTGAACAGACCGGTACGCGAGAGCCTACCCTTACCCGGGCCAGAGACGCGCGCACGGAAAGGCGCTCGTTCCGGGCACGATCCAGGCACATCGAGCCTCGCTTGTGACATCTCTCAGGTCGATGCAGCGTGTCATATCCTCGCGCTTCCGAACGCGTCCGTTCAAAGGCGCGGCGGGTATCACGTGGCTCGCTCCCGACCGGCAGCAAGCTCCCGACGGCTTGTTCCGCCGGGGCTTTCGGGCCCGGATCCGGCTACGCGTGGATCACCCGCCCATAGGCGTCGAGCACGCTCTCGTGCATCATCTCCGACAGCGTCGGATGCGGGAAGACCGTGTGCATCAGCTCTTCCTCGGTGGTCTCGAGGTTCATCGCCACGACGTAGCCCTGGATCAGCTCCGTCACCTCGGCCCCGACCATGTGGGCACCCAGCAGCTGGCCGGTCTTGCGGTCGAAGATCGTCTTCACCAGGCCGTCGGGCTCGCCGAGCGCGATCGCCTTGCCGTTGCCGGCGAAGGGGAAGCGGCCGACCCGCACGTCGAAGCCCTGCTCCTTGGCCTTGGCCTCGGTGAGGCCGACCGAGGCGATCTGCGGCTGGCAGTAGGTGCAGCCCGGGATCTTGCCCTTGTCCATCGGGTGGGTGTGCAGGCCCTTGATCGTCTCGACGCAGATCACGCCCTCATGCTCGGCCTTGTGGGCCAGCATCGGCGGGCCGGCGACGTCGCCGATGGCGTAGATCCCCGGCACGTTGGTGCGCCCGAGCCCGTCGGTGGCGACGATGCCGCGCTCGATCGTGACGCCGAGCGTCTCCAGCCCGAGAGTCTCGATGTTGCCGACGACGCCGACCGCCGAGATCAGCTTCTCGGCCGTGATCGTCTGGGTCTTGCCGCCCTCGCTCTCGATCGTGGCGGTGACTGCGTCGCCGCCCTTCTCGACCTTGGTCACCTTGGCGCCGGTGAGGATCTTGATGCCCTGCTTCTCGAAGCGCTTGCGGGCGTGCGCGGCGATCTCGGAATCCTCCACCGGCAGGATCTGCGGCAGCAGCTCCACCACCGTCACCTCGGCCCCCATCGTGCGGTAGAACGAGGCGAACTCGATGCCGATCGCGCCCGAGCCCATCACCAGCAGGCTCTTGGGCATCGTGTCCGGGACCATGGCCTCGTAGTAGGTCCAGATCTGGCGTCGGTCGGGCTCGATGCCCGGGATCGCCCGCGGGCGGGCGCCGGTCGCCACGATGATGTGCTTGGCCCCGTAGGTGCCCGCGCCCTTGGCGCCCTTCGGGGCCTCCGCGCGCTTCGTCTCCTGAACCTTGACCCGGCCGGCCTCGTTGCCTTTAGGCGCCGCCTCGAGCGTGGCCTCGCCCCAGATCACGTCGACCTTGTTCTTCTTCAGGAGCATGCCGACGCCGCCGTTGAGCCGGCCCGAGACGCCGCGCGAGCGCTTGACGATGGCGCCCACGTCGAACCCGACATTCTCCGCCGAGAGGCCGTAATCCTTGGCGTGCTGCATATAGTGGTAGATCTCGGCCGAGCGCAGCAGCGCCTTGGTGGGGATGCAGCCCCAGTTGAGGCAGATGCCGCCCAAATGCTCGCGGTCCACCACCGCGGTCTTGAAGCCGAGCTGCGCGGCCCGGATCGCCGCCACGTAGCCGCCGGGACCGGCGCCGATGATGAGGACGTCGTAGGTGTCGGACATTCAGGTCTCCGGCAGTCGATCCGGGTGGGGCAGGGCGGCGGCTGTCAAACCAGCATGCCCATCGGGCTCTCGATCAGGCCCTTGAAGGCGGCGAGCAATTCGGCGCCGAGCGCCCCGTCGACCACCCGGTGGTCGCAGGAGAGGGTGACGGTCATCGCCTGGACCACAGCCGGAGCGCCGTTCTTCGCCACCACCCGCGCCTCGCCGGCGCCAACCGCCAGGATGGTGCCGTGCGGCGGGTTGATGACCGCGCCGAACGACTTGATGCCGAACATGCCGAGATTCGACACCGCGGTGGTGCCGCCCTGGTACTCCTCGGGCTTGAGCTTCTTGGTGCGGGCGCGGGCGGCGAGGTCCTTCATCTCGGCCGAGATGGTCGAGAGGGTCTTCTGCTCCGCGCGGCGGATCACCGGCGTGAACAGCCCGCCCTCGATCGCCACCGCGACGCCGACATCCGAGTGGCGGAAGCGCAGGATGCGGTCCTCGGCCCACACGGCATTCGCCGCCGGCACCCGCTGCAGGGCGAGCGCCAGCGCCTTGATGACGAAGTCGTTGACCGAGAGCTTGAAGGCCGGCTTGCCGTCCTTGTCCTTCGTCGCTCCCGCATTCACCTGCTCGCGCAGGGACAGGAGCGCGTCGAGCTCGACGTCGAGGGAGAGGTAGAAGTGCGGGACGGTCTGCTTCGACTCGACCAGGCGCTTGGCGATGGTCTTGCGCATGCCGTCGAGGGGCAGCTCCTCGTAGGAGCCCGGCTCGAACATCCCCATCACCTGCCTGGCGGTGAGACCGGAGGGCGGGGCCGCCGCAGCGGGCTTCTGGGGCTGGGCCTGCTCGGGCTTCGCGGCGGGGGCGGGGGCGGGGGCCTCCTTGGCGGGCTGGGGCGCGGGCTTGGCCGTCCCGCCGTCGAGGGCGGCGCGCACGTCGCGCTCGATGATCCGGCCGTGCGGGCCCGAGCCCTGCATCGCGGCGAGGTCGACGCCTTCCTGCTTGGCGATGCGGCGGGCCAGCGGCGAGGCGAACAGGCGCCCGCCGGGTGCCGGGGCGGCCGCGCCGTTCGACTTGCCGCTCGACGGGCGCGCGCCCTCCGGCGCGGTGTCGACCCGCTCGTACGACATCGTGCCGCCGCCGGGCGTCTCGTTGCCGGCCGGCGCCCGGGACTTTCCAGCTTCGGGCGTCTCAGCCCTGGCGGGGGCCTCAGCCCTGGCGGGGGCCTCAGCCCTGGCGGGGGCCTGGGCCGTCTTCGCCGGCCCGGTGCCGCCGGCCTGCACGCTGCCTAAATCCTCGCCCTCCTCGGCGATGAGGGCGATGAGGTCATTGACCGGCACGTCGGCGGTGCCCTCCGGCACCACGATCTTGGCGAGCACGCCCTCGTCGACCGCCTCGACCTCCATGGTCGCCTTGTCGGTCTCGATCTCGGCGAGCACGTCGCCCGACTTGACGGTGTCGCCCTCCTTCTTGAGCCACTTGGCGAGGTTGCCCTTCTCCATGGTCGGCGAGAGGGCGGGCATCAGGACGTTGATCGGCATGGATTCAGGTCTCGGCGGGAGGAGGGGCGGCCGGATCGTCGAAAGGCGGGGAATCGAAGGGGAACAGGTCATCGAGCGGGAAGGAGACGGCGTCGAAGGGCGGAAGCGCGACCGTTTCGCCGCGCTCGACGGTGCCCAGCAGCAGCCAGCGGCCGCCGGTCAGGGCGAAGCCTTCGAGTACGCCGTCCGTGGGATCGAGCAGCCAGAGATGGCCGACACCGGCCTCGGCGTAGATCCGCCGCTTCGGCCCGCGATCGAGGCGGGCGGTGGAGGGGGACAGGATCTCGCAGACCCAGTCCGGCGGGATGTCGGTGAAGGCCGTTTCCGGCTCGACTGGCAGCCGCTCGCGGCGCCAGCCGGCGATGTCGGGCACGACCACGTGACGGCCGAGATGCACCTCCGGCTCGATCACGAAGATCCAGCCGCCAGGGCCGCCGCGACCGCGCCGGAAGGGCAGGGTCAGCTCGGCATACAGCTCGCCGGCGGCCGTACCGTGCCGCATGCGCGGCCGCGGATGCGTTTCCAGCACCCCGTTGATGATCTCGGCCACGAGGTGGTCCGGCACCGCCTCGAGGTCGGCATAGGTGGCCCAACGCGGCGCGGCCTCGGCCATGGGGAGCCTCAGTTGAAGCTCTCGGGATCGAGGCTCTCGGCCTCCATCCCGGCGCGGATGCGCGCGAAGGCCTCCTCCTCGGACATCTCGGTCTCGCGGGCGTAGACCCGCGCCGCCTGGCGGGCGAGGTCGACGAGGAGCCGTCCCCAGGTCGCCGGGTCCTCGAAGGAGCGGCGGAGCGCGAAGCTCACCGCCCCGTCGACCACGGCGGCGCGCAGCACCTCGATGCCGCCCTGCTCCTGGGCATCGGGCGGGACATCGAGGGCCTCGAAGCGGGGTTCGTCCTCTGTCATGGAATCGTTCCCCCGCCGCTCACCGGTAGCAGACGGCCTTGGCCGCCTCGATCACCTCGGCGACGTTCGGGAGCGCAAGCTTCTCCAGGTTCGCGGCATACGGCATCGGCACGTCCTTGCCGGTGATGCGCAGGACCGGGGCGTCGAGGTAGTCGAAGGCGTCGACCATCAGGCGCGCGGCGATCTCGGCGCCGACGCCCGATTGCGGAAAGCCCTCCTCGACGGTGACGCACCGGCCGGTCTTCTTCACCGATTCGACCACCGTCTGCGAATCCATCGGCCGGATGGTGCGCAGGTCGATCACCTCGGCCTCGATCCCGGCCTCGGCGAGCTCGTGGGCGGCCTTGAGGGCGTAGGTCATGCCGATGCCGAACGAGACGATCGTCACGTCGCGCCCCTCGCGATGGACCTTGGCCTTGCCGATCGGCACCGTGAAGTCGTCGAGCTTCGGCACCGGGAAGGACTGGCCGTACAGGATCTCGTTCTCGAGGAAGACCACCGGGTTCGCGTCGCGGATGGCGCTCTTCAGGAGGCCCTTCGCGTCGGAGGCGGTGTAGGGCATCACGACCTTGAGGCCCGGCACGTTGGAGTACCAGGCGGCGTAGTCGTGGCTGTGCTGGGCGGCGACGCGCGCCGCCGCGCCGTTGGGGCCGCGGAACACGATCGGGCAGCCGAGCTGGCCGCCGGACATGTAGAGGGTCTTGGCCGCCGAGTTGATGATCTGGTCGATCGCCTGCATGGCGAAGTTGAAGGTCATGAACTCGACGATGGGCTTGAGGCCCGTGAACGCCGCGCCGACGCCGACGCCGGCGAAGCCGTGCTCGGTGATCGGGGTGTCGACGACGCGCTTCGCGCCGAATTCCTGCAACAGGCCTTGGGTGATCTTGTAGGCGCCCTGGTACTCGGCGACCTCCTCGCCCATCACGAAGACGGTGTCGTCGCGGCGCATCTCCTCGGCCATGGCGTCGCGCAGGGCCTCGCGGACGGTCTGGGTCACCATCTCGGTGCCCTCGGGGATCTCGGCCATCGCCGGGTCCTGGCCGCGGTTGGTGATCACCGCCGGAGCGGCGGGCGTCTCGACCGGCTTGTCGCCCTCGGTCTTGGCAGCGGGGGCGGGGCGCTCGGCCTGGCCCTCGGCCTGCATGTCGGGGGCCGGGGCCTTCTGGCCTTCCTCCTTGCCCTTGCCGTTCGGCTTCGCCCCGCCGGCCTGGACGCCCTTCGGATCCTCGCCCTCCTCGGCGAGGACCGCGATCGGGGTGTTGACCGCGACGTTGTCGGTGCCGTCGGCGACCAGGATCTTGGCGAGCACGCCCTCGTCGACCGCCTCGACCTCCATGGTCGCCTTGTCGGTCTCGATCTCGGCCAGGATGTCGCCGGCCTTGACCGGGTCGCCTTCCTTCTTGAGCCACTTCGCGAGCTTGCCCTGCTCCATCGTCGGCGAGAGGGCGGGCATCAGGATGTCGGTCGCCATGGGGTACTCTGTCGATCCGGGAGAGGGGCGCGCCGGGTCGGGCGCCGGCCAAGGGCGAGAGCAGCCGTCCGCGCCGCCGCGGACGGCCCGGGCGCTAGAGCAGGATGTCGGTCCAGAGCTCGGACGGATCCGGCTCGGGGTCGCTGGTGGCGAACTCCGCCGATTCGTTCACGATCTCCCGCACCTTGGCGTCGACCGCCTTAATCTCGTCCTCCGGGACCTTGTGGCCCCCGAGCAGGCGCTTGCGGACCTGCTCGATCGGGTCGGATTCCTCGCGCATGCGGGCGACCTCGTCCTTGGTCCGGTACTTGGCCGGGTCGGACATCGAGTGGCCGCGATAGCGGTAGGTCTGCATCTCGAGGATGTAGGGCCCCTCGCCGTCGCGGGCATGGGCGATGGCGCGCGTGGCCGCCTCGCGCACGGCGCGCACGTCCATGCCGTCGACCTGCTCGCCCGGGATGCCGAAGGAGACGCCGCGCTTCGAGAAGTCGGTCTGGGCCGAGGCCCGCGAGACCGAGGTGCCCATGGCGTAGCGGTTGTTCTCGATCACGTAGACCACGGGCAGCTTCCACAGCTGCGCCATGTTGAAGCTCTCGTAGACCTGGCCCTGGTTGGCCGCGCCGTCGCCCATGTAGGTCAGGCTGACCGCGCCGTCGCCGCGGTACTTGTTGGCGAAGCCGATGCCGGTGCCGAGCGAGACTTGCGCGCCGACGATGCCGTGGCCGCCATAAAAATTCTTCTCGCGGGAGAACATGTGCATCGAGCCGCCCTTGCCGCGGGAATAGCCTCCCTTGCGGCCGGTCAGCTCGGCCATCACGCCCTTCGGCTCCATGCCGCAGGCCAGCATGTGGCCGTGGTCGCGGTAGCCGGTGATGACCTGGTCGCCGTCCTTCGAGGCCATCTGGACCCCGATCACCACGGCCTCCTGGCCGATATAGAGGTGGCAGAAGCCGCCGATCAGGCCCATCCCGTAGAGCTGGCCGGCCTTCTCCTCGAAGCGGCGGATCAGCAGCATCTCGCGATAGGCGTGCAGGTCCTCGTCGCGGCTGAAAGCCGGCACATTCGAGGCCGCGGGCGGCGCAGCCGCCTTCTCGCGGGTCTTGTCGCTCCCGCGGCGCGCCTCTTTCGCGGCATCCATCGGCACCCTCCCGGCTGCTACCTTTGTGGGAGAGTTCTTAGGGCAGGCGCGGGCGCAAATCGAGCGGTTCGGGACCGAAAGCCGCTGCCGGGATGACGATCAGGGGGTCATGATGACGACGTCGTTGGGGTGGACGCGGCCGAGCACCACCCGGGCCCGCTCCTCCAGAAGGTCGCGGTCGATCTGGTCGCTGCGCAGAAGCGCCACGCGGCGCTCCCACTCGGCCCGGTCGGCCTTGGTGGCGTCGAGCTCCTGCTGAAGATTGTAGGCCTGGATCTTCAGCGCCCGCTTGGCTTCGAGGCCGCGGCTTCCGCTCTCGGCCTCGTGCAGAAAGTAGCCGACCACGAGGATCGACACGGCGTAGAGGCCGAGCGGCAACAGGACGGCACGGGCGCGACGACGGACTACCATGCGGGGACGATGGCGCGGGAGGGTTAAGGAAGGCTCAATGCCTCACGCGGCCCACCGCCACGCCGCGGGCGTGAGGCCGGTCGCCTGGGCGAAGCGGCGGGTGAAGTGGCTCTGCGAGGCGAAGCCGCAGGCGAGCGCGATCCCGGCAAGGCTCGTTCGTCCCTCTTCGAGCAGGCCCTTGGCCCGGGCGATCCGCCGCTCGGTCACGTAGCGGTGCGGCGCCAGGCCGAAGCTGGCCTTGAACATCTTGGCGAAGTGGAAGGTGCTCAGGCCCGCCGCGTCGGCCAGCACCTCCAGGGTCAGGGCCTCGGCGAGGCGCGCCTCGATCAGCTCCGCGACGCGCCGCCGGACCGCCGGCGCGAGGCCGCCCTTCACCGGCCGTTCTGCGCCCGGGCCGGCATGGCGCCGCAGCAGGGTGTGAAGCAGGAGGTGGCAGGCGGCGCCGAGCGCCATCCGGTCGGCGCCCGCCTCCCAGTCGAGGGGCAGCACGGCGCCGCGCACCAGCATCGCGGTGGCCGGGTCCTCCGCGAAGGTCAGCTCGCGCAACGAGACGGTGCGGGGATCGACGTCGAGGGCGCTCACCGCCTGGTAGGCCAGGGTCTCGGGCGCGACGTAGAGGTGGAGCATCCGTAAGCGACCGCCGATCAGCCACCGGCTCTCGTGGCCGGCCGGCAGCAGGCAGAGCTTGTCCGGCCCGCCGCCCGACAGGGCGCCGTCCTCGCGCACCACGCCCTCGCCGCCTTCGAGGTAGAGGCTCAGGGTGTGATGGTCCGGACGGTCGTAGCGGGCGCGGTTGTCGCGGTTCTGCCACTCGGCCAGCGACAGCCCGCGACCGATCTCGGCGCTGCGCAGGAGCGCCGCACCGGTGCGGGAGAGGGCATCGCGGACGTCGGGATTCGGCTCGGTCACGGTCTGCGTCGGCAATCGGCGGCAGGTGGAGGAGGTTGCGGCACGACCGTAAGGGCCGCCCGCGGGCGCCGGCAACGGGTCGAGGGCGTGACGGCGCGAAGAGCCCCGCGAAAGCCCCAAGAATGGACAAGGCCGCCACCGGAACCGGGAAGCCGGCCGGGGACGGAGCCGCCTATCCGGGACGCTCGACACGAGCCCGCCCGGGAGCCCGACACGCCGTGACCGCCTTCCTCTACGCCCTGACCGTGCTCATCTGGGGCACGACCTGGATCGCCATCAAGCACCAGCTCGGCCCCGTCGCCTTCGAAGCGTCGATCGCCTACCGCTTCGCGCTCGCGGGCGCCGTCCTGTTCGGCGCCCTCGCCCTCGCCGGGCGGTTGAAAGCCATCCCGTCGCGGCACCAGCCCTTCGTGCTGTTGCAGGCGCTCTGCCTGTTCTCCTGCAACTTCGCCTGCTTCTATCTCGCCACGCGCTCGGTTCCGAGCGGGGTCGTCTCGGTGGTGTTCTCGGCCGCCACGGTCTTCAACGTCGCCAATGCCTACCTGTTTCACCGGCGACGGCCCGCGCCGCGGGTGCTGGCCGGGGCGGTGATCGGGCTTCTCGGCATCGCCTGCCTGTTCCGGGACACCCTCCTCGGCACCGCCCTCGACCGGGACACGGCGCTCGGCCTCGGCCTGGCGCTCCTCGGCACCTGGTTCTTCTCGGCCGGGAACCTCGTCTCTGCCCGCAACCAGCGCCACGGGCTGCCCGTCGCCACGGTGAACGCCTATGGCATGCTCTACGGGGCCGCCCTGGTGGCGGGGGTGGCAGCCTTGCGGGGCGTGCCGTTCGGCTTCGATCCGTCGCCGGCCTATATCGGGGCGCTCGTGTACCTGGCGATCCCCGGCTCGGTGATCGGCTTCACCGCCTACCTGACGGTGGTGCAGCGGATCGGCCCCGAGAAGGCGGCCTACATGACGGTGCTGTTCCCGGTCGTGGCGCTGACGATCTCGGTCTTCGCCGAGGGCTACCGGGTGACGCCGCTCGCCGCCCTCGGCTTCGCCCTGGTGCTCGCCGGCAACGTCGTGGTGTTCGCGCCGCTCCACCGGCTGTCCGGGCAACGAAAAGGCCGCCCGGAGGCGGCCTGCGACGCGTGAGTCTTTCCAGGGCAGGGAGGGGCTTGGAAGCCCCTCCCGCCGAGACGGTCAGCCGACCTTCAGCGCCCCGCGGCCGAGGTAGCGGGCCTGCGAGCCCAGGCCCTCCTCGATGCGGATGAGCTGGTTGTACTTGGCCAGTCTGTCCGAGCGGGCGAGCGAGCCGGTCTTGATCTGCCCGCAATTGGTGGCGACGGCGAGATCGGCGATGGTGGCGTCCTCGGTCTCGCCGGAGCGGTGGGACATCACGGCGGTGTAGCCGGCACGGTGGGCCATGTCGACGGCGGCCAGGGTCTCGGTGAGCGAGCCGATCTGGTTGACCTTCACCAGGATCGAGTTCGCCGTACCCTTGGCGATGCCCTCCGACAGGCGCGCGACGTTGGTGACGAACAGGTCGTCGCCGACGAGCTGGCAGCGGTTGCCGACCTTGTCGGTCAGCGCCTTCCAGCCGGCCCAGTCATCCTCGGACATGCCGTCCTCGATCGACAGGATCGGGTAGGCGTCGACCAGCTTGGCGAGGTAGGCGGCCTGGGCCTCCGGGTCGCGGGTCTGGCCCTCGCCCTCGTAGACGTAGGCGCCGTTCTTGAAGAACTCGGTGGCGGCGCAGTCCAGCGCCAGCACGATGTCGCGACCCGGCTCGAAGCCGGCGGCGCGGATCGAGTCCATCACGAAGTCCAGAGCGGCCTCGGCCGAGGGGAGGTTGGGGGCGAAGCCCCCCTCGTCGCCCACGTTGGTGTTGTGGCCGGCCTTCTTCAGGGCGCCCTTGAGGGTGTGGAACACCTCGGCGCCCCAGCGCACCGCCTCGGCGAGCGAGTCGGCGCCCACCGGCATGATCATGAATTCCTGGAAGTCGATCGGGTTGTCGGCATGGGCGCCGCCGTTGATGATGTTCATCATCGGGACGGGCAGGATCCGGGCCTGGGTGCCGCCGACATAGCGGTAGAGCGGCAGGCCGGACGCCTCGGCGGCGGCCTTGGCGACGGCGAGCGAGACGCCCAGGATCGCGTTGGCGCCGAGCCGCGCCTTGTTCGGCGTGCCGTCGAGCTCGATCATCGCCTCGTCGATGGCGGCCTGCTCCTCCGCGTCCATGCCGCCGATGGCGTCCAGGATCTCGCCGTTGACCGCCTCGACGGCCTTCAGCACGCCCTTGCCGCCGTAGCGGGACTTGTCGCCGTCGCGCAGCTCCACCGCCTCGTGTGCGCCGGTCGAGGCGCCCGAGGGGACGGCGGCGCGGCCGAAGGAGCCGTCCTCCAGGAGGACGTCGACCTCCACGGTGGGATTGCCCCGGCTGTCGAGGATCTGGCGGGCGGCGATGTTGGTGATCGCGGTCATGAGAGGATCTCTCGGGCAGGCTTCGAGCGTTCGCGCGGCTTATCGGCCAAGATGCCGCCTGCGGCAAGCCGTCCAAGGGTAGGTTACCGGGGAAGAGCGTCGAGGTCGGGGAGGGCGCGAGGGATCGTCCCGCGCTCGGGCGGGCAGTTTCGCGCGGGTCCGCGCGGGTCTATAGGGCGGGCATGACCCAAGACATCACCAACCAAGACATCGCCGACCACGACATCGCCGGACACGCCCGGCAGCTCGGGCAGCCCACCGCCCAGCCGCGCTCGCCGGACGAGGCCCAGCTCGACCGGGTGCCGAATCCCCATCCGGACACCGATTACTGCGCGCGCTTCACCGCGCCGGAATTCACCTCGCTCTGCCCGGTGACCGGCCAGCCCGACTTCGCCATCCTGGTGATCGACTACGTGCCGGACCGGTGGCTGGTCGAGTCGAAGTCGCTGAAGCTCTACCTGCACAGTTTTCGCGATCACGGTGCCTTCCACGAGGATTGCACTGTCGGCATCGGCCGGCGGCTGACCGCTCTCCTGGAGCCCCGGTATCTCCGCATCGGCGGCTACTGGTACCCGCGCGGCGGCATCCCGATCGACGTGTTCTGGCAGACCGGCACCCCGCCGGCCTCGGTCTGGCTGCCCGACCAGGGCGTGCCGCCCTACCGGGCCCGCGGCTGACGACACGAAAAGGGCGGCCGGGTCTCCCCGGCCGCCCGCCTCGCACTCACGTGCGGCTCAGATCTCAGTAGCCGTAGCCATACCCGTAGGCCGGAGCCGGGGCGCCGTAATAGCCGTAGCCGTTGCGGCGGGCCGCATCGGCCGCGGCCGCGGCGCCGATCGCGCCGACCGCCGCACCGGCGATGCCGAGGCCGACGGCCGCGCCGGGGGAGATGCCGCGGCGACGGCCGCCATAGGCGTAGGGCCGGCCGACATAGCCGCGGCCGTAGCCGTGGCCATACCCCCCGTGGCCGTAGCCGTGGTGCCCGCGCCAGCCCTGGGCCTGGGCCGGCGAGGGGGCGACGGTGGACAGCGTGCCGAGGGCGACGGCGAGGGCCGGGATGATCGCCAGCTTGCGCATCGTTGATCTCCTGCTTTCGTTCAAGCCATATGACCCGGATAACGAGCTCGGCAGGAAAGGGTTCCCGCAATCATTCGGCCCGGGACCGCCCGCCTTCGTCGTGCCGGACCGGATCTCCGGCCGTCGCAGTAGGGGACGTGACTGATGCTGATCCTGGCGCCGGGCACCTGAATTCCGGATGAACTTGTCGCCTTGCCGGATCGTCAGCCCGGACGGGCGAGCCGGCGGGCGGTGACGAGGCCGAGGACCAGGATGACGGCGGCGCACACGCCCAGCGCCGGCAGCTGGCCGAGGGTCTCGAGACCGAGGCCGAGGACCGCGACGCCGAGGGCCTGGCCGCAGAAGAACGAGAAGGCGTGGAGCGCCACTGCCGAGGCCCGGGCCTCCGGCGCTACCTCGGTCACCTGCACCTGGAAGGTGTTGTGCAGCATGTAGAAGCCGAGGCCGAGAGCCACGAGCGCCGCCGCGTCGGTCTGCCAGGCGCCGGCGACGCCGACGACCGTCAGCGCGGCGCCCGAGACCGCGCCGCCCGCCATCAGCATCCGGGTCTGGCCGAGGAAACGCAGCAGCAGGCCGACCGTGAGGGAGTAGACGAGGCCCCCGGCGGCGAAGCCTGCCAGCACCAGCCCGGCCTCCTTGGGACCACCCTCGCCGCGCGCCTCGATCAGGTGGGCGAGGTGCGGGAAGATGCCGAACACCGCGATCGCCTCGACGAAGACGGCGCAGAACAGCACCCGGGCCCGGGGGTTGCGCAGGATGGTGCGGTAGCGCGCGAGCGCCGGGGCGAGGGCGAAGCGCCCGCCGGGCGCGCGCAGGCGCCGGGCGAAGCCGAAGGCGACGCCGAGAAGACCCGCCGCCCCGACCCCGGCGGCGAGCCAGAACACCCCGCGCCAGCCGATCGCGCCCTCGATCAGCCCGGCCACGGTGGAACCCGAGAGCTGGCCGAGGATCACCGCGACGAGGAAGCGGCCGATCGCGACCTGGCGCCGCTCCATCGGGATGCGGTCGCCCATCATGGCGAGCGAGAGCGGGATCACCCCGCCGGCCGCCGCGCCCGCCACCATGCGCAGGCCGAACAGGGTGCCGATGTCGCCGGTGACCGTGCAGGCCGCCAGCGCCAGGGTCAGCACGCCCAGGCAGGCCACCACCACCCGCTCCTTGCCGAGCGCATCGCCGACCGGCCCGAGCACCGGCTGGATCAGCGCGTAGGGCAGCGCGAAGGCGGTGGAGAGCAGCGCCACGGTGGCGGGCGGGCTCGCGAGGTCGCGGGCGAGCACGCCGACCAGCGGCTCGACGACCCTCCCTGCGAAGGTGCTGGCGAAGCCCCCGGCGGCCAGGACCGCGATCAGGCGGGAGGGCGACTGATGCGGCGAGGTCTGCGCGGCCTGCATCGCCGCGGCCCCGTCAGCCGCCGGCCCCGTCCGCGTGTCGGGCCTTGGCGAGGGCATCCTTGGCAAGGGCATCCTTGGCAAGGGCATCCTTGGCGAGAGCATCCTTGGCAAGGGCATCCTTGGCGAGAGCATCCTTGGCGAGACGGTCGAAGGCCTGGAGCTCGGCGAGCAGGGCCGGCATCTGGCGCAGGGGGACCATGTTGGGCCCGTCGGAGGGCGCCCGGTCGGGATCCGGATGGGTCTCGATGAACACGCCCGCGACCCCCACCGCCACCGCGGCGCGGGCCAGCACCGGCACGAACTCGCGCTGGCCGCCGGAGGTGGCGCCCTGGCCGCCGGGCTGCTGCACCGAGTGGGTGGCGTCGAACACCACCGGCAGGCCGCCGCTCACCTGCGCCATGATCGGCAGGGCGCGCATGTCCGAGACCAGGGTGTTGTAGCCGAAGGAGGCGCCGCGCTCGGTGAGCAGCACGTTGGGGTTGCCGGCCCCGGTGATCTTGGCCGCCACGTGAGCCATGTCCCAGGGGGCGAGGAACTGCCCCTTCTTGACGTTGACCACCCGGCCGGTCGCCGCCGCCGCCAGCAGCAGGTCGGTCTGCCGGCACAGGAAGGCCGGGATCTGCAGCACGTCGACGGCCTCCGCCGCCGCCGCGCAATGCCCGGCCTCGTGCACGTCGGTGACGACCGGCAGGCCCAAGCTCTCGCGGATCTCGGCGAAGATCGGCAGCGCCTGGGACAGGCCGATGCCCCGGCTCGATCCGGCCGAGGTGCGGTTGGCCTTGTCGAACGAGGACTTGAAGACGAGGCCGATTCCGAGCGAGGCCGTCATCTCCTTGAGGGCGGCGGCGACCTCGAGGGCGTGGTCGCGGCTCTCCAGGGCGCAGGGCCCGGCGATCAGGCTCAGCGGCAGGTGGTTGCCGAAGCGGACGGAGCCGGCCGCGACGACGGTGGGCGAGGGAGATTGGGTCGGCATGGTGTGCGAGGCGTAGCGGGTTTCGGCGGGCGCGGGAAGGTGCGGGCTCAGGTTCGTTTGCCCGGGCGGCGGCCTGTCCGCTCGCAATGCCTCGCCGCGTCATGCCCTGACGCCTGCCATGACACGCGTCTGTTGCTGCGAAAGCCATGTCCCGGCGACCGACCCGGGCGAACGCACGTCCCAGGACTCTCCCGGGAGGCGCGCCTCTCCCCACCGGAACGGCTCCGGCGACGAATGCCTCAGCCGAACGCCGCGTCCGCCGGCGCCGCACGGCCCTCGTAGATCCCGTAGGACAGGTAGTGGAGCAGGGGATCGATGCCCGCCCGCGCCACGTCGGGGTTCTGCGCCAGATAGAGCTTGGTGTCGAAACCCGTCGACGGGTCGCGGCCCTCCCGCCAGCCGTATGTGGCGTAATGCGCCAGGGGATCGATCCCGGCGGCCCTCACGTCGGCATAGGCGGTCAGGTACCCGTCCGTGTCGAAGAGCGCGTTGCCGTCGCGCCCCTCGCGCCATCCGTCTGTGGCGTAATGGGTCTTCGCGAAGGCGAGGGGATCGCCGGTCGTCAGGGCGGCGGCCGCGACGTCGGGATTGGCGAGGAGGTAGTATTCCGCGTCGAAGCCCCGGGCGGCGGCGAGGTCCGCCGCCTCGCCGATCGCCGCATAGGTCGCCCGGCCCTCGTAGCGGCCATGATCGAGGTAATGCGCCAGCGGGTCGATGCCGGCCGCCCGCACGTCGGGGTTTCGCTCGAGGTAGAGCCGCGTGTCGAAATTGGCGCCCGGATCGCGGCCCGCCCGCCATCCCACAGCATCGTACTGGGCGAGCGGGTCGGTTCCGGCGGCGGCGACGCCCGGGTTGGCGGCGCGGTAGCCGAGGGTGGAGAAGAACGGGTTCGGGTCCCGGCCCTCCCGCCAGCCGTCACGCGCGTAATGCGCCTCGGGGTCGACCCCCGCCGCCCGCACGTCGCCGTAGCGGATATTGTAGAAGGCGTCGCTGACCAGCCCGCTGCGGTCGAGGAGATCGCCGTAGAATTGCAGATACTCGGTGCCGTCGATGATCCGGCCGGCATCGACCTGGACCGGCGCCCCGGCATTGAGGGAGGGCGAGAACTGGTCGCCGTAGAAGGTCAGCGGATGGAAGATCGTGGCGAGGCCGCCCACCTCCAGGAGGCCGAGGGCCGGATCGTAGCTGCGCGAGGAGGGGTCGAACTTCTCGGTCGCCGCGATCAGCAGCCGGCGCTCCGCCGGGCCGAGCAGCCCGCCGAAATAATCGATGTAGGTCGGCGCGCCGACACGGCGGATATCCGTGTCGGAGAGGAACGCGCCCTCGTAGTTCATCGGCGTCGCGCTGTAATTGCCGACCGGGTCGCCGTAGGTGACATAGTTGGTCAGGTTGCCGCCCGGGAAGACGACCTCGTCCTGGTTGAGGCCGGGTGCGGCGAAGGTCGTGCCCCCGAGGCCGAGCCGGGCCGATACGTAGGCGGCCTCCGCGGCGCCGAGCGAGTGGCCGGTGACGACGACGCGGCTCTCGGGGATGGCCTTCTGCCCGGCGGCCGCGACCACCGTCTCGGCGAACGCGACCGCCTGATCGAGCGCCTCCGGCACGTGGCCGAAGAAGAGCGCGAGATCCGCCGCGATCTGGGCTTCCAGGAAGGCCGGGCGCTGCGACAGGCCGCTCGCGTCGGTGCCCTCGAAGCCGATGATGACGGTGGGGTCGTCGCCCTGCGTGACGAAGGCGGCGGCGTGGAACCCGGTCTCGTCGTCCAGGCCGCTGTCGAACTGCCCGGGCGCGTAGTCGAAGGGCGCGAGACCGGTCGGGATGGGAGGCTGGTCGTTGTTGTCGGCGTTGCCGTACATCCAGCTCGACACGTCGAAGACGTTGTTCACCGTCGGTGCGGTCATGGCAGGGCCTCGGGTCGATGCGGATGCGCGGATGGAAGCGGCGAGCTTTCGGGGCTTGCGATCACGGGGCCCCCGCGCCGTCGAGGTGGGACCGGATGAACGATCCCGCCTCGCGCAAGGCCGCACGGCCCTCCTCCAGCTCCGGGTGGAAGAGGTGCCAGGCGTGGATCATGTGCGGCCAGACCCGCAGCGTCACCGGCACGTCCGCCGCCCCGGCGGACGCCGCCAGCCGGACGGCGTCGTCGAGCAGGATCTCGGCGGACCCGACCTGGATCAGCATCGGCGGCAGGCCGGCGAGGTCGCCGCCGACGGGAGAGACGAGCGACGAGCGCGGATCGGCGCCGGCGAGGTAGGCGGCCGCGAGTTCCGCCAGGTAGGCGCGGCTGAGGAGCGGATCGACGGCGGCCTTGCTGTCCAGGGTGGCACCTGCGAGCGTGAGATCGACCCAGGGCGAGGCGAGCCAGAGGCAGCGCGGCGGCGGCAGGCCGGCCTGGCGCAGCGACAGCACCGTCGCGAGGGCAAGGCCGCCGCCCGCGCTCTCCCCGGCGAGCGCGATGCGCTCCGGTGCGACTCCCTGGTCGAGGAGGAAGCGGTATCCGGCGAGCGCATCCTCGAGAGCCGCCGGGAAGGGATGCTCGGGAGCGAGCCGATAGGCGAGGGCGAGCGTCCGCGCGCCGGCCTCCCGCCCGGCCCGGGCCACCACGTGGCGGTGGCTGGCGAGCGAGCCCGCCATGTAGCCGCCCCCGTGCAGGAACAGGATCACCCGCGCCGGATCCGCGGCATCCGTGCCGGTCCATTCGGCGGGCACGCCGCGGGCGGCCACGCGCTCCACCGTCACGTCGGCCGGCAGGACGTCATCCGCGCCGAGGCCGTCGAGGCGCTCGCGCCTTGCGGCGAGATCGGCGGGCCGCGGTCGCGCGGCGAGACGGGCGCGGATGCGGTCGAGTTCGGCGATCGACATCGGGGCTCCTCGGGCGGGCTCTCACGCGGGGCAGGGAACAGCGTCAGCGGGCCGGACCGCCCGGGGCTTCGCGCCCTCGTCGCGCGTGATCCGGTGCCCGATCGGCGCGACGGCGCGGGTGCACGCGTCGCAGGCTGATGTCGTGGAGAAGGCCGGCTCTCGCCCGCCATGTCCTCTCGCCCGCCATGTCCTCTCACCCGCCACACCGAATCGGCGTCAGGATGCAGGTGTTGCTGCGGATCATCGCGGCCCCTCCCCATGAATGATCCCGCGATTGCCCTGATCAGCAATTCAGCCGTCGCGCCGGCACGTCAGTCGAGATGGATTTTTCCAAAAAATTTCTGAGATACAAGTTGCAAAATTGCGTCGTCACGGCCGGAGATGCGGTCCGCATCTTCCTCTGTTTTAGAAGTAGCGACCTGCATGCCGAAGGGAGTGCCCGACCGGCCGGAGGGCGCGAAAGGATGATGTCGGCCTCCGCCGATCGACGGATATCGAACGACCTTGCGATGAATCGGAGCGGCGCGGGGCGCCGTCGCTCCCCGGTGCGGGACCGGACGAACCTGCCGGTGCACGGGACACGGCAGGGCCGTTCATTGCCGGCGCCCGCCCCTCCCACGCGCGATCTCATCCTGGGAGCCTGCTTGAGGCGGCGGACCGAATTGCAACCCTCCTCGTCATCCTGGGGCCGCGAAAGCGGAACCCGGGACGACATGGAGAGAAGTCGACCTGTATGCCAAATCGGCTGACGAAACCAATCAACAGGCTCCAGGACTTCATGTCCGTTCGGGCAGGCGGCGCGCAGAGCGGGCTCCTGGAGCCGGCTTTCAGCCCGGCTCGTCGGCACGGGGCGCGGCTCGCAGGGTGAACCGGGTCATCTCGGCGGGCAGGCCGAGCCGGAGCGCGAAGCCCGGCCAGATCCCGGTGCCGTTGCCGACGTACAACGTCATGCCGGCGACGTCGTAGCGGCCCGAGACGAAACCGCGATTGCCCCGCGCCACCAGCCGGTCGAGGCCGAGGATCATGCCGCCATGGGTATGGCCGGAGAGCTGGAGCGCGACGCCCCGTGCCGCCGCCCGCTTCGCGGCTCGCGGCTGGTGGTCGAGGAGCACGACCGGCGCGCCGGGCGGGGCGCCCTTGAGCGCCGCCGCGAGGTCGGGGCCGGCCTCGCCGGAGGCCGGGGCCGAGGCATCGGTCACGCCGGCGAGCACCAGGCGGGCCTCGGCCCGGGCGAGCACGGCGTGGGCGTTCGGCAGCATGGTCAGGCCGAGGCCGGCGAGGTGGCGCATCCAGGCCGGGTAATCGAAGAAATATTCGTGGTTGCCGGGTATGGCGAAGACCCCGTCCGGCGCCCGCAGGTCGCGCAAGGGGGCGACGTCGTCCCGGCGCATCGCCACCGAGCCGTCGATGAAGTCGCCGGTCACCACGATCACGTCGGCGCCGGCCGTCGTGGCGCGCTCCACCACGGCGCGGGCCCAAGGGCCTGGGAAGAGGCGGCTCAGGTGCAGGTCGGTGAGCTGGAGCAGCCGGTAGCCCTCGAAGGCCGGCGACAGGCCGGGGATCGGCACCGTCACGTCCCGGACCGGCGGCACCCGCACGGCATTGGCGACGCCGAGGGCCGCGAGCCCGGCGGCGAGCCCCGCCGCTCCGAGCCGCACCCCGTCCGGGATGGCGACCGGATTCCAGCGCAGCAGGGCCGCCGCCAGGGCGCCGAGATCGACGAGGATCTGCAGCACCGCCAGCAGCAGGATCGCGCCGAAGGCCCAGTTGAGCGCGAGCACGACCCCGCGCGGGAATTCGGGCGCGAAGACCGAGCCGGAGGAGAGCCGGTTCCAGAGGTGGAACTGCGAGGCGGCGAGCAGCAGCAGGGCGATGACGCCCTTGGCGGCGAGCGGCAGCCCGAGGGGCGCGAGCCAGCGGGCGATCACGTAGGCGCACGGCGCCGCGAAGATGAGGTGGAAGATGGCGGGTCTCCTGTCGTCGCTCCGGCCCGCCCCTCCCGTACCGGCACCGGGGTGCGGCGGGGAGGGGCAGGGGGCGAGATAGGGCGACGCACCGGCGGCCGACCCCGTGCCCGCTCCGCCAGGATCTAGCGCGGCATCTCGCCCAGCATCTCGCGCACCAGCGGCGCCACCCTGGTGCCGTAGAGTTCGATCGAGCGCATCAGCCGGTCGTGCGGCAGCGGGCCGGCGCTGTACTTGAGCTGGAACCGGCCGAGGCCGAGCCCCCTCACCGTCGCGGCGATCTTCGTCGCCACCGTCTCCGGGCTCCCGATATAGAGCGAGCCGTGATCCGCCTCGCGGTCGAATTCCTGGCGCGTCATCGGCGGCCAGCCGCGCTCGGCGCCGATGCGGTCGCGCATGCGCTTGTAATCGGCGAAGAACGCGTCCCGGGCGCCCGCATCGGTCTCGCCGACATGGCCCGGGGAATGGACGCCGATCGGCCGGACGGGACGGCCGAGCTGGGCGCAGGCCCGGTGGTAGAGATCGACGTAAGGGCGGAAGCGCTGCGGCTCGCCGCCGATGATGGCGAGCATCAGGGGCAGGTCGTGGTGCACCGCCCGCACCACCGAGTTCGGGCTGCCGCCGACCCCGATCCAGGTCTTGGGCGGCGTCTCCGGGGTCGGGAAGACGGACTGGTTCTCGAGCGGCGCCCGGGTGGTGCCCTGCCAGGTCACCGGCCCGCCGGCCAGCAGCGCGGCGAACAGTTCCAGCTTCTCCTCGAACAGGGTCTCGTACTGGTCGAGGGGGTAGCCGAAGAGCGGGAACGACTCGGTGAACGAGCCGCGGCCGAGGATGACCTCGGCGCGCCCGTTCGACAAAGCCTGCAGGGTCGAGAAGCGCTGGTAGACCCGGACCGGATCGTCGGAGCTGAGCACCGTCACGGCCGAGCCGAGGCGGATGCGCTCCGTGCGCCCGGCGATCGCCGCCAGGACCATCTCGGGCGAGGACACCGAGAAATCCTCGCGGTGGTGCTCGCCGATGCCGAAGAAGTCGAGCCCGACCGCATCGGCCAGGACCGCTTCCGCGACGACGTCGCGGATGACCTGGCCGTGAGACAGGAGCTCGCCGTTCCGGGCGGTGACATCCCCGAACGTGTCGAGGCCGAATTGCAGGGCGTGTGTCATGCCGGCCAAGATGGACGCGCGGGGGCGGGTTTGAAATGCGCAGCCATGCAAGGACGGGCTTGCAGCCGCGCATGGGAGGGTCAGAGCCGGAACAGCCCGAGGGCCTCCTGCACCGCGTCGCGGGTGGCGGCGGTGACGGCCCTGGCCCGCGCGGTGCCGGTCCGCAGCACGTCCATCACCCGGTCCGGATCGCGGGCGATCTCCGCCCGCCGCTCGCGGATCGGCCCGAGGAGGTCGCGCAGCACGCCCGCGAGACGCCTCTTGAGCGCGGCATCGCCGAGGCCGCCGCGGCGGTAATGCGCCTTCAGCGCCGCGACCGCCTCCGGATCGGGGTCGAAGGCGTCGAGATAGGTGAAGACCACGTTGCCCTCGACCTTCCCCGGGTCGCTGGCGCGCAGGTGGCCGGGATCGGTGTACATCCGCTGCACCGCGGCATCGATCTCGGCGTCCGAGGCCGAGAGCGGCACGGCATTGCCGCCCGACTTGCTCATCTTCGCCTTGCCGTCGACGCCCGGGAGCCTCCCGACCTCCGGGATCAGCGCCCGCGCCTCGGGCAGGAGATCGTGGCCGACCTGACGGTTGAGGCGGCGGACGATCTCGTTGGTCTGCTCGATCAGGGGCGCCTGGTCCTCGCCCACCGGCACCAGCGTCGCCCGGAACGCCGTGATGTCGGCGGCCTGGGCGGCCGGGTAGCACAGGAAGCCCGCCGGGATGTCGCGGCCGAGGCCGCGGGCCTGGATCTCGTCCTTGATCGTCGGGTTGCGCTCCAGCCGGGCCACCGTGACGAAGTTGAGGTAGAGCTGTGTCAGCTCGGCCAGAGCCGGCAGGGCCGATTGCACGCAGATCGTCGTGACCGCGGGGTCGATGCCGACCGCGAGATAGTCGGTCGCGACCTCGATCACGTTGCGGGCGATGCGGGCCGGATCGTGGGCGTTGTCGGTCAGCGCCTGCGCGTCGGCGAGCAGGAGGGACTGGCGATGGCTGTGCTGCAAGGCCACGCGGTTGCGCAGCGAGCCGGCGTAATGGCCGAGATGCAGAGGACCGGTGGTGCGGTCGCCGGTCAGGATGACGGGTTTGGGCGGCGCTTCGACGGACATGCGGGCTCTCCGGAGGACAGCCGCCGCGCTGAAGGGTGCCGAAAAGACGAGAACGACCGAGCCCACCAGACGGCGGCATCGGTCGTGACAAGGATGAACGACGGCCGCTTCCTCAGAGGAAGCGCCACCACAGGGTCGCGAGCGGGGAGCGGCGTTCGGTCATCACCGTCACGCCTTACGCCGCGATCGCGATCCGCTCAAGCGGGATCGGGGCTTGCCCCCTGCGGGCTTGCCGCCTGCGGACGCCCTTCCTCCGCCAGCTCCTCCACCCCCACCCACAGGTTCCAGGCAGGCGCCAGGCTCCAGCCTGCCAGCCCGACATGCGCCTGCGGCATCCGGTAATGCAGCACCGGGCGCGGGCTCACCTTCTCGTCCGGCGGCAAGGCCGCCCGCACCCCCGCCTCGTCGCGATGCGCGAGGAGCGGCAGCAGGTCGAGGCCGCGGTGGCGGGTCGGGTTGGCGGCGAGGTAGTCGCGGGCGAGCGCGTCGAGATCGGGCCGGTAGCCTGCGTCGAGCACCTGCGCGACGTAAGCGGCGGGGAAGGGCGGCGGCAGGCCGCGGGCGGCCAGGAACCCGCCCGCCGCGGTGGCCCGGCGCAGGTCCGGCTCGCGCCGCAGATAGGCCCGGAGCAGGCCCGTGAGGGTGGCGGCGTCGAGGTCCGGCGGCTCGACGTTGAAGTGGAGCCCGAGGGAGCCGAGCAGCACCGCCCCGCGCCCCCGCCCGCCGGCGCCGTGCAGCAGGGCGGCGAGCCGGTCGATCTCGGGAAGGCGGTCGAAGGCGAGGGGGCCGGTGATCACCTCCCGCGGCACCACCGGCCCGAGGAAGGCCGCCAGGGTGCGCCCCGCGGCCCGGACCGGCAGACCGGGACCTGCGCCTTGTCCAGAACCTTGCCCCGGACCTTGCCCAGAACCTTGCGCCGGCGCCCGGCGCTGCGGGTGGGCGGCGCGCAGGTCGAGCTCGACCCGGACGTCGCCGAGCGCCGTGCCTTCGAGCCGGAAGGCGTGCGGATCCTCCTCGGCGAGGCGCCCGCCGAGGCCGGCGGCGAGCGCCGCGGCGGCGACCTTGGCCGAGGGTCCCATGAACTCGATCTCGACGCCGACGCGGCGGGGCGTGCCGTCGGCCCGCAGGGGCCGGGGCGGCAGGCGGAACTCGGCCATCGAAGACTCGGTCATCGAAGACTCGGCCATGGAACTCTCGACCCCGCGACACTCGGTGATGGACAAATCGCTCACGACGCCGCCGGCACGGGCGAGGCTTCGCGGAAGGGAACGGGATCGAGACCGAACAGGTCCGGGCAATCCTCCTCGCCCGGGCGGCGCGGCAGGCGGCGGCCCGGCGGCGCGGCGGGGCCGAGGAGCCGCATCACGCGCTTCGAGACCGCGAGGGACAGGTTCTCGCGCTTGGCCCGGGCCTCGACCCGGGCCAGCGCGTTCATGGCCGGGCCGAGCACGGTGAACTCGGCCCTCAGCCCGTCGTCGAGCACCCCCACCAGCACCTCGCCGGCATGGAGCGAGGCGGTCAGCGCCAGCGGCGGCAGGCCCTGCCGCCGGCGGGTCTCGTTCATCGCGCACATCCGCGCCTCGATCTCCCGCACGCAGGCGAGCGCCGCCGCCGCCTGCGCGGCCGGCGCGCCGTCGACGAACTGGGCCAGCACCCCGTCGCCGACATACTTGTCGACGAGGCCGCCCCGGTCGGTGACCGCCGCGTGGGCCAGCGCCCGCACCGCCAGCAGCCAGTCCAGCACCCGGGCCTCGCCCCAAAGCCGGGTGAGGGCGGAGAACCCCCTTATGTCGAGGGCGAGCAGGCAGGCGTGGCGGGGCTGGAGGGCCGTCGGCCCGTCGCGCCGCACCAGGTCGATGCCGGCCGGCACGAAGCGCGCCAGCGTCGCCCGCTCGAGCTCCAGGCGCAGCATCGTCGCCACGCCCCGGCGCAGGCGCAGCGAGCCCTCGATCACGAAGGCGCCCGCCACCAGGAAGGACAGGAGCCCGAAGACGTGCGGCCCCGCCGGCGGCAGGCCGAGACGGGGATCGAGCAGGCCGAGGCCGAGCGCCCCGGACCATACCCCGGCCACCAGGGCGACGAAGACCGCGGTGTGACGCGGCCGCAAGGTCAGGCCAGATTCGAGCAGCAGCAGGAAGGCCGGCAGCCGGCTCGCCAGCGTGCCGGGCTCGTCGGCCCCTTCCGCTGCCGCCATCATGTATTCGAGCACGATGTAGGCGGCGAGCGCCGCGTCGAGCAACGTCGTGATCCAGGCCAGGCGCTCGCTGTCGCGCCGCCGCGCCGTGACGGCGAGCCAGAGCGAGGACGCCGCGTAGCCGCCGAGGATGAACCAGTGGCTGCCGGCGTGGAGCGCGCCGTCGCTGAGATGGGCCGAGATTCCCAGCACCCCGAGCATCACCAGCCGCATCGCCAGGACGCGGGTGGCCGTACCCGCAGCGAGACCGGCGGCCAGGCCGGGCTCGTCCCCGGCGGGCCGGGGCGCCGCTTTCCGGTCCGGTGTGCTCGGAGGACGTCTGCTCATGCGGGGCCGATCATGGGGCCTAAGCCTTACGCGCGGGACGGGGAGGCGTCGAGGCAGGATGGTCTCGGACCGCCACCGGGTCCCCCCGATGGTCCGGCGCGCGACGACGCCGATGCCCGATGCCGAACGGTCCGGAGGGCCCATCGTTCCGTAACGGCGGCCAGCCGGCCCCCCTTGCGGCGCGCCATACCACACGCCATCTCCAGACCATCCGGCTGGATGGTCTGGAGATGGCGATGGCAGAGAACGTTCACGAGCTGCGGCCGAAGATGCCCGAGAGCGAGAAGGTCACGGTCAATCTCGGCTTCGTCGATCTCGGCCGCATCGACCTGATGGTGCGGGACGGGTTCTACGCCAACCGGGCCGACTTCATCCGCACGGCGGTGCGCAACCAGCTCGACCGCCAGGAGGAGGCGCTGCGCCAGTCGGTGGCGCGCCGGCAGCTCAGCCTCGGGCTCATGCACATCACGAAGGCCGAGCTGGAGGCGGCGCGGGATACCGGGACGCCGCTCCGCATCCAGGTCCTCGGCCTCGCCAGCATCGCCGACGACGTGACGCCGGAGCTCGCCCGCGCGGCCATCGCGTCGATCCACGTGCTCGGTGCATTCCACGCCAGCGCCGCCGTGAAGGCGGCGCTGGCCGACCGCATCGCCTGACCCCCTCTGGCCCCACAGCTCTCTCCACAGGACCACGATCATGACCGCATTCAGAAATTTCCCCCCGGGCGGATCGCTCGGCGCGACCGTCGACATGGCCGAGGTGACCCGCCTCACCCGTGCCGGCCGGCTGACCGAGGCCGTCGCGCTGATCCAGGGCCGTCCGGTGCCGGCCGAGCCCACCCGCGCGCCGGCCACCCGCGCGCCCGCCGCGCAGGAAGCCGAGCGGGCCGTCGACCTCGTCGCCCCGGCCGAGCCGGGCGGCGCCTGGACGGTGCCGGGGGAGGCCGGCGTGCCGGACCCGTCCGAGAAGGCCCTGCCGGACATGTCCGAGGCCCTGCGGAGCATGCCCGATGCCATGCGGGGCATGTCCGACGCCCTGCGGAATCTACCGGAGGCCCTGAAGAACGTCCGCCCGCCGGCCGGGCTGGCCGGCCTGCTGCGCGAGGGCGCCTTCGACGGTCTGGGCGGCGGTGCGGCCGGTGGTCTTGCTGGTGGTCTTGCTGGTGGTCTTGCCGGCAACCTGGCGAGCAACTTGGCGAGCAACTTGGCGAGCAACTTGGCAGGCGGTCTCGGCGGGGGCCTGAAGCCCCGCCGGCCGGTGCCGGTGCCGGAGGGCGCCCGGTTCGAGGAGCGGAGCTTCTCCGGCCCCGCCGGCAGCCGGACCTACAAGGTCTACGTGCCGAGCGGCCGGGCGGATCAATCCCTGCCGGTCGTGGTGATGCTCCATGGCTGCACCCAGGATCCCGACGACTTCGCCCTGGGCACGCGGATGAACGACCTCGCGGAGGCGCAAGGCGCGATCGTCGTCTATCCGCGCCAAGAGCGGTCGGCCAACGCGCAGAAATGCTGGAACTGGTTCCAGCCCGGCGACCAGGGCCGCGGCGCCGGCGAGCCGGCGCTGATCGCCGGGATCGCTCAGGCGGTGGTGGCGGAGTTCGGGGCCGACCCGGACCGGGTCTCCGTCGCCGGGCTCTCCGCCGGCGGCGCGGCGGCGGCGATCCTGGCCGCGACCTATCCGGACGTGTTCGCGGCGGCCGGCATCCATTCGGGCTTGGCCTGCGGCGCGGCCCGGGACATGCCCTCGGCCTTCGCGGCGATGGGGCAGGGCGGCGCGGCCCCGCCGCGGCAGGGCCCGGCCGTGCCGACCATCGTCTTCCACGGCGACGGCGACCGGACCGTGCATCCGCTCAACGGCGAGCGGGTCGTGACCCAGGCGATGCCGGGGGCGCCGCTGCGGGAAACCGTGACGCGGGGCGAGGCGCCGGGCGGCATCGCCTATACGCGCCGCGTCCACGCGGATGCGGAGGGGCGGGGCGTCGTGGAATCGTGGCTGCTGCACGGGGCCGGCCACGCCTGGTCCGGCGGCAGCCCGGACGGCTCCTACACCGAGCCGCGCGGGCCCGATGCCAGCGCCGAGATGCTGCGGTTCTTCCTGGCGCAGTCCCGCACCGGGAAGGCCTGACCCTCACGCCTTCGGGGTCGAGACCCGCAGCAGCAGCGCGACCGGCAGGAGCCCGACCGCGACGATCAGGAGGGCGGCGACCGCGCCGTCCTCGTAGGTGCCCCTGGCGGCCTCGCCGTAGAGGTGGGTCGCCAGGGTCTCGACGTTGAGCGGGCGCAGGATCAGGGTCGCGGGCAGTTCCTTGACGCAGTCGACGAAGACCAGGAGGGCGCCGCCGAGGACCGCCGGCCAGGTCAGCGGCAGGTGGACCTGCGCCAGGGCGCCGGCCGGGCCGCGGCCGAGCACCCGGGCGGCGTCGCCCAGCGACCGCGGCACCCGGGCGAGGCCCGCCTCGCTGCTGCCGGCGGTGACGGCGAGGAAGCGCACCACGTAGGCGTAGACGAGCGCCGCCCCGGTGCCGAGGCCCATCGCGGCGAGCGGAATCCCGGTCAGCGCCCGGCTCAGCCCATCGAGCAGGCCGTCGAGGGCGGCGAGCGGCGGCAGGAGGCCGATCGCCAGGATCGCGCCGGGCACCGCGTAGCCGAAGGTGGCGCAGCGCAGGAGCAGGCCGCGCCAGCGCCCGCCGAGCAGCCGCGGGCCCGCCGCCACCACGAGGCCGAGGCTGGTCGCCACCGCCGTCGCCAGCCCCGCATAGAGCAGGGTGTTGAGGCCCTCCGACAGGATCGCCCCGGACAGGCCGGCGAAATGCAGGCGCTTCCCCGCCTCGACCGCGAGGTAGCCCGCCGGCGCCAGGAAGCCGAGGGCGACCGGCACGAGGTTCAAGCCCAGGGCCGCGAGCGCCGCCGGGCCGGCGAGCCTCTTGCGCGCCATCCGCCGCGGGCGCTGCGCCGCCCCGGCATAGCCGCGCCCGCGCCGGGCCCAGCGCTCGACCGCGATCAGGCCGAGGCAGGCGGCGAGCATCACCAGGGCCAGGCCGGCGGCGCCGGCCAGGTCTGAGCGGTTGACCCAGGTGTCGTAGATCGAGACCGTGAGGGTGCGGACTCCCAGAAATTCCGCCGCCCCGATGTCGTTGAGCGCCTCCAGCAGCGCCAGGCTGGCGCCGAGCGCGATGGCGGGCCGCGCCAGCGGCAGGGCGACCCGGAGGAACACCGAAGCCGGCCCGGCCCCGAGGCTGCGCCCGGCCTCGACCAGGGTCGCCGACTGCATCAGGAACAGCGCCCGGGTCGGCAGGTAGACGTAGGGGTAGAGCACGAAGCCGAGGAGCAGGATGCAGCCCGGCAGCGAGCGCAGGTCCGGCAGGATCAGGTCGCGCGGGCGGGCATAGCCGAGGAGGCCACGGATCGCGCTCTGCACCGGGCCGACCGGGTGCAGGAGGTCGAGATAGGCGTAGGCCCCGATATAGGTCGGCACGGCCAGCGGCAGCAGCAGCGCCCAGTCGAGCAGGCGCCGGCCCGGGAACTCGTAGGCGGCGACGAGCCAGGCCGCCCCGGTGCCGACCATCACGACGACGATCCCGACCCCGGCGAGCAGGAGGCCGGTCTCGACGAGGGCCGGAGGCAGGACATGGGCGAGGAGGTGGGGCCAGAGCCCGCCGGAGCCCTGCAGCGCCTCCAGGCCCAGAGCCGCGACCGGGGCCAGGACCAGGAGGGCGGTGAGGCCGGCGACGAGCGTCCACGCCATGAGCCAGGGGCCGGACGACCGCGCGGCCGCGGCGGGACGGGCCCGCGCCGGCCGCGCGGCGTGGCGCGCGGCCGGCGGCGGGCCCGACGGCACGAAAGCTCTTCCCTCCACGGCGGCTCCGCTTGTCCTGGTCGATGAAGGGACGGCCCGCGCGGGACTAGCGGTCGAACCCGACCTTGTCGACGAGCAGGCTCGCCGCCTTGCGGTTGCGGGCGATCTCGACGAGGGAGGTGGTGTCGACCTTGAGCGGACCGAGGGCCGTGAGCAGCGGGTCGACCGCGACGCCGGGCTTCACCGGGTACTCGTAATCGGCCTTGGCGTAGAGGGCCTGAGCCTCGTCCGAGGCGAGGTACTCGAGCAGCGTCACGGCGCTGTCGCGGTTCGGGGCATTCTTCGCCACCACCGCGCCCGACACGTTGACGTGGGTGCCGCCGCCCTGGAAGGTCGGCAGCACCACCTGGATGCCCTCCCCCCATTTCTTCTGCTCCGGGCCGCCCCGGCCGCTGCGCATCAGGCCGACATAGTAGGAATTGCCCAGGCCGATGTCGCAGAGGTCGGCGACGATGTCGCGGGCGACGTCGCGGTCGCCGCCGCCGGCCTTGCGGGCGAGGTTGTCCTTCACCCCGCGCAGCCAGGCCTCGGTCTTCGCCTCGCCGTGCTTGACCAGGTAGGCGGCGATCAGCGCGGTGTTGTAGGGGTGCTGGCCCGAGCGCAGGCAGACCTTGCCCTTCCATTTCGGATCGGCCAGGTCCTCGTAGGTCAGCCCGGCGAGGTCGCGCAGGTCGGGATCGGCATAGGCCACCCGGGCGCGGGTCGAGAGGGCGAACCAGCGGCCCTCCGGGTCGCGTAAGCTGGCCGGGATCGCCGCCTCGAGCGTGGCCGAGCGCACCGGCTGGGCGAGGTCGCGGTCGACGAGCTCGATCAGGTTCCCGATATCGACCGTCATCACCACGTCGGCGGCGGAGCGGGCGCCCTCGGCGGCGACGCGCTCGGCCAGGCCCTTGTCGACGAACACCGTGTTGACCTTCACGCCGCTCGCCTTGGTGAAGGCGTCGAGGAGCGGGCGGATCAGGCCGGGCTCGCGGGTGGTGTAGAGGTTCACCTCGCGGGCGCCCTCCGGGGCGCCTTGGGCTTGAGCCGGGGCCGCGAGGGCGACGAGACCGAAGAGCGCGAGCGCGGTGCGTGACAGGGACAAGAGGCGTCTCCCGGGAATGGCGCCTCCTTGAGAAGCAAACCCGAAACAAAAGCAAGCGTGTTAGATTTTAGTTGTTTCAATGTAAAGCACAGGTCGTCTCGGGACTAGGCCGCCTCCTCGTCGGGCAGGACCAGCACCGCGTCCGGCACCAGCGTCACCCCGACGGCGTCGCCCGGCCCGTAGGGGCTCAGGGTCAGCAGGCGGGCCCGCAGCGGGACCGGGAGGCCCGGCACCCCGAGATGCAGCACGCTCGCCGCCCCCAGGAAGGTGCGGCGCGTGACCTGTGCAGGCCTGCCCTCGCCGGGGCCGGAGACGAGCAGGGCCTCGGGACGCAGGCAGACCCGGACCGCCGCGCCCTCCGGGAGGTGAGGGGCCGGGACGCTCCCCAGCGGCGTCTCGGCCCGGCCGGCCACGATGCGGGCCGGAATCTCCGCCGCGTCGGCGAGGAAGCGGGCGGCGAACAGGCTCTCGGGGCGGCGATACAGGGCCTCGCCGGTGGCGACCTGGACGATGCGGCCGCCGCGCATCAGGGCGATGCGGGTCGCGACGGCCAGCGCCTCCTCGGGATCGTGCGTCACCATCAGGGCGGTGGTGCCGGTGCGGCGCAGGAGCGCCACCGTGTCCTCCCGCACCCGGTCGCGCATGCGCCGGTCGAGGTTGGAGAACGGCTCGTCGAGGAGCAGCAGCCGCGGCCCGGGCGCGAGCGCCCGCACCAGGGCCACGCGCTGCTGCTCGCCCCCCGACAGGGTCTGGGGATAGGCGCCGGCACGGCCCGCGAGGCCGACCTGCTCCAGGAGCTCGTCGGCGGCCTCGCGGGTGGCGGCCGGCTGGCCCCTCAAACCGAAGCGGATGTTCTCCCGCACGGTCAGGTGGGGGAACAGGGCGTAGTCCTGGAACATCAGGCCGACGCCGCGCGCCTCGGGCGGCACGCTCGCGCCCGCGCCGGCGACGAGGCGGCCGTCGAGCCGGACCGTGCCGGCATCCGGCGCCTCGAGCCCGGCCACCACCCGCAGCAGCGTGCTCTTGCCGCAGCCCGAATCGCCCAGGAGCGCCATCACCTCGCCGGGGCGCACGGTGAGCGAGACACCGCAGAGCGCCTGCACCCGGCCGAAGCGGCAGGCCAGGTCCTCCACCGCCAGGGCGGGCGCCGGGCGGGGCGGGGCCGGTTCGGTCATCACGGGACTCCTCGCGGGGCGTGTCGGGGCGTCGCGCTCATACACGGGCCGGCGGGGACGGGCGAGGCGGGAGGCGAGGGCAGGAGGTGTGCACCGATCCGGCACGGGGCGCGCCGCCTCAGGGTCAATCGGGCGTTAAGCCGATTCGTCGAATCCTGCGCATCGCCGCGGCCCCGATCGGGCCGGCGGCTCGTGTCGCGAAGGGTATCGGGCGTATGCGTAACCTGTCGGGCGAGAGGAGCGCCGTCGAGGGCGGCACCGTGGTGGCGTTCCGGCGCAAGGAGACGGCCGCCCGGATGGGCCACGGACTGGACCACGAATTTGCCCCCAGCCCCCGGGTCGCCGCCGCGCGGCGCGACCAGCGCAGCCTGATGGACACGGTCTACGAGGCCGGCACCCTGCCGGTGGCGGCGGGCGACCGGGAGACCAAGCTCCTGGCCTCGCGCCTGCTGGTCTACGGCTTCCTCACCATCGACGAGGTCGGCGAGGACGGTGCCACCCGCCGCCTGCGCCCCTCCGAGGCGGTCCGCGCCGGCCGCGAGCGCCCCTGGCGCCTGTCGCGGGCCTCGCGCGGGGTGAGCCTGTCGGTGCCGATCCCGGCGGTGGATGGGTTCCTGTTCGAGAGGGCGTGAGGGACCCCGGCTCAAGCCGCCGGCCTATCGGATCCGACCGGACTGCCCGCAGCGCATGCTACGACTCGACGAGAGGGCGGTCGGCCTCGGATATCGTGCGGTTTGAAGGCCGCGGCCTGTAATATATCAGACCCGATTCTGCGTCGGGCATCGCGGGCATTGGCCTCACATGACACAGCCGCCAAGCGAAGATGCTTCGCAGATGCCGCCGGAGACTGGACCAAAACCCGCCAGCCCTGATCCCCATGACATCGTTACCGAGACATGTCATCAGCTCTGTGTAAGCTTCCTCATGCTTCTTGTATTCAACCCCGTAGTCAGCAAACTCTGACTCCCATCGAAAATCGTACTTGTTGCCCATATGCCTTTCAAGGTGCTCCCTATCAACGATCAGCTTGGCCACAACGCCCGGGCCATTAAACTCCTTAAAAAATGTTGCAATAAAATGCCGATATGAAGAATAAGTAGACTGAGATAATATATATCTGAACATATTAAAATCTCTATCGATTTCCCGTTTTATAGCAATAATGTGCGTCGGCGTGAGAATGTGCCAGTCACCAACCGCTCGATAAAAGCAAAATACCTTGTTCAAGTTGACGGCGACGTCATCATAGAATTTCATTCTTCGCTTGACGAGTTCCTGATTGAGCTGTTTTCGTTTTTCAATACTAATACCAAGCATCACATATCCAAAGGCGAGCGTACTGCCTACGAATGCCGCAATGATCGGCGCAGAAGTTTTATATAGGTCATACCAATCAACGCCGCTGCCGGTCGCCATCGAAGCGTCTATTCCACGAAATCATAGGGAGCGACACACTCTAAGTTTCGTACGAAGATAAATCAATTGCCGTTTGACAGGCGGATCGGCATAAGATCTGACAGATAATCGTCTAAAAATTCTTATTTATGTTATGTCTTGGCGTCTGTATTTTCAAAATATCCAAAAACCACAAGATTATCGATTCATATGAAATGGATGTTATTTAAAAATTCGCGATATGTTCTGGATCATCTCGTTGTGCGAGGAGGGCATCATCGAGCGTCGCAGTTTCGGCCCGGACCGAGTGAGCGCTGGCGCCCCCTAAAAATTGACAATCCGACCCGGATCACCGACACGGGCGCCCGCCGCGACCGGCGCCGGTCGGGCTGCCCGGCTGGCGCCGAGGGCGTCGGGTTCCCCGGTTCGGAGCAGTGCATTGACGAGCCTTGCCGCCGGGCGCCGCCCCGGCCGCGCCGCCTCCGTGGGCCTCCTCGCGGAGCGCCTCCTCGATCTCGGGGCGCGCAGCCACGGGGCGGCCTGCGCGCTGCTCGTCGTCCTGTCGCTGGTCTGCTTCCTGCCGGGCTTCGCCTCGCTCCAGCCGATGGACCGGGACGAGCCGCGCTTCGCCCAGGCCTCGAAGCAGATGCTCGAATCGGGCGACCTCGTCGATATCCGCTTCCAGGGCGAGGCCCGGCACAAGAAGCCGGTCGGCATCTACTGGGCCCAGAGCGCGGTCGTCGCCGCCGGCGAGGCGCTCGGCGTGCCGGGCGCCCGCACGGCCATCTGGCTCTACCGGATCCCCTCGCTGATCGGCGCGGTCGCCACGGTGCTCTTCAGCTACTGGGCCGCGCTCGCCTTCCTGCCGCGGCGCCATGCCGTCCTGGCCGCCGCCCTCGTCGGCGCCTCCGCGATGCTCTCGGCCGAGGCGCGGCTCGCCAAGACCGACGCGCTGCTCACCGCCTGCGCGGTCGCCGCCATGGGGGCGCTCGCCCGCGCCTGGCTCACCCGCGCGACGGCCACCCGGCTGCCGAACGCCACAATCCTGACCTTCTGGCTCGCAGTCGCCCTCGGCATCCTGGTCAAGGGGCCGATGGTGCCGATGTTCGCCGGCCTCGCGGCGCTCTGCCTCTCGGTCCTCGCGCGCTCCGGCGCCTGGCTGAAGGCGCTCCGGCCGGGCCTCGGCGTCGCCCTGGTGCTGGCTCTCGTGGCGCCGTGGTTCGTCGCCATCGCGGTCAAGAGCGGCGGCGCCTTCTACGGCGAGGCGGTGGGCCACGACATGCTCGGCAAGGTCGGCACCGCCCAGACCCAGCACTGGGCGCCGCCCGGGACCTACCTCCTCGTCATCTTCGCCACCTTCTGGCCCGCGGCGGCCTTCGCGGCGATGGCGCTCCCCTTCTGTTGGGCGAACCGCCGGGAGGACGGGATCGCCTTCCTGATCGCCTGGGTGCTGCCGTCCTGGCTGGTCTTCGAGGCGGTGCCGACCAAGCTGCCGCATTACGTGCTGCCGCTCTGCACGGCGCTCGCGATCCTCGCCGTCACGGCGGTCGCCCGCGGAGCGGTCCACCGCGACCGGCCGGGAGCGCGGCTCGTGGCTTTGCTGGTGCCGTTCATCCCCACCGGACTGACGGTGGGCCTGTGCATCGCCACCTGGCGCCTCGACGGGGCGATCCCGTGGGCGGGGCTGCCGCTGCTCGTGGCGGCGAGCGCGGTGGCGTTCCTCGCCTGGCGCGCCTTCGTGGACGGTTTGCCCGAGCGCGCCCTCGCCGTCGCGGTGCTCGCCGGGGCGCTGCTGGGCCCGGCGGTGTTCGGGCTGACCCAGCCGGCGCTCGCCGCCCTCAAGGTCTCGCCGCGGCTCGCCGCCTTGCGCGACGCGCTGCCCTGCCCGAATCCGAAGGTCGCGACGCTCGGCTACCGCGAGCCGAGCCTGGTCTTCCTCACCGGCACCGACCTCGCGATGCTCGATTCCGCCGAGGAGGCCGCCGCCTTCCTCAACCAGGGCGGCTGCCGCCTCGTCTATATCGAGGACCGCTTCGCCAAGGCCTTCACGGCCGCGCGAGCGGCCGGCGCCGCGCGAGCGGCCGGCGCCGCGCAATCGGCCGGCACGGCGAATGCCGGCACCCCGCCGCAGCCGGTCGGCCGCGTGACGGGCTTCAACATCAACGGCGGCAAGCCGGTCGGCCTGTCGGCCTATGCGGTGACGCCGTGATCCAGCCCGTGATCCAGCCCGTGATCCAGCCCTTGCAGGAAGGCCCGCACGCCATGCCCGATCGGGAGGCGATCCGCCTCAGCGTCGTGGTGCCGGTGAAGAACGAGGCCGGCAACATCGCGCCCCTCGTCGCCGAGATCGTCGCGGCCTGCGCCTCCTTGAGCCCGTTCGAGATCCTCTACGTCGACGACGGCTCGACCGACGCCACCCCGGCGGCCCTGGCGGACTTGCAGTCACGCCATCCGGAATTGCGGGTGCTGCGCCACCGCGAGAGCTGCGGCCAGAGCGCGGCGGTGCGCACCGGCGTGCTGGCGGCGCGCGGCGCGCTGGTGGCGACCCTCGACGGCGACGGCCAGAACGACCCGGCCTTCATCCCGGCCCTGGCAGCGGCGCTCCTCGCGGCCGGACCGGGGGCGGGGCTGGCCCAGGGCCAGCGGGTCGGCCGCAAGGACGGGCGGCTGAAGATGATCCAGTCGCGCATCGCCAACGGGGTGCGGGGCCGCATCCTCAGGGACGCGACGCGGGATACCGGCTGCGGCCTCAAGGTCTTCCGCCGGGCGGTGTACCTGCGCCTGCCCTATTTCGACGCGCTCCACCGCTTCATGCCGGCCCTCGTCGCCCGCGAGGGCTTCTCCGTCGTCCATGCCGACGTGGTCGACCGGCCGCGCTTCACCGGCCGCTCGAATTACGGCCTGTTCGACCGGCTCTGGGTCGGCATCCTCGACCTCGCCGGGGTGTGGTGGCTGATCCGCCGCCGGCGCCGGGTGCCGCAGGTCGTGACGAATGAGCCGGCCGCGACGGCGGAGACGGAGTAGCCCGATGGTCGCCGACATCATGCACGGGCTCAGCGCCTATTTCTGGTCGCTGTTCACCGGACCCGTCGACCTCGTGCTGATGGTCGGCCTCGTCGGGCAGGGGCTGTTCACCGCCCGCTTCCTGGTCCAGTGGATCGCCAGCGAGAAGGCGGGGCGCAGCGTGATCCCGCTCTCCTTCTGGTTCCTGTCGCTGGGCGGCTCGGCGGTGCTGCTCGGCTACGCGCTCTACCGGCGCGACCCGGTCTTCATCCTCGGCCAGAGCCTCGGCACGGTGATCTACCTGCGCAACCTCGCCCTGGTGTTCCGCGAGCGGCGCAACGCGCGCGCGTGAGGGGCGCCCCGGTCCCCGGGGCGCCGGGCTGCGTCAGCCCTTCTTCTTGTAGTCGAAGGCCGGGGCCTTGTTCAGGTCGTCCTTGGTGGCGTTCACGCTCGCCTTCCAGCCGTCGCCGTCGCGGAACAGGGTCACGCTGTCGGGGCTGACCGCGACGTAGCGCTCGCCGATGCCGAGGAAGCCGCCGACGCCGAGGATCACCGCCTGCACGGTCTTGCCGTCGATGATCACGAGGTCGGCGATGTCGCCGACGGAGTCGTTCTGGGCGTTGGTGACCTTGGTGCCGAGGAGGCGCGAGGTCACCGCCGCGGCGGGCTCGAGGGTGATGAACTGCACCGTGGCGGACTTCACCGGCCGGGTCGTCATCGCGCCGGTCGCGTCCGGCTGCGTCGCGGTCTGGGCCATGGCGGACCCGCAAGCGAGCAGGAGGGCGGCCGTCGCGAGGGCGGTCTTCAGCGTCATGGGACAACTCTCCGGGGAGACCCGCGCCCGTGGGGCGGCGCGGGCCGTGCTCAGAACGGGCCCGCACCGGCCGGGTTCCGCATCGTCAGGTTTTACGGCGACCGATGCGCGGCGGCCTGGTGCAACACGGCCACGCCGCCCCATCTAGGGGCTTCCGCCGCGCGAGGCGGCGAGACAGGGGAACCACATGGACGGTCACGTATACGGAGCGCTCGGTCAGCCGGGCGTCGGCTTCCTGATGGCCATCGTCATCGGGGCGCTGGCGGGCTGGCTGGCGGAGCGCTTCATGAACTCCAACATGGGCCTGCTCGGCAACATCGTGCTCGGCATCATCGGCGGCGTGGTCGGCAACTTCCTGGCGGCACAGTTCCACATTCCGATCTTCGGGTTCTGGCGCAACCTCTTCTCCGCCACCATCGGGGCGGTCATCGTCATCGCGGTGGTCCGGGCGGTCCGGGGCGAGCGGCGCTACTGACCGCTGGAACCGTCGCGCCGGGAACCGCAGCACCTGGCGACGGCCAGCCCGAACGGGCGCCGGCGCAAGTCCCGGTCGATGGACCTGTGCCGGACGCCTTCTCAGGACCGCGACGGTACACATGCGTGACGCGCCGCGCGGCGGCGCGTCACGCCCCATTTGCCCCGGCGGCCCAGACATCTTAAGTCACCGTTGCGCCGCGAGGGGTTCGCGGACGCCTCTTCGTCTCGAAACCCCTTGCCGCCTCGGATCCCATGGCCGTCGTCCTCGATCTCCTGCGCAACGACCAGCGCCCGCGTCACCCGGAGAAGGCGCACCGGCCCGACCAGCCGATCCTGCGCAAGCCGGACTGGATCCGCGTCAAGGCGCCGGGCTCGCCGAAATGGGCCGAGACCAACGCCATCGTGCGCGAGAACAAGCTCGTGACGGTGTGCGAGGAGGCGGGCTGCCCCAATATCGGCGAGTGCTGGGAGAAGAAGCACGCCACCTTCATGATCATGGGGGATACCTGCACCCGGGCCTGCGCGTTCTGCAACGTGCGCACCGGGATGCCGGAGGCCCTCGACGCCGCCGAGCCCGAGCGCGTGGCGGAGGCCGTGGCCAAGCTCGGCCTGCACCACGTCGTCATCACCTCGGTCGATCGCGACGACCTCAAGGATGGCGGCGCAGCCCATTTCGCCGCGGTGATCGGCGCGATCCGGCGCCTCAGCCCCACCACCACCGTCGAGATCCTGACGCCCGACTTCCTGCGCAAGGACGGCGCCCTCGAAGTCGTGGTGGCGGCGCGCCCCGACGTGTTCAACCACAACCTCGAGACCGTTCCGTCGAAATACCTGACGGTCCGCCCCGGCGCCCGCTACTTCCACTCGATCCGCCTGCTGCAGCGGGTCAAGGAACTCGATCCGACCATCTTCACCAAGTCCGGGATCATGGTGGGGTTGGGCGAGGAGCGCAACGAGGTGCTCCAGCTGATGGACGACTTGCGCTCGGCCGAGGTCGACTTCCTGACCATCGGCCAATATTTGCAGCCCACGAAGAAGCACCACCCGGTGCTGGCCTTCGTGACGCCGGATGCGTTCAAGGCCTACGAGACCACGGCCTACGCCAAGGGTTTCCTGCTCGTCTCGGCGACGCCGCTCACCCGCTCCTCCCACCATGCCGGCGAGGATTTCGCCCGGCTCAAGCAGGCCCGGCTCGACCGGCTGGGGACCGTCTGACCCGATGCCGAGCTTCCGCACCACCCGCACCGTCCGCCACAGCGCGACGGAGATGTTCGACCTCGTCGCCGATGTCGAGCGCTACCCCGAATTCCTGCCGCTCTGCGACTCGCTCCGGGTGCTGCGCCGGCAAGAGGGCGAGGACGGCACCGAGACCCTGGTGGCCGATATGGGCGTCGGCTACAAGGCGATCTCGGAGCACTTCACCACCCGGGTCCGCCTCGACCGGCCGAACCTGAAGATCCTGGCCGAGTATATCGACGGCCCGTTCCGCCATCTCGAGAACCGCTGGACGTTTCGCGAGGCGCCGAACGGCGGCTGCACGGTCGAGTTCTTCATCACCTACGAGTTCAAGAGCCTGGCGCTCGGGCTGCTCATGGGCAAGATGTTCGACCGGGCGTTCCGCAAGTTCACCGACGCCTTCGAGAGCCGGGCGGACCGGTTGTACGCGCGGGCGTGAGGCGTCGCGCAGACGTGACCGCTCCATGCCCGATCGGCATGGTTAGTCGAAGAGATCGCCCCCTCCATGTCATTCCGGGGCCGCGCAGCGGAGCCCGGAATTCAAAAGCGCAAGTGGTTTAGAATTTAGCGGGCCCTGTTCGCCTTCTTCTGAAACATCAGCGATTCCGGATCCCAGGCTCAGCTGCGTGGTCCCTGGACAAACGTTTTGTTTTGATCAGTAGACGCCCATTTTCTACACGCGGGGAGCAGAGGGTTTTCAAGCAGGAGAAGCCGTGATGACGAAGGTGGCCATGTTGATCCATGGCGAGCCCGGCCATTACGGAGCCTCCTTCCCGGATTTTCCCGGCGCGACCACCGCCGCGGACGATCTCGACGCGCTTTACGACAAAGCCGCCGAGATGCTGTCCTTTCACGTCGGCGGGATGCTCGCGGACGGTCTCGAGGTACCCCCGGTCCGCTCGCTCGATGTGCTGCAGGACGATCCGCTGTTTCGGGAGGATGCTGCGGACGGAATGGCGGGCGTCCTCGACGTCGATCTTCCGAGGAATACGGTGCGGGTCAACCTGACGATGAACGAAAGCGACCTGCGCCGCCGAGGGGGCCTACGAGACCCGCTCGGGCTGGCTCGTCCGGGCTACCAACGCCCAGCTCCGCAAGTAGGTCAGGTTCCGGACGGGGGACGCCGCGCAGCGAAGCGCTGACGTCCCACGGGCTTATCGAACCCGCCGCCTACCGCCCCGTCGTCAGCACCGCCCCGAGATCGATCCCGCTCCCCATCGCCAGATAGCCCGCCCGGTTCGGGTGCAACCGGTCGCCCTTGCCGCCGGTGGTGCTCTCCGGGACCATCTCGGGGCGCAATCCCCCGGTCGCCGGGTCGAGGGTCGCGGCGTCGAAATCCACCACGGCGTCGAACACCCCCGATCCGCGCAGGAAGGCGTTGAGGCCGCGGCGCTTCTCGTCCTGCTCGGGATGGCCGTGGGCGGCGCTGGAGCTGCCCTTGGCCGAGGTCAGGGTGGCGCCGATCACCCGCACGCCGGGGAGGCGGGCGCGCAGGCGGGCGACGCCCTCGCGCATCCCGGCCTCGACCGCAGGAAGCGAGGCCTCGCCGTTGCGGCTGAAATCGTTGATGCCCTCGAGCCAGATCACGCTGGCGACCCCCGACAGCCCGATCACGTCGCGGTCGAGGCGGGACAACGCCGAGGGCCCGCCCGGAAAGGGCTTCTGCGCATTGTACTCCGCCGGGCCGACCACCTGGTTGCCGCCGATGCCGGCATTCACCACCGAGACCCGGTTGCCGAGCTGCGCGTGCAGGCGGCGCGACAGCACGTCGGGCCAGCGGTCGTCGCCGTTCATCGTCGAGGCGGTGCCGTCGGTGATCGAATCGCCGAAGGCGACCACGACCGGGGTCGGCGCGCTCACGGCCATGTCGACGGCGTCGACGAAGAACCACGAGGCGGTCGAGTACGGGAAGGCGGCCTCGCCCTCGTCGGCCCCCCGGGCGCCGGCCCCCGGCGCGGTGGCGTAGGAGGTCTGAAGCGCCTTGGCGTGCCAGGTCATCGGCCCGCTCGCTCCCACGACGTGGAGCGAGACGGCGAGCTTGCGCCCGGCGAGCAGCGGCGCCTCCGGGTCGGCCGCGAAGGGCAGGGCGACCGGGTCGGACCAGGCCTCGCCCCCGGGCGGGACCGTGACCCGGTCCTGGCCGGAGAACCGCACCGGGCGGTTCGTCCCCGGCACCAGGGCCGCGCCGCCGAGCTGCAGTCCGGCATGGACGCCGTCGAGGGTGAGAGGCTGCGTGCCGAAGGCGTTGGAGATCCGCAGGCGCGCCTCGCGGCCCCAGACGTCCGGCCGCAGCACCAGCCGCAGGGTCTGGTCGCGGGCGCCCGCCGCCGGGTCCGGGAAGGCGAAGGACAGGTCGGGCTGGGCGGAGGGATTGCCGACCGGGTAGGGGCCCTGGACCGAGCCGGCCCAGGCCGTCGCCCAGGTTCGTGCCTCGGAATTTCGTGCCTCGGAGTGTCGCCCGTCCTGCGCCCGGGCCGGGGCGGCGCACAGGAGCCCGAGACCGATCGCGGCCAGAGCCGCAGCAGCGTGCCAGCGCATCACATCCTCCCGTCGCGGGCGACTGTCGCTGCGCCCCTGCCGTCAGGCAGAGCATGGCGGGCGGAAAAGCGCCAGCCCGGGGAGCGGCCGGCTCAAGAAGTCGCCAGCCCGTGCGTGGAATGTGTGCTGGAACACGCCGGAGAGCACCGCCCGCGCCTATCATCCGGCCACTTCGCGAGGTCCGTCGCCGCAGCAAGATCGTCCGGCGATCGGCCGCGGCATCGTCGTTCCGCCGCGACCCTCCAAGACGACCCGACTTCTTGCGACCCGGCACGCTTGACGGCCCGCGCGAGGCTCCGGAGTCCCACCCTGATCGTGAAGGGGGTGCTCGATGACCCATCCGTGGCCCCACCACCACACCGACGGTTCGGTCCACTACACCCATTGCTGGCCCGAGGCCGTGGAAGCCCTGCCGGCTTCCGAATCGGCGCGGCCCGACTGGCGCCGGCGCCTGCGCGGCGCTGCCGGCATGGTCGGCGCCTCAGGCCTCGCGGCCGCCGCGATCTGGTTCGCCATGCTGTGCGATCCGACCGTCTCCCGCGCCGCCCTGCCGCCCTCCGCCGATGTCTGCACCAATGCCGGCCACGCCGTGCGGATCTGGTTCGACGCCGAGACCGCCCGGCGCGCCCGCGTCGCGAGCGCTCCCCACCAGCACGCCTTCAACAGCATGCTGCTGTGGTACCGCTCGGCCGAGGGCAAATGCGCCGCCGGCCGCACCCAGGAGGCGGTCCGCAGCTTCCAGTCGCTGGAGCGGATGATCGCCGGGTTCGACGCCAACCGGCAGGACCGGGACGAGGACGTGAATTAGGGATCCGGCGCGGGATCGCGCCCCGGATCTTGCGCGGCATCGCGCGCCTGATCTTGCGCGCCGCCTCCATTCGCGCTTGGCTCCCCCGGCGACGACGGGAGGGGCGGGATGCCGGATGGTCTGACCTTCGTGCTGGTGCACGGCGCCTGGCACGGCGGCTGGTGCTGGACACGGGTCGCCGATCGCCTGCGGGCGCAAGGCCATCGGGTCCTCACCCCGACCTGCACCGGCCTCGGCGAGCGGGCGCATCTCCTGTCCGGCGCGATCACCCTCGACACCTTCATGCGCGACGTCGCCGGCGTGATCGTGGCCGAGGAGCTGAGCGACGTCGTGCTGGTCGGGCATTCCTTCGGGGGCCTCGCCATCAGCGGCGTGGCCGAGGCGATGCCGGAGAGGCTGCGCCACCTCGTCTATCTCGATGCGCTGATCGCGGAACCGGGCCGCGCGCCCTTCGACGGGCTGCCGCCCGAGGTGGTGGCGGCCCGCCGCCGCGCCGCCGCGGAGTCGAGCGGCGGCCTGAGCCTGCCGCCGCCGCCGGCCGGCGCCTTCGGGGTGCTCGACCCGGCGGATGCCGCCTGGGTCGAGCGGCGCCTGACCCCGCATCCCCTGAGCACCTACGAGAGCCCGCTGGCAATTCGCGGCCCCGTCGGCAACGGCCTGCCGCGCACCTATGTCGATTGCACCGCGCCGTCCTACGCCACCCTCGATCGGGTCAAGGACTGGGTGCGGCGCCAGCCCGGCTGGGGCTGGCGGGACCTGGCCACCGGCCACGACGCGATGGTGAGCGCCCCCGGGCCGCTCGCGCATCTGCTGGTCGAGCTCGGCGAGGGTCGAACCTGACCGGCCGGGCTTTCAGCCCATCGTCACCACGGTGCGGCCGGGATCGATCTCGATCAGCCGCAGGCCGAAGCTGCGGCCCTCCTGCGCCTCCCAGTCGGCCAGCACCGCGTTGACCCGCTCGGGACCGTGCTCGGCCAGGGTGCGGGTGCCCACCGGCCCCTCGATGGCGTGCATGATCTCGCCCATCAGCCGGGCGCGGGCCGGTTCCTCGGCGGGCCCGGCGGCGTCGCAATAGGCGGCGACGATCTGCTCCGACAGGGCCTCGATCACGGCCTGGTTCACGGAGGTCATGCCCATGCTGCGCTCTCCCGTTCGCGAGGGCCGTGCCCTCGACCCTCCTCCTTGGACCGGGACAACGCGGCCGGGCGCGAGCGGTGCCGCGCGCGGGTCACCCCGCCTGCTGCTGGCCGGCGGCACGGTGGGCGGCCAGGGTCACCACCTCGGCGGAGGGAGCCTCCTTCGGACCCTGGCCCATCATGAAGATCACCGGGTTGCGCGGCATGTAGCCGGGATTGCGGCGCAGGTTCAGCAGCTGCTGCAGCTCCACCGCGGTCAGGTCCTTCGGCGTGGCGTCGCGCCAGACATGGCCCGGCGAGGCGGCGCGGGCGAAGGGCCACCAGGAGCGGCGTTCGGTCTCGACCTGCAGGACGAGCTTGCCGGTGAGGGTCTTGCGGAAATTGAAGCGACCCGTGATGGCCATGACGCGTCCTCCATTCCCGGACAACCTGGACCTGTGCTGCTTAGCACGGCACTAACATGGGGCGGCCACGCTTGGCGGGAAAGCCGATCGCACCCGATCGGCCGCGATCGGCCCCTGTCGCGCTGCCGCACCCCATGGGACTAACGGTTGCGATGCTGAAACGCTCCCTCACGCTTGATGCCGCGCTGATCGCCCGGGCCCATCCCCACCCGGTGATCGCCGACGGGCGCGGTCCGGGCTACGGCATGGCGCTGATGGGCGAGGCGGAGGCCGAGGCGCGCCTCGACGCGGTCCTGGCCGAAAAGCCGGGCGACGCGGGCAGCCTCTGGCTGTTCGCCTACGGCGCCCTGATGTGGCGGCCGGAATTCCCGTTCTGCGAGCGGCGCGAGGCCAGGGTGCGGGGCTGGCACCGCCGCTTCTGCCTGTGGCAGCGGGGCTTTCGCGGCACGCCGGAGCGCCCCGGCGTGATGCTCGCCCTCGACCGGGGCGGGCAGTGCCGCGGCCTCGCCTACCGGATCGCCGGCGACGACCTGCGGGACTCCGTGCGGCCGGTCTGGCGGCGGGAGATGCGCGGGCGCGGCTACGCGGCCCGCTGGGTCGCCGCCGAGACCGCGGCGGGGCCGGTGCCGGCGCTGGCCTTCGTGGCCGACAGGACGGGGGAGCGCTATGCCGGGCGGCTCACCGATGCGGAGATCGCTGCGCGCATCGCCGCGGCCTGCGGCCCCATCGGGCCGAGCGCCGAGTACCTGCTCAACACGGTGTCGGCCTGCGAGGCGCTGGGCATCCGCGACCGTCACCTCTTCGCGATGCAGGCGCTGGTCGCGGAACGGCTCGCCGCCTGCGACGCGCCCTCCGGTCAGAACAGCCCGACGCCGATCCCGGGCTCGCGCCGCGGCGGATAGCCGTAGGGTCCGGTCGACACGCCGTAATAGGGCAGGACCGGCGCGTAGCCGAAGCCGAGGAGCGGACGGGGCGGCGGTTCGACGACGACCACCTCCGCCTCGACCGCGACGGCCGGAGGCGGGGGAAGCGGCGGGGGCGGCGCCCGCCAGCCGGCGGAGAACTCGGCCCCGCCGCGCGCCGCATACCCGGCGGGCATGTCGGCGGCCATCGCCGGCAGGGCCGTGAGGGCGGCCGCCAGGGGCAGCCAAGCCATCGAGGGCAACCAGGCCAGCGTCGTGCGGAGCGTCATGGTGAGGAACCTCGGGGCGAGCCGTCTTACGGACAAGCTTCGCCGGGACAAGCGTCTCCGGGTCATCCCGGTTCCCCGGATCGTGCCCTAGATTGGTGAACGAACCGGAGGCCGAAGCCCCGCATGACCGAATTGCCCCCCTTCTACGACGACCTCGCGGGCTGCCTCGCCGAGGCCTGGCGCCGGCTGGAGGAGGGGGCAGCCCACCAGAGCGGCTTCCACACGCCGGCTTTGGCCACGCTCGGCCGCGGCGGCGCGCCACGCCTGCGCACGGTGGTCTTGCGCGGGGTCGACCGTGCGGCCCGCGCCTTGCGGATCCATTGCGACGCCCGCTCCGCCAAGGCCGCCGAGATCGCCGCCGAGCCCCGGGCGGCGCTCCACGCCTACGATGCCGGGGCCAAGATCCAGGTCCGGATCGAGGGCACGGCCCGCCTGCATGGAGGGGACGAGGTCGCCCGCGCCGCCTGGGCGGCGTCGCGGCCGATGAGCCGCCTCTGCTACGGCACCGCGCCGGCCCCCGGCACGCCGTTGCCCGAAGGGGGCGCCTTCGTGCTCCCCGAGGACGAAGCGGCTCTGGAGGCGGGTTTCTCCGCGTTCCGCGTGGTGATTCTCACCGCCGCCCGGCTCGAATTCCTCTACCTCGCCCGGCAGGGCCACCGGCGGGCGCTGTTCACGTGGGATGAAGAGGGACAGGGAGCGGCGTGGCTGGCGCCGTGAGCAAGGTCTCGTTCGTCACTTCGAGATGACGTGAAGCCCGCCTCCCTCTCCCGTCTGGGCGAGGGAGGCGCGCTCTGTCCTGCAATGTTAGCGAAGTCTGCGCTCAGCTCGCCGCCCGCAACCGCGCGAACCCCGCTTCCAGATCCCGCGTCAGGTCGTCCATGTCCTCCAGCCCGACCTGGAACCGCAGGCCCGGCCCGCCGGGCGCCCACGGATTGGCGGTGCGGTAGGGCGCGCAGTCGAACGGGATCACCAGGCTCTCGAAGCCGCCCCAGGAGAAGCCCATCCCGAACAGCTCCAGCCCGTCGAGCATGGCCGCCACCGCAGCCTCGGGGCAGGGCTCGAGGATGATCGAGAACAGGCCCGAGGCGCCCAGGAAGTCGCGGGACCAGATCGCGTGGCCGGGATCCTCCGGCAGGGCCGGGTGCAGCACCCGGGCGACCTCCGGCCGGCCCTGGAACCAGCGGGCGAGCCTCAAGGCCTGCTCGCCGTGCTCGCGCAGGCGCAGGGGCAGGGTGCGCAGGCCCCGCAAAGCCAGGAACACGTCCTCGGCCCCGGCGCACATCGCGAACTGGTCGAAGGTCCGCCGCAGGGCCGGCCAGTACTGCGCATTGGCCGAGGTGAGGCCGAGCAGCAGGTCCGAACCGCCCGACAGGTACTTGGTGCCGGCCTCGATGGCGATGTCGACGCCGCGCTCGTGCGGCGGGAAGAGCAGCGGCGTCGCCCAGGTGTTGTCCATCAGCACGCAGGCGCCGCGGGCGTGGGCAACCTCCGCGATGGCCGGGATGTCCTGCATCTCGAAGCTCTGCGAGCCCGGCGCCTCGGTGAGCACGGCCGTGGTGTTCTCGCGCATCAGTGCCGCGATGCCGGCGCCCAAGGTCGGGTCGTAATAGGTGGTCTCGACCCCGAACCGCGTCAGGAACCCGTCGCAGAAGATCCGGGTCGGGCGGTAGGCTGAATCGGTCACCAGCAGGTGGTCGCCGGCCTTGAGGCAGGCGAGGAGCCCGACCGTCACGGCGGCGAGGCCCGAGGGCGTCAGCACCGTGCCGGCGGCCCCCGCGAGCTCGGTCCAGGCGGTCTCGAGGGCCCGGACCGTCGGCGTGCCGACGGTGCCGTAGGTATACTCGGCCCGCCGGTGCTTGAGCGCGTCGTAGCTCTCGTAGAGCACCGTCGAGCCGCGGTAGATCGGGGTGTTGACGAAGCCGTGCTGGCGCGACGGGTCGCGGCCGGCATGGACCAGGCGGGTGCGGGTGCCGAGGCGGCGCGTATCGCGGGGCGGGGTGATGCTCATCGGAACCCTGGTGCAAGGAACGTCGCGCGAGAGCACATGCCGGGCCGCCCGCTCCCGTCAAGCCGGGCCGACCGAGCCCGGGCCCCGTCTACGCTGTTCGTCTACCGGGCCAACCCCTTGACCGGACAATCCGCTTCGCTTGGAATGCCTCTTGCTTAGGCAGCGTTCGTGCTTGGGCAAACGGGCGGCGGCCGCGGGGTCGCAACCGGAACGGGAGACGCAAACCGCATGAAGAAGATCGTTGCGGCCCTGGCCTTCGGGCTCGGCGCCACCCTGCTGGCGGGCGCCGCCCAGGCACAAGGGACGCTGACCAGCATCAAGCAGAAGGGCTACATCTCCTGCGGCTCGAATCCGGGGCTGGCCGGCTTCGGCGTGCCGGACGCGCAGGGCCGCTGGACCGGTCTCGACGTCGATTTCTGCCGGGCGCTCGCCGCGGCGATCTTCAACGACGTCACCAAGGTCCGCTTCATCCCGCTCTCGGCCAAGGACCGCTTCACGGCGCTCCAGTCGGGCGAGGTCGACATCCTGTCGCGCAATACCACCTGGTCGATGTCGCGCGACACCACGCTCGGGCTCGACTTCCCGGCCGTCAACTTCTACGACGGCCAGGGCTTCATGGTGAAGAAGAAGCTCGGCGTCGCGTCGGCCAAGCAGCTCGACGGGGCCTCGGTCTGCACCCAGCAGGGCACCACGACCGAGCTGAACCTGGCCGACTACTTTCGGGCCAACAAGCTGAAATACGAGGTCGTGGCCTTCGCCAGCGCCGACGAGACCTTCAAGGCCTACGATTCCGGCCGCTGCGACGCCTTCACCACCGACGCCTCGGGCCTCTACGCCGAGCGCCTGCGCGCCTCGGCGCCGGACGACAACATCGTGCTGCCGGAGATCATCTCGAAGGAGCCCCTCGGCCCGGCAGTGCGCCAGGGCGACGCCCAATGGGCCGACATCGTCCGCTGGACCCACTACGCGATGCTCAACGCGGAAGAGGCGGGCATCACGCAAGCCAACGTCGACCAGATGCTGAAGACCTCCGACAACCCGGACGTCAAGCGCATCCTCGGCACCGAGGGCAAGTACGGCACCGATCTCGGGCTGACCAACGACTGGGCCTACCGGGTCATCAAGCTCGTCGGCAATTACGGCGAGGTGTTCGAGAAGAATGTCGGCCAGAGCTCGCCGCTGAAGATCCAGCGCGGCCTCAACGCCCTGTGGTCGAAGGGCGGCCTGCAATACGGCCCGCCGATCCGCTGACCGCATGACTGCAAGCGGCGCCCGGGACCCGGGCGCCGCCCCCGGCCACCACAGACGCGAGCACGCTCCCTTGCCGACGCAGCTTCCGGCCGACGCGCCCTCCGGTCCGCCCCGGGTCTCGCCCCTCTACGATCCCCGCATCCGCGCGGCGGCCTACCAGATCCTGCTGCTGCTGGCGGTCGGGGTGGTCGCCTGGATCGCGATCGGCAACGCCGTCGAGAACCTGCGCAACGCCCGCGTCGCCTCGGGCTTCGGCTTCCTCGGCAACACCGCCGGGTTCGACGTCAACCAGACGGTGATCCCCTTCACGGCGGCGACCTCGACCTACGGCACCGCCTTCCTGGTCGGGCTCACCAACACCCTGATGGTCGCGGCCATCGGCATCGTGCTCTCGACGATCCTCGGCTTCGCGGTCGGCGTGGCGCGGCTGTCGCCGAACTGGATCGTGCGCACGCTGGCCACATTCTACGTCGAGGTCCTGCGCAACATCCCGCTGCTGCTGCAATTGCTGTTCTGGTACGTCGCGGTGCTGGCGAGCCTGCCGGCCGCGCGCGATTCCTACGCGCTCGGCACGGCCGTCTTCCTCAACCAGCGCGGCCTGTACCTGCCGAAGCCCATCCTCGCGGCGGATGCCTGGGCCCTGCCCATCGCCTTCGTCCTCGGCCTCGTCGGCACGCTGGTCTTTCGCGCCCATGCGCGGCGCGAGCAGGCGAAGACCGGCCGGCGACTGCCGGTTCTGGCGGTGGGTCTCGCCCTCGTCGTCGGCCTGCCGCTCCTGACCTACGGGGTGCTGGCGCTCCTCGGCATCGCCCCGGTGGCGCTCGACGTTCCGGTCAAGGGCACGTTCAACCTGCGCGGCGGGATGCAGCTCTATCCGGAATTCGTCGCCCTCGTCCTCGGGCTCACGGTCTACACCGCCGCCTTCATCGCCGAGGTGGTGCGGGCCGGCATCCAGGCGGTCAACCGCGGCCAGACCGAGGCGGCCCGCGCGCTCGGCCTGCAACCCGGCCCGACCATGCGGCTGGTGGTGATCCCGCAGGCGATGCGGGTGATCGTGCCGCCGCTGACCAGCCAGTTCCTCAACCTCACCAAGAACTCGTCCCTGGCCGTCGCCATCGGCTATCCGGACCTGGTCCAGGTCTTCATGGGCACGGTGCTGAACCAGACCGGCCAGGCGGTCGAGGTGGTGGCGATCACCATGGCGGTCTACCTGACGATCAGCCTCGTCACCGCTTTCGTGATGAACCTCTACAACCGGCGCGTCGCGCTGATCGAGCGGTGAGGCCAGACGAATGACTGCCGGCTCCCAGCCCCTGCCGCTCACCTTCGTCCGCCGCGAGGCGGTGCCCGCCTCGCCCCCGCCCTCCCTGGTGAGCGGGCCGCTCGCCTGGCTGCGCCAGAACCTCTTCTCCAGCCCGGCCAACACCGCGATGACGCTGGCGGCGCTCGCCCTCATCGCGCTCGCTCTGCCGCCGCTCCTGCGCTTCCTCGTCATCGACGCGGTCTGGACCGGCGAGAACCGCGACGCCTGCCGGCCGGAGGTCCTGGGCCGGCCGGTCGGGGCCTGCTGGGCCTTCGTCGGGAGCAAGATCAACTACTTCATCTACGGCTCCTACCCGATCGAGGAGCGCTGGCGGCCCAATGTCTTCTTCGCCCTGATGGCGGTCGGGGTGGGGTGGATGCTGTGGCTCGACGCGCCGAAGAGGGCGCTCGGCGCGCTCTACTTCTTCGTCGTGTTCCCGGTCGCCTCCTACCTGCTGCTCGCCGGGATTCCGAGCTTGGGGTTTCCCGCCGTGCCGACCGCGCTCTGGGGCGGCATGCTGGTGACGCTGATCGTGTCCCTCGTCGGCATCGTCGCGTCCCTGCCGCTCGGCATCCTGCTGGCGCTCGGGCGGCGCTCGCGGCTGCCGATCGTGCGGCTGTTCTGCGTCATCTTCATCGAGTTCTGGCGCGGCGTGCCGCTGATCACGGTGCTGTTCATGGCCAACGTGATGTTGCCGCTGTTCCTGCCCGGCGACGTCACGGTCGACCGGCTGGCGCGGCCGCTCGTCGGCATCGCGCTGTTCTCCGCCGCCTACATGGCCGAGACGGTGCGCGGCGGCCTGCAGGCGATCCCCCGCGGCCAGACCGAGGGGGCGATGTCGCTGGGCCTGAGCCCCTGGCACCGGATGCGCCTGATCATCCTGCCCCAGGCCCTCAGGATCGTGATCCCCGGCATCGTCAACAGCTTCATCGCGCTGTTCAAGGATACCAGCCTCGTCTCGATCGTCGGCATCTTCGACTTCATCCGCACGATCGAGTCGGCCCGGGTCGATCCCGCCTGGGCAGCGCCGACCGTGGTGATGACCGGCTACGCCTTCGCCGCCCTGTTCTACTTCGTCTTCTGCTTCGGCATGTCGCGCTACGCCCGCTTCGTCGAGCGGCGGCTCGCGGCCGGCCAGACACGGTGAGATCCCCGATGGCTTCCTCCCCCGTCCCGACAGCCCCTGTGCCCTTGCCGGAGACCGATCCGGATCTCAGCCCTCGCAACACCTCGGCGGCGCGGCTCGCCAGCGCGCCGGTCGCGGTGTCGCTGGAGCGGGTCAACAAGTGGTACGGCGCCTTCCACGTCCTGCGCGACGTCGACCTCAGCGTGCGCAAGGGCGAGCGGATCGTGATCTGCGGCCCCTCGGGCTCCGGCAAGTCGACCCTGATCCGCTGCATCAACCGCCTGGAGGAGCATCAGGCCGGGCGCATCGTCGTCGACGGGATCGAGCTCACCAACGACCTCAAGCGGATCGACGAGATCCGCCGCGAGGTCGGCATGGTGTTCCAGCACTTCAACCTGTTCCCGCACCTGACCGTGCTCGAGAACTGCACGCTGGCGCCGATCTGGGTGAAGAAGATGCCGAAGGCCGAGGCCGAGGCGGTCGCCATGCGGTACCTGACCCGGGTGAAGATCCCGAACCAGGCGCACAAATATCCGGGGCAGCTCTCGGGCGGCCAGCAGCAGCGCGTGGCGATCGCCCGCTCCCTGTGCATGGCGCCCAAGATCATGCTGTTCGACGAGCCGACCTCGGCGCTCGACCCCGAGATGGTCAAGGAGGTGCTCGACACGATGGTGGGGCTGGCCGACGAGGGCATGACCATGCTCTGCGTCACCCACGAGATGGGCTTTGCCCGCCAGGTCGCCGACCGGGTGATCTTCATGGACGAGGGCCAGATCGTCGAATCGAACACCCCCGAGGCGTTCTTCCGCGCGCCGCAGCACGAGCGGACCCGGCTGTTCCTGAGCCAGATCCTGCATTGAGGGTGCAGCCCGGCCGAGAGGCCGGGCGAAGGCGGGGCGGCGCACCAGCCGACGAGCGCATCGTCTCACGAGCAGAGCGCGATCCACGCCTCTCCCCGTGGGCGGGGAGAGGCGCTTCGCACGACCTGAGACGCGATCCGGAAATCCGGGAGGGCGGCCTAACGCCCCGTCGCCACCGGCAGGTCTTCCCGGGCACCCCATTCCGACCACGAGCCGTCGTAGAGCGCCCGCGGCGGCCGGCCGAGGGTCTCCAGCGCCAGCGACACGATCGCCGCGGTGACGCCGGAGCCGCAGGTGGTGACGACCGGCCGGTCGAGGTCGATGCCGGCCTGCGCCACCGCCGCGCGCAAGGACGCCTCGTCCTTGAGCCGGCCGTTCTCCTGCAGCGTCGCATAGTGCAGGTTGAGGGCGCCGGGCATGTGGCCGGGGCGCACGCCGGGGCGCGGCTCGGGCTCCTCGCCGGCGAAGCGAGGGGCTGAGCGGGCATCGACCACCTGGGCCTGGCCGGCGAGCGCCCGCTGCATGTCGCCCACATTGGCCACCGCCGAGTGGTCGAGGCGGGCGGTGAAGTGGCGCCGGTCGCGCGGACGGGCCTCGCCCTCCTCGACGGGGTGGCCGCCCGCGGCCCAGGCCGGGAAGCCACCCTCCAGGATCGCGACGTCGCGGGCGCCGAACGCCTTGAGGGTCCAGCGCACCCGCGGGGCCGAGAACAGGCCCATCCCGTCATAGACCACGATCGTCATGCCGTCGCCGATGCCCATCTGGCGCATCCGCGAGGCGAAGGCCTCCGGCGAAGGCAGCATGTGGGGCAGGGCGCTGCCCTCGTCGCGCACCGCGTCGATATCGAAGCGGATCGCCCCGGGGATGTGGCCGGCGCGGAACTCGGCCTCGGCATCCCGGCCCATCGCCGGCAGGTACCAGGAGCCGTCGACCACGACGATGTCGGGCGCCGCGAGCCGCTCTGCGAGCCAGTCCGCCGTCACGAAGGGGCCGATCGCCATGCCTGTCTGTCTCCGAAAAGGGGGCGCGAGGGCCCGTCGCGGGCATTGTGCCCGAAATCCGGGCGGTGCCGCCACCCGTCCGGGCGCGAAAGCGGCGTTTCGGACGCAGATGAGGTGGCAGCCGCGCGGGTGACGCGGCGGCTCCTAACCCGCCCCGGACCGATTTCCTATCGAATGTTAGCGAGTGGGCGGCAGGGCCTGCCTAGAACGAGGGCGCTCACCCCCTGCGAGAGGCCCGGCCGATGCCCCGTCGCGTCCTTCGCCTCCTGCGAGGCCCCCCGCGCCTCCTGCGAGGCCCCCGCACCCCGTCTGGCACGGCGCTTGCGAGTTCACCGGCACTGCACCCGCCGTGTCCACTCTCCCTTGCACGGCCGGGCGTGGTCGACGGGCCAGGCAGCGAGACTCCGAGGGCTGCCTGGCCCGCCCGTCCGCCGCGGGAGACCGAGCCGGAACACGCGCGAGCCCAAGCGTGACATGAGCCAAGCGTGACACGAGCAAGGCATGACGTCACAAGCGTGACTTCAAGAATGCAGCCGCCAAGAATGCAGCCGCCAGGGAGGATGGGAATGAAGGCCACGGCCCGCTTCGAATGGCCGATCCGTCCCGACAGGATCGAGGTCTCCGCGCGCGGCTACATCGCCGCGGCGATCCTCTGCGCCGATCTGCACGCCGCTCAGCGCGGGGCGTCGCGCCCGCTGCCCTCCGCGACGGTGCACCGGCTGGTGCCGCGCCGGGCGCGGACGAGGCCGTCGCTGGCGCCGGCCGGCGGGATGCGGCGCGCCGCCGAGGGCTGAGCGGCCGGTCAGCGACCAGCCAACGAAAAAGGCGGCCCCGCGGGGCCGCCCTGATCCGGGGAGGCGGGCCTTCGAGGCCCGCCCGCCGGCTGACGTCAGATCCGGGGCGAGCGGCCGCGCATCAGGCCGAAGATCGCCGAGACGGCGAACAGCACGATCGCCACGAAGAACACGATCTTGGCCGCTTCCATGGCGGTGCCGGCGATGCCGCCGAAACCCAGCAGAGCCGCGACGAGGGCGACGACGAGGAAGGTGATAGCCCAGCCGATCATTGGTAACTCCCGTATCGATGGCTGCTGGATTGCTTCGCGGCGCCGTGCAGTGAAGCGTTGCAGCAAGTTGAACGAGAAACCACCGGACCGGGCGACAGGTTCCGTCGATTTTTTCGGATGAAAGCCGAGGGGCCGGCCGTGTCAGGCCATCGCGCAGGCACACGGCCCTCGCGCAGGATCGGCCTGCACGGCAATGGTCTCGCGATGGGCGGGAGAGGATGGCTCCCCGAGCAGGACTCGAACCTGCGACAAGGCGATTAACAGTCGCCTGCTCTACCAACTGAGCTATCGGGGATCGCGGCGGGACCTCTACCCAAGGCAGGGAAGGCGCGCAAGGGATTTCTGGCCCGGCTTCCGGTCCCCCGGGCGATTTTCGAGAGCCGGCTCATTTCGAGGCCTCCATCGCGGTTTTGCCGCCGGATGCCTGTTGCGGAGCCGGGCCGGGCTCTGCTAAGGACCCCTCGTCCCCGGGTCGTCCGCCCGACGCCGGGGAGACGGCGCAGCCGGCGCTTCCAAGCCCGGCCCGCCCGATCGCCGGCTGAGCGCCGGCCCGGATGGCCTCGTGGCGGAGTGGTTACGCAGAGGACTGCAAATCCTTGCACCCCGGTTCGATTCCGGGCGAGGCCTCCATCCCCCTTCCTAACTCTTTGACATCGTTGGGTTTTCCAAGGAAATCCCCAAACTCAGGAAACCGAGTTTGGGACAACCTTCGCCCGAAGTTTGGCGATTCCGGCCTGCGACAGCATCTGCTGCGAGGCCGCCTTGGTGTAGCGCTCGACCTCCGCCAGCGACTTGTGCCCGGTGATCGACGCGATCTCGTGGGCGGTGCAGCCGGCCTCGGCCAGGCGCCGTGAGGCAGCCTTGCGGATCCCGTGCGAGACGCATTCCTCTGGCAGCTTCGCCGCCTCGATCGCGTCCGCCATCTTGTTGCCGAAGCCCTTCGCGGTGAACGGCTTGCCGTACTCCGTGTAGAGCATCGCATCCGTGGCCGAATGACGCGGCCACTCGTTGAGCTGGCTCATCAGGTCGGCGTGGATCGGGATCCACAGCTTGGTGCCGGTCTTGTCCTGCGTGACGTGGATCGCGGTCCCTTCCTGGTTCACGTCCTTCCACGACATGCCGGCGACGTCCGACACCCGCTGCCCGGTGTAGAGCAGGAGAGCGAGCGCCGTGCGCTGGAGCGTGCCCAACGGCCAGCGTTCCTCGAAGAGCGCGATCTCCTCCTCGGTCCAGGTGTGGTGCTCGCCCTCCGCGAACTTCTTCATCCCGATCGTCGGGTCGTCCCGGCGCCAGGAGATGTCGATCGCGAACTTGAGCAGGATGCGCAGCTTCTTGAGCGTGTCGTTGGCCGAGGACGGCGTCTCAGCCCGCTTCGCCATCATCGCCTTGAGATGCTCGCGACGGAAGTCGGCGACCTTCAGCGGTCCGATCTTGTCGTCCCTGACGATGCGCTCGATCGCCAGGCGGTAGGCCTTCCGGGTCGGCGTCTTCAGGGCCAGGAACTCCGGGCTCGCGAAGTAGCGCAGCACCAGGGCGTCGAACGAGCACGGCACGACCTCCCTGGCCGCAGGGGAGCCCTCCTTGGTTCTGGCGATCGGCGGCTGGCCGTCGAGCGCGAGCTGGTAGGCGCTCATGAAGTCGTCCGAGCCCGGCAGGCCCGGCAGCATGATGCGCTTGTCCTTCTTGGTCCGGCGAAAATAGAAGCGCCGGACCCCGTAGCGGTCGGTGAAGCTGTCGACGTACTTCAGCTTGATGCGGCTCATGGCGTCCAGTTGGCAAACGAATCCACCGGAGCCCCTGACCCGGGTGAGTCGCGCTCAGGAAGGGCCTCGAAGTGGGCCTCGACCTTGATGCGATCCCAGATCACCCGCGCGTTCACGAGCTTGGGTTGGGGCATGCGACCGTCCCTTACCATCTCGTCGAACAAGTTGGGAGACACACCTACGAATGCGGCTGCCTCGATCCGTGACAGGCCTCGCGGAGGAAGCGAGACCGGCAGGATCATTTTGCGCTCTGCAAGTTGCATGGTCAGCCCCACCCAGTGACGTCGCCACCGGCCTGGGCGAGCACGTCGTAGCCGGCGTTGGTGATCCGCACCTCGGTGATGAAGTGCTCGGGGTGGCGCTCCAGGAAGCCCTTCTCGACGAGCCAGGAGATCGCCCGCTGGCCGTCCTTTCGTTGAAGCTCCATGGGAATCATCTGCCATCCGCTCTCGCGGAAGGCGCGCAAGACGTCGAGCCGGTGCTGGTTCATGAGAGACCTCGCGAGTGGGAGAGGACGCGCCGCCCGTAGGCCGAGCAGCCGGCCGGGCTCCCGTGGTTGAAGATCGTGGCCGCCCGGCACCAGTCGCCGTGGGCAGCGGCAAGGGCCTGACGCAGCACGCGCATCCCGGCCTCAAGGCCGACCGCGCAGTGGAGACGGTTGCCGCGGACGCCGACGCTGCGCGCCGTGCCGTCGATCACCTGCATCAGGCCTTTGGCGCTGGAACGCTTGTTGCGCGCCTGGCAGTTGTAGCCGCTCTCGACCCGGACGATCCCGTGGGCGAGCGCGTGGGGAACGCCGTGTCGCTTCGCTGAAGCCGACACCATCCTGTGGACATCGGAAGCATACGCGGGGCCCGCAGCCAGAACGGCTGCGAGCGACAAGGACATCAACAACTTCATCAGAACTTTTTGCCTTCGAGCTTCTTGATCGACCGCTTGTGGCTGTCGATCTTTCTCTGCTTCATCTTCTCGGCGACGACGACGGCATCATCCCTGGTCAGGCTGTAGTCGCGCTTCGAGAAGCCGGCGGTGCCGTTCAAGCCGCTCTCCCACTTCACCGTGACCCAGCCATCCTCCTCGTCGCGCTTGACGACCTCGACCTCCTTGATCCCCATGCTCAAGGCGTAGCGGGTGATGAACACGGTTTGCATGCTAACTGACCTCCGTTTGCATTCCTGCAAGTTCGAGGGCACAGCGGGTCCGCTCCCGCCAGCCGACGATGCTGTCGATGATCGGGCGGCGGGTCCATTCGTGGATCCACTCGCCCCGGTGGGCGCACCAGCGGGCGAGCTGGACGATCCAGCCGTTGCCGTCGTGAGGCTCCAGCAGCACCTCGACGACGTCCTCGCTCGCCGGCCGGCCGGTGAGCTGGAAGGTGTCGCGGATCATACCGCCACCTCGGCCTTGATCGCCGGGTGCGGGTCGTAGCCTTCGAGCCAGATGTCCTGAGCGCCGATCTCGTCGATGTTCGTCGTCTCGGTGCGGATGGACAGGCGCGGCAGGGGCCGGAAGTCGCGGGTGAGCTGGAGCTTCGCCTGATTGAGGTGGTTCGAGTAGAGGTGGGTGTCGCCGCCGGTCCACACGAACTCGCCGGCCGCCATGCCGACGACGTGGGCGATCATGTGGGTCAGCAGCGCGTAGCTCGCGATGTTGAACGGCACGCCGAGGAACACGTCCGCCGAGCGCTGGTAGAGCTGGCAGTCGAGGAAGCGGCTCGGGATCCCACGCTCGTCGCAGGCCTTCATGATCGCGTCGAACCTGTCGGGCACCTCCATGTGCGACAGGCCCGGAACGACGTCGTCCCACGAAGGGAAGCCCTCGACCGAATCCTCGTAGCGCTCCATGCGCTGCCCGAGGTTCATCGGCCGGGTGTAGAACTGGAACATCGTGTGGCATGGCGGCAGCGCCATGTCGTCGACGTCGGCCGGGTTCCAAGCCGAGACCAGCAGCCGGCGGCTGTCGGGGCTCTTGCGGATCTGCTCGATCACGTTGGCGATCTGGTCGATCGGCTTGAAGGCGCAGACCGGCGTTCCGATGCGCTCCAGGTTGGTGAGCAGGCTCGACCCCATGGGGCCTTCCAGAGGCTTCAGGATCTCGAAGCTCGGCCAGCTCCGCCACTGCTTGCCGTAGACCGGCCCGAGTTCGCCGTTCTCGTCGGCCCACTCGTCCCAGATCGTGACACCCTTGTCCTGGAGCGAGCGGACGTTGGTCTCGCCGCGCAGGATCCACAGCAGCTCCTCGACGACGCCGCGCCAGAAGATCCGCTTCGTTGTCACCAGCGGGAAGCCCTGCGTGAGGTCGAAGCGCATCTGGTGGCCGAACACCGAGGCCGTGCCGGTGCCGGTGCGGTCGCTCTTGACGATGCCGTGTTCGAGGATGCGCTCCAGCAGCTCGTGATAGACCTTCATGCGGCAACCTCCAGGGTGACGTGGGGGAGAAGGAATTCGGCGTGGACGTCCGCCTCGCCGTCGTAGGGCAGGCGGGTCACGTCGAAGGCGGTGACGGTGTCGAGCCAGCGCCGGTAGGTCTTGGCGCCGCCGATGACGAAGACCGGGCGCTCCGGCCAGCGCTTGGCGATCCGGGCCGCGATCTCGTCCGGGCTCCAGCGCAGGTCATCCTCGACCAGGTCCCGGTCGTGGGTGCCGTCGAGGCCCCAGAGACCCTGAATCGTCCGGTAGCCGGCGATCAGCACGCCGCCGGTGGTGGTCTCGCGGAAGCGCCAGAGGTCGGCCCGGTAAGCGTGGCCCCAGTTGCTCTTCCAGGGCAGCTCGCCCCGGAGCCCGAGCTGGCCCTGCTGGCCGATGGCCGCGATCAAGGTGATGTCGGTCACGCTGCTCTCCGGTAGATGCCGTGCTGCAGGGTCGTGAGATGCCGGGTGTCGCCCAGGTAGGCGTCGGTCCAGAGCGGCATGTAGAGGTGGCCGGACATTCAGATCCACTCCTCCACGAGCCTGGCTCCCTTCTCCCGGTTGCACCGGCCGCAGGACGCCACGAGGTTGCGTTCGGTGTTGAGGCCACCCCGGGAGACCGGGATGACGTGATCCATCTCCAGCGGGCAGTCGGTGTCGCCGCAGTAGACGCAGGTGTGCTTGTCACGGGTGAGCACGGCTTCGCGGAGCGCGGCCGGAATGTGCTCACGACCCCAGGCTGTGACGGCCCGGGTCGGTGTGATCGAGACCTGGCCGGACTCCACGATCACGAGATCGGCGTCGATCAGCTCGCGAAGGTTCTTCCGGAAGGCCGGAACCGTCTGGTTGCACCGTCCGGCCAGACCTCTCTCTCGGTACGAGATCGGCCCATCGCCCAGCACCACGAGCTGGGCGATGAGATGGTAGAGCCGGTACGCCCCGTTGCTCAGCCGTTCGGTGGCCGCGGCCCAGGCCGCGACGTCGTGCTTGTACGAGCCCGCCAAGGCGGCAGCCCTTTCTCTCGCAATTTGCAGGGATGACGAATGCTAATTAGCATTCTTGCCAGCGTCAAGGCATTTCTCGGACTTCGGTGAGGGTCAGGCGGGCGCCCTTCGGCGCGCGGCCCCACTCGACCGTGACCCTGTCCTGGAGCTTGTCGTCGACGATCAGGCCGGCGGCTTGCGCCCAGTCGAGGGGCGCCTTGAGCCGGTTGTCGAGATCGAGCTTGTGGCGCTTCTTGCGGTCGATGACCAGCCGGACCTCGAACGGACCCTCGATCCGGGCGACCGGGCCGGACGCTCGCAGCTCCTTGAGCGCCTCGTCCGCCTTGGCCTTCCAGGTCTGGTAGCTCGCCGACAGGTAGGTCCATGTCCGGCCGGTTCTTCGCGAGGATCCGCGCCGCCAGATGCGGTTCGTGGAGGTCGGAAGGGGTAGATCGATCTCGATCTCCACCGGCGGATGGTTATGCCCCGTGCATGCAGTAGAGCTGTCAAGCTCACCATCATGCGCCACGTTCGGAGGTTTGCGGGCCCGCCTCGTCAAGACATCCCCCCGCTTTTCACGAGAGGGCTCCAAAATTCTCGGTACAGGGCAGCCTGCTGATTTCGATCGATGTTGTGATTATCAAACAAGATCCGTGCCGCTGCGATCATAGAATTGCCGATCACCATCACCCGTTCGGGGTCATCACCGGCATCGATCACAGCGTCGATGACGAATCCAATCGTCACAAGCTCGGCTGACTGTTTCTCATCTTCGCTTCGCGCCGTTAACGGCATCTTATGAGTCTTTCTTTGCGGGCTGTTTGGAGCGGTTATAAAGCCCATTGATTGCGCTTGATCAGCGACAGGTTCATCCGCGAACATACCAGGATCGATTCTGAACTGGCTTTCGCATTGACTCTCCGTGTTGCCATCCCTGATGCGATGCGGTACGGGTTGCACCACTCGAAATGAGAATTGACGCAAATTCGATGGGAACACCTACCGCCCCGTTCGCATTGCCTCTGTGCAAATGCGAATGCAAAACGGATACCTCGCCCGGGGCAGGGTGTCAATTTTCGAGGACCATGAGCCATGGACGCCATCGCGATGACCGACAATCACAAGCCCCGTTCGTCGAGCAAGCTCGTGCGAACCGACGCGGAGCTGGAGCGCACCCGGCGCGAGTTCATCGACTGGGTCGACCACATCATCACGCAGAAGAACATGACGGCGACGGACCTGGCGCATGCCTCGAACCTCGCTCCGTCGACGCTGCTGCGGATCCTGAATTCCAAGACCCATCCCTTCAACATCAGCTTCATGACGATCCGGAAGGTGTCGGAGGGATCCGGCTACCCCATTCCCAAGGCGCTCATAGAGGCTCATGATGTGAAGAATGTCGAGCCGGGCGAGCCGGCCGCGAAGCCGCGCCCGACACTGACGCGGGGAGGAACGGTGAAGCAGGCATCAGTTGGTGAGGTCCGCACGATCCCGCTGCGCCATGTCTCGTCCCTGCCGTCGAGCCTGGCGCCCACGGTCCGCGAGGAGGTGCAGGAGGCCTGCCCGCCGTACATGCTCGGCGACGAGACGGCGTTCGCTTTCCGGATGCCGGACGATTCGCTGGCCCCGGTCATCCGGGGCGGGTCGATGATGTTCGCCACCAAGCGTCGCGACCCGACCTCGGGCGACATCCTGCTGGTGATCGACGAGAGCGGCCGGGCCCTGGTTCGGCTCGTGACCGACGTCGATTCGGCCGGTATTCACGTCGAGCGTCTCAGCCCCGAGCGCAAGGCGGAGACCGTCTCCTTCGACGATGTGAAGGATTTCGGCGTCGTCGAGGGGATCTGGAGGCGGTAAGGGGGGGGTCGGCGTTCTCGCGCCGGCCCTCACTCCACCGGGCGCGGCTGCAGGCGCCTGCCATCGGGCAGGACGACGTCCTTCACCACGAAGTGAAGGCTCTGCTCGGTCATCGGAACGGCGTCGATGGTGAAGCACTGGCCGTTCCACTCGTATCGGAACCGCACGTCGTCGGTGACGTGCTTGGACCAGAACCCCTCAAGGGTCTTGCGAAACAGCTCTGTCTCGACGGCGCCGTTCTCATCAGCGAGCGCCGTCATGGCGTAGGCCAAGGCCTGGATCTCGGACGCCGGAACAAGGTCGCGCCCTGGCGTCGCGGCATGCGGCACGCGGATCTGCCAGCGACCGGCCTCGATCGCGTCACTGTACCAGGACGGCAGGTCTGGCCCGGTCCTCAGCGACTCGACGCCCGACAACGTCTTCCAGAGAGCGTCGATCGCCGTCATCAGGCTCTCGACCGACGACCCGACGAACTCCTCGATCTCTTCTCCTGACGCACAGGTTGCGATGAACTCGTCGCCCTGCGCGTAGATGTTGTAGCCCCGGTAGCGCTCTCCGCTCGCCATTTCTTTATCCGGTATATCCGAGCCCTTAACCCTGGTGTGGATAGGGCGCGAGACACGTCTAGGCAAGCCCTTTGTGGGCCGGCTACTCAAGATTGCGCCGAGCTTGAGTATTGAGCGAGGCACTGTGCTGAACCTGCACATGCGCCGTCAGCGCATCGACCAGCATTTGACGATGCTCGTGATCGAGGGCCTGAACGAAGCTCTCGACCGTCGCTTGGCGAGTCAGCGCGCCTCTGGTGTTCTTGATCGGGACAATCGACCCAGATTGGTCGACGGCAAGAGCGATTTTGGCTCTCACGAGATCCTGCGCGCCCGGCATTGCGAGGGCTCCTGGATTAAAACCGTGGCAGTCGTGCGCTCTGGTATTCAACCAGAATGTCGAGAGCGCGCGATCGAAGGGCTGGATGCCCCAGTGTCAGCAGGTCGTACAGCACCGCCTTCTCCTCCATGTAGACTTTGGCGAAGGACGGATCATGGTCGAGGATGGTTGCGGTGTTGTCGATCAGATCTGCGAGCTTGATCGACTGACCATCGGCATCGGCCCGAGCGAGGTGATCGCGGTCCATCGCCTTTCTTGCTGCTCTGTTTCCAGGCTGGCCGATGCTGACGTCGGTCACCTGCCGGACGAGATCCGCGACACGATCGCCGAAGCGCTCGCGGATGTCTTGATTCGAGATGGGCGTGTCCTCGACGACATCGTGCAGCCACGCGGCAGCAACAACCTCGGCGGGGAACTGCAGCGCCAGAAGCGTTCCGGCAACACGCTCGGGATGCTCGATGTAGGGCCGTCCGTTGTATTTCCGGACCTGGCCCTTGTGCGCAGAAGTTGCAAATGCACGGGCGTGCTCGATCAAGTGCATGTCGCGCTCTCCAATTTGCATGCATGCAAGTCAGGGTTAACGGTTAAGCGCCGGACACGAGGTCGTGAAGTCGCTTCCAGATCTCGGCGAGCGGCTGGCGCGACGCGCGAAGCGCCTCTGGCGAGATCGCCGCCAGCGCGTCATGCATCGCCCTCAGCCTCTCGCGGGGGCCTGACGTGTCTGCGCGGGCCTCCCATTCGGCACGCTCGATCGCCAGCTCGACCTTCTCGATCTCGAAGGCGAGGTGCTGCCTCACGAGGGCGGTGCGATCGTCGAGGTCGCGGATCGCTCCGTCGAGGATCGACAGGCTGGCCGCAGCCTCGTCGGCGGCCAAGCGGATCGCGCGGTCGGCCTGCGGGCTTCTCTGCTCAATGATCTCCCGTGTCGTCGTCATCAGGATCAGTGCTCCCTTCGGATGCAAGAAGGTCTCGCTCGGTCGGGCGCCAGGGCTGAAGACCTCTCTCAATCGCGGAGATTGCGAGAGCTTGGCTCTTGCTCACACCGTTCGTACAGTAGTGACGAACTGTATTCGGGCTTACACCAAAGAATTCAGCGGCATCCGTAAGAGACAGCCCGCGAGACTTTAACCAGGCGCTAAACTCATCGCCGGTTAGAAACTTGGCTGAGAAGTTTCTGTTAGGCGCGGGCAATGTATTCCCCTTCGGCTGGCTCTTGATTGTTTGTCATCTTGTCTAAGCCAGACCGCAACATAAGCTGGACTTTTGAATCCGAGGATCTTAGCAATCTCTTTTTCATCGAGTTCCAGCTCACGCTTAAGCCTAATGGCAGCGGTCCTCCTTGCCATTTTTATCTCTGGTTTGCGAGTCCTCGTGTCGAAAATTTCGCTGAGCTTGATGGAGTGTTCTTCTGCTACGGTTTGCAGGATTTCAGTTGCATTTTTCTCTTGTTTCTGACTGTCAGCGCGCGGTGTCGTGAGGTGTCTGTAGAGCTGCCGCCGAATGACACGCAGGCGTTGAGAGTCGATGGGTCGTCCGCGATGGTCGCGTCCGAACGGCTGCTCGATCTGGCGATGATCCGAGACCCTGCGCTTGAAGGCGCCGAGCCTGGTGGCCGAGGAGGCTTCGATGCACAGGCTGCGCTCGATGCCGTCCTCGATCCCGACGACGTAGGTGATGCGGGTGGGTAGCTTCGACATGGTCCTTCTCGGTGCTAGTCGGGGGGATCCTCCGGCTGGGGGGCGTGGAGGATGTCGAGCGCGTCTTGCTCGGTGTCGTAGGGCCCCAGAGCTTCGTCCGTGGAGCCGTTCGGGCCGCTGGTGACGACGTACCAGCCGGCCAAATCGGGATCGCCGTCGCCATCCCAGCGCATGACGGATTCGCTACCCATAGATCAGCTCCCCGAAGAGGCAGGCCTGCATGAACTCGTCGGCGGTGTCGGCATCACCCGACTCGTCGAGGACCTCCTTGAGGCGGGCCGGGCGGTTCTTGGCGAGGAAGTCGAGGCCGGACTGCAGCTTCTCGCGCGTCAGGTGGTACTCGATGCCCTCGCCGGCCTTGTGCTCCTCGTGGATCAGCACCTTGATGTCGAAGGCGCCCTCGTAGAGCGTCTGGTCGGCGTACCAGGGCCGCTCCTTCGGCTCGTGCTCGGACGAGACGTGGTGGAAGGTGCTCGCCCAGTAGGTGATGCCGCCCTCGACCGCGGTGATGATCTGGCTGACGACCTTGTCGAGCGGGATCGAGACGGTGGTGGTGAAGGCGCTCACAGCAGCGCCTCCCCGACCGTGGCGACCGCCGGGAGGGCGATGTAGGTGGGGTGGCCGCCGCGGTTGTCGATCACCAGGACGTCGGGCGCCTCGGCGAGGAAGCGCCAGCCCCCATCGTAGACCTCGCCGTTGCGCATGCTGATGCGCAGGCCGTAGGCGTCGCCTTCGCGGCCCTTCTCGATGTCGGCGATGATGGCGTTGAAATGGTCGCGCTGCATGGGTGTCACTCCTTCAGTTGAGCTTCAGGGAGCCCTGGGGCGGCGCGAAGTTCTTGGCGCCGGTGCCGTGGACCTGGATGGTGATGTCGGACTTCGCCGGGCGGCGGTTGCCGCCGCACAACAAGCAGGACGAGCAGCGGGCGGCCTTACCCATCTCGACCGAGGCCGGACAGTGGCCTTCACCCTCACTCAAGGGCTCGCCCTTGGCCCGGACGCGGAAGGTGCGGAATCCGAGTGCCTTGGCCTCGGCGCGCTCGGCCGGCGTGTCGCAGCTCGCCATGCAGAAGGCGGCGAGGTAGGGGAACCGGCGCCAGAGATGGGTGTATCCGGTGAGTCCGCGGGTGCGACCGAGCGCGGCCTTCCAGATGGCCTCGGGAACCGCCCCAGGATCGCCGTAGGCGCCAAGGCGTACCGAGTGCGCCCGAAGGACCACCTTCGCCTGCGCGGGCGTCAGCGGCTCGTAGAACCGCTTCCTGTAGGCCTCCCAGACCATTCGGGGGCCATGCATAAGCGTGACGTAACACGATCGGCCCCGGTTGGCCGTCTTGCCGTCCTTCAGCACCTCGACCGAACCGCGATGCCGGCAGGTGCCGCAGATCGAGGCGTCGTCGCCGGTGTTCACGGCCTCCATCGGATGCCGGTCGGCCCGCAGGATGTAGACCTGGGCCATGGGGCCAGTCTTCACGTTGTTGCTCGGTCGCCCGAGGCCCGTGACGATGGCGACGATCGGCTGGCCGTCGATCGTCGAGGGACCCTCGTAGAGGATGAACCCTTGCATTTGCACTCCTTCCTGAGTGATTTGCATTGCTGCAAGTGGGTGGGCAGCAGAACGCCGCCCACCCGGGTGTTGATCAGGCCGCCTTCTTGGTCACGGCCTTGAGGTTCTCGGATCTTACCCAGCGACGCTCAGAGCCGATCATGAGCTTCAGCGGAACGTGGACGTCGCCCTTGTCGGTGGCGATCACCTCGTAGTCGCCGTCAGCAACGGTGCTGTGGCCCTCGACACGGATCGAGTCGCCGACCTCGGCGTCCCGCCACGTCAGACCCTGAACGACCTCCTTCAGGGCGAAGACGTGCTCGTTGCGGACCCACCGCTCGTCCTCGTCGGTCCTGACGCGCAGGCGCTCGTTGTCGCCCTCGTCGATCATGATCACCCTCCAGTCGCCGTCCTTGACCCACGAGCTGCCCTTCACGGTGACGGTGTCGCCGATCTTGGCCTTGGCGAAGGCCGCAGGATCACGAACCGGCGCATACCCGGCCGTCGAGACGATCGACACGACGTACTCGTTGTTGACCCACCGCGTGCCGCCCGGGTTGACGAGCTTCAGCCGCTTGCCGCCGCCGTTGCCCTCGTCGACCCGGTCGACCACGTAGCTGCCGTCCCGGTGCGTGGGGGCGCCCTTCACCTCGACGGTGTCGCCGACCTTGGCGAGCTTCCACGCCGGCTCGGTCGAGACCGTGGCCGGGCCCTTGCGGACGATCGCCTTGACGGTGCCGTGACCGACCCACCAGACCCGGCCGTTCTTGCCCTGGTTGTCGACGGAGACGCGGTAGCCCGAGCGGTAGTCGTCGGTTCTGGTGACCTCGTACTCGCCGTCCGGCGTGTCGTGGGACCCCTCGACCTTGATCCGGTCACCGACCGCGACCTGCTTGTAGAGCGGCACCTCCTCGGCAGCGGGCGCCGTCACGGCGTTCGCCTTGCGGATGTGGGTGACGTTGCGGTCGTAGACCCACAGGTCGGACTTGTTGGTCTTGAACGGCGCCTTCAGCTTGAAGGTCATCGCACGACTGTCCTCGTTGACCGCCACGATCTCGTACTCGCCAGCCGACGAGTAGGAGCCGTCCGTCACCCGGGCGAAGTCGCCCGTCGAGGCCTGCTCGTGGAGCTTCTTCGAGGTGTCGACCGGAACGAACCCGTCCGCCGGCACCTCGACCTCGCCCTTCTTGCGGACGATCGCCTTCACTGCCCTCTTCTCGATGAACCAGCCTCCCTTCGCGATGTGGACGCCGTACTCGGTGCTGGAGCCACCGAAGTCAGGACCGCGGCCCGCCTTCTGCTCGGCCGACTGCACCCGGTCGACGACGTAGTCGCCATCCTGGACCCAGCGGCTACCCTCGACCCGGACGGTATCGCCGACCTCGGCCAGGTCCCAGGGCTGCTTCTCCGCGACGGCGGGCGCCATCACCCCCGGCAGGACGAAGGGCTTGCCGTCACGCTCCAGGATCTCCTTCAGGTTCTTGTTGTAGATGTAGAGGCCACTCACCATGATGCCGACACCATCCGGGCCGTGCGTCAGGCCGCTGTCCGTCAGGTCGACGATGTACTCGCCGTCCTGGATGTCCGGATCACCTGCAACGCGGACCTTGTCGCCCTTCAGCACCTGCTCCCACAGGTTCGCGACCACCGGAGCCGAAGCACCGGCAACCACGACCGCGGTGCTCGCGGCAGCCGCAGCCTCGCCCTTGGCGACAGCCGCCTCGACCTCCCGCTTGATCGACCGGATCGAGCGGTTGATGATCGGGAACGGCTCGTTGTTGATCTCGACGCCGAGGCGAGAGCCGTCCTCCTTGTCGGAGTCGCTGTCGTCGAAGATCTCGACCACCTTGAATTCGCCGTCACGCAGAACCGGGTTGTCGGCGATGGTGATCAGGTCGTCCATGCGGGCCCGCAGGTACACGGGCGGCGGGGAGGCGAGGATCTGCTCGACGTCGTCGTTGTCGACCCAGGTCTCCTCGCTTCCGTCGTGAACGCGCAGCCGCGACCCGTCACCGGGGTTGAGCGACGATTCGTCGATCTCGATGACCTCGCCGGTCCTCGTGTCGCCGTACTCGTCGTACTCGATCCAGTCGCCGAGCTTGGCGAGGAACCAGTCCGGAGCGGACGGCAGGATCCCCGTGACGGCGTCGTCATCGACCCATTCGGTGTCGTCGTCGCTCGATCCGGTCTTCACCGACAGGCGCTGGTTGTCAGCGCTGGCGTCGTCGACCGCGACCACCAGGTACTCGCCGTCCGACAGGTACTGGTCGTCCTCGACCTCGATCCAGTCGCCGACCTTGGCCTTCTGGTACGGCTCGCGCACGTCCACCTCGGGCTTGGCCTCGGCGACGGGAGCGGGTGCCGCGGTGGTGGCCGGGGTGTCGTAGCCGCGCACCAGGGTGGTGCTGCTGTTCAGCAGCTCGTTGACGTACTTGCGGTCGACCTCGTCGAGGACGGTCAGCTCCTCGACCCGCATCTTGCCGCCGTGGTAGTCGACCGGCACGGCGACGACGTGACGGGGCCAGAAGGCGCAGAGCAGCATGCGCCGGTCGGAACCCCAGCCGTAGCCGTTGTTGCGGATGTAGTCGATCGCGCCGAGGTGCAGGCCCGTGGTGCAGGTCTGGTCCGGGTTGGCGTTGCACTCGTGGCGCGGCATCGAGACGGTCTTGCCGACCGCGTAGTTGACCGTGTTCGAGTGGACGTCGTTGTAGTTGTCCCGCACGCCCTTGAACGCGGCGATCCGGCCGTCCGGCAGGAAGCCTAGCTTGGAGCGCTCGACGAACAGCGGCAGGCGCTCGCGGGCGGCCGGCGTCGGGTTGAGCTGGAGATCCTCCAGGGCGCGGAAGATCGGGTCGAAGTTCTCGCCCTCGTCCTTGAACGCGATGATCTTGTCGACCCAGAGGTTGTGGAGCGGCAGGCCGTCGTAGCGCATCTCGCGGCCGGCGAAGGTCAGGCGCTCGCCCGAGGCCGCCCGCAGCTCGACGGTCGGATCGGCGAGCTTGATCAGCGCGTCGATGTCGACGATCCCGCGCTCCGCGTTGTTCCAGTCCAGCAGCGTGGTGCGGATCGTCCCGAAGTGAGCGTGGGACTTCTGCACCTCGTAGGGCCGGCCCTTCGCGAAGAAGGTCAAGGAGAGGTCGGTGATGTTGTGCGGAAGCTGAACGTGCATCTTAGAACTCACTTCTGGTTGGCGAGGAGGTCGAAGTACAGGCCGAGGCGACGGTTCGTCTCGGTGTTGTTGAAACCGTCGAGCAGGTGCTTGAACAGCGGGTACTTGCTCATCAGCTCGTCGTAGTTCTCCTTGAGACCATCGACCGGGCAGACGCCGGCTTTGCCGATCGGGAAGTGCAGGCCCGGGACGATGGTCATCAGGATCTTGAACAGCGCGTCGTTCTCATTCTCGCGCCGCTCGTCGCGACGTTGGATCGAGTTCTTGGTCAGCCTGACCTTGGTGGCAAAGGTCTTCAGGTCATTCGGGGCCTTCTCCAGGTCGTAGCGCTCCGCAAAGTGCAGGATGCCGTGAGGAATATCGCCCACGCCCTTCTGGCGCTGGACGGGGGTGAGCTTGGGAATGTCGATCAGGTCGCGAAGACGCATCTCGACATAATCGCCGAAGTCGAACCAGACATCTTCGTCGAGTTCGTCATCGCCGGTATCGATCAGGAGGCGGAAATCCTCCCGGATGACGTTGTGGTGGACGAGCTGCGCGATCAGGGCCCGCAGCGCGCCCTCGCCGAGCTTCGACATGCCGTCCGCGATCCGGAACCCGTCCGCCCGGCGCGAGTAGCCGAAGCGGGCGCGCTGGATCTTGAGGCCGCCGGCCGCGAGGTCGAAGGTCTCGGTGGTGTCGTTGAGCGCCACGTCGGTGCCGCCCCACTTCGAGGGCACGAGCGAGACGTTGAGCGCGCGGCGCCGCCGGATGCGGTTGTTGCGGCTGATGCCGTGGCTCGTGGCACCGTTCGCCTTGCGGGTGACGTCCGCCTTGTCGAGGACGATGACGTCGTCCTCCTTGAGCGCGCACATCGTGAGGAAGCCGGGCAGCTCGTCACGCTTCACCCGGGCCCACAGGATGTCCTGGCCGACGAGATCGAGGGCCAGGAAGCGGTCGAGCGAGGCATAGGGGTTGTGCTCGACGACGATCTTGGCCGCCGCCGGCACGTTCGCCGGGTCGACGTGATCCTTGCTGAAGCGCTCGAACTTGCTCCAGCCGTCGCCGAGCCGCATCACCTTGTGGGTGATCTCGGTCCGGATCGGCTGGCCGCCCCAGGTCACCTTCTCGCGCATACCGGAGATCCGGTTGACGCCAAGATGCGCGGTTGCCGTGCGAAAGACCGCGCAGCCCTCGAAGTAGCAGCTCGCGGCGTCGACCTTGGCCTGGACCTCGGCGACGAAGTTGGCCTCGAAGGCCGCGATCATCGCCGACAGCGCCCGCTTGGTGGTCGAGGTGTACTGGAGCTGTTCGCGCGAGGCGGTCGGCGTCACGTCCTCCGGGTTGACGCTGAACACGATCGTGTCGGTCGGCTGCAGGAAGCCGATCGAGCCCGAGATCTCCTTCATGTCGATCGGGTACATGACCGGACCGACCTTCACCTGCGGGCCGGAGAACGGCACGGTGTGCTTGGCGTAGCTGATCCAGCCCTGGCCCTGGGCCTGGATCTCCGGCTCGCGGAAGTTGATCGCGGGCGAGATCACCGGGCGCGGCTCGAAGCTCCACAGGATCTCGCGGGCCCGGTCCTCGAAGGCCTCGAAGTCGTCCTCGCGCACCGCGAAGCTGACCTCCAGCCCGTCCGGCTCCTCGGAGGGAAAGCTCGCGAAGTGCTTGGGCTGCGGCATGCCGCGCTCGTCGAGCGAGACGATGTAGTGGCGCGCCTCGCCGCCCTGGTAGGAGATGACGGTGAACGAGCCCGACAGCCCGTCCTCCATCAGGTAGGCGAGCGCCGAGAGCGAGCCGAAGCCCCAGCCCGAGACGCCGCCGATGCCGTTCGAGTCCTTGGTCGAATCACCGAGCGTCGCGTAGCGCTCCATGATGAACTCGTGGTCGAGCCCGGGGCCGTAATCGCGAAAACGGATCTTGGGCGACCATCGGCCGGGCAGGTCGATCTCGAACGGCCGGTCGGCGGGGGAAACCTCCCAGGCGTTCTTGGCGTACTCGCGGACGGGGTAGCCGATCTTGTCCTTCACGATGCCGGTGAACAGCGCGTGGGCGATCTTGGCCTCGTTGGCGAGGCTGGTTGCCCGAGCGTCAAGGGCTCCTGATGATATGTTGGTGTGGTCGCGCAGCATGACAGCCATGGCACGTTCCTCGAATTTGCATTCTTGCAAGGGGGAGGGCGCGACGAGGCGCCCTCAAGGTGATGTCAGGCGGCCGAGCAGCAGTGCCGGGCCATGTGCTCCTCCGGGCAGCCCCGGAACTGGTACTGGGCGGCCTTGCTCCAGAACTCGGCGATGTGGGCGACCGCCTTCTTGTGGAGATGGCTGCCGGCGACCGCCTGGCCGATGACCCAGCGGCTGGCCTGCCAGTCGAAGTCGAAGAACTCGCTCTCGCCATCGGGGAGCTTCCGGATCGGCGCGCGGGAAGGTGAGGGTGCCCTCGCGCATCAGCTCCAAGGCCTGGCCGCCGACCCGGATGGCGTGGCTCATCGCCTTCCAGTCCACGCCGTCGCTCTGCTCCGCCGCCCGTGTGCGGGCGCCGTAGTTGTCGAACACCGACTGGAGCACGCGGCGGACCTCGCCGACGTGGACGCCGAGCGGGAACTTGCGGCCAACCACCTCCCAGTGGAGCTGCTCGGGCCCGTTCGGGTGCTTGATCGAGATGATGCCGGAGTGGGCGTTGGCCTCCGAGAACGCCTCGATCGCCTCCTGGAAGAAGACGAGCTTACGTTCCTTGCCGTAGACCGAGATCCAGCCGTCGATGAGCGCGAGCGCGGCCCGGACCGTGCCCATCCGCGATCCCTTGATCCCGTACTTCGCCGCCTGCCGCTTCATGTAGGAGACGAAGCCCTCGACGAAGCTCAGGCTGACGAACCTGTCGCGGCGCTCCTGGATCGCGAGCCACTCCTCGCTCCAGAACAGCAGGGCGTCACGCGGCGCGAACAGCATCTCCAGGGCGTTGGCGTCGCCCTTCGCCAACATGCCGAACCACTTGTGGAGGGCGAAGCTCTCGAAGTCGATGTCGTCGGCCGTGTTCTTGGCCGTGCGATCCTCCTTCGTGCGCTCGCTGAACGAGCCCTGGGTCTGGTGCAACAGCATCTCCCGCGCCGAGGGCAGGTGGACGCCCTTGAAGTCGCGGTCCGAGGCCGGGGTGTTCGTCCCGTAGAGGTGCGACCCGAAGGTCATGCGTGCGATTTGCTTCATGATCATCCTCTGTGCAAATTTGCATTCCTGCAAGCTGCCGGGCATGGCTTACAGCCGGTTCATCTCGCGGATCACGGCCTGGATCAGGTCCCGGTCGCGCTGGTAGACGTGCTTCAGCTTCATCATCGCCGCCTCGATCCGGGTCCAGTTCTCCTGGAGTCCGAGCACGACGCGCTCCGGCCCGGCATCCGAGGCCTCGTAGGAGGCACTGTCGTATTCCAGTGGAGCGAGGGCGCCGTACAGCTCGGAGAGGAGCTTGGTGATCTCGTGCCGTCCACCGCCCTCAGGATTGGCCGCGTCGTCGAGGACGCTGTGGAAGTACCCGCTGCCGACGTACCTGAATTCCCGGCTCATGCTGCTTCGCTCTCTTCGGATTCCGGGGATGCGAGACCGAGCGTCTCGCGCCATTCCCGCGCCGCCGGCAGCAGCGAGGGGTCGACCACCTTGGCCTCATCGGGCTCCAGGATGGCCTGGACCAGAAGGGCGTCCGCCAGCTTCGACTGGCAGACCTCGTTCTTGGTCGGCACGCAACCGGCGGTCATCTCCGCCCGGATGGTAAAGAGGTCGGCGTCTTCCCCGAACACGACAGCGAGCGCCTCCCGGGGGAGAGCGCTCTCAAGGCCGCACTTCGTGCAGACGATCCGGACCTCGGGGAGAGGCCAGTCGGAGACCTTCATGCTGCGCAGGCGCAGGCCTGGGCCGCCGGATCGGACCCCTCGACAGCCTCAAGCCAGAGGTCGGCGGGCCGGGTGATCTCGTGCCAGGTGCCGGTGTGGCCGTCGTAGGTGTCGACCACGATGCCCTTGGCGAGCATGTTGTCGATCGCCCAGCTCATGTTCCGGACCCAGCGCACCGGCACCATGTTGTGGCGGGCGACGACCCGGGCGATGCCGGACTGGATGATCTCGGAGGCGCAGGAGCAGCACGGCGGCAGGCCGGAGACGTAGAGAGTGTGGCCCTCCAGGCTCTGGTCCTTCGCGAAGCCGATCGCGTTCTCCTCGGCGTGCCGGACCGTGGCGATCTTGTAGTCCCGGTCGGCGTACAGCTCCGCGGCGTCGTTAAGCCCGCGCGGAAAGCCATTGAAGCCCACCGAGGCGAGCGTGCGATCGGGGCGCACCAGCACCGCGCCGACCTTGCTGCTCGGGTCCTTCGACCAGCCGGCGACCATGTCGGCCATCTCCAGGAACCGCAAATCCCACTTCTGGCTGTAAGTCATTCCTCGAACATCCCCGTGCGGTAGTTGAAGCCGTCCGCGCCCTGGAAGGGCGGGCAGTGGGTGACCTTGCCGGCGGCGAGCGCGGCAGCGATCAGGGAGGCGTCGTCAGCGACCTCGCTCGTCGGCTTGGGCTTGGGCTTGGTGAGCTGGCGCCGCTGGGGCGCCATGTACCGGGCATTGCGCTCGCGCCGCTTGCGATCCTTCTCGGTGTCGAGGAGTTGCGCAGGCTTGGGCAGCACTGTGGGGGGAGGTGCCGGGTCAGGATCCGGATCGGGCTCGGCCGCGGCCTCGGGAGCCGGGGCGGGCGCGGCCTTCGTGTGGCCGATCTTCGTGTGCGGGCTCTCCAGCCCCATCCCCTTCATGATCCGCTTGACGGAGGAAGGGTGGAACGAGGTACCGGCTTCGGTCATCAGCCCGCGACGGTTCAGCTCGTTGGCGATGCGCGTGTAGGAGGTGAAGCCCTCGTCGAACAGCGACCGGATCTTGCGCTCGACCCGATTCTCGCCCTTGACGGCGGGCTCGACGGTGGAGCCGTACAGCGCGATGTCGGGCTTCCAGGCCTCGATATGAGGCCGAGCCTCGATCACCACGGGCTTCAGCGCGTCGGCGATGCGCTCCAGCGCGACGGCGATGCGCTCGATCGAGGAGGCGAGGGTGGTCTGGTCCATCTGCGGTCCCGTCGTTTGCATTTGCATTCGCATTACTGCAAGCTTGCAGGCATGACAAGGCCATTCGCAGTGGCGTGGATCACCGGGATCCGGGCCAGTCCTGCGCGTTCGACCATGTCGGCGGTGCCTTCATTGCCCTCGAAGGCGACGAGCGCGAAGGGACGCCAGCGGCGCAGCATGTCCTGGTTCCGGGCCCGGCCGGCCATCGCCTTGCCCCACCGGCGCCAGTCGGCCGGCATGGTCTCGAACGGCACGCCGCGCTCGACCGCCCACTCCCGGGCGAAGGTGTCGAGGCCGGAAGCCCCGCCCTCGACCAGTCCGCAGATGCCACCGAGCACCACGTCGACCTCGTCGAGGGACCGGAACGCCAGCCGGCGCTCGGAGAAGGTCCGGCCCCCGGTGACGGCAATGATCACTCGTGGCTCTTTAGCAGGTCGTACAGCACCTCGATCCCCTCCTCCCGGGAGCCGAAGCGCAGCAGCGTCGGCTTGCCGGCCAACAAGGCCTCGGCGTCGAAGATGGCGTCCCAGGAGCCGTGCATAGCGCCAACCCGGGCGGCGGCCGAGCGCGCCTTGGGAAGGACGGCACGCAAGGCCTTCTCGGTCTCACTCATTAGATTCTCCAGCCGGCGGGAAGGATGCAGTTGTCCGGCGCCGTCGCGAAGAACGGCGAGATCTCGTCGTCGTGGTAGCCGGCGTGGCCGCAGCCAATCCGGGTCACAAAGAACGTGAGGTCGGGCCTATCATGCGCGAGCTGCAGGAAACGGATGACGTGCCACTCGATCTGACCCAGGGGCAGAATCGACAGGGTTCCGGTGCGCTCGGGGCCCTTGGTGGGGATGCCGTAGGACTGCCCCATGAGCCCTTCGCCCTGGCCCTGGATGGCTCCATACTGGCGCTTGGCGACCAGCGCTGCGCCCTTGCCGTGCCTGCCTGCCAAGTTTGCGCCGAAGACAAAAATTGCCCCTTGCGGCGGGGGCTCGAACTCGTCCATCATCACCCCTCATAGTTTGGGGAAGTGGTTGGGAATGGGTCTGAAAAGCCTGTAAATTCAATGAGGCGATTTTCCCCAAACTCCTGACCTAACCCATTGATATTGAATGGGAATGTGAGACCGGGCGAGGCCTCCACCCCTTCTTCTCCCGCTTATCAGATCAACAGACCAGCCCGGCTTTCGCGTGCGAGACCGGCTTGTCCCGGCTCCTTGCCCGGATCCTTGCCTTTTGGCCGGCGATCCACCACAACCGCGTCGCCCGGCGGCTTGACCGTCGCGGCTTGGCCGTCGCTCAAGCTCCCCAGAGACGTTCATGCTCGACTACGCGCAAGCGCGCCGCCTCATGGTCGATTGCCAGCTCCGGACGTTCGACGTGACCGACATCGCGCTCCTCGACGCGTTCGACGCCGTCCCGCGCGAGCGGTTCATGCCGGCGGACCGGCAGGATTTCGCCTATATCGATCAGCCTCAGGCGGTCGGCACGGAAGAGGGCGAGACCCGCTTCATGCCGGCCCCGATGGTGCTGGCACGCCTGATCCAGGCGCTGACCCTCAAGCCCGGCCACCGCGTCCTCGAGGTCGGGACCGGTCTCGGCTACGGCGCCGCCCTCCTGCGCCGCCTCGGCGTCGAGGTGGTCGCCCTCGAATCGCTTCCCGGCCTCGCCGCGGCGGCGCGCGAGCGGCTGGCGCAAGGCGGGCTCGGCGACGGCGTCACCGTGGAGGTCGGCCCGCTCGAGAAGGGCGCGGCCGGCCACGCCCCCTACGACGCGATCCTGATCAACGGCCAGGTCGAGCAGCGCCCGCAGGCCCTGCTGGAGCAGCTCGCCGATGGCGGGCGCCTCGCCTGCGTCCAGGGCCAGGGCCGTCCGGCCAAGGCGACCCTGTGGGTGCGCTCCGGCGACGCCTTCGGCTCGCGCCCGCTCTTCGACGCCACCCTGCCGCCCTTGCGCGCCTTCGCGGTCGAGACCGGCTTCGCGTTCTGACGGGTCGGGCGCGGGACCGGCCTTGCCACCCCGCGCCCGACCCGTCCGGCCATCTCCGAAAGCGGGTGGCCCACCACCGATCTGACGTGCCCCCGGAGGCTCCGGCCGGGCGGCCGGATGCGGATTTTCCTTGGGCCCGCGGGCGGGTCGACCGTCCAAGCCGGTCGCCCGCCAGGATTCGGCCCCCGCCATACGGGCACGAACCGGGCTGCCGAGGCCCCGCCCGCGGGCCGGGCGGCCCGCGAAAGCATGTCCTTCACCAAGGTCTTGCCGGTTGCGCGCGCGGCGCGGCCGCCCGGCGCGGGGACGCGCGCGAATCACCGTTCCGCCGCCCTGATTACCCCCAGGACACCTGTCGCTTTTTTGCGGCACCGCCGGGCAAACTCGGTGATCCATAGCGAGGGGGCGATGCTCCCGGAACCGCCCTCAGCTAAGGTCACGCTCGAGGTGGGCACAGCGATATGACGAACCGGCTCCGCCGCCCGCGGTGCAGAGCCGATCGATTGTGGGCTAGCCGCACAGGGTAGACAGGCGTGACTGACACAGGAACTCAGGCGTTCCGCAGGCTTCGGCTGGGCGGGTTCGCCGCCATGGCGCTCGCCATGGCGGGCCAGGGCGCGGCCGCGGAAACCCTGGAGACCGCGCTCGCGCGGGCCTATGCGGGCAACCCGACGCTCAACTCGCAGCGCGCCGGACAGCGCGCCAACGACGAGAACGTACCCCGGGCGCTGGCGGGCTATCGCCCGACCGTGAGCGCGCAGGCCAGCATCGGCGTCAGCAACGTGTCGGGCAGCCTCGGCGGCAGCCGCGGCCTCGGCGTCGGCAGCGACGCCTCGCAGACCCTGATTCCGGGCTCGGCTGGCCTCACGGTCAACCAGACCCTTTTCAACGGCTTCCGGACCGACAACCAGACCCGGCAGGCCGAGTCGCAGGTGCTGGGCGGCCGCGAGACCTTGCGCAACAGCGAGATGCAGACGCTGTTCCAGGCGGCGCAGGCCTACATGAACGTGCTGGCGGACACCGCCACGCTGGAGCTCAACCGCAACAACGTCGAGGTGCTGGAGGAGCAGCTCCGCCAGACCCGCGACCGCTTCAACGTCGGCGAGGTGACGCGCACCGACGTCGCCCAGGCCGAGGCGCGGCTCGCCGGCGCCCGGGCCCAGGTCAGCCTGGCCGAGGCGAATCTGCGCACCAGCATCGCGACCTACCGGCAGGTGATCGGCGTCGAGCCGCGCCAGCTTGCCCCCGGCCGGCCGATCGACCGCTTCGTGCCTCAGACCCTGACGGCGGCGGTCGAGATCGGCCTCACCGAGCATCCGGCGATCCTCTCCGCCCTCCACGCGGTCGACGCGGCCGAGGCACAGGTCAAGATCGCCGAATCGTCGCTCTACCCGCAGGTCAGCGTGAGCGGCAGCGCCGCGCAGGTCTTCGACCAGCAGATCGCCAATACGCGCTACTTCCAGGGCTCGATCGTCGGCCAGCTCACGGTCCCGCTCTACCAGGGCGGCGCGGAATACGCGCAGATCCGCCAAGCCAAGGAGCAGGTCGGCCAGGCCCGGCTCCAGGCCGAGCTGACCCGCGACCAGGTCCGGGCCAGCATCGTCAGCGCCTGGGGCGCCCTCGAGGCCGCCAAGGCCCGTGTCATCGCCTCGCAGGCCCAGGTCCAGGCCAACGAGGTGGCACTGAACGGCGTGCGCGAGGAGGCCCGGGTCGGCCAGCGCACGACCCTCGACGTGCTGAACGCCCAGCAGGAACTCCTGTCCGCCCGCGTCAACCTGATCGCGGCCCAGCGCGACCGGGTGGTGGGCTCCTACCAGGTGGTGCAGACCGTCGGCCGCCTCACCACCCGCTTCATCGCCGTCCCGGTGGCGCAGTACAGCGCCAAGCAGCATTACGACCAGATCAAGGACCTCTGGTACGGCGTGCGCACACCGGACGGCCGCTGACCGTGGCGCCGTCCCGCCCGGCGACACGCCGGAGGGCGGCCTCCTAGAGCCCGCCTTCCTGTTAGTTGCGCGGGCCGCCTCGCTTGTGCGCGGCCGGCACTGTGGAATACTGCGTATCCAAGCCCCCCCCGATCCTCTGCACTCGAGCGTTGAGCCGGATGAGCGCCGCGAGCCCCAAGACGCAGGACAAGACGCAGGAACCCTCGATGGAGGAGATCCTCGCCTCCATCCGGCGCATCATCGCCGACGACCAGAAGCCGGCCGAGCCGCCCGCCGCCGGGTCGCGGCCGGTGGCGGTGCCGAAGCCCGAGCCGGACGAGGACGTGCTCGACCTGGCGATGGTGGCCAAGCCCGCGCCCAAGCCCGCCCCGGAGCCGGTCGCCAAGGCGCCGCCTCCGCCGGAGCCCGAGCCCGAGCCGAGCTTCGACGAGATGTCGGAGATCGCGTTCCGCGACGAGCCGATGGATTTCGACGCGATCGAGATCGAGCCGGAGCCCGCTCCGCCGCCGCCCCCGCCGGAGCCCCCGAAGGCCGAGGCCCCGCCGCCCGCGCCCCCTGCGCCGCCGGAGCCGCCCCGTCCGGCGATGGAGGACCGGCTCCTGTCCCAGGCGACGGACGCCACGGTCAGCCACGCCTTCGACCTCCTGGCCAGCACGGTCCTGACCCGCAACGCCCGCACCATCGAGGACCTGGTGCAGGACATGCTGCGGCCGATGCTGAAGGCTTGGCTCGACGACAACCTGCCGGTCATGGTCGAGCGCCTGGTCCGCGCCGAGATCGAGCGCGTGGCAAGGGGCCGGTGACGACCGGGCGGTGAGTCCCGGCCGCTGATCGGGCGGCGGCTCCCATTGACGGAACGACGCGGGTCCGCTTGAAAGCGGGCTCGGGGGCCGGCCGCTCGCGCGGCCGGCCTTTTTCGTTTCTGGTTCCGGCGCCCGCGAGGCCCGCGTCCCGCCTGGCGGACGCGCCCCGGGCAGCCTGCGAGTGGCGCTTTCGCGATGATGGACAAGACCTTCGATCCCGCCGCCGTCGAGGCGCGCATCGCCGCCGAATGGGAGGAGGCGCAGGCCTTCCGGGCCGGGCGCCCGGACCGGGCCGGTGCCGAGCCCTACAGCATCATGATCCCGCCGCCGAACGTGACGGGCTCGCTGCATATGGGCCACGCCCTCAACAACACGCTGCAGGACGTGCTCGCCCGCTTCGAGCGCCTGCGCGGCAAGGACGTGCTGTGGCAGCCCGGCACGGATCACGCCGGCATCGCGACCCAGATGGTGGTGGAGCGCCGCCTCGCCGAGCAGCAGCAGCCCGACCGGCGCACCCTCGGCCGGGCGGAATTCGTCCGCCGGGTCTGGGAGTGGAAGGCGGAATCGGGCGGCACCATCGTCAACCAGCTCAAGCGCCTGGGCGCCTCCTGCGACTGGTCGCGGGAGCGCTTCACCATGGACGAGGGCCTGTCGAAGGCCGTCCTGAAGGTCTTCGTCGACCTGCACGCGCAGGGACTGATCTACCGCGACAAGCGCCTGGTGAACTGGGACCCGAAGTTCCAGACCGCGATCTCCGACCTCGAGGTGCAGCAGGTCGAGGTGAAGGGCCATCTCTGGCACTTCGCCTATCCGGTGGTCGACGAGGCCGGGAACGAGACCGGCGAGACCATCACGGTGGCGACGACCCGGCCCGAGACCATGCTGGGCGACACCGCGGTGGCGGTGCACCCGGAGGACGAGCGCTACCGCGCGCTCGTCGGCAAGAGCCTGCGCCTGCCGCTGGTCGGCCGGCTGATCCGGATCGTGGCCGACGAGTACTCGGATCCCGAGAAGGGCACCGGCGCGGTCAAGATCACCCCGGCGCACGACTTCAACGACTTCGAGGTCGGGCGTCGGCACGGGCTTTCCCAGATCAACATCCTGGATGAGGAAGCCCGCATAAGCCTCGAAGGCAACGCGGATTTCCTGGAAGGATCGAGCCCGGAGCCCGAGGCTCTGGCGCTGCACGGCCTCGACCGCTTCGAAGCCCGCGCCAAGGTCGTCGCCCTGATGGAGGAGCGCGGCCGGCTGGTCGCCATCGAGCCCAACACCCACGCGGTGCCGCATGGCGACCGCTCGGGCGTGGTGATCGAGCCCTACCTGACCGACCAGTGGTACGTGAACGTCAAGCCGCTGGCCGAGCGGGCGCTGCAGGCGGTCCGCGACGGGCGCACCCGCTTCGTGCCCGAGACTTACGAGAAGACCTACTTCCAGTGGCTCGAGAACATCGAGCCCTGGTGCATCTCGCGCCAGCTCTGGTGGGGCCACCAGATCCCGGCCTGGTACGACCCGGACGGCCATTGCTTCGTCGCCCAGAGCGAGGAGGAGGCCCTGGCGAAAGCCGCGGAGAAGCATGGCCGCCCGGTCGCCTTGCGCCGCGACGAGGACGTGCTCGACACCTGGTTCTCGTCCGGCCTGTGGCCGTTCTCGACGCTCGGCTGGCCCGACGCGACGCCGGAGCTCGCCCGCTACTACCCGACCAGCGCCCTGGTGACCGGCTTCGACATCATTTTCTTCTGGGTCGCCAGGATGATGATGCTCGGCCTTCACGCGCTGGACGAGGTGCCGTTCCGCACCGTCTACATCCACGCCCTCGTCCGCGACGAGAAGGGGGCGAAGATGTCGAAGTCGAAGGGCAACGTCGTCGATCCCCTCGACCTCGTCGACCGCTACGGGGCGGATGCCCTGCGCTTCACCCTGGCGGCGATGGCGGCGCAGGGACGCGACATCAAGCTCTCGGTGCAACGCGTTGAGGGCTACCGGAACTTCGCCACGAAGCTCTGGAACGCCGCCCGCTTCGCCGAGATGAATGGCTGCCGGCTCGATCCGTCCTTCGCGCCCGAGGGCGTGACCCAGACCCTGAATGCCTGGGCGCTCGGCGAGGCGGCGCGCGCCGTCGCCGAGGTGACGGGGGCGATCGAGGCCTACCGCTTCAACGACGCCGCCAACGCCGCCTACCGCTTCGTCTGGAACGTGTTCTGCGACTGGTACCTGGAACTGGCCAAGCCTGTGCTCCAGGGCGAGGACGGGCCGGCGAAGGAGGAGACGCGCCGGACGATCGCGTACCTCATCGACCAGATCTGCGTGCTGCTGCACCCGTTCATGCCGTTCCTCACCGAGGAATTGTGGGCGACCAAGGCGCGCGAGGCCGGCATCGCGCGCGGGCTGCTGGCGCTGGCTTCCTGGCCCGATCTCGGGGCGCTCGCCAAGCCGGAGGCGGAGGCGGAGATCGGCTGGGTCGTCGACCTCGTCTCGGAGATCCGCTCGGCCCGCTCGGAGACGAACGTGCCGGCCGGCGCCCAGATCCCGCTGGTGCTGGTGGCCCCCGGCGAGGCGGTGCGCGAGCGCGTCTCCCGCTGGGGCGACACGGTGCGCCGGCTCGGCCGCATCGCCTCGATCGACATCGCGGAGACGAGCCCGCGCAACGCCGTGCAGCTGATCGTGCGCGGCGAGGTCGCGGCCCTGCCGCTCGAGGGCGTGGTCGACCTGACCGCCGAGGTGGCGCGCCTGACGAAGGAGGATGCCAAGCTCGGCGTCGAAACGGGCAAGATCGACGCCAAGCTCGGCAATGCCGACTTCCTCGCCCGCGCCCCCGAGGAGGTGGTGGAGGAGCAGCGCGAGCGCCGCGACGCGGCGATCGCCCGCCGCGAGAAGGTGCGGGAGGCGCTGGCGCGGCTCCAGGGCTGAGCGCCGCCACGCTCCCGGCGCGGGCGTCGCGTCCGCACCGGAGCGCGGAACACAACGACACGACCGGGGAGAGGCGCCCGCAGGGCGCCCGGTCCAGCGTGACCGGGCGGATAGGCGCGCAGAGAGACGATCCGTCGCCCATCGCCGTCGCCCATCGCCGTCGCCCATCGCCGTCGCCCATCGCCGTCAACCGTCGCCCGGATACCCGCCCAGGCATGAGCCCGAAGCCCGAACAGCCCGCCCCGACGCCACCCCGCCCGGCGGCGGGCCGCTACGACACAGAGACCGACGTGCTGTCCGTCCGCTTCACCGATGCCGAGGCGGTGGCGAGCCGCGAGGTGCGGCCGGGAATCGTCGTCGCCTACGACGCGGCCGGTGCGGTCGCGGCGATCGAGATCCTGGAGGCCTCGGCCGGGCGGCTCGCGGCCGACCAGGACCTGCGGCGGCTCACCGGGGCGGCCTGACTTGCGCCGCGGCCTGCGCCTCGCCCGGCGGGCTGCGGCGGTCATCCTGTTCCTCGTCGTGGCCGTCGCCGGCATCCTCGTCCCGGCGGCGTGGCTCACCGCCCGGCCGGGCGATCCGGCCCTCTATCCCCCGGCCCCCGGCGACGAATCGGTCACGGTGCGGCTCGTTGCAGGAGCCTGGCATTCCGGTCTGCTGCTGCCGCGCGAAGCCCTCGCCCAGGCGGCGGCCGAGGCCGGGGACGGGGCGCTGATCGCGGTGACCGAGCGCTTCGGCGCCTATCCGGCGCTGGAGATCGGCTGGGGCGATGCCGGCTTCTACCGCGCCGTGCCGACGATCCAGGCCCTCGACTGGCGCCTGGCGCTGAAGGCCCTGTTCACCCCGGGCGGTCGCCCGGCGGTTTTGCACGTGGTCGGGGTCGCGGCCGAGCCCGGCGCCGCCTTCCCGGGAGCCGGGCTCGTGACCCTGCGGCTGTCGCGGGCGGGCTTCCGGCGGCTCGCCGCCGCGCTGGCGCAGTCCTTCGCCACCCGGGACGGCCATCCGGTCGAGGCGGGGCCCGGCCTCTACGGCCCGAGCCTGTTCTACGCAGCGCAAGGACGCTTCAGCCTCCTCGCCGTCTGCAACCACTGGAGCGCCGGGCTCCTCGACGCGGCAGGCCTTCCGACGACGCCGCTCCTCGATATCCTGCCGCAGGGCCTCGTCCGCGATCTCTCTTGGCGGGCGGGCGCTCACGCGCCCTGATGCTCGCTCGGCGGGCGGGCGCTCACGCGCCCTGATGCTCTCCTGGCAGGCGGGCGCTCACGCGCCCTGAGGATTGGCCGGCGGTGGGACTGGCATCCGGGCGGGGCGCCGGAAGACGCGGCCCAGGCGCTCGCGCCACGGCACCCGGCCGCTGCGGGCGAGGTCGCGGCCGCAGGCGCGGGCGGTGTCGCGGTCGAACTGGAAGGCGATCTCGGCGCCCTCGGCGAGCCGGAGGGCGAGGGCCGGCACGCCCGGAGCGATCTCGCCGGCCGTCCAGCCGAGGACCGGGAAGAAGCAGTTCTCCACCCGGGTGCCCGCCGGCACGTCCTGCGCCGCATCCGCCGCGACCGAGGCGGTGGCGAGCAGGGCCAGGCCGAGCTCGCCGGCCTCCGCCGGGGAGAGCCGGACCGCGTAGTCCCGCGGCCCGAACGCCACCACGAGCTCGAGTCCGTCCGGCCCGGCGGTCACGACCGAGAAGCGCGGGCCGCCAGGTGCCGCATCAGGTGGTACGGCGTCGGGTGGCGCGGCCTCGACGGGCGCGGTCTCGGGAGAGGTCATGGCCCGTCGCTCGCATGCCGTGGCGGGGTGGCATCTCCCCAAGCGTAGCGTCCGGGTCTCCCTCCCTGCAAGCACTGACGGTGCGTGAGCGCCGATGCGTTACGGCACGCTGGCGCCGGGCTCGTTCGCGGCCTGGCGGGCCGGCTCGCCGTCCCGCCTGATCCCGACCCGCCGGTCCTGGCGCAGGAGCTGGAGATGGTCGGTGGCGATCCGGTCGCCGGCCTTGAGGCCCTTGAGGACCGCCGTGCGGTCGCCGAATTCCTCGCCGGTCTCGACGGGGGTCATCGTCACCTTGGCCGCCTTTCCCTCGTCCTTGCCGTCATCCTTGCCGTCGTCCTCACGCGCCAGACGATGCGCTGGTCGAGCTGGGCCGAGAGCGCGAGGGTCGGCACCAGCAGGCGTTCCTCCGTGCCCACCTGCACCTGCGTGCGCACGAACTCGCCCGGCCGGTAGCGCTCGTCGGCGTTGGGCAGCCAGGCCCGGATCAGGCGGTGGGCGGTGCGGGGATCGGAGCGGTTGTCGAGCTTGTCGATCGTCGCCTTCCGCACCGGCTGGCCTTGCGTGTCGAGGATCTGGATGAAGGCGCGGTTCTCCTTCAGGGCGGCGCGCACGGCCTCCGAATCCTCGGTCGAGAGCGCCACCTCCACCTCGATCGGATCGACCTGGACCACGCTGACGAGCTGGGTCCTCGTCTCGTTGACGAGGTCGCCGGCATTGACGTCGGAGAGGCTGGCGCGCCCGTCGAAGGGGGCGCGGATCACCGCGTAGTCGAGGTTGAGCTTCCGGCGCGCGATCGCAGCGGTGGAGCGCCTGGCCGACACGGCCCTCCCCACCGACTACGCCGTGGAATGGACCGAGGTCGCCTACCAGGAAAAGATCGCCGGCGGCTGGGCGTGGTGATGATCGTGCTGCTGCTGGCCGGCCAGTACGAGAGCCTGCGGCTGCCCTTCGTGGTGATCCTGGTGACGCCGCTCGCCCTGTTCGGCGCGGTCGGCGCGCTCAGCCTTCGCGACCTGCCCCTCGACATCTTCGGGCAGATCGGGCTCCTGCTCCTCGTCGGCCTGGCGGCCAAGACCGCGAGCCTGCTCGTCTCCTTCGCGCGCGACCTGCGCGCCAAAGGTGAGGATGCCGTGACGGCGGCGAAAGGCGCGGTGCGGCTGCGGATGCGGCCGATCCTGATGACCTCCTTCGCCTTCGTCCTCGGCTCGGTGCCGCTCGCCATCGCGAGCGGCACGAGCGCCAATGCCCGGATCTCGATGGGCACCGTGGTGATCGGCGGCCTGCTGGTCGCGACGCTGCTGACGCTGTTCGTCACCCCGGTCTTCTACGTCGCGGCCGAGCGGCCGAGCAGCTGGTGGCGGGGCGGGGGCGCAAGGGAGCGCCTGACGAGGAGCCGGGCGGCGCGCCGCAGCCGGCGGAGTAGGGCGCCGCGGGGTCGTCGCCGGGTCAGGCGATGGCCTGGGAAGCGTCCCGCACCTGCCGGGTGGCACGATCGACCTGCGCGACGGCCCCGGCGATCGCGCCGACGCCGGCGGCGATGGTCTCGGCGCCCTGGGAGGCGGCCTGCATCGAGCCCGACATCTCGCGCGTCACCACGGCCTGCTCCTCGACCGCGGCCGCGATCGCCGCCGAGACCGCGTCCAGCTCCCGGATCGTCGCCTGGATCGTGCCGATGGCGGCGACGGCCTCGTGCGTGGCCGCGCGCGTCGCATCGATCCGGGCCCGGATCTCGTCGGTGGCCCGGGCCGTCTGGCTGGCCAGCGCCTTCACCTCGGCGGCGACGACGGAGAAGCCCCTGCCGGCGGCGCCCGCCCGGGCCGCCTCGATGGTCGCGTTGAGCGCGAGCAGGTTCGTCTGCTCGGCGATGGACTGGATCAGGCTGACCACCTCGCCGATCTGCTGGGCCTGACCGCTGAGGCCGGCCACGATCGCACCGGTATCCTGCGCCTGCGCCACCGCGCCCCGGGAGATCGTGGCGGCGTGCGTGACCTGCTGGCTGATCTCGGCCACGGAGGCGGCGAGTTCCTCCGCTCCCGCCGCCACGGCCTGGATGTCGCTCGAGACCCGCTCGACCGCCCTGGCCGCCTGGCCGCTCCGGTCGGTGACGTCGCTCACCGCGTCGCCGATGACCGTGAGGTCGCCGGCGATCGTGCGGCCCGCGGCGGCGCGCCGTTGCCGGTCACGCGCCTGCGGGGTGACGTCGGTGGCGAACTTCACCACGCGGCAGACCCGTCCCTGCGCGTCGAGGATCGGGTTGTAGGTCGCCTGGATCCAGACCTCGCGCCCGTCCTTGCCGAGGCGCTTGTACTCGGCCGCCTGGAACTGGCCGGCCCTCAGGGAGGTCCAGAACGCCCGGTAGGCGGCCGTGTCCCGCTCGGACGGATCGACGAACACGCCGTGATGCCGGCCGCGGATCTCGTCGAGCCGGTAGCCGAGCACGTCGAGGAAGTTCCGGTTGGCGTCCTCGATCGTGCCGTCGGGGCTGAAGGTGATCACCGCCTGCGAGCGGTCGAGGGCGGCCAGCCGTCCCTCGGCATCGAGGCCGCGCCGCTTCTGATCGGTGACGTCGGCCGCCACCATGACGATCCTGGCGATGCGCCCTCGGCGCCCGGGCACGGGATTGTAGCTCGCCCGGAGCCAGACCGCGCGGTCCCCCTTCGCGAGGCGCAGGCACTCGCCCTCGTGAGGCGCGCCGCGCAGCAGGTCGTCCCAGACGGCCTGGCAGGCGGCGCCGTCCCGCTCGGCGGCCGGCAGGAGCATGCGGTGATGCCGGCCGCGCAGGTCCGGGAGCGTGTAGCCCATCAGGATGAGGAAGGTTTCATTCGCAGACAGGATGCTTCCGTCCGGGTCGAATGCAATCATCGCGTGCGACCGATCGAGGGCGCGCAGCGTGGACCGTGCCATGAAGCCATCGACATCGAACATCATGCCATCTCTCTCTTCGCCGATCGACACAGCAGGCGTCGGCACCCGGGACCTCGAGAACGAGAGACAGTGATCGGCTTGGAAGCTGACAAATCTATTTAGGATTCATCATCGCGAATATGACAGCGCCTTGCGCAATCTTGATACGTACGGGATCGCGCCGCCGACGCTGCGGCACCACCCGGCCGTCGGCGCGCGGCCGGGATCACCGCCGGCGCGTGTCCGTCGGCGTGCAGCCGAAGCGCCTGCGGTAGCGCTGCGTGAAGGCGCTCGCATGCACGAAGCCCCAGCGGCGCGCCACGTCGGCGACCGACAGATCCGCGCAGGCTGGGGAGGCGAGATCCGCGTGGACCCGCTGCAGGCGCCGCTCGACGATGAAGCCGAGCGGCGTCGTGCCCAGCTCGTGCTTGAAGGCGTGCTGGAGCGTGCGCACGCTGACGCCCGCGGCCGCCGCGACGTCAGCGAGCCTCAGGGACTCCCCGAGACGGGCGTCGATATACTCCATCGCCGAGCGCAGGCTCGACGACGACGGCGTCGAACGGTGAGGTCGGGGCGCGGCCCGGCGGCGCGGCCAGCAGGAGAGAAGCTGGTAGCTGACGATCTCCTCGAACAAGGGAAAGAACAGGTCCTGCGCCGGGTCGACCTGCCGCAGCCGCCGATGGAGGCGCTGGAAGCACGACAGGAAGGACCGCATCGCCAGCGTCTCGACGGGCGTGACCGGCTCCAGCTCGGGACAGGCGCCGTCCTCCGCCCCGCCGAGGGCCCGGTTGCTGGCGAGCAGGGCGGCCCGGCTGATCGTTCCGCTGATCGCGGCGAAATGGGCCGAGGCTTCCTCGTTGCGCATGTCCTCGAAGGCCACGAACATCGCGTCGCCGGGACAGCCGAGATGCTCGCCGCTGCGATTGCGGCGGATCATCCGGCCGCTGGTGACGAAGCGGATCGTGAACAGGTCCGCCTCGAGCTTCGGCACCGTGAGAAAGCCCGTGGTCGACCGCGTGAGCCAGAGGCTCATCGCGCGGCTCTGGCCACCCTCGACCGCCAGATGCGGCCTGGTCTTGCGCAGGGCATGGAAATCGACCGCGATGCCGCCGTGCTCGTTCAGCAACTCGAAAGATCGTGTGCTGTGAAGCTGGTGAGTGAAGAACGATTGCGGACGCCAGGGAATGGGCCTCCTTGCCGTTTCTGACATACGCGGCGTCCAACCCTGGAAGCAGGCACTAACTTGAATCCATGAGGCAGCAGCAGAGCCGCTGCGTCAAGCGATCCGGCGCGTGTCCGGCCGGGGGGCGGCAGGGGCCCGTCAAGGCCGGCCGTCGGGACGCGCCCCAGTGTCGCCCAGGCAGCGCAGGGACCTGTGGACGGCGGTGGAGGGGACTCGCGCGAAAGCCCCCGTTGAGCTTTCATTTACGCAGGGCCGGCAGGGTCTTCCATACGTGCAGCGTAACCCTGTGCGGCCCTGGCGCCCGCCCTTCCAGCCCTCCCGGGCGGACGGCGGCCGTCGGGCGGCACGGGGGATCCGAGGGGTCGATGGCGGGATCTTCGAAGAGCGGTCGTCCGCGTCCGGAGACGGAGCGGGGGGCCCTCCGGCCGATGCCGGTCGTGCGGTGGGCCGCGGTGGCGGGAATCGCGCTGGCGGCGGCCAATTGCGCCGGGCCGACGCCCAAGACCCTCGCGGTGCGGAGCGGGGGCCGCGAGATCGATCCGAAATACGGCGTCGCCGCGAGCCCGCGGCTCTACGGCGAGAACGACAAGATCCCGAAGGGCGGCGGCCGGCAGATGACCGGCAAGCCCTACGTGGTCGCCGGCCGCACCTACGTGCCGCGCCAGGACGCCCGCGGCTACGTGCGCGAGGGACTGGCCTCCTGGTACGGCACCGCCTTCCATGGCCGCCAGACCGCCAACGGCGAGATCTTCGACCGTTTCTCGGTCGCGGCGGCGCATCCGACCCTGCCGCTGCCGAGCTACGCCCGGGTCACCAACCTGCAGAACGGCCACTCGATGGTGGTGCGGGTCAACGACCGTGGGCCCTACCACGCCGACCGGCTGATGGACGTGTCGCAGGCGGTGGCCGAGGCCCTCGATTTCCGCCGCCGCGGCACCACGAAGGTCAGGGTCGAGTATGTCGGAAAGGCCTCGGTCGGCGGCAGCGACGACCGCAAGCTGATGGCGACCCTGCGCACCGACGGGCAGCCGGCCGGCTCGCCCTTCGGCGCCAACATCATGGTGGCGGATGCCGGCGACGACGCGAAACCCTTCGCGTTCCGCCAGCCCGAGCCGGAGCCGGTGCGCCCGATCGTCGAGACGCCGCGGGTCGTCGCGCCGGTGCAGGTCGCCGAGGCCGAGCCCGAGATGCGCCGCCCGGCGCCGGTGCGCGCCGTCCGCGCGCCGGTCCAGGTGGCGGAGGCGGCGCCCAGGCCTCTCCCGGCGACCAGGCCTCTCCCGGCGCCCGTCCGCATGGCCGCCATCGAGGGCCTGAACCCGGGCCTCGCCGCGCCGCGCGCCGCCAAGCCGGCGGCCGCGCCGGCCCCCGTCGCCATGGCTCGCCGGCCGGCCCCGCCGAGCCAGGCCCTGGCCTTCGCGGGTCATCCGGCGGCGGACCGCGCCTCGCTCGCCCAGGCGATGCAGGCCGCCGCGCATCCCGCCGGGGGCAAGGTCACGCAGCGGACGACCGTCATCGCGAAGAGCGGTCCGCTGCCGGTCGCGCCGCCGCTCCGCCTCGCGGGCGCCCAGAAGGGCGACCGGGAGGACGCCAAGGCGACCGGCCACAAGCCCGGCATGCCGCCGCGGTCGAAGGTGGCGGGGATGTATTGAAGGCAGGGGGCGGCCTTCGGGATGGCGGAGGCCTGGAGCATCCTATCCACGCCCTCATCCTGAGGTGACCGGCGATCCCCGATCGCCGGCCGCAGGGAGCGTCGAAGCAGGCCTCCGGCAGTCTCGGCGATCCCTGGAGCCCTCCTTCGAGGTCAGTCGATCGCCGATCGACCGACACCTCAGGATGCGGTCGTGGATGGATGGGCGAGGGACGACTACGCCAGGGTCCACATCCGAAACGGTTCCGCTTCCCGCACTGCGGCACAGGCGCTGTTGCGCGTCCCGGAGCGGAGCGGCAAAGTGCGGCAGGTCTCCCGGTCGGCCGGGGTTTCGAGCGGTAGGGACATGCGTGTGACAGCGACCACCGGGGCGGGCAGGGCGCTCGCGCGCCGTGCCGCGGGATTAGCTCTGGCAGCCATCCTCGGGGCCGCCGTGGCGGTCTGCGATGCGCGCGCGCAAGGCTTCCAGACCCTGGCGCCGCACGCGATCCTGATCGACGCCGATACGGGCGCGGTCCTGTTCGAGAAGGGCGCCGACGAGCCGTTCTCGCCGGCCAGCATGGCCAAGCTGATGACCGTCGAGGTGCTCTTCGACGAGATGCGCAGGGGCAAGCTCGGCCCGGACACCGAGTTCACGATCAGCGAGAACGCCTGGCGCCGCGGCGGCGCCGGCGGCGGCGGCTCGTCGATGTTCGCCCAGCTCAACAGCAAGGTGAAGCTGCCGGACCTCCTGCGCGGCATCGTCGTGCAGTCCGGCAACGACGCGGCCATCGCCGCCGCCGAGGGCGTCGCCGGCACCGAGGACAACTTTGCCCAGATCATGAACCGGCACGCGAAGGAGATCGGGCTCGACCGCTCGACCTTCCGCAACGCCACCGGCTATTCGGCCCCCGACCAGAAGGTGACGGCCCGCGACCTCGCCAAGCTCGCCATCCACCTGATCGAGACCTATCCGGAGAACTACAAGCTCTTCGCCGAGCGCGAGTTCACCTGGAACAAGATCCGCCAGCAGAACCGCAACCCGTTGCTCACCCTCGATATCGGCGCCGACGGGCTGAAGACCGGCTACCTCGAGGAATCGGGCTACGGCCTGACCGGCTCGGCGGTGCAGAACGGCCAGCGCCTGGTCCTGGTGGTGAGCGGCCTCAAGACCGCCCGCGACCGCGCCGCCGAATCGCGCAAGCTCCTCGAATGGGGGTTCCGCGCCTTCGAGGCGCGCCAGGTCTTCTCCGCCGGCGAGACCGTGGCGGAGGCCGAGACCTTCGGGGGCGAGAAGGGCCGGGTGCCCCTCGTCACGAAGAAGCCGGTGCGGCTCCTGCTGCCCCGCGGCAACAGCGACCGGCTGGTGGCGCGCGCCACCTACCAGGGCCCGCTGACCGCCCCGGTGGAGGAGGGCCGCGAGGTCGGCCGGCTCAAGGTCACCCGCGGTGAGCAGGTGGTGCTCGACATGCCGCTCTACACCGCCGAGGCGGTGCCCGCCGGCACCATGACCCAGCGAGCCCTCGACGCGGCCCTGGAGGTCGGCACCGGCTGGTTCCGCCAGGCCCTCAGTCGGATCACCAGCAAGTCGTGAGCGAGGCTCCTCTGGCCGCCGCAAGGGTCGCATCTCGACGTCCCGGCTGCTTCATCACCTTCGAGGGCGGCGAGGGCGCCGGCAAGTCGACCCAGATCGCCCGCCTGGCGGCCTGGCTGCGCGCCGGCACCGACGGGTTGCCGGGTCCCCGCGAGGTGGTGACCACCCGTGAGCCCGGCGGCTCGCCCCGGGCCGAGCGGATCCGCGCCGCGGTGCTCTCCGGCGTCGCCAAGCCGCACGGCCCCTTCGCGGAGGCGCTGATGTTCGCCGCTGCCCGCCTCGACCACCTCGCGACCCTGATCCGCCCGGGCCTCGCCCGCGGCGCCATCGTGCTGTGCGACCGGTTCAGCGACTCGACCCGGGCCTATCAGGGCGCCGCCGGCGGGGTCGATGAAGCCACGCTCGCCGCCCTCGAACGGGTGGTGGTGGGGGCGACCCGGCCGGACCTGACCTTGATCCTCGACCTGCCGCCGGAGACCGGCCTGACCCGGGCGCGCCAGCGCGACCGCGCCGCCGCACGCGGCCCCGACCGGTTCGAGGCCGAGGCCTTGGGCTTCCACGAGCGCCTGCGGGCGGCCTTCCTCGCCATCGCCGCGGCCGAGCCGGCGCGCTGCGCGGTCATCGACGCGCGGGAGGCGCCCGACCGCGTCGCGCAGGCGATCCGCTCCACGGTCGCGGCCCGGCTGCCGCAGCTCGTCCGGGACCGCCCCGATGCCGCCTGAGACGAGGGACGACGAGTTCGAGCCGGGCGAGATCCCGGGCGTGCCGCGCCCGCGCGAGACGATGGACCTCCGCGGCCAGGAGGCGGCCGAGCGCGCCTTCCGGGAGGCGATCGGGTCGGGGCGGCTGCACCATGCCTGGCTGCTGGGCGGGCCGAAGGGCGTCGGCAAGGCGACGCTCGCCTTCCGGGTCGCCCGCCACCTGCTCGCCCGCGGCGACGGCGCGGGCGAGCCCGACAGCCTGGCGCTTCCGCCCGGCCACCCGGTGGCACGCCAGGTCGCGGGCCTGTCGCATCCCAACCTCGTCCTGCTGCGGCGCCAGAAGGCGCCCGGCGCGAAGACCGTACCGACCCAGATCGGCGTCGACGCGGCGCGGCGCGCCCTCCACCTCTTCGCCGAGACCTCGGCCGACGCGGGCTACCGGATCTGCATCGTCGACTGCGCCGACGAGCTGAACCTCGCCAGCGCCAACGCGCTCCTGAAGGTGATCGAGGAGCCGCCGCCGCGCTCGCTGTTCCTGATCGTCAGCCACGCCCCCGGGCGCCTGCTGCCGACCATCCGCTCGCGCTGCCGCCGCCTCGCCCTGAAGCCGCTCACCGTCGGCGAGGTGGTGCGGGTGCTCCAGACCCTCGGACCGCAGCGGGCCGGGGCCTCGCCGGAGCTGATCGAGCGGGCGGCGGCCCTGAGCGAGGGCTCGGTCGCCCGCGCCCTCGCGCTTCTCGACCCCGACACGATCGGTGTGGTCGACGAGGTCGAGGCGCTGCTCGACCAGGGCGACCGGCCGGATTGGCGCCGGGCCCTGCGGCTGGCCGAGCGGCTGGCCGGCCGCGACGCCGACGCGCTCTACGCCACCGCCCTCGACACGGTGCAGCGGCGGCTCGCCGCCGAGATCGAGCGCCGCCAGGGCGAGCCGCCGTCCCGCCTCGCCGCCCTCGCCGACGCCGCCGAGCGCGCCGCCCGAGCCGCCCGGGAGGCGCAGATCTACAACCTCGACCGGCGGCCGGTGGTGCTGTCGCTGTTCGGCGCCTGAGCGATGCGCCTCTTCCCGCTCTCCGACCTGCACCTGGAGCGCCGGCCGCTCGCCGCCGTGCCGGTCCCGGCGCAGCCCTTCGACGTCCTGGTCTGCGCCGGCGACGTCTGGGAGGGCGAGCCGGAGCGGGGCCTCGCGGCGCTTTTGCATCTGGCCGGCGAGCGGCCTGTGGTGCTGGTGCCGGGCAACCACGAGCGGTACGCCCCGTCAGGCGATCCCCGCACCGCCCCGGAGCTGCTGGCGGCCCTGGGGGAGGCGGTGGCGGCGATCAACCGCGCGGCCGGCCGCGAGCGGGTGGCGCTGCTCCAGGGCGGGGAAACCCGCGTGATCGGCGGCGTGCGCTTCGTCGGCGCCACCCTGTGGAGCGACTGGCGGCTCGCCGGGCGCTGGCTGTCCGCGGAGGCGCCGGAGCGGCCCGACGACCCGGTCGCGTATGCCGCCGCCCGCATGACCGATCCGGCGACCGGCTCGCGGGAGTACCGGGCGATCCGCCAGGGCGACGGCACGCCCTGGACGCCGCAGGCCGCGATGGCGGCCCACGCCGCCGACCGGGCGGCGATGCGGGACGCGCTCGCCCGGCCGCATCCGGGCCCGACCGTCGCGGTCACCCACCACCCGCCGATCCCCGAGGCCGCCGACCGGTTCCGCGACGCGCCCGGCGTGCCCTGGTGGGTGCCGGCCTTCTACGCCACCACGCTGCTCGCCGACCTGCCGGAGGCCCACCGGCCGGACCTCTGGGTCTCCGGCCACTTCCATGCCGGCCACGACCTCGTGCTCCACGCCACGCGCTGCCTCGCCAACCCGGTCGAGGGCCGCACCTTCGATCCCGGGCTGGTGGCGGAGGTTCCGGCCTGAGGAGCCGGACGAGGGGGCAGGTCGGCCACAGGGGACGGGTTGGCCAAGGGACGGGTTGGACTTGCGCCGCCGCGCCCCATCCTCCCGGCTTTCCGCGGAGGGTGGAGCGATGAACGGCTTCCTGGCTCTGGTGCTGGTCTGCGCCAGCACGGTTCCGGTGCAGGATTGCGACGAGGCCAAAGCCACCGACGTGTTCAAGACCCGGGTCGCGAGCGAGATCGGCTGCGCCACCGGCTGGCAGGAGATCATCGCCCGCTCCGAGATCCGCGAGGGGCTGGGACGGACAGCCTACCTGAAGACCCAGTGCCGGCGGATGAGGGCCGGCGGGAAGTGACGGCCCGGCCCTACCGATCATGCTTGATGTAGGCGAAGCGCGGATCCGTGGGCGTGCCCTCGAGCGCGCCGCCCTCCAGCCCCGGCTGCCAGCCGACCACCTCCTCGATCTTGCGGGCCAGGGCGAAGTCCTTCTCGGTCAAGCCCTTGGCCGAATGGGTGGTCAGCCGCACCTCGACCCAGGCATAGGAGGCGGTGAGGTCGGGATGGTGCCAGGCCGCCTCGGCGAGGTGCCCGACGGTGTTGATCACCATCAGGGTGCCCTTCCAGCTGTTCGTCCGGTAGGTGCGGGTGATCCAGCCGTCGGCGTGCCGCCAGGCCGGCAGGTCGGCGAGGCGCGCGGCGATCACGTCGGGGCTGAGCACGTCGTCCTTCGGCATGGCGTCCATCTCCTCGAGAGCCTGTCGCGGGATCCCCGCAGGGTCGCCGGATCGGCTCACGCGCGCAATACGAGTTGCGCCAGATCGAGAGTCGTCAGGACGTCGCGCAGCTGCGTGGCGAAGTCGATCCGGCGGACGGCGAGGTAGCCCTCCGTCGCGACGGCCTGCCGGAGCGGGCCGCCGACCGAGAGATAGGCGCGACAGAGTTCGGCCATGTCCTCGATCTCGCAGAACGCGACGCCCGGTCCGAACGGGTTGTCGTCGCTCGCCTCCGACAGGACGAAGCAGCGATTGGCCAGAAGAGGAACGATGCGGACGGTCTCCAGGGCCCTGAAGCCGGGCGTGGAGTGGATGTTCAGGATGATCTTCGAGCGCCGGATCGTGTCCCACAGCGGCTCGCCATAGACGTCGAACAGGTGAACGGTCTTCAGGCCGTGGGACCGCAGGGCGTCCAGGACCCGCACGCGCCGCTCGGAATACGAGCCGTAGAACAGGACGTCGATCTTCTGCTCCGGCGCGGGACAGGTGATCTCGAGGCAGCGGTGGAATCCAGGAGGCAGGAACGAGACGGCCGATCCGTCCGGTCTTGCCCCAAAATTCGACCTTGCCCCAAAATTCGGCCTTGCTCGAAGAAAGGCGAGGCCTGAGCGGGAATACTCGAAGACATGGGACGCCAGATCGAAGAATTCGAGGTATTTCTCGCCCTCTGTCCGATGCCCGATGATATCGAGCTGCTCCAGCTGGTAGAGGATGAACGGACCCGAGCGGAAGGGGCCGACGCGCCTTTCGTCCTGGACCGGATGGAGCAGATTGCCCACCACGATGTTGACCGAGCCTTGGGCGAGCCTGTTCTCCGTCAGGGAGCAGTCATGACCCAGATCGCGCAAGGCTGCGCGCAGGACGCGCACGACGTCGTCATAAACCCTGTCATGCTGATTGTAGCCGACGAAACAGATGTTGAAGCGCGGCTTGCCCGAACTGAACACGGGGTCGAGCGCACGGGGAGCACCGAAGCGCTGCGCGAGCGTGTCGTCGAGCGGGACGTCGGCCGCGGCCGGCCGCGGCAGGAAACGGCGGGCGATGCGGTTGTAGGTCGTGTCGTGCCCGAGGATCGTCTCGGGATCGAGACTCTCGATCCACCTCGACGACTTCGCCTGCCACAAATGAAAACAGAACGCCTCGGGAAATTCCAGGTCGTGCTCGAACAGCGCCTCGATGCCGTGCTCGTCCCAGCTCGGCCAGAAGAAGGACGCCGCCGGCTCGATCCTGACGAGGTGGGGATGGGCGTCCGCGAGGGCCTGGGGCACCTGGACCGAGAACTTGTTCCAGGCATCGCCGCTCGGGCCACCGACGAACGACCGGTATTCCTCGTACCACAACCGCAGGAACTCGGCGCCGGGCGGAGCGATGATCGTGGCGTTGCACAGGCCGACCGGCCTGCGTCCGCCGGCTCCGTCCGGGACCTCCTCGCGCCCGAGGACGACGCTGCCGTCGAGCAGCGGCGCGAACGGCTTCTGGCAGATCGTGTCGAAATCCAGATAGATCCCGCCATGCTCCAGGAGCACCTGCATCCTCAACACGTCGACGCGATGCGCGATCAGATCCACCGGGCGGTCGAAGACCCGTTTCGGCAACGTCGTCCGAACGATGTCGACGCTGCCCTTCAGCATGTCCCAGTAGGGGCCCTGCGGTTCCGGATCGCAGTGGATGACCGCCTTGAAGCCCTCGTTCAGGTCGAGAGCGGACCGCACCGCCAGGTAATTGATCAGGGAGAAGCGCGGCGGCTCGTCCGGGTCGTTGGACGCGATGATGAAATGAAAGGTCTTCGGGATCTGTGACGATTGCCTCGTCGCCCTCGCCAGACCCTCCGAGCTGAAGCGGAGGTTGTTGGCGACCCGCTCGATCATGTCCTCGGGGATCCTGCCCTCGCGCAGGAGGCGGTTGCAGGCGCGGATCGCCTCGTCGTAGCGCCCGGTCCAGTAGGCATGCACGGAGAGTTCGTCCAGGAGGCCGTAATCGGTGATCCAGGCCTCACCGTCGACCCTGCCGGTCTTGGATTCTGCCGCCTTCAGGCCGCGGACCGCCAGGTGATAGCCTCGCTCGTGCTGCTGCCTGTAGCGGCAGAAGCGCGACGCACCGTGGAAGGCTGCGGCGCAGGTCGGATCGACTTCGGCGACGCCCAGATAGGCCGCGACGACCTGCTCATCCGGCAACCCGAGATTCTCGCTGCGTCGCGCCTGCTCCAGCAACCTCGCGGCGGCCCGGCTCTCCCCGTCGGGGGAGGTCTGCAGGTCGGCCATCTTGTCGACCGACAATTGCCGGTTGCTCTTCAGGCGCTCGACGTCATCGCCCGGAATGCCATCCATGGCCAGGAGCTTGTCGGCGATCATGACCGCCTCGGCATGCCGGCCCGTCCAGTAGGCGGCGATGGCCATCTCATCGAGCAGCCCGTAGCGATAGACCCATTCCGAGACGAACAAGCCGGATTTCGGCACGGCCGCGTTCTCGCCCTTGCGGGCGAGCCAGTACCCTCGCTCGTACAAGCCGTGGTCGCGGCAGAACCGGGCCGCGTCGTGCATCGCTTCGGCCGTGCGCGACGGACAGGCGGCGGCGGCCCTCTCGAAGGTCCCGATGACGTCGTCGGCGGGAAAATTCAGCGTTGCCTTGATCTTCGCCGCATTCAGCAGGCTGACGAAGATCTCTTCTTGCCAGTAGCCCATGCCGGCGCGCGCTTCGTACTGCTCCAGGGCCTCGGCATGGTCGCCGTTGTCGCGCAGGCTGTTGGCCAGGTAGAACGTGTAGCGGGTGCGCAGGAAGGGATCGGTCTCGGTCGCGAGCCCGTCGCGGAGCAGGGCGGCATCGCGCGCGAACTTGCCCGACCGGTTCGTTCCCGACGCGTGATCGATGAACCTGACGCCGTCCAGATGCTCGGTCGTTCCGTCCTTGAGACCGAGATATTCGTGAGTGACGCCGACATACCGCGCCTCCGCACCGCGCCGCAGCAGGCGGCTGTTCCAATAGGCCACGCCCGATTTTTGTATGATCTGATAGACGTCGGCCGTCAGTTTTCTGGCGAAGTCCTTGTCCTCGACGACAAGCTCCATATCGGCGTCGACGAAGAGAAGATAATCGTATTCGAGGCGCGACTCCAACGCCAGTTCGAGCGCCGCATTCCTGGCCTGATCGAAGGTCTTGAACGGGAAACTATGCAATTCCCCGGCCATGCCACGCGATCGAAAGAATTTCCGGATGATGTCCTGCGTGCCATCCGTAGAACCCGTATCGCCTATGACCCAGCAGGAGATGTGATCCGCAACAGCATGCAGGCAGTTTTCTATTTTGTCGGCTTCGTTTTTGACAATCATGTTCAGGCAAATTTTGCGTGGATGCGCCAACATGAATGCCCCCAAATCATGCGATCTGGTAATTCCCGGGTCCGGAATTGTCAAACCTCGTGACGGCGAGCGGTGTATCTTCCGCCGGCGCTGCATCTCCCACAACTTGCCAAGACGCCGTTGCGGACACGCGCAACGACATGAACCGGCAGAAGCCGGCCCTTTTGCACGACAGAGGCGACGACGATGTCCTCTCGCGTGCTCGGATCAGTGCGGCACCCCGGCCCACCCCGGTCGGCCATCGTCGAGATCGACGCGTCGACCCGCCCGATGACGCGCGGAAGGACGCCTCTGCGGGCGAGCGCTCCCGGCCGGGCGGCCCGACGATAGTACAAGTGACCGCGGCGGCGGGGCCGCCCAGGGTGCGGCCTCAGCCTCTCTGCGCGCCAGCGGTGGACGCCGCCGGCTCGGCCGCCTACCTCTCATGGGCGAAAAGGTGGGCGGACCGGCCGGGTGGAACGCCCGGCACAAGCGGGGCAACAGGGAGGAGCGGCCATGCTCTCACGGCGCGGATTGATGGCGGCGGCCGGGCTGTGGCCGATCGCGCAGCTCCGGGCCGCCGGAGCGCAGCCGGCTTCGACCCAGCCCGCCGCCCTGCAAAAGTCCCCCTTGAAGGTCGGGCTCCTGCCCTTCGGCACCGTCGCCTGGGAGGCGGCGGTCATCAAGGCGGAGGGGATCGACGCGGCGGAGGGCTTGAGCCTCGAAGGCGTGCGCCTCGCCGGCAGCGACGCCGCCCGCATCGCCTTCCAGGGCGGCCAGGTCGACACCATCGTGTCGGACCTGCTCTGGGCCGCCCGCCTGCGGGCGGAGGGGCGGGCGGTGAAGTTCCTGCCCTATTCCTCCACCGAGGGCGCCCTGATGGTGGCGGGCGACAGCCCCCTGCGCTCCGTCGCCGACCTCGCGGGCAAGCGCCTCGGGGTGGCGGGCGGCCCGCTCGACAAGAACTGGCTGCTCCTGCGCGCCCGGGCCCGCGAGAAGGACGGGCTCGACCTCGAACGCGCGGCGCAACCGGTCTTCGGCGCGCCGCCGCTCCTGATGCGCAAGCTCGAATCGGGCGAGCTCGACGCCGCGCTCCTGTACTGGACCTTCTGCGCGCGGCTCGAGGCGCGGGGCTTCCGCCGCCTGATCGGCGCCGACGGCATCGCGGCGGCGTTCGGGGTCGAGGGGCCGATCGCGCTCCTCGGCTACGTCTTCGACGAGGCCTTGCTTCAGCGCGCGCCGCAGACCGTCGCGGGTTTCGCCCGCGCCTCGTCCCGGGCCAAGCGCGCCCTGGCGGCCGGTGACGCGGCCTGGGCGCCCGTGCGCCCGCTGATGGCGGCGGAGGACGAGGCGACCTACGCCACGCTCAAGCGCGCCTTCCTGGAGGGCATCCCGCGCCGGCCGGCCTCCGCCGAGCGGACGGATGCCGAGCGCCTCTACGCGGTGCTGGCGCGGCTCGGCGGCGAGCGGCTGGTCGGGGCGGCCGCGACCCTGCCGGAGGGGCTGTACTGGGATGGCGGGCCGAATGGCTGAGCCGCCCCCGCGCGCACCGATCGCCTGATGGCCCTCTTCGCCCGCCTTCTCTCGGCCGCTTTGCTCCTCGCCGCCTGGTGGCTTCTGAGCCGCACCACCGACCCGCGCACCCTGCCGTCGCCGGAGGCGGTGGCGGCCTTCGTGGTGCGGGAGGCGGCCTCCGGCGACCTCCTGCGCAACATCGGCATCACCCTGTGGCGGGTCGCGGCCTCGTTCTGCCTCGCCATGGCGACCGGGGCGGTGCTCGGCATCGCGCTCGGCCGCTCGCGGGCCGCCGACCGGCTCCTCGACACGCCGCTCCTCGTGCTGCTCAACACCCCGGCGCTGGTCATCACCGTGCTGGCCTATATCTGGCTCGGCCTGACCGAGACCGCGGCGATCCTGGCGGTCGCCCTCAACAAGATGCCGAACGTCGCGGTGATCCTGCGCGAGGGCGCCCGCGGGCTCGACCCTGGCCTGGAGGAGATGGCGCAGGCCTTCCGGTACGACCGCCGCACCTGGATCCGCCACGTGCTCATGCCCCAGCTCGTGCCCTTCGCGGTGGCGGCGGCGCGGTCGGGGATCTCGCTCGCCTGGAAGATCGTGCTGGTGGTCGAGCTGCTCGGCCGCCCCAACGGCGTCGGCTACGCCATCTCGTACTATTTCCAGCTCTTCGACGTCGCGGCCCTGATCGGCTACAGCCTCGTGTTCAGCGCCGTGATGCTGGCGGTCGACGCCCTGCTGCTCCAGCCCCTCGACGCCCATGCCCGCCGCTGGCGATAAGATGCCCGTCGCTGGCGATAAGATGCCCGTCGCTGGCGATAAGATGTCCGCCGCCGGCGACGGGATGCCCGGCACCGACGCGATCCTCGCCCTGACGGTCCGCCGCAAGGTCTATCGCCCGGCCGGTGCCGAGCCGGTCGAGGCGGTGCGCGACCTTCACGTCTCGGTCCGGAGGGCCGAGACCCTGTGCCTGATCGGCCCGTCGGGGGCGGGCAAGACCACCACCCTGCGCATCCTGCTCGGCCTCGACCGCGACTTCGAGGGCGGCCTGACCACCCGCCCTAGCCTGCGCATCGGCATGGTGTTCCAGGAGCCACGGCTCCTGCCCTGGCGGACCGTCGAGGAGAACGTGCGCCTCTCCCTGCCGCGGGCGGAGCGCGGGCAGTCGCTCGACGCGCTGTTCGAGGAACTGGGCCTCGGCCCCTGGCGCGGGCGCTATCCCCGGGCGCTCTCGCTGGGCATGGCCCGCCGGGTCGCGCTCGCCCGGGCGCTCGCCCTGGCACCTGGCCTCCTCGTCCTCGACGAGCCCTTCGTCTCCCTCGACGACGCGGCGGCCTCCTCCTTGCGGGCGGCGGTGTTCGGCAGCGCGGCCTCCCGCGGTGCGGCGGTGCTGATGGTGACCCACAACGTGCCCGAGGCCCTGGCGGTGGCCGACCGGCTGCTGCTCCTCTCCGGCCGGCCGGCGAGCCTGGTGGCGGAGGTGCCGATCCGGACGGCGCGGGCGGAGCGTGGCCGGGACTGGGTGGAGGCGATGCGGCGGGATCTCGCGGCGCGCTACCCCGGGACGGTGGCGCAGGGGTGAGCCGGAGCGGGCGGGGGTTGCGCCGGGATCGCTCCTCGGATGCCGGCCCGCCTGCTACAGCCTCGATCCAAACCATAACCGATTCGAGGAAACGCCCGTGCCGACCCGCCCGCTGCCCGCCGACGGGCTCGATTCCGCCGCCGCCTGGCGCCGCCTCGTCGTCTCCGTGCTGCTGACCACCATCGGGGGCGTCGGCATGTGGTCGGTGGTGGTGGTGCTGCCCGCCGTGCAGGCGGAGTTCGGCGCCGCCCGCGGCGCCGCCGCCTTGCCCTACACCCTCACCATGGTCGGCTTCGCCTTCGGGGGCGTGCTGATGGGGCGGCTCGCCGACCGGTTCGGCATCCTGGCGCCGCTGGCGCTCGGCGGAATCTGCCTGTTCCTCGGCTACGGCGCCACCGCGCTCTCGACCAGCCTGTGGCAGTTCGCCCTGGCGCACGGGCTCCTGATCGGGCTGCTCGGCTCCTCCGCCGCCTTCGGGCCCTTGATGGCCGACATCTCGCTCTGGTTCGCGCGCCGGCGCGGCATCGCGGTCTCGGTCTGCGCCGCGGGCAACTACCTCGCCGGCACCCTGTGGCCGCCGCTGGTCCAGCACGCGGTGTCGACTTACGGCTGGCGCGCCACGCAGGCGGGCATCGGCCTGTTCTGCCTCGCCACCATGCTGCCCCTGGCGCTCCTGATGCGCCGGCGCCCGCCGGCCGCGGCCGTGGAGCGGGGCGGGGCCGCGGGGGCGGGCGGCACGCTCGGCCTGCCGCCGAGCGTGCTCCAGGGCCTGCTCGTGGTCGCGGGCCTCGCCTGCTGCGTCGCCATGTCGATGCCGCAGGTCCACATCGTCGCCTATTGCGGCGATCTCGGCTACGGCGTCGCCCGCGGCGCCGAGATGCTGTCCCTGATGCTCGGCTTCGGCATCGTCAGCCGGATCGCCTCGGGCTTCCTCGCCGACCGGATCGGCGGCCTGCCGACGCTCCTCGTCGGCTCGGTGCTCCAGGGCGTGGCGCTCCTCCTCTATCTCGCCTTCGACGGGCTGACCTCGCTCTACGTGATCTCGGCCCTGTTCGGCCTGTTCCAGGGCGGCATCGTGCCGGCCTACGCGATCATCGTGCGCGAGCTGTTTCCGGCGAGCGAGGCCGGGGGCCGGGTGGGGGTCGTCATCATGGCGACCCTGTTCGGCATGGCGCTCGGCGGCTGGCTCTCCGGCGTGATCTTCGATCTCACCGGCTCCTACGCGGCGGCCTTCGCCAACGGGGTCGGCTGGAACCTGCTCAACGTCGCCATCAGCCTGTGGCTGGTGCAGCGCCGGGCCGGGCAGGGGCGGGCACTGCCGGCCTGACGCAGGACCGAAGAGGCGAGACCGGGCCAGTCGAAGCCCAACGTACGGGGTCCGGATCATCTGCGCGACGCTGCGGCAGGAACCTGCCGGGATGCCGGGCGTTTCAAGTACCTCATAGTCCAGGCGGCACACGACACCAGTCGAAGGCCGCCTTGGTACCGCCGCTCTGGCAAGTCCGCACCGTGGTGCGAAATGTCACCGCGGCGTCGCACCCGCGTGTTTACCGTTTTCGCAACGGGCACGCTGGCGCGACGCAACTCTTCGGGCGCTCGCGACTTATCCATGGCAAGAGAGAGCGGTCCAGAGCCACTTCGCCGGACGTTGCCGCTCGGCATTCAACCGATGGGATCACCGATCATGCGTGCGCGTCCCTGCGCCCGACTGCCCCTGTTCGCCCGCTTGGCGGTCGTCTTGGCCGCCCTGGCCACGGCCGGCGCCCCGCTCTGTGCGAGCGCCGCCCCCGCGGTCGACAAGGCGCCGAAGGCCGGACCGGGCGCCACCCGCGACGTCGCCGCCACCGCGAGCGTCGCCGCCCCCGCCGCGGAGGCCGACGACGCCCAGTGCTCCACCTCCCGCAAGAAGCTCTTCGTCGACGGCGAGGGCTGGATCGTGCGGCGGGTGACGACCTGCCGGTGATCGTCCGGCATGGGTGAGGGTTGGGGCCCGTCTCGGTGAGGCGGGCCTTTCTCGTTCGGGGGACGGGGTCCGTTCGAGGAGAGTCCCTGGCCCGCCCCCGCGCCGGCATCGCGCGACGCTCTTGCCTCCCTCCGCGTCATCCCGGGTTCTCGCCTTCGGCGAGCTCCGGGACGACGTCGAGGATGGGAACAGCGTCGGCCCGGACAAGAAAGGGACGCCCGCGGCCTTCGCCGCGGGCGTCCCTCCGGTCAGACCATCCTCGGATCAGTGCGCGGTGTCCCGCTCGTCGAAGATGTCCCGGTCCTTGGTCTCGGGCACGAGGAGCAGGCCGAGCACGAAGGTCATCAGCGCGATGACGATCGGGTACCAGAGGCCGTAATAGATGTCGCCGGTCTGGGCCACCATCGCGAAGGCGGTGGCGGGGAGCAGGCCGCCGAACCAGCCGTTGCCGATATGGTAGGGCAGGGACATCGAGGTGTAGCGGATCCGGGTCGGGAACAGCTCGACCAGGGCCGCGGCGATCGGGCCGTAGACCATCGTGACGAAGAGCACGAGGACGAACAGGAGCCCGATCACCCCGGCGACCTGCGGCCGGAAGATGTCGAACGGGTTCGCCATCTTCACCACCTGGGCGTCGCCGGCCTTCGGGTAGCCCGCCGCCTGGAGGGCGGAGGCCGCCGCCTTATTGAACTCCGCCGCCGGCGCGCCCGCCGCGAACGGGACCTCGGTGCCGTTGATCCGCACCACCGTCGGCTGGCCGGCCGGCGCGGCCTCGGTGGCGTAGCGGACCGAGGACTTGGCGAGGAAGTCGCGGGCGAGGTCGCAGGGGGCCGAGAACACCCGCGTGCCGACGGGGTTGAACAGGCTGCCGCACTGGGCCGGATCGGCCACCACGGTCACCTTCACGTTCTCGATCGCCTTCTCGAGGGCGGGGTTCGCCAGGGTGGTGATCTGCTTGAACACCGGGAAGAAGCTGAGCGCCGCGATCAGGCAGCCGGCCAGGATGATCGGCTTGCGGCCGATCTTGTCCGAGAGCCAGCCGAACACCACGAAGAAGCCGGTGCCGAGCAGGAGCGCCCAGGCGATCAGCAGGTTGGCGGTGTAGCCGTCGACCTTCAGGATCGATTGCAGGAAGAACAGGGCGTAGAACTGGCCGGTATACCAGACCACGCCCTGGCCGGCGACGAGGCCGAGCAGCGCGATGAGGGCGATCTTGGCGTTGCGCCACTGGCCGAAGGCCTCGGTGAGAGGGGCCTTCGAGGTCTTGCCCTCCTCCTTCATGCGCTGGAAGGCCGGCGACTCGCTGAGCTGGAGGCGGATCCAGAGCGAGATGCCGAGCAGCAGCACCGAGACCAGGAACGGGATGCGCCAGCCCCACTCGGCGAAGGCGGCCTCGCCCGTGAAGGACCGCACCGCCAGGATCACCACCAGCGACAGGAACAGGCCGAGCGTCGCCGTGGTCTGGATCCAGCTGGTGTAGAAGCCGCGCCGGCCCTGCGGCGCGTGCTCGGCGACGTAGGTCGCCGCCCCGCCATACTCGCCGCCGAGCGCCAGGCCTTGCGCGAGGCGTAGGGCGATCAGGATGATCGGCGCCGCGATGCCGATCTGCGCGGCGTTGGGCAGGATGCCGACGATGAAGGTCGACAGGCCCATGATCAGGATGGTGACCAGGAAGGTGTATTTGCGCCCGACGAGGTCGCCGACGCGCCCGAACACCAGGGCGCCGAACGGCCGCACCAGGAAGCCCGCCGCGAAGGCGAGCAGCGCGAAGATGTCCCGGGTCGCCGGCGGGTAGGACGAGAAGAACTGCGCGCCGATGATGCCGGCGAGCGAGCCGTAGAGGTAGAAGTCGTACCACTCGAACACGGTGCCGAGGGAGGAGGCCAGGATGACCTTCTTCTCCTCCCGCGTCATCGGGCGCGCGGCATCGCCGGCTTGCCCGAGGGCGGCTGAGCTTGCCATGGGGTTATGTCCTCCTTGGGGAGCGTTTCCTTGAGGGACGGCACGCGTCGCCCGCGCGAATCTTCGCCGCGTCGGAGGCCGCGTTGGGTGTGAACCGGGTGTCGGGCGGCGCCTTCCGCCGAGCGGGGGATTGAGACCGCCCGCTCGCACGTGTCCGCCGCTGACACCAATCGTTAAGCCAGCCGTGCCGCGCGGCCCATCCGACAATTCGTCGTGAGACTTAGGTCGTGAGACTTCCGTCGGGGGTTCGGGAGCCGCGCTCTCGGCCCGACGGCACGACGGACGGTCGAGGGTGAGAAGCGGGCATTGCCAAACGGCCCGGAAGGCCGATCCTGCCTGACGCGCGAACGCACACATTGCATCGGCGAGACAAGGCGAGACGATGGGCTTTCAAGGCGGAACCTGGGTCAACGAGCCAGCCAACTGGCAGATGACGGGCGACGGTCTTCACGTCGTCACGGACAAGGCCACGGATTTCTGGCGGGAAACCCATTACGGCTTCACCCGAGACACGGGCCATTTCTTCGCCGTGACGACCACCGGCGATTTTACGGCGCAGGTGCGGGTTCGCGCACAGTATCGGGAGCTGTACGACCAGGCCGGATTGATGGTGCGGGTCTCGCCGCGCGCATGGGTCAAGGCGGGGATCGAACTGTCTGACGGCATCCCGATGATCAGCAGCGTGCTGACGATCGACCGATCCGACTGGGCGACGGCGCCGTATGGTCACGACGCGGGGGATTTCTGGCTGCGGGCGACCGTTGCGGCAGGCGTGCTGCGGTTGCAGGTATCCTCCGACGGGACGCGTTGGCCGCTGATGCGGCTCTGTCCGTTTCCCAAGGCATCCTCGTACAGCGTCGGCCCGATGTGCTGTACGCCGGAGCGGGCCGGCCTGAGCGTCGACTTCTCCGATTTCACGATCGGCGCCCCCCTGGGCAAGGCGCTGCACGACCTCTCGTGACGGATCCCGAGGCTGCCTGACAAAGTGCGCGGCGTGCCGCGGTCGAGCCGCCTCTTCCCGTGCTCCGCACTCTGCCACGGCTGGCGCGGCTCCCCGACGGGAACGAGGATGGCACCCCGGCATTGAGCCCTGCGAGTGCCGGGAGCCGGGAAGACACACCATGCGTCGCGACCTGATCGTCCTCACCCTCGCCGCCACCCTGGTCGGCGCCGGCGCCGAGGCGCAGCCGCTGCGGGGCTACGGAACCCCGGGGCAGGGCGGGCGTCCCCATGTCTCGGCCGTGCAGGGCGGCCGCGCCGCGATCTACGACGTCCGCGGGCGGCACGGCCGGGGCGGGGGGGTCCACGGCCGCCGGTTCGCCGCCTATGGCGGCACCACCTTCGCCGCCCCCCTCGGCCTCTACGGCGCGGGCCCGGGCGGGGTGCTGGAGCCGGGCCTCGTCGCCGAGCCCTACGTCACGCTGCCGCGCCCGAGCGAGCTCGTCCCCTCCGCCTGGGGCGAGGGCACCTACGGCATCCCGACCGTCTCCGGCATCCCACCGCAGCCCAAGGCCGATCCGGTGCTCTACGTCATCAATGGCGGCGCACGCTCGGTCGGCGGCGCCCGGGTGATCCCGGTGCAGGCGCCGCGGCGATAAGGACGCGCCGCGGCGGTAGAACGCAGGAACCGTCGCGGCCCGACCCGGCAAGCGCGGCCATGGGCGCTCGCCTGCCGGGTTGCTATTTGTTATGCCATCCGGGTGATGCCGACCTCGCCCCCCGCGCCGCCGCCGAGCCGGACGGCCGCTCGCCGAATTGCGGCCTGCCTGTGGCGGCCGCGCGCGTGAGCGGGCCGGTCACGAGCGGGTCGACGGGCCCCCGCGCCGACGACATCCCGGCATCGGCCGAGGCCGCCGAGGAGACGGCCGCCTTGCGCCGCGAGGTCGCCGCCTTGCGCCGGGCGCTTGCCGAGCGCGACGCGTTCCTGGCCGGCGTCGCGCATGAATTGCGCAACCCGATGACCCCGATCCTCGGCCAGGTCGAGCGCCTGCTCGGCACCGCCGCGCGCGAGGCGCCGGAGGGCCGGGTGGCGCAGGGGCTGGTGCAGCTGCGCTGGCTCGTCGAGCGCTACGTCCGCCGGGCGACGACCCTCCTCGACGTCTCCCGGGCCCAGACCGGGCAGCTCGCGCTGCTCGCCGCCCCGGTGCCCCTCGCCGAGGTGGTGGAGGAGGTGGTGGCGTCCTTGAGCCCGATGGCGGCCCATGCCGGCAGCACGATCGCGGTCGCGGTGCCGGACGACCTGGTGCTCTCCTGCGAGCGCCTCGCCCTCGACCAGATCCTCGACAACCTCGTCACCAACGCGATCAAGTACGGCGACGGCGGCGCGATCACGGTCGCGGCCGTCCGGGAGGGCGGCGTGGCGAGGATCCGGGTGAGCGACCGCGGCATCGGCATCGCGGAGGCCGACCAGGCCCGCATCTTCGAGCGCTTCGAGCGGGCGGTGGGCGATCCGCGCGTGGCGCCGACCGGCTTCGGGGTCGGCCTGTGGCTGGTGCGCCGTCTCGCCGAGGCGATGGGCGGCGGCGTCGCGCTCGACAGTCGCCCTGGCGAAGGCGCGACCTTCACGGTAACGCTCCCCCTCCACGGATAGGCGATCGCAGCGCCCGAGCGCACGGCGAGAGACACGGAATGACGGGGGCGGAACCCAGCATGGGACAGGCCGGTGCCTACGGAGAGCTGGAGCGGGTTCCGACGGGAATCGCCGGCCTCGACGACATCCTGGGCGGCGGGCTGTTTCGCGGCGGCGTCTACATCGTCCAGGGCACGCCGGGATCGGGCAAGACCATCTTCGGCAACCATGCCTGCTACACGCATGCCGGGTCCTCTGCCGGGTCCTCTGCGGGATCCTCGCCGGAGCACCGGGCGCTCTACGTCACGCTGCTGGCCGAGAGCCATTCCCGGATGCTCGGCCACATCGCGCCGCTCGGCTTCTTCCAGGCCGGCCTGATCCCCGACCGGATCACTTACTTGAGCGCCTTCCGCACCCTGCAGGACGAGGGGCTCGCCGGCCTCCTGACCCTGCTGCGCCGGGAGATGGCCGCCCGCGAGGCGAGCCTGCTCGTCCTCGACGGCCTGGTGGCGGCGGAGGAGACCGCCGCCTCGGCCCTCGAGTTCAAGACCTTCATCCACGAATTGCAGACCCAGGCCGCGGCGACCGGCGCCACCGCGCTCCTCCTCACCAGCGCCTCGGCCGGGGCCGACCTGGTGGCGGCCGAGCACACGATGGTCGACGGCCTCATCGTCCTGTCGAGCCGGCTCACCGGATGGCGGGCCGAGCGCGAACTGGAGGTGCGCAAGTTCCGCGGCAGCGGCTTCCTGCGCGGGCGCCACGCCTTCCGCATCACCGATGACGGGATCCGGGTGTTTCCGCGCATCGAGGCGCGCCTGCGGCTGCCGAGCCGGCGCGACCACGTCGAGGGCCCGGCCCTGACCACCGGGTCGCCCGCCCTCGACGCGATGCTGGGCGGCGGCCTGCCGCACCACTCCACCACCCTGATCGGCGGTCCCTCCGGCATCGGCAAGACGACGCTCGGCCTGCAGTTCCTCGGCGCCGACCCGGAGGCGCCGGGCCTGCTCTGCGGCTTCTACGAGAGCGAGGCGGCGCTTCTCGCCAAGGCCCGGGCGCTCGACCTGCCAGCGGCCGACCTGATCGCGGACGGCCGGGTCGCGGTGCTGTGGCAGCCCGCCACCGAGGGGCTGATCGACGAGATCTGCACCGATCTGCTGGGGACGATCCGGAACCGGCGGGTCCGGCGCGTGTTCATCGACGGTCTGGACGCGATGTGCCGGATCGCAGGGGATCAGGACCGGATCGTCCGCATCTTCGCCGCCCTGACGGCCGAGCTGAGGGCGCTGGGCGTGACGGCGATGTACACCCGGGAGACCGACCTGCGCGGCACCTTCCTCGACGCCCCCTCGGGTGAGCCCTCCCTGCGGCAGACCTCCAGCGTCGCCGAGAACGTGGTGCTGATGCGCTCCTGCGCCCTGCGCTCCGGCATCCACCGCCTGATCGCCGTCGCCAAGGCCCGGGACGCCCGGATCGACTCCCGGCTGCGCGTCTTCGACATCCGCCCTGGCGGCCTGGCGATCGACGACGGCCCCGAGCGGGCCGAATCGATCCTGGCCGACCGCGACGCGGCGGGACGCGGCGGGGAATAAGCAGGTGGCGACGGTGCTCATCGTGGACGACGAGTTCGGCATCGCCGAGTTGCTGGACGCCGTCCTCTCCGACGACGGCCACAATGTGGTCACCGCCGCCAACGGGCGGCAGGGCCTCGCCCGCGTCGCGGCGACCCGGCCCGACCTGATCTTCCTCGACTTCATGATGCCGGTGATGGACGGGCCGGCGATGCTGGCCGCCCTCGGGGTCGATCCGGAGACAAGCGGGATCCCGGTCGTGCTGATGAGCTCGATGCCGGAGGACACCGTGCGGGAGCGCGCCGCCGGTCACGCCGCCTTCCTGCGCAAGCCGTTCCGGATCCGGCAGGTGCACGACCTCGTGGCAGCGCTCCTCGCCAATAGTTGACTGAGTCAATTAATTCGACGATCCTGCTCCCCGTGGATGGGAGGCGGGCTGATGATGCAGGCGGACGAGGTCGATGCCGCGATGGTCGCGGCGGTGCGGGCCTTCGGCCGGTTCTACACCCGGCAGATCGGCCTCCTGGAGGAGGGGCTGCACCGCAGCGCCTTCTCGCTCACCGAGGCGCGGGTGCTCTACGAGCTCGCCCATCGCGATCGCCTGACCGCCTCGATCCTCGGGCAGGATCTCGGCCTCGATGCCGGCTATCTCAGCCGCCTGCTCAAGCGCTTCGAGGACCAGGGGCTCCTCAGCCGGCAGACGGCCGCAGGCGACGGGCGACGCCAGGTCCTGGCCCTGACGCCGGAGGGGCAGGCCGCCTTCGCGCCGCTCGATGCGGCGTCGCGGGCCGAGGTCGGGGCGCTGCTGGCGCGCCTCTCGGCCGCCGACCGGGCCGCCCTCGTCGGCGCGATGGCGCGGGTGCGCCACCTGCTCGGGGATCCGTCGGAAGGGCCGCCGGCAGAGGCGGATACGGTCCTGCGCGACCTGAAGCCCGGCGATCTCGGCTGGATCACCCACCGCCAGGGCGTGCTCTACGCCACCGAATACGGCTTCGACCTCACCTTCGAGGCCCTGGTGGCCGAGATCCTGGCCGGGTTCGTGCGCGACTTCGACCCAGGCCGGGCCGGGGCCTGGATCGCCGAGCAGGGGGGCGAGATATTGGGCAGCGTCTTCCTGGCGCCGGCCTCCGAGACGGTCGGGAAGCTGCGCCTGCTCTATGTCGAGCCCTCCGCCCGGGGCCAGGGCCTCGGCCGGCGCCTCACCGCGGCCTGCGTCGAGGGCGCCCGCGCGCGCGGCTACCGGCAGCTGACGCTCTGGACCAACGACGTCCTGGGCGCCGCCCGGCGGATCTACGCCGAGGCGGGCTTCCGCCTGGTCGAAGCGGCGCCGCACCGCTCCTTCGGGCAGGACCTGGTGGGGGAGACCTGGATTCTGGACCTGTGAGGGGCGGGATCGCCTCCCGGACCATCCCAGCCGCGCCCCCATCCCGAGGCCGGGCGGATCGTGACCCGCTGCCTCAGGGCAGCGCCGCGAACCGCGCCGTCAGGAACCGGGGCCTCGCCGGCTCGGGGGAGGCCGCGAGGGTGAGGCGGGAGGGCTCCTCCGCCAGGCGCAGGCGCGAGAACGGCGACGGCTCGGTCTCGATCAGCGGCAGCTTCACGACGGCCGCCGCGACCTGGATCGGGTGGATCGGGGCTGGCGGGCGCCGGCGGGCCGGGACCACCACCACCTCGCGCCCGGCCATCGCCAGGGCCTCGGGCCGGCTGACCTCGCCGAGGCCGGCCGGCACGATGAAGGCCGCGAAGGGGCTCGCCGCCGGGGTGCCCTCCGTCGCGTAGGCGGTGGCGCTCGCCACGGTCGCCGTGCCACCGGTGACGGCGGCTGCGCCGCCCAGGCCGCCGGTGACGGCGGCTGCGCCGCCTGCGGCGGCCCCGAAGGCCGAGGCGCGCTTCAGCATCGCGGTGAAGCTCGGATGCTGGCCGCCATCGGCGTAGGTGGTGCGCACCGCCTCTACGCCGCCCTCGACCAGGGCCTGGATGCGGGCCTCCTCCTCGCCGCGCCGTGCCACCGCCAGGGCCTCGATGGCCGGGTCGGGATAGGGGGCGAAGACGTAGCGCCCGCCCTCGACGCCGACCAGCGGCTCGCGCCCGGTCGCCTCGAACCGGTCCGAGCCCTCCTTGAGCTGGCGCCAGAAGGCGATGTGCCGGTCGGTGCGGTGGCGCGCCAGGGCGCGGGCGGTCATCCGGAACGGGAAGGCCTGGAACTGGAACGCCGCCTGCCCGCCGGCGAGCGCGTCGCGCACCAGCGCGTAGATCTCGCCGACCTGCCGGTCGGTCATCGCGAAGCAGCCGGCGGACGAGCAGGTGCCGTGCACCATCAGGGCCGAGCCGGTGCCGCCATGGGCCCGGTCATAGGCGTTGGGATAGCCGACGTCGAAGGAGAGGTAATAGGCCGAGTTCGGGTTCAGCTGGCGCGTGGCGACCGAGTAGAACCCCTCCGGCACCTGCCGGTCGCCGGCCCGGGCCTTGGGGCCGAGCTGGCCCGACCAGCGGCAGATCGGGAAGGTCTTGAGATGGACGTAGCGGCCATCCGCGGCCTGCTTCCACACCTCGATCTCGGATTCCTGCTTGTAGGCCCGCAGCAGCACCGGCGCCGAGGGCGCCATGGTGCGCGCCGCCATCAGGGCGAGCGTCGCGGGCGGGACCGGGGCGAGGTGCTTGGGCGCCGCCTGGACGGGGAGAGCGCCCGCGAACAGGACCGCCGCGACGGCCGTCACGCACAGGATCGTCCGTCCCCGCAAGGCCATGTCCCGCCGCTCCATCCTCGCCCGCGCCAGGGCCTGCCACCGCCAGGGCCTGCCACCGCAATGTGGCGGTTTTCGCACGCGAGCCTGCCACGACCGACTGTCCGGATCGCGACCGTCGCGGGATTTCCAAGGGTCGAGGGCCTCCCCGGACGAGCGGCATTCTCAAGGTTTCGTTAATCTCTTGTTCGCTCCCGGCGCGCAGCATCGGCCGTCACGCCCCACCCGGGGCCCCGGATGACGGAGGCTGCCATGCCCGAGACCGGACGACCCTGGCTGCGGCTGGTGGAGGAGGGCGCGCCGGAGGACGCGGACGGGCCGCTTCCGGGAGAGGCCGGACGGCGCCGCCTCGCCGCCCTGCGGGGCCAGCTGCGCAACCAGCTCGCGGCCCTGCGGGAGAACCCCGTCTCGGCCGCGGCGCGGGCGACGCCGGAGAGCGCCGAGGCGGCCGCCGCCCTCGACCGGCTGGTCGTCGAGGTCACGCGCCTGGCGGAAGGCTGGGACCGCCTCGCCGCCGCCATCGCCGCCCTGTCGGCGGGTGACGGGGCGCCGCCGGAGGAGTAGGGTCAGGGCCTCCCGCCGGCACCTTTCGAACGACCATGGGCCCGACCATCAAGCTGCGACCGCTGGAACGCGAGGACCTGCTCTTCGTGCACCAGCTCAACAACAACGACAGCATCATGCGCTACTGGTTCGAGGAGGCCTACGAGTCCTTCGCCGAGCTGGCGCAGCTCTACGAGCGCAACATCCACAACCAGACCGAGCGGCGCTTCATCATCGCCACCCCGGAGAACGAGCGCGCCGGCCTGGTCGAGCTGGTGGAGATCAACCACCTGCACCGCTCCTGCGAGTTCCAGATCGCGATCCACCCGTCCTTCCAGGGCCGCGGCTACGCCCTGCGGGCGACCCAGATCGCGATGGACTACGCCTTCAAGGTGCTCAACATCCACAAGCTCTATCTGCACGTCGACAAGGACAACCGGCGCGCCATCGGCATCTACGAGGCCTGCGGCTTCGAGACCGAGGGCATCTTGCGCGACGAGTTCTTCGTCAACGGCAAGTACCGCGACGCGGTGCGGATGTGCATGTTCCAGCCGGCCTACCTCGCCCGGCGCGGCGGCGGCGACGTCAGCGAGCCGGTGCTGAAGACCTGACGATGGCGACCGCTCGCCGAATTGCGACGCGCGGCCTCTGGCGCGCGCCGGCCCGGCTCCCCTATTGAGGGGGCCGACCGGAGCCCCCAGACCCTTGCTGCGCGAAACCTACCACATCGAGATCATCGGCCCCGAGGACGCGCCGGTCCAGCGCGCCTCGATCCGCACCGCGGGCCTCGACGCCGCCCGCGAGCGGGCGCTTCGCCTCTTCCGCCGCGCCCGGGTGCCGCAGCGCTCGGGGCCGGCGGCCGAGGCGGTGCGCATCGTCGATGGTGCCGGCACCGAGGTGTTTCGCTGGAGCGTGTGGGACGAGGGGACCGGGCGCGGGCGGGGTTAGGGCGCGCCGTCAGGTCGCGATGGCCTCGGCCGCGATCCGGGCGAAATCGCCGAAGGTCAGCTCGTCGGGGTCGAGCCTGCGCGCCGCGCAGATGACCGGGAGGCGCGCCTCGAACGCCGCGTATTCGGCCGCGATCGCCCGGCCACCGGGAACCCGCGGATCGTCGCTCTGCGTTCGCAGCCAGGTCGCGACTTTCAGGATCAGCGTCGGCACGTCCCCGGCATGGGAATGGATGTCCTGACCGGCGATGTCCGAGATGAAGCGCTGGAACCGGTAGGGCTCCCGATCGAGCACGATGCAGCACTTCCGCTTGTCATGCCGGCCGCCGAAGCGCTGCGCACCGAGGAACAGCCCGAGTTCGAGCGGCATGTTGAACCGCGGCAGCGGAGGATCGCCGCCCGCCTCGGTGCACGAGATGTCGTGGATGCCGTAGGGGCACTGCTTGATGATCTGGCAGATCTTGGCGAGCCGGTTGTCGGCGGCGTTGTCGGTTTCCAGGGCGCAGCGGGCCCGGAAGCCCGAGCGGGTCACCGTGAAGACGATCGCGTGGAAGAAAGGTCGGTAGGCCGCGTCGAACGGGCAGTTGATGAAGACGTCACGCGGTTCGAGCGGCATTCACGCCTTCCGCCGTCACGCCTTCTTCGGAGACGACGGCGCACGGGCCTGCGCCGTCGCCTCGCGCGCCTCCCGGTCGGCCTCCTCGCGCTTCAGCCTGGCGATGATCCTGCGGATCTCGCCGGCCTTGAAATGCGTCGGCGCGACCTTCGGCGTCAGGATCACGACCCCGTCCGAGGTCGTCCCCAGGCTCCGGTACGGACGAGGGCCCGCGCGCTTCGCAATCTTCGCCATGGGGACGATCTTGCCGCGCGCCGCGCCGAAATCAAGGCGTGACCTTGAGGAAACCGGGGGGATCTCATCCTCCCTCCGGCCCCGTCCGCGCCGCCAGTTCGTCGATCAGCCCCTGCAGCGAGGCCGGCACCGCGTCCGGCACCCGATCGGCGTACATGTTGCGCAGCAGGCGGCCGATCTCGCTCAGGGACACGCTGCCCTTGACGATCACCCGCTCGGTGTCGCGGCCGAGGCGCTCCTTCTCGGCCGGGGTGATGTCCTTGGCGGTCAGCACCACCACCGGCACGTCGGCGACGTCGGGCCGGGCGCGAAGCTTCGTCAGGAAGGCGAAGCCGTCCATCACCGGCATCATCAGGTCGAGGAGGATCAGGGAGGGCCGGCCCTCGTCGAGGCGCGCGAGGCCGGCGGCGCCGTTCTCCGCCTCGCGCACGGTCCAGCCGTCCCGGGACAGGCTGCGGCGCAGGCGCTCGCGGGCATCCGCGTCGTCGTCGACGAGCAGCACCGTGCCGGGGGAATCGGCCGGGCGGTAACGCTCCATCAGCCCCTTGAGGTGGTCCCAGTCGATCGGCTTGACCAGGTAGTCGGTGGCGCCGAGCGCCCGGCCGAGGCCCTGCTCGTTGACCACCGAGGTGATGATCACCGGGGTCGCCGACAGATCCGGGTCGCTGCGGATGGCGTGCAGCACCGACCAGCCGTCCATCCGGGGCATCTCGACGTCGAGGAGGATCGCCCGGGGCCTGAGCGCCCGGGCGAGCGCGAGGCCCGCCTTGCCGTCGCTCGCCGTGCGGACGCGGAATCCCTCGCGCTCGAGGAAGCGGGAGAGGAGCTCCCGGGCCGCCGGGTCGTCGTCGACGAGGAGCACGGTGTCGTGGCGCGCGGCCTCCTGCTTCGCCTCGGCGAGCGCCCGCACCTCCTCCGGGGTCGGCTCGTCGTCCTGGGCCGTCAGCACCGCCGGCAGGCGGAGGGTGAAGGTCGCGCCCTCGCCGTAGGTCGAGGTCACCGTGATGTCGCCGCCCATGCGCCGGCAGAAGGCGCGGGTGATGGCGAGGCCCAGGCCCGTGCCGCCGAATTGCCGGGTGGTCGATTCGTCGGCCTGGGCGAAGCGCTCGAACAGCCGGCCGATCTGCTCCTGGGTGAGCCCGATGCCGGTGTCCGTGACCGCGAAGGTCAGCCAGTCGGTCCCCTGTTCCTCGTCGCGCCGGGCCGAGAGGGTGATGGTGCCGCCTTCCGTGAACTTCGCCGCGTTGCCGAGCAGGTTGACCAGGCACTGGCGCACCTTGCCCTGGTCCTGGCGCATGGCGCCGATCTCGTCCGGGATGTCGAGGACCAGGCGGTTGCGCTTCTTGCCCACCAGCGACTCGGTCGCCGCCACCACGTCGGCGACCATGTCGCGGACGGAAAAGTCCTCCGCCGCCACGTTCATCCGGCCGGCCTCGATCTTCGAGATGTCGAGGACGTCGTTGATGAGGCCCAGCAGGTGCCGCGCCGAGGCCTCGATCTTGCGCAGGTCCGGCAGCAATTCGGCCTGGCCCAGATCCTCCAGCTCCTCGGCCAGCATCTCCGAATAGCCGATCACCGCGGAGAGCGGCGTGCGCAGCTCGTGGCTCATATTGGCGATGAACTGGCTCTTGGCGCGGTTGGCGGCCTCGGCGGCGTGGCGGGCGCGGTCGATCTCGGCCTCGGCCTCCTTGCGGTCGGTGATGTCGACATGCATGCCGACCCATTCGCGCACGGCCCCGTCCTCGGCGATGACGGGGGCGGCGCGCACCTCCATGTGGCGCCAGGCGCCGTCGCGCCGGCGCAGGCGGTACTCGATCTCGAAGGGCGTGCGCGCCTCGACGGCGCGGGACCAGGCATCGGCGGCCTTGGCCCGGTCGTCGGGATGCACCGCCTCGACCCAGCCCCAGCCCTGGCATTCCTCGTCGCTCTGGCCCGTATAGGCGGTCCAGCGCCACTGCCCGAGCGACAGCTCGCCGTTGGTATCCGCCGACCAGATGATCGCCGCGGCGCTGTCGACGAGGGCGCGGAAGCGGTCCTGGGCGTGGCGCAGGCGCTCCTCGGTGGCGCGCCTGCGGGTGATGTCGGTGTTGGTGCCGTACCAGCGCACGATTCGCCCGGAGGCATCGCGAAAGGGCTGGGCCCGGGACAGGAACCAGCGGAAGACCCCGTCGGCGCCCTTCAGCGGGAAGGTGTCCTCCCACGGCTCGCCGGTCGCGAAGGCGCGGCGGAAGCGCGCCTCGACCCGCTCGAGGTGGTCGGGGTGGTGGACGGCGCGCCAGCCCCAGCCCCGCATCGTCTCGATCGTGGTGCCGGTGTAGTCGTACCAGCGCTGATTGTACCAGACGATATGGCCGTCGGCCTCGGCGATCCAGGCGAGCTGCGGCAGCGACTCGGCGAGGTTGCGGTAATCGTCCTCCCGCAGGGCGCCCCCGCTCATCGGGGCAAGCCCTGCCAGGAGGTCGGCGCCCGGCAGGAGACCGGCGCCCCGTATGGGAGCGGGGCCCGGAACCGGGGCGGGGGCAGGCGGTCGGGCATCCGGGCGCTCCGTCACGGGGCGTCACGGCCGGCCCCGGCGACGGATCTATGCGAGGATGCGCCGGCTTCCAGTGCGCCGCCTTGCCGTAGGGTCCTGTGCAGGATCTTGAGGATCCTGTGCAGGATCTTGCCGCGCGGGGCTCATCCGAACTGCTCGCGCAGGATGCGCTCGTCCATGCCCTGGCCGGGATCGTGCAGCATCACGAGGTCGGTCGAGCGGTCGAGCTGGGTCTCGACCCGGGCGACGCGGCGGAATTCGGTGTGGTCGGCCACCGCCGCCACGGGTCTGTATTCCGGGTCCTTCACCTCGATGCGGATGCGGACGTGGTTGGGCAGGAGCACGCTGCCCTGGCGCCGCGGCCGGAAGGCCGAGATCGGGGTGAGCGCGATGAGCTGGGACGAGATCGGCAGGATCGGGCCGCCGACCGACAGATTGTAGGCGGTCGAGCCCACCGGCGTGGCCGCCAGCACCCCGTCGGCGATCAGCTCCGGCAGGCGCACCTGGCCGTCGATCGAGATCTTCAGCTTGGCGGTCTGGTGGGTCTGGCGCAGCATGTAGACTTCGTTGACCGCCCGCGCCGTGTGGGTGAGCCCGCCGACATCGGTGGCGATCATCAGGAGCGGGTGGACGATGCTGCGCTGGGCCACCTCCAGCCGCTCGATCAGGTCGTCGAGGTGGAACTCGTTCATCAGGAAGCCGACGGTGCCGCGGTTCATGCCGTAGATCGGCTTGCCCGTGCCCATGAAGCGGTGCAGCGCCTGGAGCATCAGCCCGTCGCCCCCGAGGCCCACCACCACGTCCGCCTCCTCGGGCGGCACGTGGTCGTAGCGCTGCATCAGGAGCTCGGCCGCCTCGCGGGCGTCGGGCGTCGGGCTCGCGATGAAGGCGATCTGGTTGAAGCGCCGCGCCATGTGGGGTGTCCCGACCGCCGAGAAAGGTCCTGCCGCTTGACGGCCCGGGGGCCCGCGCATCCCCGGACGCGCGAGACCGCCGGGCCGTCCCCGGCCCCGTCGGGAGAGGCATAGCATGGAGCGTCCGCTTCTCGTCTACACCCCCTTCCCGGACGCCGACGCGGCGCTCGCGGTCGGCGAGGCCCCGGCGCGTGCGCCTCGCCGCCTGCCTCGACGTGCTGCCCGGGATGCGCTCGGTCCATGCCCGGAAGGGCGCCGTCGAGCGCGGCGAGGAGGTGGCCGCGCTTATCAAGTCCGCGCCGCCCTGGCCGAGCCGATGGTGGCGGCGCCGAAAGCCCGTCACCCCGACGAGACGCGGTGATCCCGACCCTGCCGGCGGAGGCCGGGCGACCCTGGCCCGGCTCGTCGCCGAGACCCGGGGAATGCCGGGCCCGTGAGCGCTGAGGGTGAGCGCTCAGGCGAGGTCCAGCCCCCATTGCAGCGGCACGAACTCGTAAGCAGAGCCGGAGCGGGCGATATGCCCGGCGGCCGGGAAGGGGGCGTGGTAGAAGGCCACCGGCAGGCGCTCGTCGGCGATCAGCGCCAGCATCCGGTGGCGGGTGGCGCGGGCCTGATCGGCATCCATGTCGAACAGAGCCGACCAGTCGGGATGGCGCACGAACAGGGCCGGGTGGTTGGTGATGTCGGAGGCGATCAGGAGACGGCGCCCGGCGGATTCGAGCCGGAACGAGGTGTGGCCCGGGGTGTGGCCCGGCGTGCCGAGCGCGGTCAGGCCAGGCAGCACCTCCTTGTCCCAGGCATAGCGCTCGACCTTGAGGCCGCTGCCGAACGTCTTCTGCACGGCCCCGAGAGTGGCCTTCAGGGCCTCGGGCGGATTCGCCATGCGGCCGTCATCCATCCAGAAGCGCCACTCGGCCTCCGGCACCAGGACCTGGGCGTTCGGGAAGGTGGCGGTGCCGTCCTTGCGCTTGAGGCCGAGGATGTGGTCGGGGTGGAAGTGGCTGATCACCACCACGTCGACCGCGCCCGGATCGATCCCGGCGAGCGCCAGCCCGCGCAACGTCCCGCCGGTGCCGGGCGGTCCCTGGTCGGCGAAGCCCGCATCGACCAGCACCCGCTTGCCCCCGAGGGTGAGGAGGAGCGGCGTGAAGGTGATTGGCAGGGTCTCGGTCGGCAGGAAGGCTTGGCCTAAGGCCGCCTGCACCTCGGGGAGGGGTGCGTTGCGCACGAAGCCCGCATCGAGCGGGCGCTTCACCCCGCCCTCGTGCAGGGCCGTCACCGTCGCCTCGCCGATGCCGTAGCGGTAGACCCCCGGCAGGTCGCCGGCGGGCGCCGCCCCGCCGCCGGCGAGGCCGGGCGCGCTGGCGAGGAGCGGGCCGGCGAGGACGCCTCCGGCCATGAGGGTGCGGCGGTTCATCGACATGGAAGGCCTCCCGGTGCGTGTGCCCTGCGCAGCTAGAGCGCGGTCCGCGGACGGGGATGGGTCTCACACGGATAAGTCGCCCGCGATAGGGCGGCGCGCCGCCGTCGTGTACCGTGGCGGCGAATCGCGAACAGGGCAGGACGCTCATGGGCCACAGGATCGCCTCGGTCGGCATCGGACTTCTCACCGCATTCCTGGTCGTGTCCGTCCCGCGGGAGGCCGCTCTCGCCGCCTCGCGGGCGCCGGTCGCCGCCGAGCACGGCATGGTGGTCACGGCACAGCATCTGGCGACCCGGGTCGGCGTCGACGTGCTGAAGCGGGGCGGCAACGCCGTCGATGCGGCGGTGGCGGTAGGCTACGCCCTGGCGGTGGTCTATCCGGCCGCCGGCAACCTCGGCGGCGGCGGCTTCATGACGATCCAGCGCGCCGACGGCAGCCGCACCTTCCTGGATTTCCGCGAGAAGGCGCCCCTCGCCGCCAGCCGCGACATGTTCCTCGGCAAGGACGGCAACGTCGTCAAAGGCCTGAGCACGAAGAGCTTCCTGGCGGTCGGGGTGCCCGGCACCGTGGCGGGCCTCGAGGACGCGCTGGCGAAGTTCGGCACGCGGCCACGGGCCGAGCTGATCGCCCCGGCGATCGCGCTGGCGGAGGAGGGCTTCACCCTCGACCAGGGCGACGTCGACATGCTGGGAACCGCCACCGAGGATTTCGGCAAGGATCCGGCCTCGGCCAGGATCTTCCTGAACCAGGGGCAGCCCTACCGGGTGGGCGACCGGCTCGTCCAGAAGGACCTCGCCGGGACGCTGCGGGCGGTCAGTGAGCGGGGGAAGGACGGGTTCTACAAGGGCGCGGTCGCCGACGCGCTGACGGCGTCGAGCCGCCGGCATGAGGGCCTCATCGTCCAGGCCGATCTCGACCGCTACGCCACCCGCGAGCTGCCGCCGGTCGAGTGCGACTATCGCGGCTACCGGGTGATCTCGGCCCCGCCGCCCAGCTCCGGCGGGGTGGTGATCTGCGAGATGCTGAACATCCTCGAGGGTTACGACCTCGCCACGCTCGGCTGGGGCTCGGCCCAGGCGGTCCATTACGAGATCGAGGCGATGCGCCACGCCTATCTCGACCGCAACAGCTACCTGGGCGATCCGGCCTTCGTGACGAACCCGGTCGAGCGGCTGACCGACAAGGCCTATGCCGCGCAGGTCCGGGCGGCGATCGACCCGCGGAAGGCCGGCATCTCCGCCGAGCTCAGGCCGGGCTCAGCCCCGCACGAGGGCAGCAACACGACCCATTACTCGATCGTCGATTCTGAGGGTAATGCCGTCTCGGTGACCTACACCCTCAACGACTGGTTCGGCGTGCGGATCACCGCCGAGGGGACGGGCGTGCTCCTCAACAACGAGATGGACGACTTCACCGCCAAGGTCGGCGTGCCGAACATCTACGGCCTGCTCCAGGGCGAGGCCAACGCCGTCGCGCCCGGCAAGACGCCCCTGAGCTCGATGAGCCCGACCATCGTCACCAAGGACGGCAAGCCCGTCCTCGTGACGGGCACGCCCGGCGGCAGCCGGATCATCACGGTGGTGCTGCACAGCATCCTCAACGTGATCGATTACGGCATGACCGTTCAGGAGGCCGCCGACGCGCCGCGCCTCCACCACCAGTGGATGCCCGACGTGACCAATGTCGAGCGCTTCGCCCTCTCGCCGGACACCCGCCGGATCCTCGAAGGCATGGGCCACAAGCTCGGCCCGGCCCAGCCGGCCAACCACCTCGCGGCGATCCTGATCGGCGCGCCGACGCTGGGCGGCCAGCCGGTGGGGGCGTTCCGGTACTACGGCGCCAACGATCCGCGGCGGAATACCGGGAGCGCGCAGGGGTATTGAGCGGGGCGGTGAGGCGCCGCGCCGCGGGCTTGCCGGGCCGCAGGATTGGTCCGGATGGGCCTCGGAGGCCGATCGGTGGGACGTTCCGGCCCCGACAGGCCACCATCGCCGGCGTGGCCCGTGCCTCCGAGGATACCGGAACGGCCGCGACCCAGGTGCTCGCGTCGAGTTCCGCGCTGGCGCGCCAGTCCGAGCGCCTGAACCGCGGAGGTGAGCCGCTTCCTCGGCACGGTGCGGGCCGCCTGAGGAGGGGATCGACACGGCGCCCGACAAAGCCGGCTCACGCGTGCCGCACGGGCTGCCGGATCGTCGTAAGCCTCGCCCGTTCCGGGACCGGAACGGGCCTGCACGCCTGCAGCGAAGCGGAGGAAGACCCGGCATCCTGCACGACAATCCGCGACGCGTCCTTGATGTCTGTCACGAGGCCGGGAGCGCGCAGGGCTATCGGGCGGAGAGCGCGGCGGGGAGCTGGGCTCTCCCCGCGGCGCGGGCCAGTCGACGACCATGCATGCCTCGACATGGGCAGCGGACCGTCTCTCGGCGATCCTCAATGTCCCGACGTGCAGCAGGCACTGGCGACCGGGGCGGGCACGTTGCTCTTGAGCCAGCAGCGGGCCTGCGGCCCCTGGACGCCGGGCCGCACATACGTCCACGCCTTGCATTGCGCCTCGCCGTTGCAGGCGCTCAGGCAGAGATTCGCGTCGGCCTGTGCGAGGACGACGTTGCGATAATCCAGGCCGGGGCGATCCGTGCTGTATTCCAGGCCTTTGACGCCTGACGTGCAGCACGAGCTGGCCATGGCGGCGGGCACCTTGTTCTTGAGCCAGCAGCGCGCCTTGGGTCCCTGGACGCCGGGCCGCACATACGTCCACGCCTTGCATTGCGCCTCGCCGTTGCAGGCATTCGAGCACAGGTTCGCATCGGCCTGCGCCAGGTCGAAGCTGCGGTAATCCAGGCCGGGACGATCCAGGCTGTATTCCATGTTCTTGGCTCCGGACGTGCAGCACGAATTGGCCACGGCCGGCGGCACGTTGCTCTTGAGCCAGCAGCGGGCCTGCGGGCCCTGGACGCCGGGCCGCACATACGTCCACGCCTTGCATTGCGCCTCGCCGTCACAGGCATTCAAGCAGAGGCCCGGATCGGCCTGCGCCAGGCTGAAATTCCGGTAATCCAGGCCAGGACGATCGATGTTCTCCTCCGGATACCCTGCGTTGCGGAATGCCGCGACGGTGGCGGCAGTCGCATTCAGCACCCTGGCATTGTTGTTGGATGCCGTACTGCCCATCGCGATGCCGTTATACTGCACGTCGGGATTGGACCAGTACTGGAGCCGCGGACAGCCGCCGGAGCAGGCATAGGCCATGATCGTCCGCCAGGCCGGCGTGGGCGAGAGATGCTGGAGGCCGTGCCCATACGCGAAAGGCGTGTTCGTCGAGTCGGTGGCCGGATCGTGCCGGGCGCCCTGCAGGTGACCGAGCTCATGCGCGAAGGAGTAGTACCCAGTCGCGCAATCGTAATGAACGATGGCGAATGCCGTCGCTTCTGTTGCCATGATCGCGTCGGCGAGCCCGCAATAATCGCTTTGGTTGACGATCATGATCGACATATCGGCCTTTGAGGTATTTCTTCTATTTTTTATGGTCGCATTGGAAGCAAAATCTGCCAGTATCGTATCGAAGCTTTTCCCGGCTTCAGAATAGGCAAGCTCGAGAGAATCGACGACGTTAAGCCTGATGTTGATGCGGCTGTTGATGTATGACTGATTGGCTTCGGCCACCGCCAACTGGATGGTGGTGTTGATATCCGAGACGGCCCCCCGTGCGGAGGCCGTGTAGGCAACCAGGATGTCGATCCTGGTCCGAGCGTCGCCGGCCGGCGAGTCCTGGGCAACGGTGGGAGCCTGGATATCGCCACGTCGCTCCTTCTGCTGAAAACTTGGCGGATGCTCGGGCGGGAAGCGTTTTTCGTCGACTTTGATCAGTGCGTGCACCCCGTTGCCGACCGGCTCTATCCGGTAGAGCGTGCCTTGATCTTGTATGGATCCAGTTATGTTGTCGCCGTGGACGATCAGCGTCGCTTGACCGGGCACTCCGCTCAACGTTCCGTACCAGGTAAAATCGCCCGGACTCCTGGTTTCTTCATTGCGTTTGTCGATCTTGAAGGAGGCGGCGTTGGGGACGGACACCTGCAGGCTGTCGTTGCGCAGTGCATTGATGTCGACACGCACGAGATCGAGCGATTGGGTGGTGGCACGCTGTCGAAGCTTCTCGATCGCCTGCTGTTGAGCGGGCGTTGCATCCTGCAGCTGGTTCGCGGGAAGCGGCGAAAACAGCTCCTGGGCATGCGCGACGAAACTTCCCATGAAGAAGAGGCACAATGCGAGCACCGCAGGATGCGGCCAATCGGCGAACCGGAAGCGACGTCGTCGCGACGGCCAATCGATCATCGCCAGTGCTGCGAGACGCGCGTACGGTGAAGAAGCGTGATGATGTTTCATCTCAGCATCCTCCTCGTTGTCATCAGAGATGTGCTTCGCATCGCGGCGTGCGAGATCGTAATCAATATGTGCATTTTGTCGGTAATTTTCGAATTTATTGCTTTTACATAAACTATACATATTTGTAAATTTGACTGGTATGATTGTATTTCCTCATAAAAAAATCAAATGTAAGTTCCGTTTCGCGATTTTATCACATTATATTTATCATAAATAGCGCAATATTTACAAGATTGATAATAGAATTCAATAAAACCCTTTCGTCCGTCATGCCGATGATGCCGTTGTTTCGGCCAGCGACCCGGACAGGCGCAAACATTTCATGTAATCGCGCCAGGCGTGTGTCTTCATAATGATCAATTCCATGATCATTAGCAATAGGGACGTGACGTTTTCGCCATCACCGCCAAAATGGCAGAGAAGAGATGCCGCCGCCTCGAGGGGCAGCGGCACGCTCCGAACCGCGTCTCTTGTTCCAGATGCCAAGCTTATACACGAAGCCCGAGAAGGAATCGGATACTTCGGTCGGCCGAGGCGCGCTCGCGGCACGGAGTGCGGCCCTGCGCGCTCCACCCGACACCCTTCTCACGCCGCCGCCGGCGCCCGGCCGAGCGCGGCGCGGCCGAGGCCGCGCATCCGGGAATCCGCATCGACGTTCCGAGGGCGGGCACGCCGACGCGCATCGTCGGGCGAGGCAAGTCGGGCGAGGCAAGTCGGGCGAGGCAAGTCGGGCGAGACAAGTCGGGCGATCTTGCGACCGCCCGATCGCGCCTACCGGTTGGCCCGCGCCAGGGCGGCGTGGAGCAGCAGGTTCACGCCCGGCAGGGTCGGCTCCAGGGCGATGTCCTCGGCCTCGTTGTGGGTGATGCCGTCCCGGCAGGGGGTGAAGATCATGCAGGCGGGGGCGACCCGGGCGACGTGGTAGGCGTCGTGGCCGGCCTGGGAGCGCAGGTCCATGGTCGGGATCTCCAGCCGCCCGGCGGTCTCGCGCAAGGTGCCGATCAGCCCGTCGTCGAAGGAGAAGACGCCGAAACCCCATTCCTCGGCGATGGAGATCTGCGTGAGCGAGCGGGCGGCGCAGTCGGGCAGGGCGGCGCGCAAGCTGGCCTTCATGGCCTCGAGGGTCTCGAGCTTGGGCGCCCGCATGTCGATGAAGAGCTCGGCGTATTCCGACAGGGTGCCGGGGAGGTTCGGCACCAGGTCGAGGCGGGCGGCGGTGGCCTTGGCGTCGGTGTCGGCATGGGCCCAGCCGATGTCGTTGACCGCCACCGCCACCATGGCGGCGCCGACGAGGGCATTGTGGCGCTCGCTCATCGGGGTCGGGCCGGTATGGGCGGTGGCGCCCTCGACGGCGATGCGCATGCCGCAGCTCGGATAGCCGCCCGTCACGATGCCGACCGGCACGCCGGCCCGGTCGAGGGCCGGGCCCTGCTCGATGTGCAACTCGAAATAGGCGTCGATGGTGCGCCCGCCGACGGGCGCCGAGCCGCGATAGCCGATGCCGTCGAGGGCGTCGCCGAAGCGGATCCCGTCGCGGTCGCGCCGGTTCTCGACCCAGTCCGGCGTCGCCTGGCCGGACCAGGCGAGGGAGCAGAGCATCGGCGGCGAGAACCGCGCGCCCTCCTCGTTGGTCCAGTTCACCACCTCGATGCTGCGGCGCGTCGCGATCCCGAGGTCGTCGAGGGTGCGCAGGATCTCCAGCCCCGCGAGCACGCCGAGGATGCCGTCGAAGCGCCCGCCGGCCCATTGCGTGTCGAGATGGCTGCCGATCACCACCGGCGGCAGGTCGGGCTCGGTGCCCGCCCGCCGCAGCACCATGTTGCCGAGCCCGTCGACGGTGAGCGGATAGCCGCCCTCCTCGGCCCAGGCTTTGAGCTGGTCGCGCATCACCCGGTCCGGCTCGGTCAGGGTCAGGCGCCGCAAGCCCCCCCGGGGCCCGGTGCCGATGCCGGCCGACACCATCAGGGTGTCCCACAGCCGGTTGCCGTTCACGGAAAGGTTGGTGGTCATCGCGGGTCCTCACGCTGCACTCGGGGGAGCGGGCGCCAGGATGCGAGGACCGTGCCCGGCGGACAAGCGCCGGGCGCGGGGGTAGGATGCGCGCTACCCGAGCCGTGCCCGCGCCGCCGCGTATTCCGCCTTCAGCCGGTCGATCACCACGGCGGTCGCCGGCGCGTCGTCGATGGTGCCGACGCCCTGGCCGGCGCCCCAGATGTCGCGCCAGGCCTTGGTGGTGCCCGAGCCGAAATTCATCTTGGTCTTGTCGACCTCGGGCAGCGCGTTGGGGTCGAGGCCGGCGGCGGTCACGCTGGGCTTGAGGTAGTTGCCCGGCACGCCGGTGAAGTAGGGGGTGTAGAGAACGTCGGCCGCGGTCGTGCCGACGATCATCTCCTTGTAGGCCGGCGCGGCGTTCGCTTCCTGCGTGGCGATGAAGCGGGTGCCCATATAGGCCAGATCCGCGCCCATCGCCTGGGCGGCCAGGATCGCGTCGCCGGTGGTGATCGCGCCGGACAGGATCAGCGGTCCTCCGTAGAAGCGCCGCACCTCGCCGACGAGGGCGAAGGGCGAGAGCGTGCCGGCATGCCCCCCGGCCCCGGCGCAGACCAGGATCAGCCCGTCGACGCCGGCCTCCAGCGCCTTCTCGGCGTGGCGCACCGTCGTGACGTCGTGGAACACGAGCCCGCCCCAGCCGTGCACCGCCGAGACCACGGCGTCGGGCGCGCGCAGCGAGGTGATGATGATCGGGACGCGGTGCTTGGCGCAGACCGTCAGGTCGTGCTCCAGCCGGTCGTTCGAGGCGTGGACGATCTGGTTCACCGCGTAAGGCGCGACGATCCGCTCAGGGTCCGCCGCCTTGGCCTGGCTCAGCGCCCCGGTGATCTGCGTCAGCCACTCGTCCAGCGCCTCCTTCGGCCGGGCGTTGAGGGCCGGGAAGGAGCCGACGATGCCGTTCACGCATTGCGCGATGACCAGGTCCGGCCCCGAGACGATGAACATCGGCGAGGCGATCACCGGCAGGGCGAGGGCGTGGCGGAGGCTGTCGGGCAGGGACATCGGCGGCGTGGCTCCCAGGGTTTCGTTGACGGTCTCGTTCGCGAGATGTCGTTGCGCTCTCGCATCGCACCAGGCGCCGGGTGCGGTCAACGGGCGGCTTGACGGGGGCCGGCGTCGGCATTCCTGTTCGCGCCTTCCCCCACGACCAGGAGGCACGGCGTGCAGGCTGAGATCGGAAACCCGGAGGCCGTCGGCCTCTCGTCGGAGCGGCTGGAGCGGATCGTCCCGTGGATGCGGGGCTACGTCGCGGCCGGCAAGCTGCCGGGCCTGTCGGTGACCGTGGCCCGGCGCGGCCAAGTGGTGTTTTCCCGCCAGGAGGGCCTGCGCGACCTCGCCCGCGGCCTGCCGATGGAGCACGACACCATCGTGCGCATCTACTCGATGACGAAGCCGCTGACCTCGGTGGCGATCCTGATGCTGTACGAGGAAGGCCTGTTTCAGCTCGACGACCCCATCACCCGCTTCCTGCCCGAGTTCCGCGACATGCGGGTGCTCGTCGGCGGCAGCCGCGCCAAGCCCGAGACCGTGCCGGCGGAGCGCGACATCACGTTTCGCGATCTCCTCACCCACACCTCGGGCCTCTCCTACGGCTTCATGGACGCGACCCTGGTCGACCGGATGTACCGGGAGGAGGGCGTCGATTTCCAGACCGCCGAGACCTCGCTCGCCGAGGTGGTGGCGAAGGCCTCACGCCTGCCGCTGCTCGCCCAGCCGGGGGCGGAGTGGAACTACAGCATCGCCACCGACGTGCTCGGCCACCTCGTGGCGGTGATCTCTGGCCAGCCCTTCGACGCCTTCCTGCGCGAGCGGATCATCCGGCCGCTCGGCATGGTCGATACCGACTTCCACGTTCCGCCGGAGAAGATCGCCCGCTTCGCCTCGAACTACGCGCTCGGCGAGGGCGGCCGCCTGACCCTGATCGACGACGCCCGCGAGGGCCGCTACGCCCGTCCCCGCACCGTGCCGTCGGGCGGCGGCGGCCTCGTCTCGACGGCGTCCGACTACGCCCGGTTCTGCCGCTTCATCCTCGGGGGCGGGGCGCTCGACGGCGTGCGGCTCCTCGGCCGCAAGACCGTGGCGCTGATGACCGCCAACCACCTGCGCGGCGACCTCGCCGATATGGGCCAGCCGCGCTTCTCGGAATCGAGCTACAGCGGCATCGGCTTCGGCCTCGGCTTCTCGGTGATGCTCGACCCGGCCAAGGCGCAGATCCTCGGCACCCCGGGCGAGGTCGCCTGGGGCGGGGCGGCCTCGACGGCGTTCTGGATCGACCCGGCCGAGGACCTGTTCGTGATCCTGCTGACGCAGCTCATGCCGTCCTCGACCTGGCCGATCCGGCGCGAGCTGCGGGTGCTCACCTACGCGGCGATCACGGAGTGACCGCTACGCTGACGGAGCAACCGTCACGCCACCGCCCGGCGGTAGAGGTGCCAGGTGGCGTGGCCGAGCACCGGCAGCACCACGGCGAGCCCGACGAACAGCGACAGCATGCCGATGACGAGCATCCCCGCCACGATGGCGCCCCAGGCGAGCATCGTGCCGGGGTTCTCGCGCATCAGCGCCATCGAGGTCTCGATCGCGGTGCCGGCATCCGCATCCTTGTCGATGATGAGCGGGATCGAGACCGCGCTCACGGCGAGCGCCAGGAGCGAGAAGGCCGCACCCACGAGGTTGCCGGCGAGGATCAGGCCCCAGCCCCGCGGCGTGGTCAGCACGTCGTCCAGGAAGGCGAGCAGCGAGGGCTCGGTGACGCTGCCGTAGAGCGCCCAGTACAGGCCCATGGCGGCGGAGAGCCAGGCGAGGAAGATCAGCGCCAGCACCACGCCGATCGCCGTCACGGCCTTGGCCGAGCGGCCGCGCAGGGGTGCGTAGGCGTCGGTCCAGGCGGTGGACAGGCCCCATTCCCGCCGCCGGCTCAGCTCGTAGAGGCCGAGCGCCGCGAAGGGCCCGATCAGCGCGAAGCCGGCGGCGAGCGGGAACAGGATCGGGATCAGGTCGCGCTCGAAGGTCGCCGCCGCGATCAGCACGCCGGCGATGGGATAGATCAGCACCACGAACAGCACGTGGGTCGGCATCGCCAGGAAGTCGTCGACGCCCCGCGACAGGGCGGTCTTGAGGTCCTGGATGCCGATCCGCCGCACGATGGGGCGGGCGGCGGCGAAGCCGTGGGAGAATGTGGGCGAACTCGTCATCGCGTCTCCTCCGGGGGGAGGCACCCGCGACGGGTTGGCCGGGCCGCGTGTCGGGCCGTCGGGTCGGCGGTCCTCAGGCGCCCGGTCCGGCCCGCACGGGCACCGGACAGATCGGTCGCATCAAGCCTGGTCGTCTCGCACCGGGCGGGGGGCTCCCGCCGCACGCCGCAACGTTAACGCGAGGCCGGGCCGCCCGCCAAGGGGGTGGCGCGCACGATCGCGCGACGGGAACCGGGCGGGGGCGGCATATTGCGGGCGCCCCGCCCGCGGACGGGGATGGTGCGTGGCCGGCCCGCGTCCTGGCGCCGGCGAGCCTCGTGCCCTGCACGGGCGCCCGACGGCCGGAGGAGGCCGCCCGCCTCACGGAGGCGTTCCGCGACCGCGACTGGCGCCGGGGTGCGCAGGCTGCATCGGAACGGGCGGCCGGGCCCGCGGGCCTTCGTGGCGGGAGAGGACTGGTGGCTGGAGCGAGAGCGGTGGCCCCGGGGTGCCGCACCGCCCGCTTCCGGGCTACAAGGAGCCACCTTCGTCTCATCCAAGGCCGACCATGCCGAGCACGCCCCGCGCCGCGATCATCCCGGTCACGCCGTTCCAGCAGAACTGCACCCTCCTGTGGTGCGAGGCGACGAAGCGGGCCGCGGTGATCGATCCGGGCGGCGATCTCGACCGGATCCAGGCGGCGATCGCCAAGGCCGGGGTCACGGTCGAGAAGATCCTGCTCACCCACGGCCATATCGACCATGCCGGCGGCGCGGCCGACCTGCGCGACGCGCTGAACGTGCCGGTCGAGGGGCCGCACATCGCCGACAAGCCGCTCCTCGACAGCCTGCCCGAGACCGGGGCGGCCTACGGCCTCGGCGGTGCGAAGGCGATCACCCCCGACCGCTGGCTGAACGAGGGCGACACGGTGACGGTCGGCGAGCTGACCTTCGACGTGCTGCACTGTCCCGGCCACTCCCCGGGCAGCGTCGTGCTGGTGAGCCGGGACGCCCGCTTCGCGCAGGTCGGCGACGTGCTGTTCCGGGGCTCGGTCGGCCGCACCGACCTGCCGGGGGGCGACCACGGCACCCTGATCGCCTCGATCAAGACCAAGCTCCTGCCGCTCGGCGACGACGTCGCCTTCATCCCCGGCCACGGCCCGACCGGCACGATCGGCCAGGAGCGGCTGTCGAACCCCTTCATTCAGTAGGAAATTCCGCCATGGACCTGCGTCCCCTGGGCCGTTCCGGCCTCTCGGTCCCGCCCTTCTGCTTCGGCGGCAACGTCTTCGGCTGGACCGCCGACGAGGCGACCTCCTTTGCGCTGCTCGACCGGCTGCTGGAGGCCGGCTTCACCTTCATCGACACCGCCGACGTCTATTCGCGCTGGGCGCCGGGCCATCAGGGCGGCGAATCGGAATCCGTGATCGGGCGCTGGCTCAAGGCGAGCCGGGCCCGCGACCGCATGGTCATCGCCACCAAGGTCGGCATGGACATGGGAGACGGCCGCAAGGGCCTGAAGGCCTCCTCCATCGAGCGGGCCGTCGAGGAATCCCTGCGCCGCCTCCAGACCGACCGGATCGACCTCTACCAGTCCCATCTCGACGACGCGGAGACACCGCTCGAGGAGACGCTCGCGGCCTATGACCGGCTGATCCGCGCCGGCAAGGTGCGGGCGATCGGCGCCTCCAACTATTCCGCCGCCCGCCTGCGCGAGGCGCTGGCTGTGGCCGCCCGCGAGGGCCTGCCGCGTTACGAGTGCCTTCAGCCCGAGTACAGCCTGGCCGAGCGGGCCGGCTACGAGGCGGAGCTGGAGCCCCTGTGCCGGGAGGAGGGAATCGGGGTGATCTCCTACTTCTCCCTCGCGGCGGGCTTCCTGACCGGCAAGTACCGGCAGGCGGGCGCCGCGTCGGGCCGCGCCCGGGAGGCCCGGGTCTCGGGCTACCTCAACCCGCGCGGCCTCGCCTTCCTCGACCTCCTCGACGCGGTGGCGCGCGATCACGGCGCCAGTCCGGCCCAGGTCGCGATCGCCTGGCTCGTGGCGCGGCCCGGCCTCACCGCGCCGATCGCCAGCGCCACCTCGGTGGCGCAGCTCGACGAGATCCTGGGCGGCGTGCGCCTCGCCCTCGACCCGGCGGCGGCGGCCCGGCTCGAGGAGGCGAGCCGGGGCTCGCTCAAGGGCTGACAGGGCCCGTTCGCGGATCCTTAACGGGGTGCGGCGAAACGTAACCCCGGTGATCTTCCGGCAGGGGTGGACGGGGTGTCCGGCCCACCCCCGCCGGGCCCCGGAAAGCCCCCGCCGCGGCGCCGAAAAAGTGCCCCTGCGGCGCCGAAAACCGATGCAATTTCAAGGCGGAATGCTTACATCAGGGAGGCACGGGGTCGTGGCCGCCACGGCCCGGGATCCTTGAGACACGACGAGACCCAGACGGCGCCGAATCGCAAGATCGGCGCCGGCGCCGGCCGCGCCCCTGCGACGCGCGCCCGCCCGCACCAGGAACCGACATGGCCGAACCCGCCCGCGATCTGACCCCCGACACCTACGGCGCCGACTCGATCAAGGTCCTCAAGGGCCTGGACGCGGTGCGCAAGCGGCCCGGCATGTATATCGGCGACACCGACGACGGCTCGGGCCTGCACCACATGGTGTACGAGGTCGTCGACAACGCCATCGACGAGGCTCTGGCCGGCCACGCGACCCTCGTCACCGTCACCCTCAACGCCGACGGCTCCTGCACGGTCTCCGACAACGGCCGCGGCATCCCGACCGACATCCACCCGGAGGAGGGCGTCTCGGCGGCCGAGGTCATCATGACCCAGCTGCATGCCGGCGGTAAGTTCGACCAGAACTCCTACAAGGTCTCGGGCGGCCTGCACGGCGTCGGCGTCTCGGTGGTGAACGCCCTCTCGACCTGGCTGCGCCTGCGCATCTGGCGCGCCGGCCAGGAGCACGCGATGGAGTTCCGCCACGGCGACGCGGTCTCGCCGCTCGCCGTCGTCGGCCCGGCCGGCGACCGCCGCGGCACCGAGGTGACGTTCCTGCCCTCGCCCGACACCTTCACGATGATCGAGTTCGACTACGCGACGCTGGAGAAGCGCCTGCGCGAGCTCGCCTTCCTCAATTCCGGCGTGCGCATCGTTCTGACGGATGCCCGCCACGCCGAGCACAAGCGCGACGAGCTCGTCTACGAGGGCGGGGTCGAAGCCTTCGTGCGCTACCTCGACCGGGCGAAGGAGCCGCAGATCGAGGCGCCGATCGTCCTGCGCCAGGAGCGCGACGGCATCGGCGTCGAGGTCGCCTTGTGGTGGAACGACACGTTCCACGAGAACGTGCTGTGCTTCACCAACAACATCCCGCAGCGTGACGGCGGCACCCACCTGGCCGGGTTCCGGGCCGCGCTGACCCGCCAGATCACCGGCTACGCCGAGGCGAGCGGGGTGACCAAGAAGGAGAAGGTCGCGCTGACCGGCGAGGATTGCCGCGAGGGGCTGACCGCGGTGGTCTCGGTGAAGGTGCCCGACCCGAAATTCTCCTCGCAGACCAAGGACAAGCTCGTCTCCTCGGAGGTGCGGCCGGCGGTCGAGGGCGTGATGAACGCGACGCTCGGCACCTGGCTCGAGGAGCATCCGAACGAGGCGCGGGTCATCGCCGCGAAGGTGGCGCTCGCCGCCGCGGCGCGGGAGGCGGCGCGCAAGGCGCGCGATCTCACCACCCGCAAGGGCGCGCTCGACATCGCCTCGCTGCCCGGCAAGCTCGCGGATTGCCAGGAACGCGACCCGTCGAAATGCGAGATCCTGCTGGTCGAGGGCGACTCGGCCGGTGGCTCGGCCAAGCAGGGCCGCGACCGCACCTTCCAGGCGGTGCTGCCGCTGCGCGGAAAGATCCTCAACGTCGAGCGGGCGCGGCTCGACAAGATGCTGTCGAGCCAGGAGATCGGCACGCTGATCACCGCGCTCGGCACCGGGATCGGCCGGGACGGCGCCCACGCCTTCAATCCCGACAAGCTGCGCTACCACCGCATCATCATCATGACCGATGCGGATGTCGACGGCTCGCATATCCGCACCCTGCTGCTGACGTTCTTCTTCCGCCAGATGCCGGAGCTGATCGAGCGCGGCCACCTCTACATCGCCCAGCCGCCGCTCTACAAAGCCCAGAAGGGCAAGACCTCGATCTACCTCAAGGACGACCGGGCGCTGGAGGATTACCTGATCGACGGCGGCGTCGACGGGGCGGTGCTCAAGCTCGCCACCGGCACCGAGTTCGGCGGGCCGCAGCTCAAGGCCCTGGTCGACGAGGCGCGCGGCGTGCGCCAGGTCCTGCACGGGATGCATTCGCGCTACGACCGCGTCGTGGTCGAGCAGGCGGCGATCGCGGGCGCCCTGCGCCCGTCGGTGGCCGGCAACCCGGACGAGGCCGAGGTGGTGGCCGACGAGATCGCCCGGCGCCTCAACACCATCGCGGACGAGATCGAGCAGGGCTGGGAGGGCGAGGCCAAGGACGGCGGCTACGTGCTGTCGCGGACCCTGCGCGGCGTGCGCCAGGTCGCGGTGCTCGACGAGGCGCTGATCCACTCGCAGGAGGCGCGCCGCCTCGACGAGCGGGCCGAGAACCTGAGCGAGATCTACGGCGCCCCCGTCACCCTGGTGCGCCGGGGCGACGAAACGATGCTGCACGGGCCGGTCGCGCTGTTCGAGGGCATGATGGCCCTCGGCCGCAAGGGCTTGCAGCTCCAGCGCTACAAGGGGCTGGGCGAGATGACCGCCCAGCAGCTCTGGGAGACCACCCTCGACCGCGACGTGCGCTCGCTCCTCCAGGTGAAGGTCAAGGACACGACCGACGCCGACGACCTGTTCGTCAAGCTGATGGGCGACGTGGTCGAGCCGCGCCGGGAGTTCATCCAGGAGAACGCCCTGAACGTGGCCAATCTCGACGTGTGAAGCCCTCGACCCGTCTCGGAGATTGTCGGGTCAGCCAACCGAATTGCCACCCTCCGCGTCATCCCGGGGCCGCGAAAGCGGAACCCGGGACCCATAACCGCCGAGGGTGACAAGTCGGTCCGCCCTATCGGACAGGCTCTCGCATTTCGACGTTCGCGCCCAGCGAACCGGGACCTCGTGGCCGCAAGTTGTCGCGAGAGGTCGAGGAACCGACCGCCGCCCCGCGCCTCACACCTTCTCGAGCGCCATCTCCAGGAAGCCGAGCGCGTCCTCGACGGCGCAACGCCGGACCTCGGAGCGGCCGAGATCGCCGTAGCGGCGCTCGATGTGCCGGGTCGCCCGGCCGGCGGCGACGAGGCCGAAATGGACGAGGCCCACGGGCTTCGTCGGCGTGGCGCCGCCCGGACCCGCGACGCCCGTGATGGCGAGCGCCACGTCGGCCCGCGAATGGGCGAGCGCCCCTTCGGCCATCGCCCGGGCCACCGGCTCGCTCACCGCGCCATGGGCCGAGATGAGGTTGAAGTCGACGCCGAGGATCTCGGCCTTCGCCTCGTTGGAATAGGTGACGAAGCCGCGCTCCAGCACCAGGGAGGAGCCCGCCACCTCGGTCAGCAGGGCGGCGACGAGGCCGCCGGTGCAGGATTCGGCGGTGACGAGGCGGGCCTGGCGCTCGCGATAGGCGGCGATCAGCACGCTCGCGCGGGTGACGAGGGCGGCATCGAACATCACGGACGCGCCTCCGGCAGCCGGACGGTCGCCGCGGGCAACCTTATCGTGGCGGCGGCCTGGGCGGCGAGGCCCTCGGCCCGGCCGACGAAGCCGAGCTTCTCCGTCGTGGTCGCCTTGATCGAGACCGCCGAGAGCGGCACCCCGGCGATCTCGGCGATCCGGCTGCGGATCGCCTCGCGATGGGCGCCGATGCGGGGCGCCTCGGCCAGGACCGTGATGTCGAGGTGATCGATCACCCCACCGCGCTCGGTCACCCGCCGCACCGCGTCGGCCAGGAACTGGTCGGAGGAGGCGCCGCGCCAGCGCGGATCGCTCGGCGGGAAGTGGACGCCGATATCGCCGTCGGCGAGCGCGCCCAGGATCGCGTCGGTGAGGGCGTGCAGCACCACGTCGCCGTCCGAATGGGCGAGCACGCCGCGATCGGCCGGGATGCGCACGCCGCCGAGCCACACGTGGTCGCCCTCCGTGAAGGCGTGCACGTCGAAGCCGGTGCCGAGGCGGGTCAGAAGGGTCATGGCGGAATCATCCCCGGATTCGCGACCGGAGCGAGGCTCCGGCAAGAAGGCGCGGTCGGCCTCGATGAGGTCGGCGGCCTGGGTGATCTTGCGGTTGCGCAGGTCGCCGGGGAAGACCGCCACCGGCAGGCCGGCCCATTCGGCGAGCGCCCCGTCATCGGTGAAGCCGTCGTGCCCCTGCGCCGCGGCCCGCCCATGCGCCTCGGCGAGGAGGGCGAAGCGGAACGCCTGCGGGGTCTGCACCGCGCGCAACTCTTCCCGCTTCGGCGTCTCGCGCACCCGGCCGTCCGGCTCGACCACCTTGATCGTGTCGCTCACCGGCACGCCGGGCACGGCGGCGCCGTGGCTTTCCGCCGCCGCGATCGCCCGGTCGATGAGCGCCCCGTCGACGAAGGGGCGGGCGGCATCATGCACCAGCACCAGGTCGGGCGCACCCTCCCGGGCCAGCGCCTCGAGCCCGGCCCGGACCGAGGCCTGGCGGGTGGCGCCGCCCTCGGCCGGCCGGGCGAGCTTGGCCCGTGCCCCCAGTTCGAGGTCGCCGAGGCATTCGTCGTAGAAGGCGGCGGCGTCCGCGGCGATCACCACCTGGATCCGCGTGATGCCCGGATGGGCCGCGAGAGCCGCCAGGGTCCGGGTCAGGACCGCCTGGCCGCCGACGCGGCGATACTGCTTGGGCGTGTCGCCGCCGACGCGGATGCCGCGCCCCGCGGCGACGACCACCGCGGCGATCTGGGGAAGTGTCAAAGAGGTCGCTCCCGGAATGCCCGCTCCTTAGCGGCGGCGGCCCAGCGAGGCAAATGCACCAGGGGAAGGGCGGTGCCGCGTGGGAAGGAGGGGAGGGCAGGTTCTTCCGGCGCCACATCCGCCTGCTTGCGCGATCCGGGATCTGGGGTTGCGCATGACGCATGACGACACCCCCATCCGCGATCCTCTCAATACAAGGACGTCGCGAGACCCCCTCCCCAGGCGATTCGAAGATCACGCAGGGTGGCGCTTCAGTGTGAAGCGCTGAGAGCCGTGCCGGCAGCGGGACGCTCAGGGTTCAACCCGGGGCCGTCTCCACCTTCACGCCGGATCCTCGATCCCCTGACCCTGTTCCACACGGGAGAGGGGACGCGATCGACCTCGAAATTCGAGATCGATACATAATATCTCTCTGCAATTCATGGATGTGCCATGTCATCGACGGCCGGCGCAGGCAAGCGACAGCCGCCCCTCTGCCCGCGCTCAGCGCTCATCCCGCAGCGCAGCAAAGCCTGGCCGACACCGCTTCCATTCCGCCGCGCGGCCCCGCTATCCTGCCGCGCCCGGGCGAGAGCCGGCGCGGAACGCCACCGCGACACGGGCCACCGGCCCGACGAGGGTCACCCGGCGGTCAATTCGCGGGCAATTCGGGGAACGCCCCCCGAACGCGCTTGCGTCCGAGCCGGTTTTGGCTATTTGCTGTGCACAATGACGACTGACCATTATTTGAGCGCCGCAGCACCGGGGGCCGGGCCGGCAGCGCTGCCAACCGGGCGTCTCGCCGCCGGCGCCCTGCTGGCGCGCGGGGCCCTGCTGGCGCCGCTCTCGGGCGTGACCGACCTGCACATGCGCCGCATCGCCCGCCGGCTCGGCGCCACCGCGACCGTGTCCGAGATGGTGGCGGCGGAGGATTTCGCCCGCGGCACCGAGGAGGCGCGGCTGCGCGCCGAGGGGGAGGGCGTGCTGCCCCATGTGGTGCAGCTCGCCGGCTGCGACCCGCGCTGGATGGCGGAAGGCGCGCGCCTCGCCGAGGCCAACGGGGCCGACGCGATCGACGTCAACATGGGCTGCCCGGCCAAGGCCGTGACCGGCGGACAGGCCGGCTCGGCGCTGATGCGCGACCTCGACCATGCCGAGCGCCTGCTCGCCGCGGTGCGCGAGGCGGTGGCGGTGCCGGTCACCGTCAAGATGCGGCTCGGCTGGGACGACGCCACCCGCAACGCCCCGGACCTCGCCCGGCGGGCCGAACGGCTCGGCTACGCCGCCGTCACGGTGCATGGCCGCACGAGGCAGCAATTCTATACCGGCCGCGCCGACTGGGCGGCGATCCGGGCGGTGCGCGAGGCCGTGACGATCCCGCTCGTCGCCAACGGCGATATCGCCGGCCTCGACGATGCCCGGGCCTGCCTGCGCGAATCCGGCGCCGACGCCGTGATGATCGGCCGGGCGGCGGTCGGGCGGCCCTGGCTCGTCGCCGCCGTGGCGGCGGGGCTCGCCGGGGAGGCTCTCGCGGAGCCCGACGCCGCGGCGCGGGCGGAGCTGGCGGCCGAGCATTACGACGGGCTCATCGCCCTCTACGGCGCCCGGATGGGCGTGCGCCACGCCCGCAAGCACCTGGCGGCCTATGCCGACCATGCCGGGGGGCTCTCTGCCCCCGAGCGGACCCGGCTTCTCACCACCACCGACCCGGACGAGGCCGCGCGGCTCCTGCGGCGCGCCTTCGAGGCACCGGCCGCACGGCCCGAGCAGCAGGCCGCACGGCCTCAGCATCAGGCCGCATGAGGATGAGCGATGCGTCCGCACCCCCTGCCGCCCGCACCCGGAAGGCGTCGCTCATGAGCGCCCCAACGAGCGAGATGATCATCAACGCTCTGCCGCTGCCCGTCCTGACCATCGGCCCGGACGAGCGCATCCTCCAGGTCAACATGGCGGCGGAGCACTTCTTCGACTATTCGCGCCGGATGATGCAGCGCCAGCGCCTGCGCGACATCATCCCGTTCTCCTCGCCGATCATCGCCCTCGTCAACGAGGTGCGGCGGCGCCGGGCCAGCGTCAGCGAGTACAGGGTCGAGCTGGCCTCGCCGCGCACCGGCATCGAGCGCAGCGTCGACGTGTTCGCGACCCATCTCGACGACGACCTCGTGGTGCTGATGCTCCAGGAGCGCACCATCGCCGACAAGATGAACCGCCAGCTCACCCACCGGGGCGCCGCCCGCTCGATGGTGGCGCTCGGCGCGATGCTGGCCCACGAGATCAAGAACCCGCTCGCCGGCATCCGCGGCGCCGCCCAGCTCCTCGAGCAGTCGGCCGCCGAGGACGACCGGCTGCTGACCCGGCTGATCTGCGACGAATCCGACCGGATCGTGCGCATCGTCGAGCGGATGGAATTGTTCGGCGACGAGCGCCCGGTCGAGCGCGGCCCGGTCAACGTCCACGGCGTCCTCGACCAGGTGAAGCGCTCGGCCCAGTCGGGCTTCGCCCGCCACATCCGCTTCGTCGAGAACTACGACCCGTCGCTGCCGCCGGTGCTCGGCAACCGCGACCAGCTGATCCAGGTCATCCTGAATCTCGTCAAGAACGCCGCCGAGGCGATCGGCGCCGACGCGGTCGACGGCGAGATCATCCTCTCGACCGCCTTCCGCACCGGCCTGCGCCTCCAGGTGCCGGGCTCGCGCGAGCGGGTGAGCCTGCCGATCGAAGTGGCGGTGCGCGACAACGGCCCGGGCGTCTCGGCCGAGCTCTTGCCGGACCTGTTCGACCCCTTCGTCACCACCAAGGCGCAAGGGTCGGGCCTCGGCCTGGCGCTCGTCGCCAAGATCGTCGGCGACCATGGCGGCATCGTCGAGTGCGACCCCGCCCCCCGCCGCACCACCTTCCGCGTCCTCCTGCCGATGTCGCACGCCCGCGACGGGCGCGAATCCTCCGCCGAGACCGAGTGAGCGCATGCCGAACGGACACATCATCGTGGCGGACGACGACGCCGCCATCCGCACCGTGCTCAACCAGGCGCTGTCGCGCGCCGGCTACGAGGTCCGCTCGACCGGCAACGCCGCCACCCTGTGGCGCTGGGTGGCGCAGGGCGAGGGCGACCTCGTCATCACCGACGTGGTGATGCCCGACGAGAACGCCTTCGATCTCCTGCCGCGGATCAAGCGGGTGCGGCCGGACCTGCCGATCATCGTGATGAGCGCGCAGAACACCTTCATGACGGCGATCCGCGCCTCCGAGCGCGGCGCCTACGAGTATCTCCCCAAACCCTTCGACCTGAAGGAGCTGACCGCGATCGTCGGCCGCGCCCTGTCGCGCCCGCGCGGCAGCGCGGCGCCCGGCGCCGCGCCCGAGAACGAGGACATTCCCCTCGTCGGCCGCTCCCCGGCGATGCAGGAGATCTACCGCTCGCTCGCCCGGCTGATGCCGACCGACCTGACGGTGATGATCACGGGTGAGTCCGGCACCGGCAAGGAGCTGGTGGCGCGCGCGCTCCACGATTACGGCCGGCGCCGGTCGGGGCCGTTCGTGCCGGTCAACATGGCGGCGATTCCCCGCGACCTGATCGAATCCGAGCTGTTCGGCCACGAGAAGGGGGCCTTCACCGGCGCCACCGCCCGTTCGGCCGGCCGCTTCGAGCAGGCCGAGGGCGGGACGCTGTTCCTCGACGAGATCGGCGACATGCCGATGGAGGCCCAGACCCGGTTGCTTCGCGTCCTCCAGCAGGGCGAGTACACCACCGTCGGCGGCCGCGTGCCGATCAAGACCAATGTCCGCATCATCGCGGCGACGAACAAGGACCTGCGGGTCTCGATCCAGCAGGGCATCTTCCGCGAGGACCTGTTCTTCCGCCTCAACGTCGTGCCGTTGCGCCTGCCGGCGCTGCGCGAGCGCTCCGAGGACGTGCCGGACCTGGTGCGCCACTTCTTCGTGCTGGTCGAGCGCGAGGGCCTGACGCGCAAGCAGCTCGACGGCGACGCGATGGAGAAGCTCAAGCGCTACCGCTGGCCCGGCAACGTGCGCGAACTCGAGAACCTGGTGCGGCGCCTCGCGGCGCTCTACCCGCAGGAGACGATCACCGGCCCGGTGATCGAGGCCGAGCTCGACACCCTGCCGCTGGCCGCCCCCGCGCAGGGGGGAACGGGGCGCAAGGGCGGGACGGAATCCGAGGGCCTGTCGGCGGCGGTGGAGCGGCACCTGTCGGAGTATTTTTCGGGCTACCGGGACACCCTGCCGCCGCCCGGCCTCTATCACCGCATCCTGCGCGAGATCGAGGGCCCGCTGATCGGCGCGGCGCTGGCGGCGACCCGCGGCAACCAGATCCGCGCCGCGGAGCTCCTGGGCGTGAACCGCAACACCCTGCGCAAGAAGGTCCGCGACCTCGACCTCCAGGTCTTTCGCACCCCGCGCTGAGGCGGACGCGTCCGTGGACAAAGGGTCCGTCATCTTGCGGCATTGCGACGCATTGTCCGGCAGGCCAGGGGGCGGGCCAGGATAATCCGGCAAGACCGGAGGGCAGACGGGCCGCCCTGGCCCGTTTTGGTCTCGCCCGCCGCGCGCGCCTCCGCCGCCCGAAACGCCGGACGATCCCGCCGGCGCCGGCGCCGATGCGGTTCCGGCCCCATTTTCACAACGACATCCTTGAGTGAAGAGCGGTTGCTGGCGTTGTCAAGCCGCACAACCTCAAGTAGAAAATATGTCTCCTTACCTGGGGACATCACGGCTCGTCTTGCGAAGACATGGCGCGATCACGGGGCAGGGTGACCTAGGCCGATCTTCCGACGCCGCATCACGGTCTCGACCGATCATGGCGCTGCGCGTCACCCGCACAGTGGGTGCCTGGATTGGATCTCAGCGGGCCGCTCGAAGGGCCTGCAGCGTATCGGATCGTTGATTATATCAATGATAAGGTGATGACCGCGACGGGCCGAACATCCCGCGATTGACCTGCCGGGGGCCTCGACTGTTCCGGCAAGCCTATGAACAACAAGGATTTTTTCACGCAGACCGCGCTCCGCCGGGGACGCTGCTCCAGACCGCGATCCGCCGCATCGGTCAATCTTCATGACCTTGGGGAACAGGACAGAGCTAATGCAGTGCCGACTCTTGTGTTGATCGAGAGACCTTGCGGTTGACGGAGACTGGCGTAACATCCATCACCTGTGACGGGGGCCGCACTTCTCGAGGATCGCAATGAGTTCAGCTGACCACGTCGAAACGCCTCAGATGATCGGCCTGGTGTCCGATATTGTGTCGGCCTACGTGTCGAACAACAGCGTGCCGGTGGGCGAGCTGTCGAGCCTGATCCGCAGCGTCCATGAGGCGGTGGCTCGGCTCGGCTCGGCCGTCCCGGCGGAGCCCGAGCGGCTGACGCCGCCGGTGCCGATCAAGAAGACCGTCACGCCCGACTACCTGATCAGCCTGGAGGACGGGCGCCGGTACCGGACGCTGAAGCGCCACCTGGCCGGGCGCGGGCTCACTCCCGAGCAGTACCGCCAGAAATGGGGCCTTCCGCCGGACTATCCGATGGTCGCCGCCAACTATGCCGCCCAGCGCTCTGAGCTCGCCAAGAGCATCGGGCTCGGCCAGAAGCCGGTGGTCCGCCGCCCGCGCTCGAACCAGGCCGCCTGAGGCCTCGACCCGGAGGTCGCCCGATCCAAAGCTCGCCTGGACCAAGGATCGCCTGGATCAAGGGCCACCGATCGGGGCTCCATCGCTCGGGCCGGACGGCGTGACCGCCGGCCCCGATTGCCGTCGCGCCCGCATCCGTATTAATTTCGCCACACTGTAGTGGCCTTGCACCACGGATGCTGTTCACACGTCGCCCCCGGGCTCCAGCGCCCCCCTCCGGCGCGGCCGGCCACACGACCAGGCCGGGCCCGCCCGGGCCGGCTCAGGACGCCGCGCCGCGGGGTCCGGGCTGGTTCGGGGCACTCGCGGTCATCGTCGCCCTGGCGCTGGCGCTCGCCACCTTCCTGATCCTGGTCGGTGCCACCGCGATCGCGCCGACCCACACCGTGGTGGTGGCGCTGCTGCTCAGCAACGTCGCCCTGGTGCTGCTGCTCGTCGTGGTCATCGCCTGGGAGGCGCGGGTCTTCCTGCGCGCCCGGCGGACCAACGCGGCGGCGGCCCGGCTCCACACCCGCATCGTCGGCCTGTTCAGCCTGATCGCGACCCTGCCGACGGTGCTGCTCGCCGTGGTGGCGTCGATCACCCTGGAGCGCGGCCTGTCGCCCTGGTTCTCCGACCGGATGCGCAACGTCGTGCTGATGTCGGTCGACGTGGCCGATGCCTACCTGACCAACCAGTGCCAGAGCCTCGCCCGCGAGGCCCGCATCCTCTCCGACGACCTCACCCGGGCGCGCCCCGCCTTCGACGTCGAGCGGGCCTGGTTCGAGAACTTCCTCACCGCGCGGGCCGCCTCGCTCGGCCTGCCGATCGCCCGGATCATGCGCTCGCCGACCGAGACCGTGGCGCGGGCCAATATCGACATCCTCAAGGACCCGCCGCTGCCCTCGGCCAGCGACTTCGACGAGGCGGCGAAATCCGCCGACGCCACCTGCCTGCTGCCGCGGGAGGGACGGGTCTTCGGCACGCTGATGAAGCTGCCGGCCTATGACGATGCCTTCCTCTTGGTCGAGCGCGAGGTGACGCGGCTCGCGGTCGAGTTCCCGGGGGTGTCGCGGGCCGCCGCGACCGAGTTCCTGACCATCGATGCCGGGCGGCGCAGCGTGCAGATCGCCTTCGCGACGATGTTCGCGCTGATCGCCCTGATCGCGCTGCTTTCGGCGGTGTGGTTCGGGCTCAACTTCGCCAACCGCTTCGTGGCGCCGATCCGCCGGCTGATCAACGCCGCCGACCAGGTGGCGTCGGGCAACTACTACGCCCAGGTCCCGTTCCGGAAGACGGAGGGCGACCTGCAGCACCTGGGCGAGAGCTTCAACAAGATGACCCAGGAGCTCAGCCGCCAGCGTGCCACCCTGATCGAGCAGAGCGAGCAGATCGACAGCCGCCGCCGCTTCACCGAGGCGGTGCTGGCCGGGGTGCCGGCGGGCGTGATCGGCGTCGACGGGCGCGGGGTCATCACCATCGCCAACCCCTCCGCCGAGCGGATGCTCGGGCGCGCTGCGGCCGACCTCGTCGGCCAGCCCCTGGAGGCGGTGATGCCGGAGCTCGGCGCCCTGCCGGGGGATTCGCGCGCCCGCCCGACCCAGCAGCAGATCCAGATCGCCCGCAACGGCCGCGAGCGCACCATCGACGTGCGCACCACGAGCGAGCAGTCGCAGGACGGCAACCGCGGCTACGTCGTCACCCTCGACGACATCACCGACCTGGTGAGCGCGCAGCGCACCTCGGCCTGGGCCGACGTCGCCCGCCGCATCGCCCACGAGATCAAGAACCCCCTGACCCCGATCCAGCTCTCCGCCGAGCGTATCCGCCGCAAGTACGGGCGTGTCATCACCGCCGACAAGGAGGTGTTCGAGCAGTGCGTCGCCACGATCGTGCGCCAGGTCGACGACATCAAGCGGATGGTGGACGAGTTCTCGTCCTTCGCCAGGATGCCCAAGCCGGCCATCGCCCGGAACGACCTGACCGAGATCGTCAAGCAGAACCTGTTCATGATGCGGGTGGCCCATCCCGACGTGACCTTCACGCTGGAGGAGGGCATCAACCGCATCAGCGCCGCCTTCGACACGCGGCTCCTGTCGCAGGCGATCACCAACATCCTCAAGAACGCCGTCGAGGCGGTGCAGGCGGTGCCGGAGGACGTCCGGGGCGAGAGCCTGATCGCCGTGCGCCTCTACGAGGAGGGCGAGGCCGCGGTGATCGAGATCACCGATACCGGCAAGGGATTCCCGCAGGAAGGGCGCCAGCGGCTGCTCGAACCCTATATGACCACCCGCGAGGGGGGCACGGGCCTCGGATTGGCGATCGTGAGCAAGGTCTTGGAAGAGCACGGCGGCGGCATCGAGCTGAACGACAACCCGCGCGGGCGCGGCGGGCAGGTGCGCATGCGGGTCCTCAGGGAGGTGCGGCGCGACGAGCCGCCGGGCGGCGCGAGCCGGTCCGCACGGCCGGCCGAGAGCCCGAAGACCTCTCCGGAGATCTCCCCGGAGCCCGCGGCGTGAGGCGGCCCGCCCCTTGCCGGACCCGGCGCCGCCGGTACAGCCATCGTCATCATCACATTCGCCACAGCACGGGGTGCCGCGGGGCCGTCAGGCCTGCCACCCGCATCGCGGGGAGGCCCTGAAGCCATGAGCGCCGACATTCTGATCGTCGATGACGAGGCCGACATCCGCGAGCTCGTCGCCGGCATCCTCGACGACGAGGGCCACCGCACCCGTACCGCCGGCTCCTCCGACGAGGCGCTGGCGGCGATCGAGGCGCGCCGGCCGCACCTCGTCTTCCTCGACATCTGGCTCCAGGGCTCGCGCCTCGACGGGCTGCAGGTGCTCGACGTGATCAAGGCCCAGGCCCCGGACCTGCCGGTGGTGATGATCTCGGGCCACGGCAACATCGAGACCGCGGTCTCGGCGATCAAGGCGGGCGCCTACGACTTCATCGAGAAGCCGTTCAAGGCCGACCGGCTGATCCTGGTGGCCGAGCGGGCCCTGGAGGCCTCGCGCCTCAAGCGCGAGGTGCGCGACCTCAAGGCGCGCTCCGGCCAGGCGAGCCGCATCGTCGGCGCCTCCGTGGCGGCCAACCAGCTGCGCCAGACCGTCGAGCGCGTCGCCCCGACCAATGCCCGGGTGATGATCTCGGGCGCGCCGGGCTCCGGCAAGGAGCTCTCGGCCCGCACCATCCACGCCGCCTCGTCGCGGGCGAACGGCCCCTTCGTGGTGATCAACGCCGCCACGATCACCCCCGAGACGATGGAGGCCGAGCTGTTCGGGGTCGAGGCCCAGGACGGCAAGCCACGGCGGGTCGGGGCGCTCGAGGAGGCGCATGGCGGCAGCCTCTACATCGACGAGGTCGCGGACATGCCGCGCGAGACCCAGAACCGCATCCTGCGGGTCCTCGTCGACCAGAACTTCCAGCGCGTCGGCGGAACCACGAGGGTTTATGTCGACGTGCGGATCATCTCGTCCTCGTCGCGCGACCTCGCCGAGGAGATCGCCGGCGGGCGCTTCCGCGAGGACCTGTTCCACCGCCTGAGCGTCGTCCCGATCCGGGTGCCCTCGCTCGCCGAGCGGCGCGAGGACGTGCCGGAGCTGATCGCGTTCTTCATGGAGCAGATCTCGGCCGCCACCGGCCTGCCGCAGCGGCGCATCGCCGCCGACGCGATGGCGGTGCTGCAGTCGCACGACTGGCCCGGCAACGTCCGCCAGCTGCGCAACAACGTCGAGCGGCTGATGATCCTGACGCAGGGCGACCCCGAGACCGAGGTCACGACCGAGATGCTGCCGAGCGAGGTCGGGGCGCTCGTGCCCACCACCCCGAGCGGCGCCGGCGGCGAGAAGCTGATGAGCCTGGCGCTCCGCGAGGCGCGCGAGATCTTCGAGCGCGAGTACCTGGTGGCGCAGATCGCCCGCTTCTCCGGCAACATCTCCCGCACCGCCGAGTTCATCGGCATGGAGCGCTCGGCCCTGCACCGGAAGCTCAAGTCCCTCGGCATCGGCGCCTGACGACCGCCCGCCGGACGAAGACCCGCGATCGGGACCGGCCCGGCCGCACATTTGTGAGTGCCAAGCTCGGGCCTTTCTGCTAGGGCGGCCTGTGGCCGGAGCGCGACAGGATCGCGGGCACGGCCGGATGCGGCAGGTTCGGCGGCCCGGGGACTTCCCCTGCGGCCAGTCTGCACTTGCGCCCGGGCGAGCTTCACCGTGTAATGGGGCGGCCGGTTCCCCGGGCGGCGCGCCGCGCCTCCCGCAGCACAACAACACGGACCGACCCGTCAACCGGGACTGGCAGCGGGTTCAAAGGACAAGAAGAATGGCGGGCGAACGCGCTCAGAATCTGCAGGACACCTTCCTCAACCACGTTCGCAAGAACAAGATTCCGCTGACGATCTTCCTGGTCAACGGCGTGAAGTTGCAGGGTGTCGTGACTTGGTTCGACAACTTCTGCGTGCTGCTGCGGCGCGACGGCCACTCGCAGCTCGTCTACAAGCACGCGATCTCGACGATCATGCCGGGCCATCCCGTGCAGCTGTTCGAGCAGGGCGAGGAGGGGGCCGAGAAGGCCTGAACCCGCCCGAAGGAAGAGGCGCGCGGCCAAGCCTGCGCGACTAAGTGTCTCTCACAAAACCCCCGATTACCGTCGTCGCTCGCTGTGGCGGCGGCGCAGCGGGAGTTTCGTGAGGTGCACTCAGCCGCGGGCCCGTGCGCCCCGCGGACGCGCCCGTGCCGTCGTCCCCATGCCAGTGTCCAGGCCGCACGATGCGGCCTGTCTTTTGGCGGCCTGTCTTTTGGCGGCCTGTCTTTTGGCGGCCTGTTTTTTCGCAGCCTGTTTTTTCGTTCGCCGACGCCATCAAATCCCGGCCGCGGGCGCGCCCTGCCGCTTGATTCTCCCGAGCCGCCATCCAACCTCTGTCCGATGGACTCCCGACCATACGGGAGCAGCCGGAGACACGATGGAACCGCGGATACCGGGCGAGATCCGCCTGCAGCGCCAGGCCGAGCCGGAGGCCGCGATCGCGGCCGAGACCCGCACGCTGGTGATCGGCCCCTACCAGACAAGGCGTGATGCCGGCGGCGAACCCCGCCCAGCCCTCGCGCGCCTCGACGAGGCGGTGGGCCTCGCTGCCGCGATCGAGCTCGACGTGGCCGACAAGCTCCTCGTCACCGTCCAGCAGATCCGGCCCTCGACCTTCCTCGGCAAGGGCCGGGTGGAGGAGATCGCCGGGCGGATCGAGGCCGACGGGATCCGCCTCGTGGTGATGGATTGCGCTCTCTCGCCGGTGCAGCAGCGCAACCTGGAGAAGGCCTGGGGCGTCAAGGTCATCGACCGCACCGGCCTGATCCTGGAGATCTTCGGCCGGCGCGCCTCGACCCGCGAGGGTACGCTCCAGGTCGAGCACGCGCATCTCGCCTATCAGCGCAGCCGGCTGGTGCGGTCCTGGACCCACCTCGAGCGCCAGCGCGGCGGCTTCGGCTTCCTCGGCGGCCCGGGCGAGACCCAGATCGAGGCCGACCGGCGAATGATCCAGGAGCGGATGACCCGGATCGAGCGCGAGCTCGAGACCGTCACCCGCACCCGCGGCCTGCACCGCCGCTCGCGGCGCCGGGTGCCGTACCCGATCGTGGCGCTCGTCGGCTACACCAATGCGGGCAAGTCGACCCTGTTCAACCGCCTGACCCGGGCCGAGGTCCTGGCGGAAAACATGCTGTTCGCGACCCTCGACCCGACCGCCCGGGCGATCAAGCTGCCGCACGGCGAGACCGCGATCCTGTCCGACACGGTCGGCTTCATCTCCGACCTGCCGACCATGCTGATCGCCGCCTTCCGGGCGACGCTGGAGGACGTGATCGAGGCCGACATCCTGCTCCATGTCCGCGACATCGCCCACGAGGACGCGGAGGCGCAGGGCGCCGACGTGGCGGAGGTGCTCGCCGAGCTCGGCATCGAGCCCGATGCCGACCGCATCATCGAGGTCTGGAACAAGGCTGACCTCCTCGACGACGCCGAGCGCGAGCGCCTGCTCAACCTGAGCCGGCCGAACGGGAGCAAGGACGGGCCGAAGCCCGTGCTGCTCTCGGCGCTGACCGGCGAGGGCATCGACCGCCTGATGAGCCGGATCGAGGCCCGGATCGCCGCCGCCCGCACGAGCTTCGCGGTGATCCTGGAGCCGGCGCAGGGCGCCGAGCTGCACTGGCTCTACGAGAACGCCGAGGTCCTGGACCGCCGCGAGGACGCCTCCGGCGCCATGCACCTCGTGGTCCGGGTCGCGCCGGAGAAGGAGCCCCGCTTCCTCAACCGGTTCGGCGCGGCGCGGCGGCTGAAGGGAGTTGCGTAGGGCGTCCCGCGCGAACTCGTGCGCGAACCCGTGACGGAGGCGCCCCCACCGTCCCGGGGGCGTCGAAGGGCCGGAACCGCCGATGCCGGAGGATGAGGCGATCCCAGGGGCGGACCCTGGTCGACCTCCCGTCCCTCGGCGGAACCACGCCTCTCCCGATGGAACGACGGGCCTGCTAGAGTTGCGCGATGGATCCATCGTCGCCACGCCAAGCGTCCCCGGCCGCGACGGTCACGCCGTCCGCCCTCGGCCTGATCGGCAACACGCCGCTGCTCGCCCTCGACCGCGTCCACCGGGGACCCGGCCGCATCCTGGCGAAGGCCGAGTTCATGCAGCCCGGCGGGAGCGTCAAGGATCGGGCGGCCCGCGCCATCATCCTCGCCGCGCGCGCGGACGGGCGGCTGGCCCCGGGTGCGCCCGTCGTGGAGATGACCAGCGGCAACATGGGCGCCGGCCTCGCCGTGGCCTGCGCGGGTTTGGGCCATCCGCTCGTGGTCACGATGTCGTCCGGGAACAGTCCCCAGCGGGCGCGGATGCTGGAAGCCCTGGGGGCCGAGGTCGTGCTGGTAGCCCAGGTGGACGGTGCTCCCGGGCAGGTCACCGGCGCCGACGTGAATGCGGCGGCCGACGCCTCGCGGCGGAGCGGGGAGGCTTCTACGTCGACCAGTTCCATGCTCCGGACGGCGTGCGCGCCCATGCGGAGACGACCGGGCCGGAAATCTGGGCGCAATCCTCCGGCCGGATCGATGCCTGGCTGGCCGCCGTGGGGACGGGGGCGACCTTCCTCGGGGTGGCCGCCGCCTTGCGCGCCCGCAATCCTCGCGTGATCTGCGCCGCCGTCGAGCCCGACGGGTGCCAGCCCCTGGCGGGGCTGGCGGTGACGAAACCCCGCCACCTCATCCAGGGCACGAGCTACGGGAGCGTCCCTCCCCACTGGTCAGAGGGCCTGATGGACCTGTCCCTCGCCGTGACCGATCAGGAGGTCGAACGCTGGCGCCGGGCGCTCGCGACGCAGGAGGGCCTGCATGTCGGCTACTCGGCCGCTGCCAACGTCGCCGCGGCCGCCGCGCTGCTGCGCTCCGGGCGCCTCCCCGCCGACGCGACCGCGGTGACCGTGCTCTGCGACACGGGCTTGAAATACTGACGCGATCCCTGTCCGCTTGCCACCTGCCGCCCGGTCAGATGTCATGACCTTGCGCGGCGGGCCTGCGAAGGCCCGGCTGCACGGCCCCGTGCGCATCGCTCCCCAAGGGAACAGGCGAGACTCCATGCCGATCCACCGCCTCGCCATCTCCGGCTACCGCTCGATCCGCGACGTCGTCTTCGGCCTCGACCGGCTGACCGTGGTGACGGGGGCGAACGGCAGCGGCAAGTCGAGCCTCTACCGCGCCCTGCGGCTCCTCGCCGAGGTCGCTCAAGGGCGGGCAATCCCGTCGCTCGCGCACGAAGGCGGCTTCGCCTCGGCCTTGTGGGCGGGACCGGAGACGTTCGGGCGCCGGGTCCTCGACGGCACGCACCGGGTCGAGGGCACGGTACGGCGCCATCCGGTCGAGGTGAAGCTCGGCTTCTCGGACGACGATGTCGGCTACGCCATCGCGCTCGGCCTGCCGGCGCCGTCCTACGAGGACACGTTCTTCGCCCACGATCCCGAAATCAAGGCGGAGAGCGTCTGGAACGGGCCGATCGTCGGGCGGGCCAACGTCTTCGCCGAGCGCCGCGGGCCGCTGGTGCGCCTGCGCGACGGCACCGGCACCTGGATCGAGGCCCTTAGCGACCTGCCCGCCTTCGACAGCCTGATGACCCACGGCGCCGATCCCCGCGAGGCCCTCGACGTGCTGATGCTCCGCGAGCGGATGCGGGCCTGGCGCTTCTACGACCATTTCCGCACCGACCGGGACGCGCCGGCCCGCCGGCCGCAGATCGGCACCCGCACGCCGGTGCTCGCCGCCGGCGGCGCCGACGTGGCGGCGGCGATCCAGACCATCCTGGAGATCGGCGACCGGGATGCCCTCGACGCGACCATCGCCGAGGCCTTTCCGGGATCGTCCCTCGCGGTCGCGAGCAGCGAGGGCCACTTCGCGCTCGAACTCCGTCAGCACGGATTGCTGCGTCCTTTACGCGGGGCCGAGCTCTCGGACGGGACCCTGCGCTACATCCTGCTCGCCGCGGCCCTGCTGTCGCCGCGCCCTCCCGACCTGATGGTGCTCAACGAGCCCGAGACCAGCCTGCATGCCGAACTGCTGGCGCCGCTCGCCGGGCTGATCGCCCGGGCCTCGGAGCGCACGCAGATCCTGGTGGTGTCGCATGCCGCCGCCCTGGTGGCGGCCCTGGAGCGGGAGGGGGCGTCCCGCATCACCCTGGAGAAGCGCCTCGGCGAGACCCTGGCGCCGGACCACGACCCGCCGTCCTGGACTTGGCCAAGAAGGTAGATCCGGCCCAAGAGGGCGATCCCGCCGAAGCGGTCGATCCGCCCAAGAGGGCGATCCCGCCCAAGAGGGCGATCCCCCCGAAGCGGTCGATCCGGCCCAAGCGGTGTGTCACGCGGCGGCGAAGCGGCGCCCGCGCAGATGCGCGGCGAGCCGGCGCCGGACCAGGCAGAAGGCGGCCGAGACACCCAGGCAATAGACCCCCATCCCGGTGACGATGCCGGCGAAGGGCATGCCGGCATCGATGAGCAGGCCCGACAGGAAGGGGCCGAAAGCCGTGCCCAGCACCATGATCGCCACGATGGCGCCGCGGATCGCCCCGAGATGGCGGGTGCCGTAGACCTCCGGCCAGAGGGCGCCGAACAGGGTCAGCGAGATCCCGTCGGTGACGCCGTAGAGCAGCATGAAGGCGAAGGCGGCGGAAGGAGCGGAGATCCCGCCGAGGATCAGGCAGCCGAGGCCGAACGGCACCAGGTAGAAGGGCAGCAGCGCCAGGGCCGAGAACCGGTCGACGAGGCGGCCGGCGACGAGCAGGCAGAGGAAGGCCGCCACCGCGTAGGGCGGGAAGGCGGCGGCCAGCACCTCCGGCGACCAGCCCCGGCTCTCGGCGAGATGCACCTGGTGGAAGAAGATCGTGTTGCTGATGAAGGAGGGCGGCAGCATCGCCGCGAGCAGCCCGTAGAGGAACGGGTCGGCGAGGGCCTGCGCCCGCGTCGCCCCGTGAGCCGGGCCGGAGCGGGTCGTCGCCTCCGGCACCCGCTCGCGCCGCACCAGGACCCGGGCGAGGGGCAGGGCGACGAGGACCAGGAGCAGGGCGATGCCGAGCCAGGCGCCGCGCCAGCCGAGGAGGGCGGTCGCGGTGACGAATCCGAGGGGCAGGCAGGCCTGGCCGGCATTGAGCCCGAGGGCGGCGAGCGACACCGCCCGGCCACGCTCCGCCGAGAACCAGCGCCCGAGGAGCGTGTAGGCGGTCTGCAGCATCAGCCCCTGGCCGGCGAGGCGGAGCAGAAAGAGGCTCGGGGCGAGGGCGAGGAGGTTCGGCGACAGGCTGAGGCCGGCGGCGCCGGCCGCCAGCAGGCCGGCCGCGAGGCTCACCACCCGCGACGCCGGCCAGCGGTCGATGAGCCCGCCGAGCCCCGCCAGCGCGACGGCCGAGGCCAGGGTGACGCCGGCATAGAGCGCCCCGAACGCCCCGTCCGACAGCCCGAATTCCCGCCGGATCGCCCCGCCCGACAGGGCGACCACGAAGGTCTGGCCGAAGCAGCCGCAGAACAGGAGCAGGAACCCGGCCGCGAGCCAGCGGAGGTTGGCCTTGAGGAAGGGGGTCATGGGGGTGGGAGTAGCGGCGAGGCGTGATTGCCGCAACGACGATCTGCCCGAGTGCTTTCGCTTCCGCCTCTCCAGATCATTCCGGGGGCACACAGCGGAGACCGGAATGACGCGGAATGTATCAAGACCGTCGAGCAGAATCAGATATTCTGATCTTCTCGTTTTACTGCTTGAAAGAACCGTAACGGATCACCCCATGGCGATCGAACTGGAAACCGAAGACCTGCTTCCGCCTCTCCATCCCGGAGAGGTGCTGCGCGAGGAGTTCATGGTGCCGCTCGGCCTCACCCCCTACGCGGTCGCCAAGGCCTGCGGGGTGCCGCGCACCCGGATCGAGCGGATCGTGCGGGAGGAGACGCCGGTCTCGGCCGACACCGCGCTCCGGCTCGGGCGCACTTTCGGCATGAACCCGCAGGTGTGGACCAACCTCCGGGGGGATTACGAGCTTCGGCGCGCCCAGAGGGAGATCGGGGCGGAGATCGACCGCATCCAGCCCCTGGCACGGGAGGCGGCGTGAGGGAGGCGCGCGGCCCGAACCGCGCGCGCCCGTCGCTCACTGCGAGCGGCGACCGAACGAGATCGCGTAGGCCTGCACCCGGGCGTCGATCAGCGGGTCGTCGGAGACCTCGACGCCGTCCGGCAGGTTGTTGGGCATGAACAAGAGCGCCTTCTCGGCGGTCTCGCTGTCGGGGACCGCCTTGGTCACGGTCAGGGTGCCGAGATCGACCAGCCGCCGGTCCTCCGGCCAGGGAATCGTCGCATCCTTGGTCGCGTCGCCGGGCTGGGCGATCTGGGCCAGCACCCGGAACGACACCGGGGCCTTGGCGAGGCTCGCCGGCATCTCCTCGACGAGGTAGTTCGGGCCCTTGGCCTTGGCGTCGTCGGCGCTCAGGATCTCCTCGCCGGCCACCGGCACGATGCGGTAGCGGAAGGGGGTGCGCTTGCCGGCGGCATCGATCAGCACGAAGGCGTTGACGCCGTTGTAGGTCTGGCGGCCGAAGCTCGACGGGGTCCGGGCGGTGGCGAGCGCCCTCGGGGCGGCCGGGTGCGCCGCCATGAACTGCTCGACCGGGCTGGGCTTTTGCGCGTCGGGGCCGCTCCTGGTGATCGCCACCAGGAGATCCCGGAACTCCTCGCCGGTCGCCACGGGGAAGAACTTCAGCGAGTTGGTGACGACGTCCATCTCGGCGCCGTCGGCGGGCTTGAACTTGATCGACAGGCCGTGCGGGTTGGCCTCGGGCGCGCCGTCCGGGATCTGCGGCAGGCCGGTCGCATCGGAGAAGCGCACCGTCACCGGCACGGCGGCGCCGGAGAACACGCTCGCCTTGCTCAAGGTCGCGGCCTCCTTCGAGGGGGTGAAGCTGCCCTCGACCACCACGCCCTTGGCGTGGTTCGAGCGCTTGCCCGGATGGTCGCCGAAGATCTTGGTCATCGCCGCGATGGTCTGCTCGGCGGTGGACGACGCGTCCTGCGCGAGGGCCTTCTGCGCGACAGCGGCGGGCGCGGCGAGCATCAGCGCGGCGCCGAGGAGCGCGCGCCGGAGCGTGGTGTGGGTCATCGTCGGTCATCCCCTCACAGGGCCGATTCGGCCCGGCGCGACATGACCCGAGGATTCGATTGCGCGCAAGCGATCGGCGCATCAAAAATCCGTCAGGTTCCAATCTGGCGCGAAAAGGCCTGGAGCCGCTTGTACATGAAGGTGCAGGGCTCCGGCACGCCCTCCGGCGAGCAGGCATAGTCCGGCACCACGCCGGTGACGGCGTAGCCGAGCGCACGGTAGAGCGCCTCGCCGGCATCGTCGGACCGGGTGTCGAGGATCAGGAGCGAGCGCCTCTCGGCCCGGGCCACGGCCTCGGCCTCCAGCATCAGGGCCCGGCCGAGGCCGCGGCGGCGTGCCTCCGGATGGACCAGCACCTTGGTGATCTCGGCCCGGTGGCGGCCGTTCGGCGGGGCGGCGAGTCCGACCTGGGTGCTGCCGACGATGCGCCCCTCTTGGCGCCCTTCTTGGCGCCCCTCTTGCCGGCCCCCCTGCCGCGCCACCAGCAGCCGGCGCGCGCCGCTGCGCAGGGCCGGCAGCCCGTCGCGCCAGAACGCCTCGGCCTCGGGGAGAGTGAAGGGCAGCACGAAGCCGATGCTGGCGCCCTGGAGCACGCAGGCATGGAGCAGGGCGGCGAGGTCGGGCAGGGCGGCCTCGGCCGCCTCGGGCGAGAGGTGATCGATCGAGAACATGGGGAATCTCACGGCCGGCAGATCGCGATGAGGTAGCGGGCCTCCGGGCCCGGGCAGGAAAAGCGCGAGGCGCCGGCGAGGAGGTAGCGCAGGCAATCCCCCGGCGAGAGGGCGTGGGTGACGCCGTCGAGGGTGAGGTCGAGCCGGCCCTCCAGCATCCAGAGGTGATGCTCGAGGCCGCCGACCGGCGGCGCCTCGTAGGCGATGGCCGCCCCCGCCGGCAGGGTGCCGTGGACGAGCTCGGCGGAAAAACCCTTCGCCGGGGGCGAGACGATGCGGCGGCGAAAGCCGGTCTCGGGATCGACCCAGACGCCCTGCTCGGCCTCGCGCACCAGCCGGGCCGGGTCGGCCTCGATCTCGGCCAGCAGCCGCGACATCGGCCGGCCATAGACGGTGCAGAGCCGGCCGAGCAGCGAGGCGGTCGGGCTGGTGTCGCCGCGCTCCAGCCGCGACAGGGTCGCCCGGCTGATGCCGCTGGCGCTCGCCAGCGCGTCGAGGGACAGGCCGTGCTCCTGCCGCAAGGCGGCGAGCCGGGCAGCGAGGCGCAGGTCGATCTCCGAGGCCTGGGGCTCGGGCGAGGGGCCGGAAGCGCGGCCCAGCGCAAGGGAATCTCTCATTCTTGAGAAGTTCTCTCTTATTCGATCGCCGGTCAAGCCCGGCCGGCCATGCCTCTCGTTGGGTGCGCCCGCTTCAGCGCTCCCGCCTCTTCACCGCGACCCAGGCCGCCTCCATGGCGGCGAGGCCGGCCTCCGGCAGGCTGCGCCCGTCCTTCGTCACCTCGGCCTCCATCGCGGAGAAGCGGCGCTGGAATTTGAGGTTCGCCCGCCGCAGCGCCTCCTCGGGATCGATTCCGGCATGGCGGGCGAGGTTGGCGACCGAGAACAGCAGGTCGCCGATTTCTTCCGCCACCGCCTCCGGGCCTTCTCCGGCGAGCGCCTGGGCCACCTCGTCGGTCTCCTCGCGTACCTTGGCGATGACCTCCGCGGCGTCCGGCCAGTCGAAGCCGACGGAGGCCGCCTTGCGGGAGATCTTCTCGGCGCGGGCGAGGGCGGGCAGCGCCAGGGGCACGCCGGCGAGCGTATCCTGCGGCGCCGGGCGGCCCTTCGCCGCCCGTTCCTCGGCCTTGATCGCCGCCCATTGGGCATTCACCGCAGCCTGATCGAGGCCGCGGACCTCGCCGAAGATGTGGGGGTGGCGGCGCACCATCTTGTCGGCGATGGCGGTGGCCACGTCGTCGAACGCGAAGGTGCCGGCCTCCTCGGCGATCCGGGCCTGGAACACCACCTGGAACAAGAGGTCGCCGAGCTCGTCGCGCAGCTCCTCCGGGTCGCCGCTCTCCACCGCCTCGGCGACCTCGTAGGCCTCCTCGATCGTGTAGGGGACGATGCTGGCATGGGTCTGGGCCAGGTCCCAGGGACAGCCTCCGTCCGGATCGCGCAGCCGCGCCATGATCCCGAGAAGCCGCGCGATCGGGGGGTGCTCATGCTCGCTCGCCATCCGCCCGCGCCGCCTCCGGCGGCGCCTCGACCCCGCTCATAGGCCCCCCCGGGCGTCCGGGAAAGCGCCCCGGCGGATGGGGCAGGGGACTGATATTCCTCAATTATTCCGTAAATTCCCGACCGATGTCCGATTGGATCCAATCCGCGCCGGAGGCGCGTCGTAGCGTTCTTCAAAACGAACCCTCTCTCGGGCCTATAGGTGACTTATCAGTCATGGATTCTCAGAGAGTCAGTTATGTGGATTATATGGAGGGGCGAATTCCGCCGATCCGACAGGGGCTTACGGGGTGGTCGCGCATACGGGTCTGCGTGGATCGGCATCGGATTCTGCGTGGAGGCGCATCGGATTCTGCGGGGATTCCGGGGGTTCGCGCATCGGATTCGGCGTGGCCGCGCATCGGATTCGGCGTCGGGCCCCGCCCAGGCCCTCGGAAACCGGCCGGTTTCGCGAGGCCCCCGCGTATCGAACTCTGCGCAGGCCGCGATCCCGCGATCCGGCCCCGTATCGAACTCTGCGCCCGCTCATCCACCGCCCGTCCACCGGCTCGCCCACAGGCCCGGGCCGGGCCCGGTCACCTCCTTGTCCCGGGAAGGCCCACAGGGCCGTGCACAGGCCGCCCACAGGCTTGGGTCGAGGCAGGGGGCTGAACCGCTCCGGGTTTTTCGGAGGCTCCAACTTCTGAGAGGATGGAGCCATGACGAAACGAACAGCCCCGTTTTCCCCTGAGGTGCGTGAACGTGCCGTGCGGATGGTGCGCGAGCACGAGGGCGAGCACGGCTCGCAGTGGTCGGCAATCCAGTCGATTGCCGCCAAGATCGGCTGCTCGGGCGAGACGCTGAGGAACTGGGTGCGCCAGTCCGAGCGGGATCAGGGCGTGCGACCCGGGCAGACGACGGACGAGCGCGAGCGGATCAAGGCGCTGGAGCGAGAGAACCGCGAGCTGCGCCAGGCCAACGAGATCCTGCGCAAAGCGTCGGCGTATTTCGCCATGGCGGAGCTCGACCGCCGGTCACGGCCATGATCAGCTTCATCGACGATCACCGGGAGGTCTACGGGGTCGAGCCGATCTGCAGGGTGCTGCCGATCGCCCCGTCGACCTACTACCTGCATGCGGCCCGACGTGCCGATCCCGAGAAGCAGCCGGTTCGTGCGCGCAGCGACGCCGCGTTGATGATCGAGATCCAGCGCGTGTTCGAGGCCAACTTCTGCGTCTACGGCGTGAGGAAGGTCTGGCGGCAACTGGCCCGGGAGGGGATCGTGACCGCGCGATGCACGGTGGCGCGGCTGATGCGCCGATTGGGCTTGGCGGGGGTGGTGCGTGGCAGGACCGTACGCACCACGATCCCCGACCCGGCCGCTGCCTGCGCTCTCGACCGCGTCAACCGCCACTTCAAGGCTCCCCGGCCGAATGCCTTGTGGGTCAGCGACTTCACCTACGTGCCGACGTGGTCGGGCTTCGTCTATGTGGCCTTCGTCATCGATGTGTTCGCCCGGCGCATCGTCGGTTGGCGGGCCTCACGCAGCGCTCACGCGTGCTTCGTCCTGGATGCTCTGGAACAGGCGCTGCACGAGCGTCGCCCTGGTCAGGGCAGCGGGCTGGTGCATCACTCGGACCGCGGCTCGCAATACTTGGCTCTACGCTATACCGAGCGCCTGGCTGGAGCAGGCATCGAGCCGTCGGTCGGCAGCGTCGGCGACAGCTACGACAATGCCTTGGCGGAGACGATCAACGGCCTGTTCAAGGCAGAGGTCATCCACCGACGCGGACCCTGGCGCTCCTTCGAGGCCGTCGAGTACGCCACCCTGGAGTGGGTCGACTGGTACAACCACCGTCGCCTCCTCGCGCCAATCGGCAACGTCCCTCCCGCCGAGGCCGAAGCGCGCTACTATGCTCACGTCGGCGACCAGGCCTCGGCCGCCTGACCCAAGCCAACAAGCCTCCGAAAAACCCGGAGCGGTTCAGGCATCACCCTCGAAGCCGGAGCGGCGGGGCCCTCTCCGGGGCTCCCGGCAGGCCCGCACGGGTCCCGGGACGGGCGGGCGCCGGAATCTGGGCGGGATAACGGGGACGAGTGGTGGGAATCTTGGGATAACCCGGCCCCACCCCCGGAATCCCGGGATCGGAATCGTGCATGAAGGTTTGGGCAAGCGGGCTGGGCAAGGAGGGCCGGTCCGGCCCGTCACCGGCGGGAGCGCCGTTCAGCGTCAGGCAAGATCGTCACGCATGAGCATCGAGGCCAGGATCGCGGCGATCCACGACGAGGACCTGCTGGCCGAGCTGGAAGCGGCCCGGGGCGGGTTCCTGTTCGCGGTCATCGTCGAGCACATCGCCCACCGCCAGGCCCTGCGCGACGCCGAGCGGGCGGAGGCCGGCCGCCAGCAGGATGCCCGCGCCGCCATGGGGCGCGACCAGCGCCGGCGCGACGCGGTGCGGATGGTGATCGAGGCCGAGCCCGTCACCCCGGACACGATCCAGCACATCCATTCCGTCCTGGCGCTCTGCGGCCTGCCCTACCGCGATCCCGGCGAGGAACGGGAGTTCTTTCGGGAATACGGCCGCAACACGCTGAGCATCCTGGCCGGGCGGCTGAAGAACCCGGCCACCGGCCAGATGGAGCTGCAAGGGCTCCCCTACGGCCCCAAGGCCCGGCTGGTGCTGCTGCATCTCTGCACCGAGGCGGTGCGCCAGCGCAGCCCCACGGTCGAGGTCGCCGACAGCCTGTCGGGCTTCATGCGCGAGATGGGGTTCGCCGTCACCGGCGGCGAGCGCGGCACCATCCGGCAGTTCAAGGAGCAGCTCCACCGCCTGGCCGCCTGCACGATGCAGATCGGCCTCTGGGACGGGCAGTCGCGCTCCTCGACCATCACCATGCCGCCCTTCCGCCAGCTCGACCTCTGGCGCGTCGGCGGCCAGGACGGCATCGCCTGGTCGAAGACGGTGCAGTTCCACCAGGATTTCTACGACAACCTGGTCCAGCACGCCCTGCCGGTCGACATCAGGGCCGCCCGCGCCTTCTCGGGCTCGGCGCGCAAGCTCGACCTGCTGTTCTGGATCGGCTACCGCCTGCGCAGCCTGCAGCGGCCCTTACGCCTGAGCTGGGACATCGTCCACAAGCAGTTCGGCGCCGACAACGCCTCCCTCAGAAGCTTCCGCCAGGCGTTCAAGGCCGACGTGGCCCACGTCAAGGAGGTGTTTCCGAAGCTGCCGATCAGCCTCGACGAGGCCGGCCTGCAGCTGATGCCGACCGATCCCGGCACCCTCCTGGTGCCGCCGAAGCCCGCCCGCCGCAAGGCGGCCGCCGCGGGGGCGGGAGCGGCCTGAGGGGAGGGTGGGGACGCCCGCCCGCCCGGCATCGGCGCGCGGCGTTCCGGGACGCGCCTTCGGGATGCCCGGGACGAAGGGCCGCCGGTGTCGTCGGGCGCAGCGGCGATGTTCCGTCCCGACCCGCCGACGATCGTGAATGTCGGGGTCCTCCCTGCGGGCCGGCGTCGCGATAAAGGGAATATGCCCTTCTCCGGCCCATGGAATGTTTCGCATTCATTCGAAGCAGTGCGAGGGTCGGTCAGGCTTGCGATTCGCCCGGCACCGCCTTCCCCCCTGTGAGGCAGCATCGTCGGAAAACAGGGAAGGACGCTGGAATTTTCCTCGCCCAGCGGGCGGGGAGAGGAGAATTCCAGCGCCATCCCCCTTCCTGCGGCCCCGTGCGGGAGGGAAGATCCGGGCGCGGGATGCCGCTGCGCAGTGGATCGCGGCCGAACGGTCCGGCAACGGGCTTGCACTTTCGTGGAATATTCCTATTCTACGTATTCCCATGACGGATGCTCGCTCGTCCGGGAGAATGGAATATTCCAAGAGGCCAGCATGTTCCTGTCGGAAGCGGAAACGGAGGCCCGGCTGGACGCGTTGCGGCGCCAGCGCGCCGCCCTCGACCGGGCCATCGCCGAGCACGAGCTCTACCTCGATCTCGGCCGCCGGCTCGCCCGGCCGGCCGCCGCCGAGCCGGTCCGGACCGCGCCGGTGGAGCCGCCGCGCCCGGATCCGGCGCCGCGAGTCTCACCTGAAACGCCCCGGGCGGAGCCCGCCCCGCGTCCCGTCGCAGAGCCCGTCCCCGCGGCCGCCCGGCCGCAGGAGGAGCCCCCCGCCGGCACGACGGCGCGCCAGGAGGGACGCCGGCTGATGGAGGAGGCGGAGGAGATCCTGGCCGAGGCCGGGCGGCCGATGCATGCCGCCGAGATCTGGGAGCGGCTCGCCGCCCGCGGCCTGACCCTGCCCGGCCACGATCCGGTGGCGGCCCTCAACACCCGGCTGTGGAAGCGCGCGAAAGGCGGCACCGTCTTCCGCCGCCTCGGCGACGCGGTCTACGGGCTCGCGACCTGAACCCGGCATCGATGCGACCGGATCGGCTGTCAGGCTCTGGTCGATGCGGCACGCGCATCGACCCATTCAGCCTTTGACTTGGACCTCGCCCCGGAGCCGCCCCTAGGGTCCCGTCCCGGAACGCCCCTGCGGGAATGCGGGGCGCGAACAAGACGCCGTCGCGGCCGACCGGGACACGATCGTGATGCTCGATCGTGGTTGCCGGGCCGCCCGGGAGGAGATCCATGAGCGCAGTCCTCGGCCTTGCGGCCGCGAAGCGGAGCCGCATCCGCCTCGTCATCCTGGCGATGCTGTTTGCCGCCACCGCCATCAACTACGCCGACCGGGCGACCATCGCCATCGCCGGCCCGGCCATGGCCAAGGATCTCGGCTTCGACGCCGTGACCATGGGCTACGTGTTCTCGGCCTTCGCCTGGTCCTACGTCCTCGCCCAGCTCCCCGGCGGCTGGCTGCTCGACCGCTACGGCGTGAAGTGGGTCTACGCCGCGGCGATCTTCCTGTGGTCGGCCTTCACGCTGATGCAGGGGGCGGTCGGCTTCCTCTCCGGCTTCGCCGCCGTCGCGGTGCTCTTTTCGCTCCGTCTCGCGGTGGGTCTCGCCGAGGCGCCGGTCTTCCCGGCCAATGCCCGCATCACCGCGGCCTGGTTCCCGGCGAACGAGCGCGGCATGGCCTCGGCCTTCTTCAACGCGGCGCAGTACTTCGCCACCGTGCTGTTCGCCCCGCTCATGGGCTGGATCGTCCACGCCTTCGGGTGGCACCACGTCTTCACGGTGATGGGGGCGCTCGGCATCGCCTTCGCGCTGCTCTGGACCCAGGTGGTGCACGGCCCGCGCGAGCACCCCGCCATCAACCCGGCCGAGCGCGACTATCTCGAAGCCGGCGGCGCCATGATGGACATGGACGGGCGCCCGGCCGAGACCGCTTCCCGCGCCGGCCGCACCCTGCGCCAGCTGCTCGGCGAGCGGATGCTGCTCGGCATCTATGTCGGCCAGTACTGCATCAACACGCTGACCTACTTCTTCCTCACCTGGTTCCCGGTCTACCTGGTGAAGGAGCGCGGCCTGTCGATCCTGCAGGCGGGCTTCGCCGCGACGCTGCCGGCCCTGTGCGGGTTCTTGGGCGGCATCCTCGGCGGCGTGATCTCCGACCAGCTGCTGCGCCGCGGCTATTCTCTCACCGCCGCCCGCAAGATCCCGATCGTGTCGGGCATGCTGCTCTCGATGGCGATCATCGGCTGCAACTACGTCCAGGCCGACGCCCTGGTGGTCGGCCTGATGGCGCTCGCCTTCTTCGGCAAGGGGATCGGCGCGCTCGGCTGGGCGGTGGTCTCGGACACCTCGCCGAAGGAATCGGGCGGCTTGAGCGGCGGCCTGTTCAACACCTTCGGCAACCTCGCGGGCATCACCACGCCGATCGTCATCGGCTACATCGTCCGTGAGACCGGCTCGTTCAACGGTGCCCTGGTCTTCGTCGGCCTCAACGCCCTGGTGGCGGGCCTGTGCTACCTGGTGGTGGTCGGCGAGATCCGCCGGTTCGAGCTCAAGGCCGTGACGGCGTCGTCCTGACCATGACCCCATGACCGGAACCAAGCGGGGCAGGGGCCCGATCCGCCTCCTCGTCGCTCTCGTCCTCGCCCTCGCGGTCCTCCGCGGGGGCGTCGCCGCCTGGGAGAGCGCGCGGGGCCTCACGGCGAAACCCTACGGGATCCTGATGCCGGGACGGGTCCGTCCGCCTCGATCCTTGACGCCGATCGGGACACCGTGAGGGTGCGGCCGCTGGACGGCCGCGCGAACCCCGAACCCGCGATGTCCCAACCCGTGGTTGTCCCCGCGCCGGCCTTGAGCCCGGCCCGTCTCCCGCTCGCCTTCCTCGTCGGCCGGAGCGCCGAGGGCCACTGGATCGCCGTCGAGACGCACGGCCTCGGCGGCGGCCTCTTCCGCACCTGCCGGGACGCGCTGCATTACGCCGCCGCCGAGACCGGCCGCCGGCCCGACGCGGTGCGGCTCGCCGACACCATTCTGGTCCTCGCCCCGTGACGCGCGCACCGGCGCTCGGCGGCGCGCTCACCGCCCTCGTCACGCCCTTCGCCGCGGGCGGGACCCGGCTCGACGAACGGGCGCTCGGCGACCTCGTCGCCGGCCAAGTCGCGGCGGGCACCGAGGGCCTGGTGGTCGGCGGTCCCACCGGCGAGGGGCCGACCCTGACCGAGCCGGAGCGCGATCGGATTTTGCGCGTCGTCCTCGCGGCGGCCGGGGGCCGGATCCCGGTGATCGCCGCCACGGACAGCAACGGCACCCGCACGGCCATCGCCCGGACGCGGGCGGCGGAGGCCGCCGGGGCCGCCGCCACCCTGGCGGTCACGCCCTTCTACAACCGCCCGACGCAGGAGGGTCTCTCCCGGCACTTCGCCGCCATCGCCGCCGCGGCCGACCGGCCGCTCCTCCTCCACAGGGTCCCGGCCCGCGCCGGGACCGACCTCCTGCCCGAGACCGTGGCCCGCCTCGCCGCGCTGCCGGGCATCGCCGGGATCGTCGATGCCACCGGCGACCTCGCCTCCTTCAGCGCGATCGGGCGGGCGGCGGGCCCGGGCTTCCTGCTCCTCTCCGGCGACGACGCCACGGCCGCTGCCCACGGCGCGATGGGCGGGCAGGGCTGCGTCTCGGTCGTCGCCAACCTGGTGCCGGGGCCCTGCGCCGCCCTGCAGCGGGCGATCCGGGCCGGGGACCATGCCCGCGCCCGGGACATCCAGGCCGGGCTGGGACCGCTGATCGCAGCCCTGTCCCTCGAGACCGACCCGGGCCCGGTCAAGCTCGCCCTCGCGCTCCTGCACTCGAGGAGCGCGCCCGACCTGCGCCTGCCCCTGGTGCGGCCGCGGCCGGAGACGGAGGCCGCGCTCGCGGCGGCGCTGGCACGCGTCGATCGGACCGGGGAGGCCGCTTAGGGCGGTCGGCTCAATCCCCGCCGGCCTCGTGCGTCTCGCGCACGAAGGCGGCCCGCGCCTTGGCGTCGGGCGCGACGTCCCTGGCGCGGCACCAGGCCAGGAAGGTATCGGGCTCGATCCGGATGCGGGCCACCGCCACCCCGCTGCGCGACACCTCGCGCTCGACCTGGATCGCGGACATCTGCCAGGCGGCGTAGCTCTCGGGCAGGCCGGACTCCGCCATCGCCTCCCGGATCCGGGGATAGTCGCCCGGCTCGTACCAGGCGATGCCGACGCTCCGTGGGCGTTCCATCGATGACCTCTCGCGCATGCCCGGACATCCGCCCGCGGCCGGCCAGTGTCGCCGCGCCGGGCAGGCGCGCAACAGAAAAAAAGGCCGCCCTTGCGAGGCGGCCCGAAGTCTAGGGAGGAAACGCCCAAAGAGGGCTGCACCGCCGCGACGCCATCGCTGCGGTGCGACGCCGTTCTCTCATGCTGCATCGCACACAGCAATCGATTGCAGCGCACAACGGTCATGCTTGATGCGCATGGATCGGGCTCGCGGCGTCGGGCGGCGGCCCCGGAGGGCGTCAAACCGCCCCTTGCCCCGCGATCCCGACCTGTTAGACGACAGGTCTCCCTCGTGGACGTACCCTGTGGCGCTCCGGCTCCGCCGACAGGCTGGACCGTGAGGGAGCTCGTGACGACGAGTTGGCGGTGGACCAGTTCTCCCCGCCAGCCTGTGAGGCTCAGTGGGCCGGGTGGTTGCGGGAGGGTCGGCGCAGCGGGGAACAGGAACCGCGTCGCCGGCTGATGGCCCACACATTCGCCCCTGCGACAGGGGGCTTTCGCCCGAGGCGGCGGGCCGCTGGGGCGGGTAGTGCGCCGCCGCGCAAGTTCAAGAATTCCGGAAACGGCCACGCTTCGCTAACCATGCGCCCAGTTCGCATGGGAGCACGCATGAGAACGGCAGCGAGAGCCTACCGGTTCATGGGCGGGCAGCCCCGCCGGTCCGATCGATCCTGCGAGACGCGCGGCGGCGAGGCCCGGCCCGGCCCGGCCGGGGGGCGGCCGGTCGGGGAGATCTGGTCGCAGCAGGACAGCCGCGGCCTGACCGCCCGCGAGCTGATCCGCCTGGCCCAGGCGGTGCGGCTGCGGCCGGCCCGCCCGCCGGAGTAACCCCCGGCCCCGTCACGGAAACCCGAGAGAGAGAGACGAAGGCCCCGCCGCAAGCGGGGCCTTCGTCGTCCGGAGCCTCACGCGGGCAGGACGGGGGCGAAGATCGTGATCGGTTGCGTGCGGCCGGCGAGGGGCTCGCGGCCGACCTCCCGCCAGGCCGTCGGGTCCGACGAGCCGGCGACGGCGGCCTCGGAGGCGAGCACCACCGCGCCGTAGCGCTTGGTCGCCTGTTCGAGGCGCGAGGCGACGTTCACCGCATCGCCCAGCACCGTGAACTCCATCCGCTCCTCGTCGCCGACGATGCCGCAAAACACCTCGCCGACATGGATGCCGATGCCGATCCGCACCGCGCGGGGCAGTTCCCGGGTCTCGTTCCAGGCCTCGACGATGCCGGCGAGGTCCTGCGCGAAGGCGAGCGCCCGGGCCGCGTCGTCGCCGCCCTCGTCCGGCACCCCGAACAGGATCAGCGCGCCGTCGCCGATGAACTTGTCGACGAAGCCGTGATGCCGGCGCACGCAGGCCAGGATGCGGGTGCGGAAGGCGGTGAAGAACCGCGACAGCCCTTCCGGGTCCATGCCCTCGGCCATCCCGGTCGAGTCGCGGATGTCGACGAAGGCGATGACCGCCCGCTGGCGGCGGCCGCGGCGGAGCGCGGCGTCCCCCGCCGCGAGGCGGGGCACGATCTCGGCCGGCAGGAAGCGCGACAGGCTGGCCCGCCCGACCGCGTCCCGGACCGCGGAGGCGAGGAGCCGGCGCGAGCGCACGATGCCGAGGGCCGTGGCGGCGCCTGCGAGCAGGATCAGCGCGAGGCGCATCACGTTGACGGGCATCGAGACCAGCTGGGTCCAGGCCGGCGTGCCGGCGGAGGCCGGATCGAGGACCAGGCGGTGCCCGAGCCCGGCCGCGATGCCGAGCAGGCCGAGGGTGAGGAGCGCGACGGCGGAGAGCTGGACCTTCACGTCGTAGCGCAAAGCCCCGACCGCCAGGACCAGGGGGATCGCCCAGACGATCGGCGCGGAGGGCAGGGCGTTGCCGGGCAGGCCGCGCTCGCCGAGGGCGAGGACCGTGATGGCGAGCACCAGCCCGACATCCAGCACCATGAACAGGTAGGCGTAGGCGTGCCGCCAGCGCTGCGGCACCGCGAGCGCGATGCTGGCCGCGCCGATGGCCAGGAAGCCCAGGGCGGCGATCCAGGCATTGTGCTCGAAGAGGCCGAGCGACACCCCGGCCAGCTCGTGCAGCAGGTGGCTGGCGGCGATCACCGTGACGAAGACGCAGGCCCCGATCCCCACCCGCAGCCAGCCGATCAGCCGCTCGGCCGCGACCTCGTGGCGGCGCATCAGCCCGGCGACGAGATCGCCCGCGAGGGGGGCGACCAGGGAACCGGCCAGGGGATCGGTGAGGAGGTCCGCCCCGGCGCCCGCCGGTGGGCCGGTGACCGCGGCGGCTTTACGGGACGGATCCTGCTGCAAGCGCAATCCTGGCTGCATGCCGGCCTCCTGTCGCTCCGGATAGGGCGGAGAAAGGCCTGATTAGAGCATGGCGGTGGCCGGGCGGCTACTGGGGCTGATCTGATCCAGCCGAGACGCGAGCTTTCTCGAATCTGTCATGCGGGTATCGAGGCCCGTCCGATCCGATCGAGCTTCGGGGAGGCGGCCCGGGATGGTTCGCGCGAGGGGGAGCGTCTGTCGAGCGGGACGCCCAGGCCTTTCAGCCGCGACGCGCACGCATCCGCGACGATCCTTCGCTCGGTCGTCGAGCGACGCGGTGCCGGACCTTAACGGGTTCCATAAACCAGTTCGGCCAGCCGCGCCGTCGCGGCGGCGCTGAAATTGACCGTTGCGGCGGGTCTCAGCCTGGCAGACGAGGCCGGCGTCGCGCGCCTGCCGGCTCTCGCCGCGGTCTTTCCCTTGGGCACGGCCCTGCCGATGGCCGAATTCTTCGACGATGTCGCGGATCGCGCTGCTGCCGTCCTCTGGGCCGCTGTCGTCGTCACCATGATCCGGAGCTCCAGTCGAATACGGTCATGTCCACGATGCGCGATTGACTTTAAGTCATTGTGAATTTCACAGACAAGATAAACTGATCGTCGATATGAACGGCCGATCTCTGCTGCGGATCATCGCGGACCTTCTCGCCGACATGCCGATCATGTGCTGACACGGCGCAAACATCTCGTCTGGTTCCGTTGCTGGCGAGGCGGCAAGGTCCGGGGATGTCGGAAAGAAGCAGCGTCCGGTCGGCCCGCGACCGGACGCTGCTCGATCATCGTGGTCGAGCCTTGCGGTGTTCGGGTCTGCTGTCCGGGTCAGGCCGGATCGTCGCGCAGCAGGTGGTAGAGCAGGATCGCGGCCGCCGTGGCCGTCCCGATCCCGCCGAGCTTGAAGCTGCCGAGGCTGACCGTGAAGTCGCCGGCGCCGAGCACCAGGGCGGTGCCGACGGTGAGCAGGATCCGGGTGCGGGAGAAATCGACCCGGTTCTCGACGAAGATCCGCCCCGCCGCGGCGGCGATCAGCCCGAACACCACCACCGACAGGCCGCCGATCACCGGCCCCGGGATCACCAGGATCGCGGCGCCGAATTTCGGCGACAGCCCGAACAGGATCGCGACCAGCCCGGCGACGGCGAAGACCAGGGTCGAGTAGATCCGGGTCACCGCCATCACGCCCATGTTCTCGGCATAGGTCGTCACGCCGGTGCCGCCGAACGCCCCTGAGAGCATCGTGGCGAGCCCGTCGCCGAGGAAGGCGCGGCCGAGATACGGATCGAGGTTGCGCCCGGTCATCGCGCCGATCGCCTTCACGTGGCCGAGATTCTCGGCGACCAGCACCAGGGCGACGGGGGCGATCAGCCAGATCGCGGAGGCCTCGAAGACCGGCGTGGAGAAATGCGGCCAGCCGAACCACGGCGCCTCGGCGATCCGCGCGAGGTCGAGCGGCTTGAGACCGTAGGATTCGGCGAGGCCGAGGCCGTTGGCCAGCACGCCGTAGAGCAGGGTGGCGGCCACCGCCCCGATGAGGAGCGGCAGGCGCCGCGCGGATCCCGGCAGGTAGGAGGCGGCGAGGCCGACCGCCAGGATCGTGAACAGCCCGATCCCGACATCGAGGCCGGAGCCCGAGATGCCCTTCACGCCGATCGGCGCGAGGTTGAGGCCGATCGCCCCGACGATCGCCCCGGTCACCGCCGGCGGCATCAGCCGGCCGATCCAGGCATCGCCGGCCCGCATCACCGCGATCCCGATCAGCGCGTAGACGGCGCCGGCGGCGATGATGCCGCCGAGGGCGACGGGGAGGTTGGGGTTCGGCCCGCTGCCGCCATAGCCGGTGGCGGCGATCACCACCGCGATGAAGGCGAAACTGGAGCCGAGATAGCTCGGCACCCGCCCGCCGACCACGACGAAGAACAGGAGCGTGGCGATGCCGGAGAACAGGATCGCCAGGTTGGGATCGAAGCCCATCAGCAGCGGGGCGAGGGCCGTCGAGCCGAACATCGCCACGACGTGCTGGAGCGCCAGCACCACCACCTGCCCGAGCGGCGGCCGCTCGTCCGGCAGCACCACCGCGCCGCGGGCGAGGCGCCAGCGCGGAAAGCCCCGCTCCCGTGTCCGTTCCTCCGGTCCCATGGTTGTCCCCCCTGATCGCTTGTCCGGGGAAGGCCTTAGAGGATTTGGCGCCGGTCCGGGAATAGGAGGTGGCTTGTGCCTGCGTGCCGTCCTGCGCCACTGCGCTTCCGGATGGAGCGCGGTTCCCCTCTCCAGGCGATCGCCGGGCGAGCCCGGGATCGCTGCGATGTGCGGGAGGGGCGGTCCCGCGGCTATTCGTGAACGGCCCATCATCGGAACGCATCAGGCGGTCGACAGCATGATTTTTTCGAACGAAACCGCCGACCTCACCGTCATGATCTCGGGCGGCTTCGCGCTCGCCTACGAGGCGGCGCTGCCGGATTTCGAGCGCGCGACCGGCTTGAGGGTCCGGACCCTGTCCGGCGCCTCGCAGGGGCAGGGGCCGCGGACCATCCGGCACCAGCTCGCGCATGGCGCGCAGGTCGACGTGGTGATCCTCTCGAACGAGGGCCTGCACGAGCTGACGGGAGAAGGCCGGATCGTCGAAGGCTCGGCGGCGGAGCTCGCCACCGCGCCGCTGGCCGCCGCGGTGCGGGCGGGGGCGCCGCATCCCGAGATCGGCACCACGGCGGCCCTCGCCCGCACCCTGAGGGCGGCCCGCCTCGTCGTGATGCCGGGCAGCACCAGCGGGCTGTTCATCCAGGACAGCGTGCTGCCGCGTCTCGGCATCGCCGAGACCGTGCGCAAGCGGGTGTTGTCGCGGGGCACCGAATCCGCCGCCGCCTTGGCGGCGGGGGAGGCCGACCTCGCCCTCGGGCCGGTGAGCGAACTCGTCGACGTGCCGGGGATCGAGGTGGTCGGGCCGCTCCCCGACGAGGTCCAGCTCGTCCAGACCTTCACGGCGGCGATCGTCGCCGGCGCGCAGGCCGTTGCACCGGCCGAGCGGCTGATCGCCCACCTCGTCTCGGCGCAGGCCGCGGCGGCGATCCGGCGGACCGGCATGGAGCCGGTCGGACGGGGGTGAGGGGCCGCGCGTCGCGCGACCCCCGCGAGGTCAGGCGAGGGCGGCGCCCCACGTGTCGGCGCCGGGCGCCTTCTCCTTGGTGATGGTCCCGGTGGCGTCGACGTGGAGCTCGGTCCAGGCTCCGCCGTCCTGTCGCGCCAGCACCTCGACGTGCTTCGGCTTGCGCCGCGGCTCGCCCGCGGGCGTCCAGCCCGCCGCCGTCACGGCGGCGAGGGCGGCGGCGGGATCGACCGGCGCGCCGGATCTGGGATCGGACTTGGCCTTGCCCGGGTGATGCGGCTTCTTGTGATGGATCTCGACCGGCGCGCGGCCCTCGGCCGCGATCCGCGCGACCTTGATCTCCGAGGGGCGGCGCTCGCCCTCGAGGGTCACTTGCAGGCCGGCGGCGAGGGGGAAGGCCTCCGCCCCCTTGGGCCCGAGATCGGCGAGATGGACCGCGCCGTCCGCCTCCAGGGTGAAGCGGTGCGCGAAGACGTGCTGGATCGTGCCCGAGAGGGCGGTGGTGTCGTGGTGCGGCATGATCTTCTCCGAAGAGCGCCCAACCGCAGGCGCGTCCGGTAGATGGCGGGCGGTCACGGGCGCCGCAAGGCCGTCCTGCTCAATCCTTCCCCGCTCCCTCGCCGGATCATCGCTGCGCTGCGGCTCGCCTGACGCAGAGATCTCGAGCCGAGCCCTCGATTCGGTCCGCAACCGCTGCACAGGTCGGGCGGATCGACTGGGGCAGGCCGCCGCGTCGTCCGCCCAGATTCCCGTGCCAGCTTCTCGTGCCAGCTTCTCGTGCCAGATTCTCGTGATGGCGGGTTTCCATGCCGGCGATGTCCGACCCAGAAACCGGCGGCCTTTGTGGCGAACCATGCCGGAAACGGGCGCCGCGGGCCCGGGCCGGCATCCCCCCGCGGCGCGGGCAGGCTGGGCAAGTCTAGTCGGGCAGACCTTGCGGGGCAGGTCTTGCGGGGCAGGTCTTGCAGGTCAGGTCTTGCCGCCCTCCCGGAAATCCGCGACATCATGCCTCTCTGCCGCCGTGCCGCGGCTACAATCACAGATGTTTCTGAATGCTCTCCGCGTTAGGCAGGTTGCATGAGCCGGAAGCGCCTCGATCTGACCCTCGCCTTCCTGCGCTCCCTTGACCGGACCGCGAGCGCGCAGGACGTCTCCGATCTCCTGCTGCGGCTCCTCGGCCGCTTCGGGATCGAGCACGCGCTGGCCGGAACCCTGCCGGTCATCGGCGCGCCGCCGCGCCAGCAATACGAGCACTCCCTCCTCGACGCGATGCCGCCGGACTGGAAGACCCGCTACCTGTCCCGCGGCTACCTCTTCCGGGACGCGACGGTGCGCCACCTCGCCGGGGCGAGCGCGCCCTTCGCCTGGTCCGAGATCGCCGACCAGTACCGCGAGGACCCGGCGGCCCTGCGCATCATGCACGAGGCCGGGGAGCACGGCCTGCGCCAGGGGGTCACCGTGCCGCTCCTGACCCTGGACGGTCAGCTCGCGGCGTTCAGCTTCTCGGGCGCGCGGGTCGAGGTCTCGCCGGAGGATCTCGGCACGCTGCAGCTCGTGGCGACCTACGCCTTCGCCCAGCTCGTGCTGCTGCGGTCGGAGGCCGGCGCCGAGATCCGCCTGTCGCCGCGCGAGCGCGAGGTGCTGCAATGGGTGGCCGAAGGCAAGACGAGCTGGGAGATCGGCGAGATCCTGGCGATCTCCTCCAAGGGCGTCGAGCACCACCTGCGCACCACCCGGACCAAGCTCGGCACGCTCAACAGCGCCCAGTCGGTGGCGGTGGCCCTGCGGCGGGGATTGATCTCCTGATCCCGGCCGGGGCGCTCCACGCGCCGTTCCGGTTGCCCCGTTCTGTTTCCTATATTTGACAAACGTCCATCATGGGAGATGATCGCGGCCCGACAGGAGCCGCGCCATGCCATTGTCCCCGATGCCATCCGTCCCGATCCCCTCGCCCCGCCCCGCCGGGGCCGCCCGATGACCGGCGCGGCGCTCCTCTGCCTCGTCGCGGGAGCGGCTCTGGTGATCCAGAACGCCGTGATGGGGGCGATCGTGGCGCGGGGGACCGGCCTGACGGGGGCGCTCCTGTGCAACTCGCTGGTCGGGCTGTCCTTGCTCGGCCTCGTCGAGGTCTGGCGCAGCGGCCCGGCCTTCCCGCTGCGCCTGGCGGAGCGGGCGGAGCCCTGGTTCCTGGTGCCGGGCCTGCTCGGCACGCTGGTCGTGGCCGCGAGCCTCTACGGCTACCGCCAGCAGGGCGCGACCGTCACGGTGGCGATGGTGGTGGCGGGCCAGCTCGCGGCGGGAATCGCCGGCGACGCGATGGGCCTGACCGGCCGCAAGGGCGGCCTCGGTCCGGACGGCTCCCTCGGCCTTCAGACGTGGATCGGGGCCGCGCTGCTGCTCGCCGGCGCGGTCCTGATCCTGCGGGGGCGCGGGCCGGCCTGAGTGGATGGGGGCCGGCCCGACATGATGGGGGTGGCCTGCACCCCCTCGGGGTCAGCCCCGGCCGCCCCGGGGCGCCTCGGCGGAGACGGCCGAGACGAGGCCGTCCGGGGCAGGCCCGGCGCCGAGCAGGTTGACGGCCACGTGGAGGCCGATGGCGGGTCCGAAGACCAGGGCCAGCATCAGGAGAAGCACGGTCACGACGCTGCGGTCGCGGGTGGCGGTGGCGCCGGAGCGGGCGCCCGTCGTCATCAGGGTCATGGCTCACCTCGTTCGACCGGCCGCATCGGCGCCGGTCGCGGGCGAGCCCGATCAGCGATCAGGCGCGGGTCACGCGAGGCGGTACCGAGGCGGCACGGTCCGTCGACTACTGTCGCTGGGCATGGGGGATGAAGGATTCCGGTGACGCCGCGCGCGGCCGATTCGTCGGCCGCCCACGGACTAAGGCCACATGCGTGCGAACCCCCGCCGCGTCAAGAGCCGGGATGCGCTTTTCGGCGCGCTTTTTCCCGCTGCGGACGCGGGGCCGCGTCTCGCCCCCTGAACGCACAGCCCCGGGCGCTCAGACCCGTTTGTTCTCGCCGCAATTCTTTGCCACAAGCCGGGTGTCCCTGCCGACAGCCCCCACCGGGTACCGCGAGCCGGCGCCGCCGATTCGAAGACCAGCCCGCCGAGACAGTCAGCCTGCCCGCCATGCCCGATCCCGTCCTTTCCCCCACCGACGATGCGGCCCCGGTCCCGACCGGCGTGCCGGGCCTCGACTCCATCCTGGAGGGCGGCTATGCGGCCAACCGCGCCCACCTGGTCGAGGGGCGGCCAGGCTCCGGCAAGACCACCCTGGCGCTGCAATTCCTCCTCGACGGGGCGCGGCTCGGCGAGCGCTGCCTCTACATCACCCTCTCGGAGAGCCGGCGCGAGCTCGTCTCCGTCGCCTCCCGCCACGGCTGGTCGCTCGACGGCATCGAGATCTTCGAATTGGTGCCGCCCGAGCTCAGCCTCGACCCGCGCCAGCAGCAGAGCCTCGTCCATTCCTCCGACCTGGAGCTCGGCGAGACCGTGCGGCTGGCCATCGCGGAGATCGACCGGGTCAAGCCGCAGCGGGTCGTGTTCGACAGCCTGTCGGAGATCCGCCTGCTCTCGCAGGGCTCGCTGCGCTACCGCCGCCAGGTGCTGGCCCTGCGCAACTACCTCCTCATCCACGACACCACCGCGCTCCTCCTCGACGACCTCACCGCCGAGCAGGACGACCTCAACCTGCACAGCCTCTGCCACGCGGTGATCCAGCTCGAGCAGCTCGCCCCCCTCTATGGCGGCGAGCGCCGGCGCCTGCGGGTGATCAAGATGCGCGGCACGCATTTCCGCGGCGGCTATCACGACTACGTCATCCGCCGCGGCGGCCTGACGGTGTTCCCGCGGCTGATCGCGGCCGAGCACGGCCACCCTTACGAGGCCGACCGCCTCGGCAGCGCCAATGCGGGCCTCGACGCGCTGCTCGGCGGCGGGCTCGACCGGGGCACCAGCACGATGCTGCTCGGCCCCTCGGGGGTCGGCAAGTCCTCGACCGCGCTCGCCTACGTGACGGCGGCGCTCGCGCGCGGCGAGCGCGGGCTGATCCTGAGCTTCGACGAGCCGGTCGGGATCCTGATGCGCCGGGCCGCCGGCCTCGGCATGGACATCACGGCGGCGGTCGCGGACGGGTGCCTGCAGGTCAAGCAGATCGACCCGGCGGAGATCTCGCCAGGCGAACTCGCCGCGATAGTGCGCGACGCCGTCGAGCGCGAGGGCGTGCGCCTGGTGCTGATCGACTCGCTCACCGGCTACCAGAACGCGATGCCGGGCGAGCAATACCTCCTGCTCCAGATGCACGAGATCCTGACCTACCTGAACCAGCAGGGCGTGACGACGCTGCTCGTGCTGGCCCAGCACGGGCTCGTCGGGCAGATGTCGACGGTGGTCGATCTCACCTACCTCAGCGACACCGTGATGCTGTTTCGGTTCTTCGAGGCGGATGGGCACTTGCGCCGGGCGGTGTCGGTCGTCAAGAAGAGGGTGGGGCCGCACGAGGACACCATCCGGGAACTTCGGATCGACGGCGACGGTTTGCGTGTCGGCGAGCCGCTGACGGGCTTCCGGGGCGTCCTCACGGGCGTGCCGAGCTATCACGGCGCGCCCGGCCGCCTCCTGGCCGAGCGCGAGGACGCGGAGCGGGATCGGCCAAACCGGGACAAGCATGAGAGAGAGTGATCCCCCGGTCCTGATCCTCGCCCCCGCCGGGCGCGACGCCGCGGTGGCGGGCAGCATCCTGGAGGAGGCCGGCCTGCGCTCGGAGATCTGCGCCGACCTGCCGGCCCTCGTCTCCCGGCTCGATGCAGGCAGCTGCGCGGTCCTGACCGAGGAGGCCCTGCGCGCCTCCGACCGGCACGGGCTCGCCGCCTACCTGGCCGGGCAGGAGCCGTGGTCGGACTATCCCTTCGTGCTGCTCACCCTGCGGGGCACCCCGCCGGATGCGCGGCTGATGGATTCCCTCGGCAACGTCACCCTGCTGGAACGGCCGTTCCACCCCGCCACCCTGGTCACCGCCACCCGCTTCGCCGTGCGGGCGCGGCGGCGCCAGCGCGAGGCGGCGGCCTTCCTGCACGAGCGCCAGCAGACCGCCGAGCGCCAGGCCCTGCTGATCCGCGAATTGCACCACCGGGTGAAGAACACGCTCGCCACCGTGCAGGCGCTGCTCGGCGCCTCGGCGCGGTCGGCCACCAGCGTCGACGAGTTCTACCAGGGCTTCTCGGCCCGGGTGATCTCGCTCGCCAAGACCCACAACCTCCTGACGGAGGATTACTGGCAGATGGCCTCGCTCCAGGAGATGCTGGAGAACGAGCTCGGCCCCTACAACGACGAGGCCGGCCGGCGCATCGCCCTCGAAGGCCCGCATGTCGAGCTCACCGCCGACCTCGCGGTGCCGACCGGCATGGCGATCCACGAGCTGACCACCAACGCCGCCAAGCACGGCGCCCTCTCGGTGCCCGAGGGGCGCATCACCGTGGCCTGGGCCGTCGACCAGGGCGAGACCGGCCGTCGCCTGCGGCTCGACTGGACCGAGCGCGGCGGCCCGCGCACCGCGGAGCCGACCCGCAAGGGCTTCGGCTCGACCCTGCTGCAACGGGTGCTCACCATGCAGTGCGGCGCCGATATCGGCTTCGACTTCAAGCCGACCGGCCTGCACTTCCGCATGGAGGCACCGCTGATCGAGCACCGGACGGTGCCGCATTACTGACGTTCACTTGATCTCATCCGGCTGACACCTGCCAGGTCATACCACCGCGCTTTCGCATCGACACGTCGATGCGAAAGCGTCCGGCGCATCAGCGCCGGCGCCCATTCGGGCTTAGCCAGCGCCTTCGGACGAGTCCGTTCGAAGGCGCGGCGGTATCATTCCGGGGCCGTGACAGCGGAGCCTGGAATGACGCGGTGGGTGCGAAATCTTCGAGAGCCCATCAACCAGGCTTCCGATCAGAGTCCGACGAGTGGGCGTCACGCCATCCCGGGCAGGAGCGCCGCCGCCACCGCTTCGGGCGTGGAGAACAGGTGGGTCGGCCCCGCCGCGGCGAGGGCCTCTGCCCGCGTGTAGCCCCAGGTCACCGCCCCGAAGGCGAGCCCCGCCCGCGTCGCGGCGTCGTGGTCGCGCAGCTCGTCGCCGAGGCACAGGATCCGGTCCGGGGAGAGGCCGCTGTCCCGCGCCACGGCCCGGAACCGCCGCGCCTTGCCGAGCAGGGCCGCGCCGCAGGCGTAACGGTCGATCAGGCCGGCGCCGCCCGGCCCGAGCACCCGGCGCACCACATCCTCGCGGTTCGAGCTGACGAGCGCCAGGGTGAGTCCGCCGGCCCGCAGGCGGGCGAGCAGGGCGGGGATTCCCGGGAAGGGCGCGAGCTCCGCCGCGTCGCGGGCGGCGAGGGCACGCATGTGGCGGGCGATCAGCGGCAGCTTCCAGCCCGGCACGCCCAGATGCCGCAGCACCGCCCGCGCCTCCAGCGCCCGCAAGGACTCGACCTCGTGCGCGGCCGGACGGCGGAAGCCGTAGCGGTCGGCGACGCCGGGGAGCACCCGGGCGAACCACGGGAAGGTGTCGGCGAGGGTGCCGTCGAAATCGAGGATGACGAGCCGGTACGGCGGACCGTCCAGCCCCGCGAGACGATCGTCCCGACTCGCGATCCGGTCCGTTACCAGCACACGCGGGGCAGCCGGCGCTTCCAGCGCTGGCCGATGCGCAGGTCCTCGTCGCCGGCGCGGCGCTTCACCCGCGGGCGGATCTCGCCGGCCCGGTTCTCGCCATCCCGAGTCTCACCATCGTCCGAGGCCTGCGGCGCAGCCTCGGTCTTCGGAAGCTCGATCCGGTCCTGGGACCGGGGCGGCACGGTGATCGGCGCGGGGGTCTGGATCGGGGCCTCGTCGGGCCAGTCCTCGGGCCACACGAAGGCCGGGCGCGGGCCGGCGGTGCGGCGGGGCGCCGGCTCGGCGGCGCGGTAGCGGCGGACCCGGGGCAGCTTGGGCTCGGGCTCGGGCGCGACCTCCGGCTCGGGCTCGGGCTCCGGCGGGGCGATCAGGCTCGGCAGGACGCGCTTGGCCGTGCTCTGCTTCGCCGCGGCTTGCTTGGCGGTGGCCTGCGGTGCGGCATCCTTGTCGGCCGCCACCTTGTCGGCGGGAGCCTTGCCGAAGATCGGGAGGTCCGGCGGGTCGAAGCGGCCGGACTGGGTCGCGGCGGCGGCCTCCTCCAGGAGGCCGGTCCCGGCCCAGAGGTTGCGGCCGGGGGAGGGAGGCCGGCTCTCGGGCTCGCTCGGAGCGGGCGCGTTCGCCGACAGCTTCGAGGGGCCTGCCGGGGCCTTGAAGAGGCCCGCTGCCGGATTGGGCAATCCCGCCGGGGGCTTTGAAAAGCCCGCCGGGGGCTTGCTGGCGGGGCGCTCGCTCTGGGGCCGCTCGCCGTCGGGCAGGGGTGAGGTGCGGCTGCGCTTGATCTCGACCGTGAATGACGGTCTCGCGCGGTGGCGCGTCATTGAATGTCCTGAAGCGATCTGTTCGGAATCAGTCGCCCGCGGCCATGCGCGCGGGCACGATCCTCACTTAGGATGGGTGACGGGAATTGTCCATGCCAAGAATTGATAAAGTCTCAACGGAGGTCACAGTGACGGCATGGCGATGGTCTCGTGCCCGCCAGAACAATGCCGGCGCGAGCTTTGACACAATCGTGTCCCAGTCATCGGCCGAATCGCGACCCGGGCGGGAGGGACGCGCGTGAAGGTCTTCGTGCTTACCGGGGCCGGGATCTCGGCCGAGAGCGGGCTCGGCACCTTCCGGGATCCGGGCGGGCTGTGGCGGCGATTCGACCCGATGCGGCTCGCCACGCCCGAGGCCTTCGCCGACGAGCCCGAGGAGGTCCACGCCTTCTACAACCTGCGCCGGCAGGGGGTGCGGGAGGCGGCGCCCAACGCCGCCCACGCGGCGCTCGCGCGCCTGGAGGCGGGCCTTGCCGCGAGCGGCGGCCGGCTCTTCCTGTGCACCCAGAACGTCGACGACCTGCACGAGCGCGCCGGCTCCCGGGCGGTCATCCACATGCATGGCGAGCTGATGCGGGCGCGCTGCACCGCCTGCGGCGCGGGCCGCCCCTGGGCGGAGGACCTCTCCGTCGACACGGCCTGCCCGGCCTGCGGGCGGCGGGGCGGGATGCGCCCGGACGTGGTCTGGTTCGGCGAGGTGCCGCGCCATCTCGAGGCCATCGCGGCGGCCCTCGACGAGTCCGACCTGTTCGTCGCGATCGGCACCTCCGGGGCGGTCTACCCGGCGGCGGGTTTCGTGGCGCGGGCACGAGAAGCCGGGATCCCGACCCACGAGATCAACCTCGCCCCCTCCGACACAGCCGGCCTGTTCACGGAGGCCACCTACGGCCCGGCCACGCAGGCGGTGCCGGCCTGCGTGGACGATCTCCTGCGGGAGGTCAGCGGCGAGGTCAGCGGCAAGGTCAGCGGATCGACACCTTGACGTCGAGGGTGGTGGCCGAGCCGTCGGGGTTGATGAGCAGCACCCGGTAGGCGTCGAGCCCCTCGTACCCTTCGGCGGCCTCGAAGATCATCTTCAGGCCCTCGACCTTCCGGGTGTTGCAGGGGGCGAGCGGCGACGAGGGGGCGTAGCGCGGGAACGAGGCTTCCGCCGTGAAGCGCACGCTGCCGTGCTTCGGCCCCTCGACGAGGCGGGCCACCACCGGCCCCTGGACCGAGCAATCCGGGAACAGGCTGGTGAAGAACCCGATGGCCCGGGCCTCGTTCATGGGCACGACCCGGAAGAAGGGCGTCGCCGGGAGCGCCGGGAAGCCGCCCGGACCCGGCGCGGCGGGCGGCGCCTCCGGCGGGGCAGGGGCCGGCGCAGGGGCGGGGACCGGGGCGGGAGCCGGTTGGGCCGGCGCGCCGGCGCAGGGCAGGGCGGCCAGGCCGGCGAGGGCCCCGGCCCACAGGGCGGCGCGGCGCCGCAGGCGCTTCTCAGATGGCCGCGGGCGCTTGTGAGATGGCCGCGGGCGCTTCTCAGATGGCCGCGGGCGCTTGGGAGACGGCGTCACGGGCACTCCTCGGTGGGTCGGGGGGTCTGCTCAGGGCGCGTAGGCGCTGGCGGCGGCCGGCAGGGTCGCGGGCGGCAGCGTGCGGGCGGTGAGCGGCCGGAGGCTCGGGCGCAGCCAGGGCCCCTCGATGGCGAAGCTCCCGCCCGCCCGTCCGTCGGGCCCGGGATCGATCCGGGCCTCGGCGCCCAGGCGCCGCTCGGCGAGGAAGATCCGGCCGCCGAGGCTCGCGGCGAGGGCTGCGCCGCGGAGCTGGCCCTGGCCGATCTCCGCGACGCCGTCGCTCACCGTCAGGCTGACCCGGGCGCGCTCGAAATGGGTGCGGCCGCCCCGGCGCAGGGCGGTGGCGGCGGTCTCGGGGCGCTGGGCGAGGTCGGCGAGGTTCACGCCTAAGATCTCCCCGCCCTCGACCGTGGCGGCGGCCCGGCCGGCGAGGCGCCCGACGAGGTCGGCGAGGCTCGATCCGGCGCCGTCGAGGGCGACCGATCCTTGCGCCCGGCCGAGGATCCAGCGCGGCCAGCCGAGATCGGCGAAGAGGCCGCCGAGGTCGATCCGGTCGGCGCTGCCCTGGAGGCGGGCATCGATGCCGGCCGGCAGGGACGCGAGCGCGGCCCGCCCCTTGACGGTGCCGCCCTGCACGGTGGCCCGTCCGAGCGTCGCCTCCAGGGTGCCGTCGCGCACCAGGAGGCCGGCGGCGACGTCCTGCGCCTCCACCGGGCCGAGGCGGGCGGAGGCTGCGGAGAGGCGCAGGTCGAGGTCGCCGCTCGTGATCCCGTCGAGGGCGAGCGGTGACCGGCTCCAGCCGCCGGGCGCCGCCTCGGGCGAGAGACCCGCCTCCGGCACGAGCCCCGTCCCGGTCAAGAGGCCCGTCCCGGTCAAGAGGCCCGAGAGGTCGAGCTGCTCGGCCGCCAGCGTGCCGGTGACGGCGAGCCGCCCCCGGACCAGGGATGCGGCGCCCGCGCCTTCGAGCTGGTTGTCGCCGACCCGCACCCGGATCGTGGGCCATTCCACCCCGCCGGGGCGGGCGAGGAAGCGACCGTCGAGGCTCACCGGGCCGGTCAGGGCCGCGGGGCCGGGCGCGATCCCGAGCCAGGCCAGGGTGGCGGGCAGGGCGGCTGTGGCGAAGCGGGCCTGGCCCGACAGGCGCGGGCCTCCCTTCGCGGTCTCCGTCGCGGAGGCCTCCTTCGCCGGCCCGTCCTTCGGTGTCTCGTCGGCCCAGGTCAGGCTGCCCTCGATCTCGGCGCTGCCCGCGACCGTGGCGCGGCGTCCTGCCGTGTCCGCCCCGGTCCAGGTCAGGGCGGCGGCGACCGGGGACTCGGCGCCGGCCGCGAGTTCGCGCGGGCGCAGGCCCGACAGGGCCAGGGTCGCCGGCACGCCGCGCCAGGTGAAGGCGGCGGAGAGGTCGAGCCCGGCGGTCGGGCGGGGCCAGTTCGCCACCAGGTTGAGGCCGGTGACCGTCTCGCGATGGCCGGTGCGGGGATCGCGTAAGGAGAGCGTCGCGTCGACGAGGACGAGGCGGCGCAGGTGCCGGCCCCGTCCGGCGGCGGCCCGCGCGGCGAGCCGGGCCGCCGGTTCGGCCCAGTCCCGGTCCGCCCCCTCCGGGAGGGCGATCCGGGCCCGCTCGAGGACGAGGCCGGTGATCTCGGCCCGTCCGGCGAGGAGCCCGGCGAGGCCGAGCTGCACCTGCAGGCCCTCGCTCGCGACGAGGTCGTGGCCGCCGCGGCGCAGCCGTACCCCGGAGAAGGTCAGGCGCGGGGCCGGCAGCAGCGTCAGGGTGGCGGGTCCGGCGACCGTGAGGCCGAGGCCGTAGCGCCGCGCCAGGTCCCGCTCCGCGAAGGCGGCCGCCCGCGGCGCCGCGATCGTCCAGGACAGGGAGGCGCCCGCAACCGCGAGCGCCGCGACGGCGGCGCCGCTCAGGGCCAGGGTGGTTCGGCGCGACATCGCTCTCCGGCTGCCGGCGTGGACGAGAACTCGTGCGCCCCCCCGGGCCGCCGCTCCGGCCGGCCGTCTCGGACCCGCCGGCGGCATACGCCTTCCCGGCTCCCCCTATAATCCCTCGCGCACGGCTTGTCTCCCCGGCAGGATTTTCCCGCCGGCAGGGTTGGCGACCCCGCATGCGGCCTCTCCCCCCGGGACATTGTCGCCGGGACATTTTCCTGCCGCCGCCCGGTGGTGCGGCGGCGCAACGATGCTAAACAGGGCGGCGAGGCGCCGCATCCGTGCGGGAAACGAGAGCGCACGCGCTCCGGCGGCACCAGAATTTGGGGAAACGAGGGATGAAGAAGGTATACCCCGACGCCACGGCCGCCCTGGCGGGCGTCCTGCGGGACGGCATGACGATCATGGCCGGCGGTTTCGGCCTCTGCGGCATTCCCGACGTCCTCATCGACGCGGTGCGCGAGAGCGGTGCCAAGAACCTCACGGTCATCTCGAACAATGCCGGCATCGACGGCGTCGGCCTCGGCGTGCTGCTCGAGACGCGCCAGATCGCCAAGATGATCTCGTCCTATGTCGGCGAGAACAAGACCTTCGCCAAGCAGTACCTCGCCGGCGAGCTCGAGATCGAGTTCAACCCGCAGGGCACGCTGGCCGAGCGCATCCGCGCCGGCGGCGCCGGCGTCCCGGCCTTCTTCACCAAGACCGGCGTCGGCACCCTGATCGCCGAGGGCAAGGAGACCCGGGAGTTCGACGGCGAGACCTACGTGATGGAGCGCGGCCTGTTCGCCGACGTCTCGCTGGTCCACGCCTGGAAGGGCGATACCGAGGGCAACCTCGTCTACCGGAAGACCGCCCGCAACTTCAACCCGATGATGGCCACCGCCTCGCGCATGACCGTCGCGCAGGTCGAGCACCTGGTGAAGCCGGGCGAGATCGACCCCGACCACATCATCACGCCCGGCGTGTTCGTGAAGCGGATGATCCACGTCCCGAACGCCCAGAAGCGCATCGAGCAGCGCACCACCCGCAAGCGGGCGGAAGCCGCGCCGAACGCCGAGCCCGCGCCCGCCCCGACGGGCGGCGGCGCCATCTAACGAGCGAGAGAGGAGACCCCCATGGCCTGGACGCGCGACCAGATGGCGGCCCGCGCCGCCCGCGAGCTCGAGGACGGCTTCTACGTCAATCTCGGCATCGGCATTCCGACGCTGGTGTCGAACTACATCCCCGACGGCATGTCGGTGCAGCTCCAGTCCGAGAACGGGATGCTGGGCATGGGCCCGTTCCCCTACGAGGGCGAGGAGGACCCCGACCTCATCAATGCCGGCAAGCAGACCATCACCGAACTGCCGACCACGAGCTACTTCTCGTCGGCCGATTCGTTCGGGATGATCCGCGGCGGGCACATCGATCTCTCGATCCTCGGCGCCATGCAGGTGGCCCAGAACGGCGACCTCGCCAACTGGATGATCCCCGGCAAGATGGTGAAGGGGATGGGCGGCGCGATGGACCTCGTCGCCGGCGTCAAGAAGGTCGTCGTGGTGATGGAGCACGTCGCCAAGGGCAAGGACGGCTCGGAATCCCCGAAGCTCCTCGAGGCCTGCGACCTGCCGCTCACCGGCACCCACGTGGTCGACATGGTGATCACCGATCTCGGCGTCTTCACCATCGACAAGAAGGGTGACGGCGGCATGAGCCTGGTCGAGCTGGCCGACGGCGTCACCGAGGAGGAGGTGCGGGCCAAGACGCAAGGCCAGTACCGGGTGGCGCTGAAGAACAGCTGACGCAAATCCGGCGGGTGCCTCCAATCGGGGGCGCCCGCCACGGGCAGCTCCGGTGTTGCCGATGTATCGGATCAGAACGCCGGGCTATTCCAAGAAGAACCAGGTGCAGCGCTGGGCCTTGCCCGACCGGGTCTTCTTCGCCTGCGGCGCCTGCCACATCCTGGCTTACGCCTTCCTGGAACGATACGGGCATCGCGGCCAGGAGGATCGCGGCCAGGCGGCGGCGCTGTGGATCCGGCCTGCCGCGGGCCACACGGGCAACCACATCGTCGTGGCGACGGACACGTGGGTGTTCGACGATCACGGCGACGCGGATCGCAGCCGCTATCTGGCCCATACGCGGCGGCGCGCCGGCCGGTTCTGGCCCGGATGGGATGCCACGCTGGTGTCCCTGCCGCGCGACGTCCTCGTCTCCGATGAGAGATCCTTGGGCTTTGCCGGGCTCCGGCTGCGGGAGCCCGGCCAGTTCCTGCACGACGCGCTGCCGCGGGCGCGCCGCTTCCTCGACCGTTTCCCGGCCCCGGACGCGGCGGTCCTTCGCGGCTCGGCTCAGTGCTGCCCCGGATACGCGGCGTCCAGCACGAACGGGTACGGCCCGTCGAACGCCTCGACATAGACCATGTGGGTCACGATCCCGGTCTCCGGCGTGTAGCGGTGCAGCAGGTAGGCCGGCGGCTCGAAGACCAGGGCGCCCTCGTGGTCCGGCGTCAGGTCGAAGGCGACCTGGTGGGTGACGCTGGGGGCGATCTGCGCGATCGTGCCGGCGTAGCGGGTCAGGATCGGCCGGTGGTGGTGGCCGCACAGGATCCGCTCGATGCAGGTCTGAGCCCCGATCAGCCGCCGGAACGCCGCCTCGCCGTCGAGGAGCCGGATGTGGTCCATATGGACGAGGCCGCATTCGAAGGGCGGGTGGTGCATGAACACCAGGGTCGGCCGCCCGTCCCCGCCGGCGAGCGCCCGCTCGAGGAAGCCGAGGCGCTCCCCGCACAGGGCGCCGTGGCTCGCGCCCGCCACCAGCGTGTCGAGGGCGATCAGGCGGACCGGGTGATCCTCCACCGTGTACTGGACGAAGCCCTCGGTGGCGCCGGGCATCCAGGCCGCCGGCAGTACCTCGCGGAAGGCTTCGCGCCGGTCGTGGTTGCCGGGCACGGCGTAGACCGGCATCGGCAGGCGGGCGAGGAGGCCGCGCAGCGCCTCGTATTCCTCAGGCAGGCCGCAATCGGTGAGGTCGCCGGAGATCAGCACCAGGTCGGGCCGGGGATCGAGGGCGAGGAGATGGGCCACCGCGCGGGCGACCATCCTGTTGGTCTCGGAGACCCGGTAGGCCGGCAGCCCGCGGGGGCGCACGTGCAGGTCGGTGATCTGGGCGATGAGCATGGCGGCGATCCGATGAGGAGGGCGCCCGCCGCCGGACCGGCGGTGGGCGCGTTCAGGTAAGGGGGCCTTACTCGGCGCCGGGCAGGCGCAGGGCGGTGTCCTCGACGTAGGGACGCATCAGGGCGTCGGCGGCCTTCTGGGCGGCGGCGAGCGCCTCCTTGGGCTGGCGCTTGGCCGAGAGCACGGCCTGCAGCTCGTCCTCGATCGCCTTGCGCACCGGCACGGTGCGGTAGGTGGCGAACCACGGCTTGGCGTTGGCGAGCTGGTCGACGGCGATCTTCGCGTCGGGGTTCTTCTCCAGGAAGGCCTTCATCTCGGGCAGGTCGTAGGCGGCCTTGTTGGGGGCGAAGTAGCCCGTGGCGCGGCTCCACCAGCCCGATTTCTCCGGCGAGGTCAGCCACTGGATCAGGGTCCAGCCGGCGGCGCGCTTCTCCTCCGAGAGGCCGGTGGGCTGCACCAGCGAGGCGCCGCCGATCGGCACCGCCTGGCGCACGTTCATCGGCACGAAGGCGACCCGGAACGGGAACTTGGCGGTGTCGCGGATGAAGGTGAGCGAGCCCGTCGAGATGATCATCATCGAGGCCTGGCCGGCCAGGAACGCGCCGGTCACCGCCGGCCCCTTCTGCTCGCCGGCCGGGTGCACCTTGGCCTTGTGGACGAGGTCCGACCAGAAGGTGAGGGCGCCGAGCATCGTCGGGGTGTCGTAATAGACCTCGCCGCCATACTCCTCGTTGTAGTAGCGCCCGCCGTTCGACATGGTCAGGGCTTCGAGGATCCAGCCGCCGTAATCGTAGTTCGAGGGCATCATCAGGCCCCAGCGGGTGGTGCGGTCGCCCTCGCGCTTGGTCAGCTTGCGGGCGGCGTCGTACAGCTCGGCCCAGGTCCGCGGCGGCTTGTCCGGGTCGAGGCCGGCTTGCCTGAAGTGGTCGGCGTTGATGTAGAGCAGCGGGGTCGAGTTGTGGAACGGCACGCCGTAGACCTTGCGGTCGATCACGGCGTTGGGGAGGAGCGCCGGGAAGAACTGGCCCATGAAGGCGTCCTGGCTCTTGCCGTCCTTGCCGATCAGGTCGTCCATCGGCGCGATCTCGCGCTCGATGGCGAGGTCGGTGAGGAAGTTCGCCGACATGATCACGGCGGCCGGCGGCTTGCCGGCCTTGATCGCCGCGCGGGTCTTCAGGAGCGTGTCGTCGTAGGAGCCGGTGAAGACCGGAACCGCCTTGATGTCCGGGTGGGAGTCGTTGAACTCCTTGATCAGGCCCGTCATGTTGCGGGCGAGCGCCCCGTCGACCGGGACGGGGAAGAACAGCTCGATATCGGTCGCGTGCGCGGCGCGCGGCGCGGCGAGGCCCACCGCCGCCACGAGGGCGAGGGCGGCGCCCTTCCACCAGGAGATCATGTCGTTGTCCTCTACTTGATGCCGGAGGCGAGGAAGCTGTTCACGAACCGGCGCTGGAAGATCAGGAAGGCAGCGAGCAGCGGGAGGCTGACCAGGAAGGTGCCGGCCGCGATCAGCCCCCAGGCCTGCATGCCCTCGGCGCTGAGCGTGAAGCTCGCGAGACCCAGGGTGAGGGGCCGCCGGTCGGGGGAGTTGATGACCATCAGCGGCCACAGGAACTCGTTCCAGTGGCTGGTGACCGACACGATCGAGAAGGCGACCAGGGCGGGCTTGGTCAGCGGCAGGTAGATGAGGCGGATGCGCGCCCACCAGCCGGCGCCGTCGATCATCGCGGCGTCCTCGAGCTCCCGCGGCACCTCGCGAAAGCTCTGGCGCATCAGGAAGGTGCCGAAGGCGGTGGCGCAATAGGGCGCCATCACGCCCGGCAGGGTGTCGTAGAGGCCGAGGGCCGCGATGGTCTTCAGGTTCGGCACCAGCAGCACCACCGGCACCAGCATCAGCTGGACCAGGAACAGGCCGAACAGGACCCCGCGACCCGGGAATTCGAGCCGGGCGAAGACGTAGCCGGCGAGCGAGGCCGTGACGAGCTGCACCGCGAGGATGCCGGCGCAGATGACAGCCGAATTGAGGAAGTAGAGCGGGAAGTCGGCCGAGGCCCAGGCCTCGGCGAAGTTGGCCAGCGTCGGGGTCGGGGAGGGCAGGAGGGAGGCATCCGCTGCCGAGCCGGCCGGCCGGAACGCCGCCACCAGCATCCACCAGAACGGCACCGCCCAGACGAGGGCGAGGCCGGCGACGACCATCCGGGCGATGCGGGGCGTGACCTCGCGGGTCACCGGCCCGGCAAGGGGGCTCGTCGGTGCGCTCATCGGGCCGCCTCCGGGCCTTGGGACCGGCTGAGCGACAGGGCGGTCAGCGCCGCGAGGAGGCTCAGGGTCACCACCGTGGCGGCGGCGGCGCGGCCGGCATCGTAGCGCTCGGCGGCCTGCTCGTAGATGTAGAACAGCAGGAGCTTCGTCGCGTCCGAGGGACCGCCCTTGGTCAGCACGAAGACGTGGTCGACCTGCGTCACCGCGTTGAGGAGCGCGATCACCCCGACGAAGGCGAAGGTGGGGCGGAGCGCCGGCAGCGTCACGTAGAGCAGGCGCTGCCACGGGCCGGCGCCGTCGAGGAGCGCGGCTTCCCGGGCCTCGTCGGGGATCGCCTGCAGGCCGGCCAGCACGAACAGCATGTAGTAGCCGGCATTCTTCCACACGGTGAGCACCGTGATGGCGGCGAGCGCCAGGTCGGGGTCGCCGAGCCAGTTGGCGCCGTTGAGCCCGAGCCGGGCGAGGTGGTGGTCGATGAGCCCGATCCCCGGCAGGAACAGGAACAGGAACAGCGCGGCCGCCGCGACGAGCGGGATCATCACCGGCAGGAAGAACACGGCCCGCATCAGCGCCCGCACCCGGCCGGCGCCGTTGAGCGCCAGCGCGAAGGCCAGCGCCAGGACCAGGCTCGGCACCACCGTGCCCACCGCGTAGAGGGCGTTGTTGAGGAGCGCCCGCTGGAAGCTCGGGTCGGCGAAGAGCGCGGCGAAGTTGGCGAAGCCCACGAAGCGGGTGCCCCGGCGCGTCGCCGCGTGGGTCGCGTCCCACAGAACCTCGACCACCGGCCAATAGGTGAACAGGGCGAGGAAGACGAGGGAGGGGCTCAGCAGGGCCAGCGGCAGCAGCAGGCCGGCCCAGGGCCGCCGGTCCGCGGGCGGTTCGGCCGCGCGGGCGGCCGGAGCCTTGTGGCCTGCCGGAATCGTGTCGAGGACGTGGGTCAAGGAATCCGCCGGGTGTGTCGAGACCGGCGCGTCATCGGGCGGTTTCGTGACAGGCGGATGAAATCACCACCGGCCTAGGCCGTGTTCCCGGCCATCTCGCGATGCGGCCCCGGCTCACCCGAGCATTACGGCCGCGTTCCGGACAGTCGCACGGGGTGGAATTTTACTGGTTCAACGGCGACCCTCGCTGGCCGAGGCCCGGTCCGGGATGCAAGATCTTGCCGGATCACCCGCCTGCCGCCGCGATGACGTTGCGGAACTGACCCGCGCGCGGCGACGACCGGCCGGGCTTGCCGGTGCGGCGCCGGGCGGCGAAGCTCGGCCGTCGGTCCCAAAGGTGAATCATGGAGGCGAATCATGGAAAGCGGCGACCGCGCCTTCCTGGAGGAGATGCTGGCGCCGCTGGGCGGCGTCGCGATCCGCTGGATGTTCGGCGGGCTCGGGATCTTTCGCGACGGCCTGATGTTCGGGCTCGTCGCGCGGGGCGCCCTCTACCTGAAGGCCGCCCCCGAGGAGACCGACGCCTTCGCGGCCGAGGGCGGCGCGCCGTTCTCCTACGCGACCCAAGGCGGCCGGACGACGACCATCGCCAGCTACTGGCAGGCGCCGGACCGGCTCAGCGACGAGCCGGAGGAGTTCCTGGCCTGGGCGCGACGGGCCTGCGCGGCGGCGGAGGCCGCCGACCGGGCGAAGCCGGCGGGGCGGCGGAGGGCGGGGGCCCCGACGGCGTGATCCCGGCTTTCCGGTGCGGCGCGCCTCGCGGCGGCATCCGCGGCGGCATGCGTGATCCGGCCTTGACTTCGAGTGCGCTCGAACCTGTAGCGTCGCCACCATCCTGGACGGAGGGCGGTCGCCTCATGAAGATCGGCGAGCTCGCAAGGCATTCCGGACTCTCGACCCACACCATCCGCTACTACGAGAAGATCGGGCTGCTTCCTTACGCGAGCAGGGACCGGTCGAGCCAGCGCGACTACGACGCCTCCATCCTGTCCTGGATCGCCTTCCTGAGGCGTCTCAAGACGACCGGAATGCCGATCCGCGACATGCTGCGCTACGCAGCCCTGCGCGAGGGCGGCCGCGGGACGGAAGCGGAGCGGCGTGCGCTGCTGGAGAGCCATCGCGACCGCGTCCGGGCGCAGGTCTCGGACCTGCAGGCCTGCCTCCTCGCCCTCGACGGCAAGATCGCCGGCTATGCGGCGCCCCAAGAGCGCATCCAAGAGCGCACCCAAGAGAGCACCCAAGAGCGCACCCATCAGACGCCACACGAGAGGATCGACGACGATGACGTCACAAGCCCTGGACGACGGCGGGAGCCGGCTCGAGCGCGGCCGGCGCGCGCTCGCTGAGATCGACGGCGAGGCCGGGCATGCCGTGGTCGCGGCGCTCGCGGACATCGCGCCGGACTTCGCCACCTACCTGTTCGAGTTCCCGTTCGGCGACATCTATTGCCGGCCGGGCCTGGACCTGCGCGCCCGCGAGATCGCCACCATCGCGGCGCTGACCGCGATGGGCAATGCCGCGCCGCAGCTGCGGGTCCATATCGAGGCCGGCCTGAATGTCGGGCTCACCCGCGAGGAGATCACCGAGATCATCATGCAGATGGCGGTCTATGCCGGATTCCCGGCGGCCCTCAACGGCCTGTTCGCCGCCAAGGACGTGTTCGCGCGCCGGTTCCCGCCCGCGGGCGGGAGCCCGGCCCCGGGGGCTTGAGGCGCTCTCAGCGCAAGGTCACCCGCATCGGCATCCCGTCCGCCGGGCGCAAGGTGATGCGCTGCTTGAGCACCGGCAGGGTGCCGGGCCGCAGCGAGAAGCGGAGTGCGCGGACCAGCACCGCCAGGATCGCCACCGCCTCGGAGAGCGCGAAGCCCATGCCGATGCAGATCCGGGGACCGGCCGCGAAGGGCAGGTAGGCGTAGCGGTCGCGGGCCTTGACGGCTTCGGGGGCGAAGCGGGCGGGGTCGAAGCGCTCCGGCTCGTCCCACAGGGTGGCGTGGCGGTGCACGGCGTAGATCGGGATGGTGATCGGCGTGCCGGCCTTGACCGGGACCCCGTCGAGGTCGACGTCGCGGAGGGCTGCCCGCACCACCACCGGCACCGGCGGGTAGAGCCGCATCGCCTCGAGGATCACCTGACGGGTATAGGGCAGGGCGTCGACGTGGTCGGCGGTCAGCGGCCCGCCCCCGGTCGCCGCCTCGACCTCGGCGGCGATCAGCGCCTCGCTCTCCGGGTGGTGGGAGAGCAGGTAGAACGCCCAGGTGAGGGCCAGCGCCGTGGTCTCGTGCCCGGCGGTCACGAAGGTGAGCAGGTTGTCGGCGACGTCGCGGTCGTCCATCGCCTGGCCGGTCTCCGGGTCGCGGGCGGCCAGGAGCAGGCTCATCAGGTCGTTGCGTCCCTCGGTGCCGTTGCGGCGGCCCTCCCCGGCGAGGCGCAGGAGCTCGTCGCGCAGGTAGCTCTTCGCCCGCTCGGCTTTGGACCGGCCCGGGAACGGCATCCAGGCCGGCGCCCGCAGCAGCGTGAGGGCGAAGACCCAGCTGGTCGATTCGAGGTAGTCGGTGATGCCCTGCTCGACCCGGGCGGCGTCGATCCGGCCGTGCCCCGAGAGCATCGTCTCGACGATGATCTCGAAGGTGGTGCGCATCATCGTCTGGGCGATGTCGATCTCGGCGCCGTTGCCGGTGCTGGCGCCGGCCGCCAGGGCGTCGCGGGTGCGCTCGGCGGCGGCGATCATCGCCGGCACGAAGCTGCGGATGCGCTCGGCCCGGAAGATCGGCGCCGCCGCCCGGCGCTGCCAGCGCCAGCGCGCGCCGTCGGCGGTCAGGATCGCGTCGCCGAGGGCCGGGGAGAGGGCGCGGCGCAGAACCTCCGATTTCTCGAACGCGTCGGCCTCGTCCACCATCACCCGCCGGATCAGGTTCGGGGCCATCACGAACAGGCTGGACGTGCCGAGGAACTCGGAGGTGTAGTGCGGCTCCCGGTAGATCGTCTCGGGCCAGGCCTCGAGCGGGTTGCGCACGACGGTCCGCAGGAAGCGCCACGGTCCGAGCGGCCGCGCCGGCGGCGTGATCCGGGCGAGGACCGGCCGCGGCCCCTCGGGCGCCGGACGGACGTGGGACGGATGCGCGGTCATGGCTCGCCTGGGTTCGGGTGGTCCCGACGGGCAGCGGGAGCCTGATGCTTGTCCTATCCCATCTGGGCGCGAGCGTGACGGGGAAACGCGTGCGGCCGGGTGCGCGTTGGCACAGACGAGACACGGAGCCGCATCATGCAGGCCGCCTTCGACCGCGCCACCCTCGACCGCCTGGTCACCCTCGGCCGCAGCCAGGGCGGCCTGACCCCCGACGACCTGCGCCGGGCCCTGCCGGTGGACCGGATGAGCGCCGAGGACATCGCGATGGTGCTGATCGAGCTGGAGGAGGCCGGAATCCCGGTCGATCCCGACGATTCGCTGCTATCCGGCCGCCCGCTGCCGCCCGCCGGCACGGTCCGGCTGCCGGAGCCGGAGCCGAAGCCGGCCGAGGGGGCCGCGCCCGCCCTTGAGTCGCCGCCCGCCGCGACGGCCGCTCCCGCTCCCGCTCCGCGCCCCCGCGCAGCGGCACCCGGGCCGGCCGGGGGCGGCGCGCACCGGGCGGTGGCGTGGGCGGGCCTGGCGGCCCTGGTTCTCGCCCTCGTCGTTCTGGCGCTCTGGGCCGGGCGGGGCTGACACCGTGGCCGCCGGGTGACCGGCCGCTATATCCTCACGCTCCTCGGAGAACCCCCATCCATGACCGCTCCCGCCTACCGCTTCGGCATCGAGGAGGAGTTCTTCCTGGCGGATGCCACGACCCGCGGAACACCCCGGAGCGGCGTGCGCGGCTTCCACGCCGCCGCCAAGGCGCTGCTGCCGGCGGCCGAGCGCGAATTGCTGCAGAGCCAGATCGAGATCGCGACGCCGCCGGCGACGACCCTCGAGGAGGCCCGGGCCGGGCTCGCGTCCTTGCGCCGGGGCCTCGCCGAGATCGGGCGGGCGCACGGGATCCTGGTCTTCGGTGCCGGCACCCATCCGGGCGCCGCCTGGGACGCGCAACGCCCGACCGACGGCACGCGCTACCACGGCATCCTCGACGAGGTGCGGATGGTGGGTCAGCGCACCCTGGTGAGCGGCATGCACGTCCATGTCGAGGTGGCGCGGCCCGACGACCGGGTCGACCTGATGAACCGGCTGCTGCCGGTCCTGCCGGTGCTGCTGGCGCTGTCCGTCTCCTCGCCGTTCTGGGAGGGGCGCGACACCGGCCTGTGCGGCTACCGCCTCAGCGTGTTCGGCGAGATGCCGCGCACCGGCCTGCCCGACCTGTTCTCCGGCAGCCAGGAGTTCGAGCGCTACGTCGCGGTGATGATTCGGGCCGGGGCGATCCAGGACGCGAGCTTCCTGTGGTGGCACCTGCGGCCCTCGATCCGCTACCCGACGCTGGAGCTGCGCATCGCCGACAGCTGCACCCGGGTCGAGGACGGGTTAGCGATCGCCGGCCTCTATCGCTGCCTCGTGCGCGCCGCCGAGCGCCGTCCCGACCTCCATGCCGGACTCGACGGGGTCGCCCGGGCGGTGATCCGCGAGAACCTGTGGCGGGCCCAGCGCGACGGCGTGCGCGCCGCCCTGATCGACGCCGAGGCGGGCCGCGCGGTGCCCTACGGCGAGGCCCTGGAGGCCGTGCTGGCGCTGGTCGCCGAGGATGCGGCGGATCTCGGCTGCACGGAGGCCCTCGACGGGGCCCGCCGCATCGCCCGCGACGGCACCAGCGCCGACCGCCAGCGCGGGACTTACGCCACGGCGCGGGGCGAGGACGGCGCGGACGCGGCCGGCATCGCCGCGGTGGTGGACGCGCTGGCGCGGGAGACCGAGGGGCGGGCGTAGGGCAGGGCGCTCATCCCCGTTGCGTTCCGAAGAAGTGTCTCTCACAAACCTCCCGACCGCCGTCGGCGCTCGCTGTGGCGGCGTCAGCGCAGCGGGAGTTTTGTGAGGCGCACGAAGTCCACGAAGGCCCGCAGCGGCGCCGGCAGGTAGCGCCGGCCCGGGTAGTACAGGAACGGCCCGGAGAAGCGCGGCCACCACGGCTCCAGGACGGGTTCGAGCGCCCCGCTGTCGAGATGCGGCCGCAGCCAGTCCTCGAACAGGCTGACGATGCCGACACCCGCCAGCGCCGCCTCGACCGCGAGGTCGGTCGCGGTGCCGACCCGCACGGTGAGCGGCCCATTCGGCTCGATCCGCACGGTCTCGCCGTCGCGCTCGTATTCCCATTCCGTCATCGCGCCGCTGGCGAAGCGGCCGCGCAGGCAGGCATGGTCCAGGAGGTCGCGCGGATGCGCGGGGCGCCCGCGCCGGTCGAGATAGGCCGGCGCCGCGGCGGTGGCGTAACGCTGCATGCGCGGACCGATCGCCACCGCGATCATGTCCGGCTCCAGGCGCTCCTCGTAGCGGATGCCGGCATCGCAGCCCGCCGCCAGCACGTCGACGAAGCCGTCCTCGGCGACCACGTCGAGGTGGATGTCCGGATAGGCCGCGAGGAAGGGCGGGACGATTCCGGGCAGCACCAGCCGCGCCGCGCTCACCGGCACGTTGAGGCGCAAGGTGCCGGCCGGGCGATCGCGAAAACCGTTGACCACGTCGAGGGCCGCCGCGACCTCGCCGAGGGCGGGCTTGAGCCGCTCGAGCAGCCGCGCCCCGGCCTCGGTCGGCGCGACGCTGCGGGTCGTGCGGTGGAGGAGCCGGACGCCGAACCCCGCCTCGAGCCGGCGCACCGCCTCGCTCAAGGTGGAGGCGCCGGTATCACGGATCCGCGCCGCCTCGCGGAAGCCACCGGCCTCCGCCACCGCCACGAAGGCGGCCAGGTCCCCCAAATCCGCCGCCTTGGGATCCACCGTCATTGTTCGCCATCCCGCACAGCCTGTCCGGATTGTACCGTCTTATCGCGCAGTTGCGCGGCGTCTAGATCCGTCTCGTCATCGAGCGAGGAGACGGATCATGAGCGGGATCGAGAATGCGGGCACCTATGCCCTGGGCGATCGGCGCGTGCGGCGCCTCGGCTACGGCGCGATGCAGCTCGCCGGGCCGGGCGTGTTCGGCCCGCCGAAGGACCGGGACGAGGCGGTGGCGGTCCTGCGCGAGGCGGTGGCGCAGGGCGTCACCCACATCGACACCAGCGACTTCTACGGCCCCCACGTCACCAACGAGATCATCCGCGAGGCCCTGCACCCGTATCCGGACGACCTCGTGATCGTCACCAAGGTCGGCGCCGTGCGGGGGCCGGACGCGTCGTGGAACCCGGCCTTCTCGGCCGAGGCGCTGACCAAGGCGGTGCACGACAACCTGCGCCATCTCAGCCTCGACGTGCTCGACGTGGTCAACCTGCGGGCGATGTTCAGCGTGCACGGGCCGGCCGAGGGCTCGCTCGCGGCGGCCCTCGAGGTCCTGGCCGACCTCCGGCGCCGGGGGCTGATCCGCCGGATCGGGCTCAGCAACGTCACCGCCGCCCAGGTCGCCGAGGGGCGAGGCCTCACTCCGATCGCCTGCGTGCAGAACCACTACAACCTCGTCCACCGCGCCGACGACGCCCTCGTCGACGCGCTGGCGGCCGACGGGACCGCCTACGTGCCGTTCTTCCCGCTGGGCGGCTTCAGCCCGATCCAGTCGCAGGGCCTGTCGGAGATCGCCCGGAGCCTCGACGCGACGCCGATGCAGGTGGCGCTCGCCTGGCTGCTGCGCCGGTCGCCCAACCTCCTGCTCATTCCCGGCACCTCGTCGCGGGTGCACCTGCGGGAGAACCTGGCCGCGGCGTCGCTGGAGCTGCCCGAGGCGGCGATGCGGGCGCTCGACGGCCTCGCCGGGGCGTAGGGCGGGCGAGATCCCGCACCGGGCAACGTCGCGGCGGCGCTTGCGCGCGGCTGGGGAGCCGACGGCCGCGTTCCGTGCCGAGACGCCGGACGACGGTCGTGGCCCGGTGTTCAATCCTGTCCTGTCATCGATTTATTCGTGCGTCCCGGCGCGGAACAAGAGCCTTTGCATGGGCTTCCCCTGAGCGAGGACGGGGCGGGGCCGAGCGTGCGACGGCGCCCCGGACCGGCACCCCATCGATGGAGCTGCCCGTGACCATCTCGAGCCGCCAGGAAGCCCGCCTGCTGACCGCCGACGAGGCCGAGCTCGTCGGCCAGTCGCACCACCCCCGGATCCAGGACGTCCCGACCCGGGACCTCGACGACCTGATCCGCCGCCTGCGCGAGCGCCGGGACCGGGCCCGCGGCATCGCGCACCGCCAGCGCCGGGAGATCCGCGGCCGGGCGGCGCCCTCGGGCGCGCGGCCTGCCTCGGACGATACCGGCTCGCGGCAGAAGGCGGCCTTGCTCGCCTCGGCGGTCAAGCGCGCCAGCAAGGAGCGGGAGCGCCGCCGCGCCGCCGAGGCCCGCGGCAGCCTGGTCTCCCACGCCCGCCGCGCCCTGGCGCTGCGGCGCGAGGCCGGCGACCCGGCGTCCGGCCGGCCGGAGTCGCGCCATGCGCACGAGGGCATGGCTCCGATCCCGAACGAGCGCGAGGCGCCCTCCGGCGCGCTCCGGCAGGAGGGCCAGGAAGTCGCCATGCGCCGGGGCGGCGGGCCGCGCTGATCGGGGGGCCGCATGGCCTTCCGGGCGTGCCGGCCTGGGAGGCCTTCTCGCCGACCTTCGTCGCGATCGCGCGGCGATGGCGTCGACGCGGGCTTGCAAGGCGGAAGCGATCTTCAGGGAGACGGCCATGACCTCAGGACGCCATTGATCCGCGCGGCGTGCGAGAGGAGCCGATGGGCAGCGCCCGGCGCGAGCGGGCCAGTGTCAGCGCGACGGGGGAGTGTGCCATTCCACCTCGGCTCAGGTGAGACATGTCGATCCGGCGCCCACAGCCACCGTTCGCATAATTAGCATTATGGAACGAAGGGCCGGGTCGGGGATGTCCGGGGCGGATCCCGCCGGGCCGCGACGCCTCCGGTTTCTCTTCTGGCCGGTGCGAATCGAGAGCATAACGATTGCATGACCGAGCTTCTCGAGAAAGCCATCGAGCGCGTCCGCTCCTTCCCTCCGGAGGCGCAGGACGGCTTCGCCCGCGCAATGCGGCGTCTTACGGGCGACGAGACGGAGATCGTCGCCCTGACGGAGGACGAGCAGGCCGCCATCGCCGCCTCGAAGTCGGCCGCGGCGCGGGGTGACTTCGCGACCGACGAGGAAGTGCAGGCGGTGTGGGCGACATACGGGCTGTGAAAGTCCGCTTCACCCGTCCGGTGCTGAACGATCTGAAGGCCGTGACGGCGTTCCTGAAGACTCGCTCGCCCCAGGGCGCTCAGCATGTCCGCAGACGGATCAGAGCGGCGATCGGAAGGCTGGAACATCACCCCTGGATCGGGATTCAGACGTCGGATCCCACCATTCGCCGTCTGAGCACGGTGCCCTATCCCTACCTGACCGTCTTCGAGGTCGCAGACACGGACATCATCGTGCACGCCATTCGCCACGGTGCTCCCGACCCCGCGACGATGCCGGACGCGCCATGACAAGCACGCCCCCACCGACCGCCAACCTCTTCGCCGGCCTGCCCGCGACGCCCCGGCCCGACGAGATCGTCGACATCCTGGCACGGGCTCCGCAGGCCCGCATCGAGCGGATCGTCTCCACCGGCCAGGCCAGCCCGCCGGGCTTCTGGTACGACCAGCCCTGGGACGAATGGGTCGTGCTGCTCTCAGGCCGCGCCGGCCTGCACCTGCACGGTGAGACGGAGCCGCGGCGCCTCGGCCCCGGCGACCACCTGCTGATCCCGGCGCATCTCCGCCACCGGGTCGAGTGGACGGATCCCGACGCGCCGACGGTCTGGCTCGCGATCCACCTTCAGCCGGCGGATCAGCCGTCGACCTCGACCGTCAGCCCGTCATAGGCCGGCACGACCCCGGGCGGCAGGCGCCGGCTCAAGGTCTCGTAGTCGAGGTCGGTGTGGAGGTTGGTCAGGATGGCGCGGCGCGGACGCACCTCCTCGATCAGCGCCAGGGCGTCCGGCACCGAGAAATGGGTCGGGTGCGGCGTGTCGCGCAACGCGTCGATGATCAGGAGGTCGAGGTTGCGCAGTTGCGCCTTGGCGGCGTCGGGCATGGTGCTGACGTCCGGCGCGTAAGCCGCGTCGGCGAAGCGGAACCCCAAGGCCTTCTCCTCGGGCCCGTGCTCCATCGTGAAAGCCGTGGCGGTCACCGGCCCGCCCGGGCCCTCGACGGTCACCGGCGCCCCGGCTTCCAGGGCGTGCAGGTCGAGGATCGGCGGGTAGAGGCTGCCCGCCCGCGAGGCGAAGCAATAGGCGAAGCGGGCCCGCAGCAGCTCGGCGGTGACGTCGTCGGCGTGGACCGCGATGCGCCGGCGCATGTGGATCACCAGCGGGCGCACGTCGTCGATGCCGTGGGTGTGGTCGGCGTGGGAATGGGTGAACAGGATCCCGTCGAGCCGCGTCACCGCGGCGTCGAGGAGCTGCTCGCGCAGGTCCGGCGAGGTGTCGACCAGCACGGTGGTCGCTTCGCTCTCGGCCTCCCGGCGCTGCACCAGGAGGGAGCAGCGCCGGCGCCGGTTGCGGGAATCGGCCGGGTCGCAGGCGCCCCAGCCGTAGCCAACCCGCGGCACGCCGCCCGAGGAGCCGCAGCCCAGGATGCGAAGGGTCAGGGTCGGCATGCGTTCGGGTACCCTCAGCGTTGGGCGGCGGCCTTGTCGAACAGGCGATAGAAGTTGTCGGTGGTGAGCGCGGCCAGCGCCTCGGGGCTCAGCCCCACGGTCTCGGCCAGCACCCGGGCGGTGTCGGCGACGAAGGCCGGCTCGTTCGGCCGGCCCCGGTGCGGCACCGGCGCCAGATAGGGCGCGTCGGTCTCGACGAGCAGGCGCTCGTGCGGCACGCTCGCGGCGATCGACCGGATCTCGTCCGAGTTGCGGAACGTGACGATGCCGGAGAACGAGACAGAGAGGCCGAGCTCGACCCCGACCTCGGCGAGGCGCCGCCCCGACGAGAAGCAGTGCAGCACCGCCTTGAACGACCCCTTGGCCATCTCCTCGGTGAGGATCTGCGCCACGTCCTCGTCCGCCTCGCGGGCGTGGATGACGAGCGGCAGCCCGCTCTCCCGCGCCGCCGCGATATGGGTGCGGAAGACTTTTTGCTGCACGTCCCGCGGCGCGTAATCGTAATGGTAGTCGAGCCCGGCCTCGCCGATGCCGATGCAGCGCGGGTGGCGCGACAGGTCGACGATCTCGCTCGCCGGCACGTCCGGCTCCTCGCCGGCCTGGTGCGGGTGGGTGCCGACCGTGAACAGGATCTCGGGATGCGCCTCGCTCAAGGCCCGGTACGTCTCGAACCGGGCGACCCGGGTCGAGATCGTCACCATCCGGTCGATGCCGGCGCTCCTCGCCCGCGCCAGCACCTCGGGCAGCCGCTCGGCGAGGCCGGGCGAATCGAGGTGGCAATGGCTGTCGACAAGGCTCACGCCTTGGGGGCTGTCGACCAGGCTCACGCCTCGGGCTCCACGTAGCGCGGGAAGATCGGGCTCGGGGCCGGCAGGGCGGTGCCGGGCACGAGCCGCTTGTCCGCCCCGACATCGGCGAGATTGCGCGAATCGGGCGCCACCGCCAGCAGGTCGAGGAGCCGGGACGCGGCATTCGGGATGAAGGGCTGGACCAGGATCCCGACCGCCCGCAGCACCTCGGCGGTGGTGTACAGAACCGCCTCCATCCGGGCCGGGTCGGTCTTGCGCAAGCTCCAGGGCTCCTGGCCGGCGAAGTAGCGGTTGGCCTCCGCCACCACGGCCCAGATCTCGGCCAGCACCGCGTGCAGGGCGAGGTCCTGCATCAACCCCCTCGCCTTCTCCGGTAGCGCGTCGGCCATCGCAAGAAGCGCCCGGTCGGCGGAAGACGGCTCGCCGGCCTGCGGGAAAGGCGCCGGGATTTGGCCGCCGCAATTGCGGGCGATCATGGTCAGCGAGCGCTGGGCGAGGTTGCCGAGGTCGTTGGCGAGGTCGGCGTTGAGCCGGTTGACGATCGCCTCGTGCGAGTAGCTGCCGTCCTGGCCGAACGGCACCTCGCGCAGCACGAAGTAGCGCAGGGGATCGACGCCGTAGAGGTCGGCGAGGCCGACCGGGTCGACCACGTTGCCGACCGACTTCGACATCTTCTCGCCCTTGTTGAGCAAGAAGCCGTGGCCGAAGACGCGCTTGGGCACCGGGAGGCCGGCCGACATCAGGAAGGCCGGCCAGTACACGGCGTGGAAGCGGATGATGTCCTTGCCGATGACGTGGAGGTCCGCCGGCCAGTGGCGCCAGCGCGGGCCGGCCTCGTCCGGGAAGCCGCACGACGTGATGTAGTTCGTCAGCGCGTCGACCCAGACATACATCACGTGAGCGGGGTTGCCCGGCACCGGCACGCCCCAGTCGAAGGTGGTGCGGCTGACCGACAGGTCCTGCAGGCCCGAGCGGACGAAGCTCACCACCTCGTTGCGGCGGGTGTCGGGGCCGATGAAGTCCGGATGGGCCTCGTAATGGGCGAGCAGGCGCTCGGCATAGGCCGAGAGCCGGAAGAAGTAGCTCTCCTCCTCGACCCACTCGACCGGGGTGCCGGTCTTCTCCGCCCGGCGGCTGCCGTCGGGCGCCGTGACGAGCTCGGATTCGTCGTAATAGGCCTCGTCGCGGACCGAGTACCAGCCGGCATACTTGGCGAGGTAGATGTCGCCGTTCTCCTCCATCCGGCGCCACAGGGCCTGGGCGGAGGCGATGTGGTCGGCATCGGTGGTGCGGATGAAGCGGTCGAAGGAGCAGTCGAGCCGCTCGGCCATGGTGCGGAAGCGCGGCGCCATGTCGTCCACGAAGGCGCGCGGGCTGATCCCGGCCTTGGTGGCGGTCTGCTGGATCTTGAGGCCGTGCTCGTCGGTGCCGGTGGTGAAGAACACGTCGTAGCCGTCGAGTCGCTTGAAGCGCGCGATGGCGTCGGCGGCGATCACCTCATAGGCGTGGCCGATATGCGGCACCCCGTTGGGGTACGAGATGGCGGTGGTGATGTAGTACGGCTCGCCCGCCACGACTTGAGTTCCCGGATGGTTGGCTTCGACAATCGGCGATGGGCGCCGCGAGGCGCCCCGTCCGAGCCTTAGAGCAAATTCGGGCCGCGGTGCCCACCCCTCCGGACGCGTTTCCGCGTCACGCCTCAAGCCCCCACCGCCCATTGGCACGGCTCGTCGGTGCGCGCCTCCGCGTGCCGCGCCGCGCGGTCGAGCCGGACCGCGTGGTTGATGATCGCCATGTGGGTGAAGCCCTGCGGAACGTTGCCGCGCTGCTCCCCCGTGCCGGCGTCGATCTCCTCGGCGAACAGCCCGAGATCGTTGCCGCGGGTGAGCAGGCGCGCGAAGAGCGGCTCGGCCTCGTCGGTGCGCCCGGCCAGCGCCAGGCAGCCGACGCGCCAGAAGGCGCAGGCCGCGAAGGTCGCCTCCGGATGCTTAAAGCCGTCGCCGTTGCGGTAGCGGTAGATCAGGTCGCCGTCGCCGAGCCCGGCGCTCACCGCCTCGAGGGTGGCGACCACCCGGGGCGAATGGGCGTCGAAGGCGCCGAACAGCACCGTGCGCAGGACCGCGGCGTCGAGATCGTCCGAGCCGTAAGCCTGGGTGTAGGCCCCCACCCGCTCGTTCCAGCCCTTCTCGTGGTACTCGGCCCGGATCTCGGCGGCGATCCGGCGCCATTCCTCGATCCGTTCCGGGCTCGCCACGTCCAGGGCTTGCGCGATCTGCACCGCCCGGTCGAGGGCGACCCAGAGCATGCCCTTGGTGTGCAGGATCTGGCGGGTCTCGTCGCGCAATTCCCAGATGCCGTGGTCGGGCGCGTGGCGGCAGCGGATGACGTGGTCGGTGAGGTGGCCCAGAGCCTCCGGCAGGTGGTCGTTGACCTTGACCGGCGGGTCGTAGTCGACGGCGTCGAGGAAGGCGTGGAGCGCCACCAGGAACTCGCCGTAGATGTCGTACTGGTGCTGGCCGGAGGCCGCGTTGCCGATCCGCACCGGGGAGACCCCGCGCCAGCCGCGCAGGTGATCGAGGATCTCCTCCTCCGGCACGCGCCCGTTGATGCCGTACATCAGCTTCAGGTCGCGGCCGCGGGTCCGGTCGGCGTCGCGCAGGAAGCGCAGGAACTCCGCCGCCTCGCGCAGGTAGCCGAGATTGACGAAGGCCGTGACGGTGAAGCTCGCATCCCGCATCCAGACGTAGCGGTAATCGAAGTTGCGGGTGCCCGGCACCGCCTCCGGCAGGCTGGTCGTGGCGGCCGCGATGATCCCGCCCGAGGGCGCGTGGGTCAGGAGCTTCAGCACCAGGGCGCTGCGCAGCACCATCTCCCGGTGCGGCCCGTCATAGGTGCAGCGCCCGGACCATTCCTCCCAGTAGGATTGCGTCGCCGACAGGCTCGCCTCGGCGCGGCCGACGTCGCCGTCGTCGTCCTCCCGGTGGGCGAGGACCAGGGACGCCCCCTCCCCGGCCCGCAAGGAGAAGGCCGCCTCGACCCGGTCGCCGGAGATCGTCAGCGGCAGCGTGGCCGCGACGCGCACGCCCTCGGAGGCGCCGAGCCGCCGGCACAGGACCGTGCCGTTCTCCTCCGGCTCGAGGGCGGCGTCGTCCCGGGCGTAGTCGAAGGTCGGGCGCACGCGGAACCGGCCCGTCACCGTGCCGGCCTCGCAGGCGAGGAGCCGCACGATCCGGCCGCGCGGGTCGCCGTCCGGCCCCTCGTCCGGCACCGCCTCCAGGGGGTGGATCGGCATGAAGTCGGTGAGCCGCAGCCGTCCGGCCGCGGTCACGAAGGTGGTCTCCAGGATGCAGGTGCCGGGGCGGTAGCGGCGATGCGTCTCTTGCAGGCCCTCGAGGACGAGGTCGCAGAATCCGCCCTTGTCCTCGTCGAGAAGGCGCAGGAACGCCGCCGGGCTGTCGTGGCAGGGCCAGCACAGCCAGTCGATCGATCCGTCGCGGGCGACGAGCGCCGTCGTGCAGGTATCGCCGATAACGGCGTAGTCCTCGATCGGCCGATCCGTCACGTCGCCTCGCTGCCAGCCCAGGGTAAAGCGCGGGGGTAACGGTTGGTCGCGAGGGCGGTTTCGGGGCGCGACGGTATGTGCCGCACCATCGGGTCGTGCGCGTCGGTTCAGGGGACCGCCCGCGTCGCGTCAGGCCGCCGAGACCCGGCCGACGAAGGCCTGCACCGTGCCGCGCAGGCGCGCCGTCTCGGCATGCACGGCGGCGGCCGCCTCCCCGACCCCGGCGATCGCCGCGACCGTGCCGCGCAGGCCCGTCGCCGTCCCGTCGATGCTGCGGTCGGTCTCGGCGGTGAGGCCGGCCGCGGCCTCGGCGCTGCGGCCGATCTGGTCGGCGGCCCGGTGCTGCTCGGCGACCGCGCGGGCGGTCTCGCCGGCGATGGCCTCGATCGCGTCGACGGCGCCGCCGATGCCGCGGATCACCGCGACGGCGCCCGCAGTGGCCGACTGGATGCCGGCGACCTGGCGGGTGATCTCCTCGGTGGCCCGGGCGGTCTGGCCGGCGAGCTCCTTGACCTCGGCGGCCACCACCGCGAAGCCGCGCCCGGCCTCGCCGGCGCGGGCCGCCTCGATCGTGGCGTTGAGCGCCAGCAGGTTGGTCTGCCCGGCGACGCCGGCGATCATCGCCACCACGTCGCCGATCCGCTGCGCCGCCCCGGACAGGCCCGCGACGGCGCCGTCGGCGGCGCTGACCTGGGCGTTCGCCTGGGCCACCCGCTGCGCGGCCTCGTCGGTCTGGCGGCCGACCGCCTCGACCGCCCGGGTCAGGGCGGAGGCTGCCTGCGCCACGCCCTCGACATGGCTCCGGGTCCGCTCCGAGGTGCCGGCGGCGCCCGCCGCCTCGCGCTCCATCTCGCGGGTTACGGCGCCGAGCCGGTCGGCCGACGCCGCCATGGCGGCGACGGTGGCGTCGACCTGGTCGAGGGCGGAGAGCACCCCCGCCTCGAAGGCGCGGATATGCGCCTCGACCCGGCGCCCGCGCTCCACCAGCAGGTCCTGCTCGGCATTGGAGGCGGCGAGCGCCGCGCGCTCGACCATACGATCGCGAAAACCCGCCACCGCCCGGGCCACGGCGCCGACCTCGTCGCGGCGCTCCAGCCCGACGAACCGCACCGCGAGGTCGCCGGCCGCCAGCCGGTCGGCCTCGGCGACGAGGCGCACCAGCGGGCGCGACACGCTGCGGGCGATGAGCAGGGCCGCGCCGATCCCGGCCGCCGCCAGCACGGCGCCGGCGAGGAGCACCCCGGTCAGTTCCCGCTCGAGGTCGGACCGTGTGGCGGCGGCCCGCATCTCCGCGTCGCGGGCGGTGGCCTCGCGCACCGCGTCGAGGCCGGCCCGCAGGGCGGCGCTGCGCCGGTTCATCGCCTCCTGGGTCGGGATCTCGCGCGACCGGCGCAAGCCGAGCAGGATCTCGGCATCGGCCTGCCAGCGCGCCGTCTCGGTCCGGGCGTCGCGCACCAGGGCGCCGACCTCGTCCGACTGCGCCGTCGCGCCGAGCCGGTCGAGGGCGGCGGCGAGGGCCGCGGTCTCGGCCCGGAAGCCGGACTCGATCGTCCCCTGGTCGAGGAAGTCGGTCATCGCCAGGACGCGGGCGAGGATCCGCTCGGCCCGCCCGAAGCGCATCCGCGCCTCCTCGCCCGCGGCGCCGGAGGCGAGGCTGAGGCCGGTGACCGTGCCGAGGCGGCCGACGGCGGCGATGCCCTGCCAGCCGACGAGGCCCGCCAGCAGGCCGCCGGCGAGGAGAAAGCCGAGGAGCGGCAGCAGGAGCTTGGTTCTGATCGACATCGCGGGGACCCGGGAGGTGGCGCGGGGCTCGGGGCACCTCACGAAACGTCCGCCGCGCCGCCGCCGCGGCGGGCGACGGCGCCGGTCGGGCGCTTCGTGCGGGGGTGGTGGTCGTGAGAGGCGCTCAGTTCGGCAGGTTGGGCAGGGCCGTCTCGGTCTGCTCGGCCGTCAGGGAGCGCAGGAAGGCGAGGAGGTCCTGGCGCTCGGGTTGGCTCAGCGCGATCGGCCGCATCAGGGGCGACTTCGACGGACGGTCGACCCCGCCGCCCTCGTAGAAGGTCAGGATCCCCTCCAGGTCGGCGAACTGCCCCGCATGCCCGAACGGCGCCCGGTAGGTCAGGTTGCGCAGGCCCGGGGTCTTGAAGGCGTGGCGCGCGCCCGGCTCGTCCGACGCGACCCCCGCCCGGCCGAGGTCCCGGGTCGGGATGCCGAGGTCGTGAAACTTGTCGTCCGTGAAGGTCCAGCCGGTGTGGCAGGCGGCGCAGCGGGCCTTGCCGGCAAACAGCGCGAAGCCGCGCTTGGCCGCCGGGGTGATCGCGTCCTCGTTGCCCTCGACCCAGCGGTCGAACGGCGCCCAGCCGGCCACCACCGTGCGCTCGTAGGTCGCGATCGCGGTCAGCACGGCCTCGCGGCTCGCGCCGGTCTCAGGGAACAGGCGGCGGAACTGCGCGTCGTAATCCGGGATGGCCTTCAGGCGGGCGACGATCTCCGGGAACTTGCCGTTCATCTCGACGGCGGCGGTGATCGGCCCCTGCGCCTGCGCCTCGAGGGTGGGCGCGCGCCCGTCCCAGAACAGCACCGGCATCCAGGCGGCGTTGAGGATGGTGGGCGCCTTGCGCGCCAGGGGCGTGTTGGTCGCCCCGATGGCGCCCGGCACCGGCACCTCGTAGCCGAAGGACGGGTTGTGGCAGCTCGCGCAGCTGAGGTTCTGCATCCCGCTCAGGCGCGGATCGAAGAACAGCATCTTGCCGAGCGTCGCGAGCTGCGGCGAGTACGGGGCGTTCTCGGGAAACGGGATGCTGGCCGGCCGCCGGTAGAGCGCCTTGAGCGCGGCGATGTCCGGCTCCGCCGCGGCACTGGCCCCGCCGATCAGGATGGCGGCGATCGTCAAGACCCTGAGCTTCATCGTGATCCTGAGAGATGCCGTGAGCGCCTCGCCCGACGACGCGGAGACCGGTCCGTCGGACGAGGCGGCAAGATCGGAGATCCGGAGCGGCGGCCAAGGGCCGCGCGATCGAGCCCTGCCCTAGCTGTCGACCGCCCAGGACACTCTCATGGATAAGAGAACACCATGAATGGATATTTAAAACGCCGGCATGCCGTTGGGTTTCGGGACCGGATCCCAAATACGCAATGCCCTTCGCGGGCGACAGTCCGGGCCGTGCGACGTCCCGCGACCTCGACGGCCGCACTCAGTCCAGCCAGGTGCAGGCGACGGCCAGGGACGCGATGGCGACGACGGTCCGATGCTCGTTGCGGATGGTCACGAACAGGTGCAGCCGGTCCTGGCGGCGGGCCTCGTCGCGGGCGATGTCGGCGAGGATCCGCATGGCATGTGCCCGGGCGGCCTCGCGGTTCGGCCACGCGCTGCCCTCGTCGTCGCGGTGCGACAGGTCGTGGTCGTTGATGTCGAAGAAGTAGTGCGGCACGGGTTGCCCCAATGGTGTGAGAGGGCCTCCGGATGAATCTCCCGGAACCCGCCGGCCGGCCCTGCCGATCGGGGCACCGATGACGGTTCCCTAGGACGCAACGGCAATCGCCGCCCTCGCAAATGTTTATCTAGCGCGAATGTCCGTCTCGGCACAAACAAGTACATACTTTACCAGATTAATCCGCCATCCGGCTGGCGCCCGCGACGACACGGCGCGACTGCCGCCGGCGGAGCTCGGTTGGCCGCGATGCGACCGTGCGCATGAGTTTCTCACCCGCTCCGACATGCTGTAGGCTGGTGCCCCGGGCCGCCGCGGCCCGACCCGGGGGCGACCCCGCGGCCCATAATGGCCTGCCATGACGGCCGGAAGGCAGGCGCCGGGCGATGCCCGCGCGGGCGTCTCGCGAAGGAAGGACAGCGCCCTGCGGCTCTCGCTCTACACCGACCTGTCGCTGCGCCTGCTGCTCTATCTCGGAGCGCTGGAGGCCGGCGCCTGGACGACGACGCCGGCCGTCGCCCGCGCCTTCGGGGTGTCGCTGCACCACCTGCAGAAGGTGGCCCGCGGGCTTACCGGCGCCGGCTACATCGAGGCCCGGCAGGGCCGCGCCGGCGGCGTGCGCCTGGCCCGCCCGCCGGCGGAGGTGCGGCTCGGCGCGGTGGTGGCGGCGCTCGAAGGGCTCGGCTGCCTCGTCGAATGCGCCCGCGGCCCCTGCCCGCTCGCCGGGCGCTGCCTGCTCAAGCACGCGCTGGACGCGGCCGAGCGCAGCTTCGTGCGCGAGCTCGACCGCTTCACCCTCGCGGACGTCCTCGCCGGACCGACCGGGGCGGCCCTGCGGGACCTGATCGGGCGCGAGGCGGATCCCGGCCCCGTGGGCCTCGCCGATCCGCCTCCCGGGCGGTGATCCCCTCCGTCAGGCCGCCCCTCGGGCAATCATTCTTCCGTCAGGCCGATCATCGCTCCGTCATGCCGCCCTTCGGGCGATCATGCCTCTGTCATGCCGCCCTTCGGGCGGCTCGGCGCTCCGCCGCGGCGGCCTGCCAGATCTCCCGGGCGGCGTCGGCGTTCATCGCCGCGATGCCGAGGCCGACCATCAGGTCGGGCCAGGGCGACGCGGTGGCGGCGGTGACGAGCCCGGCCGCCACGATGGCGACATTGGCGACCACGTCGTTGCGGGCCGACAGGAAGGCCGCCCGGGTCAGGCTGCCGCGCCCCTCGCGGTGTCGCGCCAGCATCAGCGCGCAGGTGAGGTTGACGGCGAGCGCGCCGAGCCCCGTCAGGGTCAGCGGCACCGGCGCCGGGGCCGTGAAGGCGTCGAATTTCTGCCAGGCGGTCCAGAAAGCCGCCAGCCCCGGCAGCAGCAGGATGCCGGCCATCAGGGCGCCGAGCCGCGACCGCGCCGCCGGGCGCCAGCCGAGGCCGGCGACGATCAGCAGGTTGAGCGCCGCGTCCTCCAGGAAATCGACGCTGTCGGCGACGAGCGCCACCGAGCCGATCGCCACCGCCACCGCCGCCTCGACCCCGAAATAGCCGAGATTGAGCAGGGCGACGCGCCGCACCGTGGTGCGCAGGGCGGGATCGGGATCGGAGGCGGTCACGGGCTTCGGGTCTCGCGCAAAGGATGCCGGGCGTCTATGCGCCGAACCGGCGGATCGGGCCAGGGGACCCCGGCCGCTCGCCTCTCTGCCATGCCGTGCCGGACCCCGGCCACCCGCCTCAGGGCCGGCCCGCCGCCTCATCCTCGCCGGCCTCGGCGCCCTCGCGGCAGTCAAGACCGCGGCGGCTCCACCCCCGGCTACGGCGCAGACGGCGCCGGACCGCCCTGCCCCGTCGGCCCGCCTCGAGACGGAAGAATTCCGCCGGCCTGGCCCGGAGGACGAATACTGGCAGGCCGGCAAGCCGCTCTGCGATCCTGGCGAGATCCGGGTGCCGACGCCGGTCGTCCACGCCGAGTGGGATGCCGACCCGCCGAGCGACCAGGCGCAGGACGACTTCGCCCGCCTCACCCGCGTGCCCTGCAAGCGCGTCGTCGAGCTCGGCGAGGGCACCCACACGGGGATGACGGAGACGAACCGGATGCAGTTCTTCCGCGAGATCGCGGCCTTCCTGACCGAGGCCGACCCGCAGGCGCCGAACTGGCGCGTGGGTCGGCCGGTGACGGAGGCCGCGCCGGAGACCGTCCGGGGCGGCGTTTCCGAGGCCCCTCGCCCGGCGCCTACGCCGCCCGCACCGTGTCGAGGAAGCGCGCCACCTCGGCCGAGAGGTGCTCGGATTGGCGCGACAGCTCGCTCGCGGCTCCCAGCACCTGGCTCGCCGCCGCACCGGTCTCGTCGGCGGCACGCGCCACGCCGGCGATGGTCGTCGTCACCTCGCCGGTGCCGGCGGCAGCCTGGGAGACGTTGCGGACGATCTCCTGGGTCGCCGCGCCCTGCTCCTCCACCGCCGCCGCGATCGAGGTCGCGACGCCCGAGATCTCCTCGATCCGCGCCGTGATCCCGCTGATCGCGCCGACCGCCTGGCCCGTCGAGGCCTGGATCGCCGCGATCTGGCTGGTGATCTCCTCCGTCGCCTTCGCGGTCTGGCCGGCGAGCTCCTTCACCTCGGCAGCGACAACCGCGAAGCCGCGGCCCGCCGCCCCGGCGCGGGCCGCCTCGATCGTGGCGTTGAGCGCCAGGAGGTTGGTCTGCGCGGCGATGGACGAGATCAGCCCGACCACGTCGCCGATGCGGGCGGTGGCCTCGGTCAGGGTGTGCACCTGGGCGGCGCTCTCGCCGGCCTCGCGGACGGCGGCGCCGGCGAGCCGGGCCGAGCCGTCGACCTGGCGGCCGATCTCCTGGACCGAGGCGCCGAGCTCCTCGGCCGCCGCCGCGACGGTGCCGACATTGGCGGCGGCCTGGGCGGCGGCGGCGGCGACGCCGCTCGACTGGCCGGCGGTCTCCTGCGCGGTGGCGGTCATGGTCTGGGCGGTGGCCTGCAGCTCGGTGGCGGCGGCCGTGACGGCGCCGACGATGCCGCCGACCGCCCGCTCGAAGGCGTCGGCCATCTCGCGCATCGCCTGCCGGCGCTGCGCCTCGGCCCCGGCGCGGGCGAGCGCGGTCTCCTCCTCGAGCCGGCGGGTGCGGATCAGGTTGTCGCGGAACACCGCGAGCGCCCCCGCCATGGCGCCGAGCTCGTCCCGGCGGGCGGCGCCGGGAATCGCGGTCGCGGCATCGCCCTCGGCGAGGCGGCGCATCGCGCCGGTCATGCGGCCGAGCGGCCGGACGATGCGCAAGAGGCAGAACAGCACCGCCGCGAGGGTGGTCAGGACCGATACGGCGAACATCGCCACGGTGATGCGGGCGGCCGCCGCCTGCTCGGCCCGGGCGGCTTCGCCTGCGGCCGTGCCGGCGGCGGCGTTGAGGCCGACGAGCTTGCCGGCCGTGTCGATCGTCGCCCGGTAGGTCGCATTCATCGGGCCGCGGAAGAAGGCATCGACCTCGGATCGGTTCGGCAGGCCCTTGAGGCGGGCCCAGTCGGCCCGGAACGCGGCGACCTTCGCGGTCAGCTCGCCGAAGGTCTCCTGCTCGGCGGGCGAGCTGATCAGGGTCCGGTAGCGGTCCATCCGCTCGCCGAGGGCGGCGTCCAACTCCGAAAAGTTCTTGGCCGAGAGCGCCGTCTCGGCCTCGCTGGTGGCCGTGATGGAGCGGAACTGCCAGAGCCGGGCGCGCATCACCAGGGCGTTGATCGCGTGGGCCTCGTTGATCGACGGCATCGCGTCGTCGGCGAGCGTGGCGATGCGGGCCTCGATCGAGCCGAGCTTCCACAGGGAGATGCCGCCCTGCGCCAGGGTCAGCAGCAGGAGGATCCCGAACAGGCCGGTCAGGCTGCTCTTCAGGGACATGCGCATGGAACGGATCGCCAGTGATCAGATAGAAAAGGAGGGCCCACTTATCGCTCCATTGTCGCTAAAATTTTATTAATAAATCCAAAACATGCGATGTGCCTTCGAGCAAGATGATGTCGAATGAAGGCAATGATTGTCCGCGAAAAGGAACCCGGCACCCGATGCATGACCCTGGGGAACGGGAGAGAGATGCGGAGCCGTCGTCATGCGACGGCGTCGCCGGCCGCAGGGTCATGCGGACGTGGCGCGACCGGCGCCCGCGCCGCGGCCCGGCCCCGGTCCGGCGCCCCTATCCGACCTTTCGCCACTGGATTTCCGCCCCCGTCCCGTGCGACCCCGGGATCCCGGCCGGGGATCGGCGGAGCCGCGAGCCGCCGGCCGTCCCCTGCGGCCGCGGCACCAGATCGACCGGGAGCGACGCCGATGATGCCCGAACTGCGCGTGCTGTACTTCGAGGACCTGAGCGTCGGCCTGTCCGAGACGCTGTCCAAGACCATCGCGGCCTCCGACGTGGTCGGCTTCGCGGAGATCACCGGCGACCGCAACCCGATCCACCTCTCGGAACACTTCGCCGCCCGCACGCCGTTCGGCACCCGCATCGCCCACGGCCTCTACACCGCCGGGCTGATCTCGGCGGTGCTCGGCACTCGCCTGCCCGGCCCCGGCGCGATCTACATCAGCCAGAGCCTCAACTTCCGTGCGCCCGTCCGCATCGGCGACACCGTCGACGTCACCGTCGAGGTGGCCGAACTGGTGCCGGATCGCCGCCGCGCCCGCCTGACCTGCATCTGCGCCGTCAACGGCGAGACGGTGCTCGACGGCGAGGCCCTGGTGAAGGTGCCGACCCGGGCCGAGGCCGACCCCCTCGCCGCCCGCAAGGGCTGAAGAAATCCGGGCTGAAGAAATCCGGGCTGACGAAATCCGGCTTGAAGGACGTTCGGGTTGAAGGAATCCCGGGCCGGGTTTAGCCCGGCCCCGTGATGACCCCGATCCCGATCGACGATCCCGACGACCCGCGGCTCTCCGCCTACACGCAGATGCGCGAGCGCGACCTCGTGGGACGCGAAGGGCGATTCATCGCCGAGGGCGAGGTGGTGCTGCGGGTGCTGCTCTCGGGCCGCGCCCGGTTCCGGATCGAGTCGGTGCTGCTCTCGCCCGAGCGCCTGCCCGGGCTGGCGCCGGCCCTCGCGAACCTCGACGCGCCGGTCTACCTCGCCGCCAGGGCGGTGATGGGGGCGGTGGCGGGTTTTCCGATCCATCGCGGCGTGCTGGCGGTGGGCTTGCGCGGGCCGGAGCCCTCGCCCGATTCCCTGGTGCCGGCGGGCCCTGCCCTGCTCGTCGGCCTCGTGGGGCTGGCCAACCACGACAATGTCGGCGGGCTGTTTCGCAACGCCGCCGCCTTCGGGGCCGACGCGGTGCTCCTCGATGCCGGGACCTGCGATCCGCTCTACCGCAAGGCGATCCGGGTCTCGGCCGGCACGAGCCTGACGATGCCCTTCGCCCGGCTGCCCGCCGGCGACGGCCTTCTCGCCCTGTGCGAGCGCCGGGCGCTCGTGCCGGTCGCCCTCTCGCCGCGGGGCGAGGACATCACGACCCTGCCGCCCCTGCCCCGCGCGCTGCTGCTGCTGGGCACCGAGGGTCCCGGCCTGCCCGAGGCGCTGATGGCCCGCGCCCGCCGGGTGGCGATCCCGATGGCGCCGGGGGTCGATTCGCTCAACGTCGCGGTGGCGGGGGCGGTGGCCCTGCACCGGCTCGGCGGGGGACGGCTGGCGAAGAGCTGACCGGGCCTCCGCGCATCGGTCGGATTTTGCGCATCCGGCAACGGGAGGCCGCCACACCGCCGGAAAATATCCACCCCCGTCCCCACCGCGACAATGCGCAGCCATTGCCGGCTCAAGTCCGCGCGCCACAACTAGGCCGTACGCACGGGCGACCGTCGTCGGGTCAGGCAGGAGGTGGAGCGTTGTTGCAGCCGCGGGATGGGTACCGCACCCTGTCGGGGCGGCGGGCGGTAGTGGTCGGGGCGGGGCCTGGCGGCCTCGCGGTGGCGCTGATGCTCGCCCGCGACGGCGTGCAGGTGACGGTGATCGAGAAGGAGGAATCCGTCGGCGGGCGCACCCGCACGGTCACGGCGCCGGGCGGCTACAGGTTCGACATCGGGCCGACCTTCTTCCTCTATCCGCGCATCCTGGCCGACATCTTCGAATCCTGCGGCGAGCGGCTGGAGGACCACCTCACCCTCGAGCGGCTCGATCCCCAGTACCACCTCGTCTTCGAGGGCGGCGGCGAGATCCGGGCGACGCCGGACGTCGCGCGCCTCGAGGCCGAGATCGCCCGCATCGCGCCGGACGACGCGAAGAACGTGCGCCGCTTCCTCGACGACAACCGCCACAAGCTCGCGGCCTTCATCCCGGTGCTGCAGCAGGCCTGCGATTCGATCCGCAGCTTCGTCTCCCCGGCGATGCTGGCGGCGCTGCCGCTCCTGCGCCCGCACGCCACCGTCGACCGCGACCTCAAGCGCTACTTCAAGGACCCGCGGGTCCGCCTCGCCTTCTCGTTCCAGACCAAATACCTCGGGATGTCGCCGTTCCGGTGCCCGAGCCTGTTCACCATCCTGAGCTTCCTCGAATACGAGCACGGGGTCTATCACCCGGTGGGCGGCTGCGGCGCGGTGTCCGAGGCGATGGCCGGGCTCGCCCGGCGCCTCGGCGTCGAGATCAAGCTCGGCACCTCCGTCGACAGGGTGCTGTTCGAGGGCAAGCGCGCCGTCGGGGTCGAGGCCGGGGGCGAGCGCATCGCCGCCGACGCGGTGGTCATCAACGGCGACTTCGCCAAGGTCGTGCCCGCGCTCGTGCCCGAGGCGCGCCGGCCGCGCTGGCGCGACGCCAAGGTGGAGAAGGCCCGCCTCTCCTGCTCGACCTACATGCTCTATCTCGGCCTCGAAGGCCGGATGCCCGAGAGCCTCGGCCACCACACGATCCTCCTGTCGGAGGATTACGCCCGCAACATCCGCGAGGTCTCCGACGGGGTGCTGCCGATGCAGCCCTCGATCTACGTCCAGCATGCCGGCTACACCGACGGCGGCATGGCGCCCCCCGGCCATACCAGCCTCTACGTGCTGGTGCCGGTGCCGAACCTGCGCGCCGGGATCGACTGGGCGAGCGTCGGCCCGTCCTACCGCGCGCTCGTGCTCAAGCGGCTGGAGAAGCTCGGGCTCACCGACATCGAATCCCGCATCCGCTACGAGCGCGTGGTCGATCCGACCCAGTGGCGCGACGACTTCGCGGTGCACGAGGGCGCGACCTTCAACCTGTCGCACGATCTCGGGCAGATGCTGTACTTCCGGCCCCATAACCGCTTCGGGCCAGGGCTCTACCTCGTCGGCGGCGGCACCCATCCGGGCTCCGGCCTGCCGGTGATCTACGAGGGCGCGCGCATCACCGCGCGGCTGATGGCCGAGGATCTGGCGCTCCAGCCGGTCCGCGCCCGCGAGAGGCCCCTCGCCACGGCGCCGAGCCTCGGGGAGGCCTCGTGAGGGGCGCCCCCTTGGCCGCCGCCCCCTTGGCCGCCCTCTTGGCCGCCCTCTTGGCCGCCCTCTTGGCCGCCCTCTTGGCCGCCGCCCCCGCCGTGCTGGCGACCCCGGCCGCGGCGGCGGACCTCTCGGTCGAGGTCGACGGGGTCGAGCCGGGGGCCGGCCGGGTCTTCGTCGCGCTCTGCACCGGGTCCCTGGCCGAGGAGGCCTGCCGCATCGGCCAGAGCGGGCCGGCCGCGGGCCCCAGCCTGCGCTTCGGCTTCACCGAGGTGCCGCCGGGCACCTACGCGGTGGCGGCGTTCCAGGACCTCGACGGCGACGGCCGCCTCGGCCGCACGAATCTCGGGCTGCCGACCGAACCTTACGGCTTCTCGAACGGCGCCGGCCGCCGCGGCCGCCCGGATTTCGCCGGCGCCGCCTTCCGCTTGCCTGAGACGGGCACGAGCTTGCGGGTGCGGCTCACCCGCGCCCTGCCGGCGCGGTAGTGCATCCCGCCGGTGGCGCTCCCTCGGAAAGCCGCAAAACGCTGCTCGGGTGACGGCATGACGTCCGATCCCGCGGCGATCCTCCGCGACCTCGCCTTCTCGTACCGGAACCGCCGCGTCCTCGACGGGATCGACCTCGCCCTGGCGCGGGGCGAGACCGTGGCTTTGCTCGGTCCCAACGGTGCGGGCAAGACCTCGCTGATGCGGCTGCTCGCCGGCCGCCTCGTCCCGAGCCGCGGCAGCGTGCGGGTGGCGGGCGGCGATCCGGGGCGCGAGGCCGGGATCCGGCGCGCCATCGCCTGGGTGCCGCAGGAGATCGCCCTCTACCCGCGCCTGACCGTGCGGGAGAATCTCGAGGTGTTCGCCCGCCTCGCCGGCCTGAAGCGGGCGGCGCGGGAGCCGGCGGTGGTCCGGGCGCTCGCCCGGGCCGCGCTCGACGAGGTGGCGGGCCGCCTCGTCGGGGTGCTCTCCGGCGGCTACCAGCGCCGGGCCAACATCGCGGTGGCGCTGCTGACCGAGCCCGCCCTGGTCCTCCTCGACGAGCCGACGCAGGGCGTCGACCAGGCCGCCCGGGCGGCGATCCACGCCGTGCTCGAGCGCCTGCCCGAGGCAGGCGCCGCGGTGCTGATCGCCACCCACGACTTCGCCGAGGCCGAGCGCCTGGCCGACCGGGTCCTGGTGCTCCAGGACGGCGCATTACGCCTCGACGGGCGCCTCGCCGACCTGCTCGCCGGCCTGCGGGCCGGTCCCCCGGAGCACGAGGTGGCGCTCGCCGAGGCCGCCGGTCCGGCCGCCGCCGCCGCGCTCCGCCAGGCGGGCTTCCACCCGGCCTCGCCGCTCACCTGGCGGGCCGGCGACGCGGTGGCGGGCGGGCGCGACGGCGCGGCGCTGCTGGCGCATTTGCGCCGCCACGGCGTGCCGGTGCGGGAGATCCGGGTGCGCGAGCCGGGCCTCGACGGACTCTACCGCCACGTGACGGAGGAGAGCGTGAGACACCCCGTCCGCCCCCCCGCGGAGATCACCGCATGATCGTCGCCTCGTTCCGGGTGATGCTGCTCACCCTGTGGCGCGACCGGGCCGCCCTGGTGATGGCCTTCGTGCTGCCGACCGTGATCTTCTGCGTCTTCGCGGCGATCTTCTCCGGCGCCGTCGGCGAGCGGATCCGCATCCAGGTCGGGCTTCTCGACCAGGCCCGCACCGCCACGACCGGGCGCCTCGTGACGGCGCTCCGGGCCGATCCGGCCCTGCGCACGGTGCTCCTCGACGGCGACCCCGCGGCGGCGGTGCGGCGGGGCGAGGTCGACGTGGCTCTGGTGCTGCGCGGCGACCTCGCGGCGGGGAGCGGCACCAGCGACGCGCCGATCCTCGTCGTCGAGAGCCCGGCCCGGGCGCTGGCCACCCCGATCGCGCTCGGCCAGGTGCAGCGGGTGCTCAACGAGGCCCTGCCCGACGTGGTCCTGTCGCGGGTCGTCGCCGATGTCGAGCGCACCGGCAAGATCGGGCCGGACGAGCGCGCCTTCCTGGATCGTGCCTTCGCGGAGAGCCGCGAGAAGCGCGAGGCCTTCTCCTTCGCGGCCCTGGTGGCGCGGACCTCGACGGCGGACGGCCAGGGCGGGAATGCCCGGGTCGCCTACTATGCCGGGGCGATCGCGGCGGTGTTCCTGCTCTTCGCCGCCATGCAGGGCGCCCTGTCCCTGGTCGAGGAGCGCCAGTCCGGCATCGCCGACCGCCTCGCCGCCGCCCCCGGCGGCCTGCCGGTGGTGGTCCTCGGAAAATTCCTGTTCCTGGTGCTCCAGGGAACCGTGCAGGGCGGCCTGATCTTCGGGGCGGCGGCGCTCCTCTACGGCGTCTCGGTCGGGCCGCACGCCGTGGCCTGGCTCGTCACCGGGGTGCTGGTCGCCGCCATGGCGTCGGGCTTGGGTCTCGCCGCCTGCGCGGCGGCGCGGACGCGCCAGCAGGCCCATCTCGTCTCGACCTTCGGGGTGCTGCTGCTCTCGGCGGTCGGCGGCAGCATGGTGCCGCGCTTCCTGATGCCGCCCTGGCTCCAGAGCCTCGGCTGGCTCACCCCGAACGCCTGGGCGATCGAGGCCTACCAGGCGGCCCTCGCCGAGGGCGCCGGCGCCGCCTGGCCGGCCTGGCTGGTGCTGGGGCTGCTGGCCGTGGCAGGCCTGGGCACGGCTCTGGCCCTGACGGCGCGGCCGGCCCTCGGGCCGGCGCGGGCGTGAGGGGACGATCGCGTCGGCGATCGTCCCGCGCGTCGCTTCAGCCCTTCAGCCGCTTGTTGCACTCCGAATAGTAGCCGCCGCCCTTCTCGATCCAGTTCAGGCCGCCGTTGCCGGCGCCGCCGGCCGCCTTGTTGGCGTTGTACTGGTCGAGGCAGGTATGCTGCCGGGCGCTGCCGGCCGGCTCCTTGGCGTATTTCGGCGAGACGGCGCTGGGGTAGATCGCGCCGGCGGCCGGGGCGTGCGGCGCGGGCGCCTGGCCGGTGGCCGCCGGGGCCGCGGGCTTGGCCGGGATGGCGGGCGGGTTCGGCGGCGGGGCCTGGTTCGGCCTCGCCGCGCCGGGGCCGAAGGGGTTCGGGGCAGGCGCCGTCGTCTGGGCGTGGGCCGGGGCGGCGAGCGCGCCGAGGATGAGCAGGGAGGCGAGGGAGAGACGCATCGTCGGGTGTCCGGATTCGGATGGCCTCAGCTTAGCAGCACCGCGGCCCCGGGGCGACACCTGCCGCCGCGGGAACCGGCGCGCCTTACGCCTTGCGGAGGAGGCCTCTCCCTTTTGCGGCGCTCCGCCCAGGTTCCGGGCCGGCTAAGTGTCTCTCGCGAAACTCCCGCCGCGCCGTCGTGAGCGACGTTCGTGACCGGGCGTTTCGTGAGGTGCACGAAGCAGGGCGCCGGCCTGACCCCGCGCCCGGCCCCGATCCGGGAATGGGACGACCGATGCTGATCGCCGCCAGCGCCCTCTTGATCCTCTTCGCCTGGTTCGCCGGGCCGCGGCGCTTCGTCGAGGTGATTCTGCTGACGCGCTCGGCCCTCGATCCCGTCTTCAACCTGACCAAGGCCGGCGGCCTCGAGGATATGGGGGTCGGCGCGTCGGTGAACCTCGCGGTGCTGGTGGTGGCGGCCGCCTGCGTGGTGACCCGGCCAAGGGTCAGCACGGCGCCGACCGCTGCCCTGTGGCTGCCGCTCCTCCTGGTCTGCCTCGTCTCGTCGCGGTTCGCCCCCGATCCCGGCACCGCGATCCGGCTGGTGATGCTGCTGGCGACCCACGCCGCCTTCTGCCTCCTGGCCTTCTACTTCGTGCGCGACCTCGCCGACCTGCGCCGCTTCCTGCTGCTCATCGTCGCCGGCTCGATCGTGCCGACGCTCTATGCGGGCCTGCAGCTCGCCATGGGCTGGGCGGAGTTCGGCGACGACGGCATCCGGGTCTACAGCAGCTTCCCACACCCCAACATCTACGCCTTCTACCTGATGACGGTCCTGGCGGTCGTCCTGACGCTGCTCGCGGGCAAGAGCTTCGCGCTCACGCCGTGGCTGCGCCGGGCCCTCGTCCTCTACGTCCCGGTCCTGCTCGGGCTGCTCCTCCTCACCAAGACCCGCAGCGCCTGGGCCGGGGCCGGCCTGATCCTCGTCACCCACGGGCTCCTCTTCGACCGGCGCACCCTGCTCTACTTCCTGGGCCTGCCGGCGGCGCTGCTGGCGGTGCCGGAATTCGCCGAGCGCCTCGCCGACCTGCAGCAGGGCAACACCATGGACGCCTACGAGAAGCTGAACTCGTACGCCTTCCGATTGCTGCTGTGGCAGGGCGCCATGACCTGGTTCTGGGAGCGCCCGCTCTTCGGCTGGGGCCTGTCGAGCTTCGGGCACTACGTGGCGCAGTTCATGCCGCTGCGGCTCGAGAACGACACCATCGATTCGCACAGCGTCTACGTGCAGTTCCTGTTCGAGACCGGCGTGATCGGCTTCCTCGCCTATCTCTGGCTCTACGCGCGGTTGTTCGCCCTGATCGGGCAGCTGATCCTCCGCGGGGAGCGCTGGGCCTGGATGCTTCTGGCGATGACGGCCGGCTACCTGTCGATGGCCTATTCCGACAACATGCTCTACTACCTGATCCCGACCTGGTACATGTGGTTCGTCCTCGGCGGCGCCTGCGCGGTGCTGGGGCAGCGCCGGGCTGTCCGCCGGCGGCCGGTGGCGCTGCCGGCCTGAGACCCCTTGCCGGGCCTCGCCCGCCCTGCAATCTTGCCCGGCCCGCCTCAGCGCAGGTGGAAGGCGATCCAGAGCACCGCGAAGGCGACGACGCCGGCGGCGAGCCAGCGCACCAGGCGCGCGACGAGGCGCTTCGGCACTGGCGTCACCGGTCTCTCCTCACCTGCCCCGTCTCACACCATCGCGCCTTCGCGTCGACGTGTCGATGCGAAGGCGTCCGGCGCATCGGCGCCGGCGCCCGTTCGGGCTTGGCCCGCGCCTCCGAACGAGGCCGTTCGAAGGCGCGGCGGTATCACTCGGACGAACGCCGGACGGCCGCGCCCGCGATGATGGTGGCGAGCGCAGCAGAGCCCAGGCCGTCCTGCAGGGCCCGCACCGGCTCGTCCGGCATCGCCAGCAGCCACAGGGCGGCCGTGGCCGCGATGCACACGGCGATGGCGCCGAGAATTCCCTGCTCGATCGCGCTCAAGACCCGTCTCCACTCGTCGGGCGCACCGCGCCCCGTCCCATTGCCCGCCCGGGTCTTCCCCCTACGCCAAGGGCCCCCCTACGCCAAGCTGGGCGGCGTGGGCAGCATTGGCCGGGCGGCCGCGGCGGTCGCGGCTCCGATCCTCGACCCCTCGCGGTGCCTCCGCGCCCTCCCCGTCCGTCCCGGATTGAATTCCCTCACGGCATGGTGGATTTCAACCAAAGATGATTCGGCGCTGCCGGAGCATCGTGCCCGAAGCCGGCCCGGATCGGGTGCGGCGGGCCGCGGAGACGGTGATGGCGAAGCCCCTGGTCGTTGTGATCCCCCACGAGATCGGCCGGGCCGAGGCACGCCGGCGCATCGACGCCCGCCTCGGCCAGGGCCGCGACCTCGTGCAGAAGGCCGGCCTCACGATGCAGGATCCGGTCTGGGACGGCGACACCCTCGCCTTCGTGGTCGGCGCCATGGGCCAGACGGTCAGCGGCACCATCGCGGTCGAGGATGAATCCGCCCGGGTCGAGGTCCTTCTGCCGCGGCTGCTCGGGATCTTTTCCGGCAAGGTGCGCGCGGTCATCGCCGAGAAGGGCGGCGAGCTCCTGGCGGCCTGACGGCCGCGCCCGGCGGCCCGAACGCCGCTCCCGGCGGCCTGAACGCGCCGTCCCGCCTTGATGAGATCCTGATATCCCGGCCCGCCCGGCCGCATCGTTTTCCCTCGGCCCCCGGTCGCAAAGACCCCCGGTGAGACGCGTCGCCGGGGGTTGATCGCGATGGATGGACGTCACGACCGGCTCGCGCAGATTGCGGCGAGCGGAGGGCTTCGCCGCGTCCGGTCCCGGGGCGACGAGGCGCGGCGGCCGGCCCTGTGCCGGGTGCGTGCCACCTGCCCGTGGTGCGGCTTCTGCGTCCACGGCTTCCTGAACGGCACCACCTGCGTCCTGCAGGTCGACGGGCGGGCGCTGCGGGCCGTCTGCGGCGAGGCGCATGCCTGCGCCGGCCTGCAGGAGGCGGTCCGGGCCGCGAGGCGCCCCTGATTCCGCCCGTCTTTATGCCGCCTTGATATCCCGGGCCCCGCGCCCCTCTCGAATCCCTATGCGTTCGGGTGGATCTCCTGGAACGGGACCGTGGCTCACGGTCCGGTTCATGCGGCGGCGCGCGTCATCCCCGCGCCGCCCGACGGGGACACCCATGTTCGATTTCCTGATGCTGGCGGCCGGCCTGGGCTTCTTCGCCCTGGCGCTCGGCTACGTCTCCTTGTGCGAACGCCTGTGAGGAGGCCCGCGATGACCCTCGATTACGGGCTCGGCGGCCTCATGACCCTCGGGCTGCTCGCCTACCTCGCCTACGCCCTCGTGCGGCCCGAGCGGTTCTGAGGGAGACACGCATGACCCTCTCAGGCTGGCTCCAGATCGCGCTGTTCTGTGCGATCGTCCTCGCCCTGGTGAAGCCGCTCGGCCTCTACATGACCCGGGTCTTCACCGGCGCGCGCACCCCGCTCTCTCCCGTCCTGCGACCGGTCGAGCGCGGCCTCTATCGCCTCGCCGGCATCGACGAGGCCCACGAGCAGCACTGGCTCGCCTATGCGGGCGCGATGCTGGTCTTCAACGCCGCCGGCTTCGCGCTGCTCTACGGAATCCTACGGCTGCAGGGCCTGCTGCCGTTCAACCCCGCCGATCAGGGCGCGGTGGCGCCGGACCTCGCCTTCAACACCGCCGCGAGCTTCGTCACCAACACCAACTGGCAGAATTACGGCGGCGAGAGCACCCTCTCCGACCTGTCGCAGATGCTGGGGCTGACGCAGCAGAACTTCCTCTCGGCGGCGACCGGCATCGCGCTCGCCGTGGCGCTGATCCGGGGCTTTGCCCGCGCCTCGTCCCGCACGGTGGGCTCGTTCTGGGTCGACCTGACCCGCTGCACCCTCTACGTGCTGCTGCCGCTCTGCATCCTCACCACGCTGGTCCTGGTCTGGCAGGGCGTGCCCCAGACGCTCGCGCCCTACGCCGAGGCCACCACCCTGGAGGGCGGGAAGCAGACCATCGCGCTCGGGCCGGTGGCGAGCCAGGTCGCGATCAAGATGCTCGGCACCAACGGGGGCGGCTTCTTCAACGCCAATGCCGCGCACCCGTTCGAGAACCCGACCGCCTGGTCGAACCTGATCCAGATGGTGTCGATCTTCGCGCTGGGGGCGGCGCTCACCAACGTGTTCGGCCGCATGGTCGGGGACGAGCGCCAGGGCTGGGCGATCCTTGCCGCCATGGGCGTGCTGTTCCTCGCCGGCGTCGCGGTCACCTACGGGGCGGAAGGCGCGGGCAACCCGCTGCTCAACGCCCTCGGGCTCCATGGCGGCAACCTCGAGGGCAAGGAGCTGCGCTTCGGCATCCCCGGCTCGGCCCTGTTCGCGGTGGTGACCACGGCTGCCTCCTGCGGCGCGGTCAACGCCATGCACGACGCCTTCACGGCGCTCGGCGGCCTGATCCCGCTCGTCAACATGCAGCTCGGCGAGATCATCGTCGGCGGCGTCGGCGCCGGGCTCTACGGCATGCTGGTCTTCGTCGTGGTGGCGATCTTCGTCGCCGGGCTGATGGTCGGCCGCACCCCGGAATATCTCGGCAAGAAGATCGAGGCGCGCGAGGTCAAGATGGCGATGCTCGCCATCCTCTGCCTGCCCCTGATGATGCTCGGCCTCACGGCGCTCGCCACCGTGCTGCCGGCGGGCCTCGCGGGGCCGGCGAATGCGGGTCCGCACGGATTCACCGAGATCCTCTACGCCTTCACCTCGGCGGCGGCCAACAACGGCTCGGCCTTCGCGGGCCTCTCGGGCAACACCCCGTTCTACAACCTGACGCTCGGCGCCGGGATGCTGGTCGGCCGGTTCTTCGTCATCATCCCGGCGCTCGCCATCGCCGGCTCGCTCGCCGCGAAGAAGACGGTGCCGGCCTCCGCCGGCACCTTCCCGACCGATGGCGGCCTGTTCGTCGGCCTCCTCGTCGGGGTGATCCTGATCGTCGGCGGCCTGACCTTCTTCCCGTCGCTGGCCCTCGGGCCGATCGTCGAGCACCTGGCGGGTGCGGCCGGCCAGACCTTCGCGGCGGCGGGGGGCTGACCATGACCACCGCTCACGCCTCCCGCATCCGCCGCGGGCTCTCCCGGCACCGGCCGCGCTCCGGCCCGCTCCCCGACCGGTCGGACTTGCGCCCCTGCGACATCGTCCTGGCGCTCACCGGCCTCGCGCTGCTGGGCACCGGCGCGATCTGGGCGGCAATCATGCTCGGCAGCGCGGCGCTCGCGCCCTGACGGCGCCTGCGCCCTGACCTCACCCGACCATCCCGGCGGCGCCTGAGCGCCGCCGTCCTCCCGGCTCATCCGGATCCCGACGATCATGGCCCAGACCCAAAACTCCTCCCTCTTCAGCGCCGCCCTGCTCGGGCCGGCCTGCCTCGGCGCGGTCACGAAGCTCGATCCGCGCCAGATGGTGAAGAACCCCGTGATGTTCGTGGTCGAGGTCGTGGCGGCCTTCACCACGCTCCTGTTCCTCCGCGACCTCGTCACCGGCGGGCACGACGCATCGTTCAAGGATCTGGCCTTCACCGGCCAGATCATCCTGTGGCTGTGGTTCACCTTGCTGTTCGCCAACTTCGCCGAGGCGGTGGCGGAGGGTCGCGGCAAGGCCCAGGCCGAGTCCCTGCGCCGCACCCGCACCGAGACCACCGCGAAGCTGCTGACCGGCCCCGCCGCCGCGCCCGGCGGGCCGCGGACAGCCTACGAGACCGTGCCGGGCGAAGGCCTCACGATCGGCGACGTCGTGCTGGTCGAGGCCGGCGACGTGATCCCGTCGGACGGCGAGGTGATCGAGGGCATCGCCTCGGTCAACGAGGCGGCGATCACCGGCGAATCCGCCCCCGTCATCCGCGAATCCGGCGGCGACCGCTCGGCGGTGACCGGCGGCACGCAGGTGCTCTCCGACTGGATCCGGGTGCGGATCACGGCCGCCGCCGGCGCCACCTTCATCGACCGGATGATCGCGCTGGTCGAGGGCGCGGCCCGGCAGAAGACCCCCAACGAGATCGCCCTCAACATCCTGCTCGCCGGCCTCACCATCGTGTTCGTGTTCGCGGTCGGCTCGATCCCGAGCTTCGCGTCGTATGCCGGCGGCGCGATCCCGCTCGCGGTGCTGGTGGCGCTGTTCGTCACCCTGATCCCGACCACGATCGGGGCGCTGCTCTCGGCGATCGGCATCGCCGGCATGGACCGGCTGGTGCGCTTCAACGTGCTGGCGATGTCGGGCCGCGCCGTCGAGGCGGCGGGCGACGTCGACACGCTCCTCCTCGACAAGACCGGCACGATCACGCTCGGCAACCGCCAGGCGACGGAGTTCCGCCCGGTCCGGGGCGTCACGCCTGCGACGCTCGCCGATGCGGCCCAGCTCGCCTCGCTCGCCGACGAGACCCCGGAGGGCCGCTCGATCGTGGTCCTGGCCAAGGAGGCGCACGGCCTCCGCGCCCGCGACATGGCGAGCCTGAACGCCACCTTCGTGCCCTTCACCGCGCAGTCGCGGATGTCGGGCATCGACCTCGACGGCTCCTCGATCCGCAAGGGCGCGGTCGATGCGGTGATCGCGAGCCTGGAGGCCGCTCCGGCGCCGTACGGCGCCGGCGCGCCGCTCGGCGCGGGCAGCGCCGCCCGGGTGCTGCAACCCCGCCTCGATCCGGCCGCCGCCCAGGAGGTCCGGGCGATCGCCGAGGAGATCGCCAAGGCCGGCGGCACGCCGCTCGCGGTGGCCCGCGACGGCACGCTGCTCGGCGTCGTTCACCTCAAGGACATCGTCAAGGGCGGCATCGCCGAGCGCTTCGCGGAGCTGCGCCGGATGGGCATCCGCACGGTGATGATCACCGGCGACAACCCGATGACCGCGGCGGCGATCGCCGCGGAGGCCGGCGTCGACGATTTCCTCGCCCAGGCGACGCCCGAGGACAAGCTGGCGCTGATCCGCAAGGAGCAGGCGCAAGGCAAGCTCGTGGCGATGTGCGGCGACGGCACCAACGATGCGCCGGCGCTGGCCCAGGCCGATGTCGGCGTGGCGATGAACACCGGCACGGTGGCGGCCCGCGAGGCCGGCAACATGGTCGACCTCGATTCCGACCCGACCAAGCTCATCGAGATCGTCGAGATCGGCAAGCAGCTGCTGATGACCCGCGGCGCGCTCACCACCTTCTCGATCGCCAACGACGTGGCGAAGTACTTCGCCATCATCCCGGCGATGTTCGTCGGGCTCTATCCCCAGCTCCAGGCCCTCAACGTGATGGGGCTGGCCTCGCCGCAGAGCGCGATCCTGTCGGCGATCATCTTCAACGCGCTGATCATCGTGGCACTGATCCCGCTCGCCTTGCGCGGGGTGAGCTACCGTGCCGTCGGCGCCGCCGCGTTGCTGCGGCGCAACCTCTTGATCTATGGTCTCGGCGGGATCCTGGTGCCGTTCGCCGGCATCAAGCTGATCGATCTCGCCGTGAGCGCCCTCCACCTCGCTTGACGAAAATTCGGCTTGAAGGACACCGCCATGCTCCGGCACCTCCGCCCCGCCCTCGTGCTCCTCACCGGCCTGACGCTCGTCACCGGCCTCGCCTACCCGCTCGCCATGACGGGCATCGCCGGCGCGCTCTTCCCGGCGCAGGCGCAAGGCAGCCTGGTCCGCGACCAGGACGGCACGCTGATCGGCTCCGCGCTGATCGGCCAGACCTTCGCCAGCGAACGCTACTTCCACGGCCGCCCCTCGGCGACCGTGGCGCCCGATCCGGCCGATCCCGCGAAGACCGTGCCGGCGCCCTACAACGCCGCCAATTCCGGCGGCGCCAATCTCGGGCCGACCAACCCCGCACTGATCGAGCGGGTGAAGGCCGACCTCGCGACGCTCGGGGCGGAGAACCCCGCCGATCCGGTGCCGCAGGACCTCGTCACCACCTCGGGCTCCGGCCTCGACCCCGACGTCTCGCCCGAGGCCGCCCTGTTCCAGGTGCCCCGGGTGGCGAAGGCCCGGGGCCTGTCCGAGGAGTCTTTACGCGCCCTCGTCGCCGGGCAGGTCCAGGAACCGAGCCTCGGAATCCTCGGCGAGCGCCGGGTCAACGTGCTCGCCCTCAACCGCGCCCTGGATCTCGGCCCGATGCCCGCGCGCCAGGCTCGATGAGGGAGAGCTCGCATCCCTCTCGCGAGGGCCTGCGGCCCTCGCCCGACGCCCTCCTGGCGCAGGCGCGCCGGGAGGCGCCCGGGCGCGGGCGCCTCAAGATCTTCCTGGGCGCCGCGCCGGGGGTCGGCAAGACCTACGAGATGCTGACCACCGCCCACGCCCGGCGGCGCGAGGGCGTCGACGTGGTGGTGGGCGTGGTCGAGACCCATGGCAGGCCCGAGACCGAGGCCCTGGTCGCCGGGCTCGAGGTGCTGCCCCGCCGCGCCGTGCCGCATGGCGGCTCCCTGCTCGCCGAGATGGACCTCGACGGGCTGCTGGCCCGAAAGCCCCGCCTCGCCCTCGTCGACGAGCTCGCCCACACCAACGCCCCGGGCTCGCGCCACCCCAAGCGCTACCTCGACGTCGAGGAGCTGCTCCAGGCCGGCATCGACGTCCACACCACCCTCAACATCCAGCACGTCGAGAGCCTGAACGACGTGGTGGCGCAGATCACCCGGATCCGGGTGCGCGAGACGGTGCCGGATTCGATCCTCGACCGGGCCGACGACATCGAGGTGATCGACCTCTCGCCCGACGACCTGATCCGGCGCCTGCAGGAGGGCAAGGTCTACCTGCCGCGCCAAGCCGAGCGGGCGCTCGAGCACTTCTTCTCCCCCGGCAACCTCACGGCGCTCCGCGAGCTGGCGTTGCGCCGCACCGCCCAGCAGGTCGACGACCAGCTCGTCACCCACATGCGCGCCCATGCCATCCCGGGCCCCTGGGCGGCGGGGGAGCGGGTGCTGGTCTGCGTCAGCGAGGATCCGCGCGCGGCGGGCCTCGTGCGCTACGCCAAGCGCCTCGCCGACCGGCTGCGGGCGCCGTTCACGGCCCTCACCATCGAGGGGCGGCGCAGCGCCGGCTTGAGCGAGGCCGAGCGCGACCGCATCGCCGACACCCTGCGGCTCGCCGAGCGGCTCGGCGCCGAGACCGCGACCCTGCCGAGCCAGGGCCGCATCGCCGACGACGTGGTGGGCTTCGCCCGCGAGCACAACGTCACCCACGTGGTGATCGGCAAGTCGACCCGCTCGCGCTGGTTCGAGCTCCTCCACGGCTCGGTGGTGCACGACCTGCTGCGCCGCTCCGGCCCGATCAGCGTCCACGTCGTGGCGGGCGAGGAGGTCGCCGGGGATCCCGCATCCCACAGGGGCGTGCGCACCGCATCCCCGCCGCGGCCGAGCCTCCTGCCCTACGGGGCCGCGCTCGCGGCGGTCGCGGTCGCGCTGGCCGTCGGCCTCGCGCTGCAATCCTCCCTCGGCCACGAGAGCACCGACCTCGTCTTCCTCACCGCCGTGGTGGCGGTGGCGGTGCGCTTCGGGCTGTACCCGTCCCTCGCCGCGGTCCTGGCCTCGTCGCTCGCCTACAACTTCTTCTTCCTGCCGCCGCTCTACACCTTCACGATCGCCGATCCCACGAACGTCGTCGCGCTGTTCTTCTTCACCCTGGTGGCGGTGGTGGTCTCGAACCTCGCCGCGCGGGTGCGCGCCGAGGCGACGATCTCGCGGGCGCGGAGCAAGGCGACGGAAGCGCTCTACGGCTTCTCGCGCAAGCTCGCGGGCTGCGGCACCCTCGACGACGTGCTCTGGGCCACCGCCTACCAGATCGCCCTGATGCTGCGCCTGCGGGTGGTGCTGCTCCTGCCGCAGGAGGGCGCCGCGGCGCGCAGCGGCGCCATCGCCGTGATGGCGGGCTATCCGCCGGAGGACTTCCTCGACGAGGCCGACCTCGCGGCGGCGACATGGACGTTCGACCACGGCCGCCCGGCGGGCCGGGGCGCCGACACCCTGCCGGGCGCCAAGCGCCTGTTCCTGCCCCTGCGCACCGGCCGCGGCATGGTCGGGGTGGTGGGGCTCGACGGCGACAAGCCGGGGCCGCTCCTCACCCCCGACCAGCGCCGGCTCCTCGACGCCCTGGCCGACCAGGGCGCCCTCGCCATCGAGCGGGTGCACCTCGTCGAGGACCTCGACCGGGCCCGGCGCTCGGCCGAGACCGACCGCCTGCGCCAGGCCCTGCTCTCCTCGCTCTCTCACGACCTCAAGACGCCGCTCGCCGCGGTGCTCGGCTCCGCCACGACCCTGCGCGACCTCGGTCCCGCCCTGGACCGGGAGGCGCAGGGCGAGCTCGTGGCGACGATGATCGACGAGGCCGAGCGGCTGAACCGCTTCATCGCCAACCTGCTCGACATGACGAAGCTCGAATCCGGCGCGCTCGCCCCGAACCTCGCCCCCCACGACCTGGCGGAGATCGTCGCGACGGCGCTCGAGCGGGCGGGCAAGATCCTCGCCCATCACCGGATCGCGCTGGCGCTGAGGCCCGGCCTGCCCTCCCTGCGCCTCGACGCGGTGCTGATGGAGCAGGTGCTGTTCAATCTCCTCGACAACGCCGCCAAATACGCGCCGGAGGGCAGCCTGGTGCGGATCGAGGGCTGGCGGGAGGGCGACGCGGTCGCGTTGCGGATCCTCGACGAGGGCGAGGGCCTCCCGGCGGGCGACGAGGAGCGGATCTTCGACACCTTCTACCGGGTGAGGAAGAGCGACCGGGTCCGGGCCGGGACGGGCCTGGGCCTCGCGATCTCCCGCGGCTTCGTCGAGGCGATGGGCGGGCGGATCACCGCCCGCAACCGAAGCGACGGTCAAGATCCCGCCTTCCCGGGGGCCGCCTTCACCCTGACCTTCCCGGTGCCCCGCGCCGCCCTGGAGGACGCCGCGTGAGCAACGACATCCGCATCCTGGTGATCGACGACGAGCCGCCGATCCGCCGGCTCCTGCGCGTGGGCCTCGGCAGCCAGGGCTACGCCGTGACCGAGGCGCCGAACGGCCGCACCGCCCTCGACCTCCTGGGGCGGGAGGATTTCGCCCTGGCGATCCTCGATCTCGGCCTGCCGGACATCGCCGGCCACGACCTGCTGGCGCAGATCCGCGGGCTCAAGCCCGACCTGCCGGTGATCGTGCTGTCGAGCCGGGACGACGAGGCCGGCAAGGTCGAGGCGCTGGATCTCGGGGCGGACGACTACGTCACCAAGCCCTTCGGCATGAACGAGCTGCTCGCCCGGATGCGCACGGCCCTGCGCCACCAGCTCGCGGTCGGCGGCGAACGCCCGGTCTTCCGGGCCGGCGACCTCTCGGTCGACCTGGTGCGCCGGATCGTCCGGGTCGGCGAGCGCGAGGTGAAGCTGTCGCCCAAGGAATACGACGTGCTGCGCCTGCTCGTGCACCATGCCGGCAAGGTGCTCACCCACGCCCATCTGCTCCGCGAGGTCTGGGGGAGTGCCGCCGACCCGCACTATCTCCGGGTCTATGTGCGCCAGCTGCGCCAGAAGCTCGAGCCCGAGCCCGAGCGCCCGCGCTACATCCTGACCGAGACCGGGGTGGGCTACCGGATGCGGGCGCCTGAGTGAGGCGGCGCCTCGGCCGGCTCCGTCCCGGCCGTATCCTCCGGCGCGGCGGGTGGCGCAGTCTCAGGGGCGCGCCGCACCCAGGCGTCGAGGGCCCAGCCGATGCCGCGGCCGGCGACGGCCACGAAGGCCAGCGACCCGGCGAGGTGGAGGAAGAGCGGCGCGTCCGACAGGGCGGGCAACGGGGTGGGCAAGGTGGTGGCTCCCTGATCTCGCCGCGGGAGAAGACCGCCGGGGCCGGGCCGGCCGCCAGTGCTCCGGCGCCACAGCGCCCCGGGACTAGCCGGGACGGGGCGACCGCCCGAGGGGAGCGGCCATGCGCGGGACGGCACGCGGATGGACGCTGTGGCGGTCCCGCCTCAGAGTCGGGCGTCGCTGCCGGCGCGCCTCGCGACTCAGCGCGGCGCGATCGCCGCGTGAGACCAGGCCCCCTGCGGCGGGAGCCTGACGGTCGCCGCCAGGGTCGCGCAGCAGCGCACCGGCAGCGGACAATCCTCCCCGGCGCCGCGGTGGCACGCGCGGCGGGCCGGCGCGCCGCGATGGTCGTCCTCGGCGGACAAGGTGGCGAGCAGAAGATCCTGCTGGTGGTACTCGAAGCCGAGGGACACGCGCATGCCGCGCAGGACATTCCGTTCGTGATCGGTCGACAAACCGTTCTGCTCGCGGGTCTCGATCAATGATGCCTGCCGAGCTGCTCGGTCGCACGTTGCTCCGATGTTGGATTGGACTTGGGTGAGCAGCGCCCGCGCGTCCATCATGCCCCCTGAACCGTTGCGTCCGCGGATCTGTGGTCGTCCGCGCTGTCGATAACCTGATCCAAGCCGCTGCGGCTGAGGAGAGGGATGACGGTTAGATGTGAGTGCAACCGACTCCCCCGTGGCCGGGGAGCCACGTTCGGCGGCTGGGCCGGGGGCTCGGGCCCGGCGAAGCGGCCCGCTCGAAGGCGCGGGAGCAGCGCCCGGCCGCGATTGCGACCGGGCGCTGCTCCGGGGCCGGCCCCTGCGGGTCAGTGCCGGCCGCGGAGCCGGGCATGGGCGGTCGCCCGGCCCTCGGCCGCCGCGGCCGGCACCGACGCGGTTTGACCGGTCGCGGCCTCCGCGGCGGCCTCCGCGGCGGCCTTGGCCTCCTGCTGCTCGTGGTCGATCGCCATGAAGCGGTACATGTCCCACTTCGTGGTGCCCTCGCTGAACATGCCGGACGGCGCCTTGTAGCTGTAGTTCTCCTTCGCCGATTGGGCTTGGGCCGACGTCATCTGGGCCGCGTTGGCGGCGAACAGCGCCGCCCCGGCGAGAAGCAGGGTCGTCTTCGTCATCGTCGATCTCGTTGGCTGGTGCGGGCTTCCGCAAGGGTGCGGCGCCGATCGCCGTGGGATTTAAGTCGGCCACGCCATCATCAATGTGCGTTGGCACACATGATGACCGAATACGTATCGCATCTCCGGATTAATTACTGTTTGCCGACTTTGCTTATGGCTCAATAAGGTCGATTTATTCTATTTGTCGTATGAAATATGCAAAAATGTTCCACGATCTGCCGAGCTCGCGTGGCGGTGGTGTGGAGACCCGCCGGGGCGATCGTCGCCCCACAAAAAGCCATTCTCGTCTGGCTGTGTGGCCCGGCATGGTTCGACGAGCGCGAGAGCAGGGTCCGATGACGCAGATAGCCGCCTTCCTGGTGTTCCTGGCCATGGGCGTGACCAACCTCCTGGCGGTGCAGGCCGGCCTGACCGCGGTGCTGGGCGTGCCTGTCCTCGTCGCCCTCGTGATCGCGGTGCCGGTCTTCTACTTCCGCTTCGTCGGCTCGGCGGCGGGCATCGTCGGGGCGATCGTCGGCTGGCAGATGTCGGTGCCGCTGGCGGTGCTGCTGTTCTGCTGGCCGGTGCTGGTCTACGGCTTCCTGCGCGGCGGGGCCGAGGCCCGCAGCGTCCTCGCCCGGCGCGCGGCCTGAGCCGTCGACGCATTCGGGACTGCCGCGGCGTTGAGCGCTGCGGCAGCGGTCAGCGCTGCCGCACCACGGCGACGAGGTAGCGGCAGGGCTGCCCGCTCCGGTTGGCGAAGGTGCAGTCGGCCGGCGCGCCGAGCGCCAAGCAGTCGCCGGGCTCGAGCACGTGCAGGGTGTCTCCCTCCCGGAAGGTCAGGGTGCCGTCGAGCATCCAGATCATCTGGCGCAGGAAGGTGTAGGACGCCGCCGGATACGAGACCTCGGCGCCGGCCGGCAATTCCACCTCGGTCAGGTCGAGGGGATGCTCCACCGGGTGCGGCGAGATTTGCGGTGAGACTTGTCGGCGGCGGTAGCCGGTCGCCGGGTCGATCCAGACCGGCTGCGTCGCGGCGCGCGCGAGCTGGCCCGTCTCCCCCTCCGCCCGGGCCAGCAGGGTCGAGAGGGTGAGCCCGAAGGCCCCCGAGAGCCGGCCGAGCAGCACGGCGGTCGGGCTCGCCTCGGCCCGCTCGACCTTGCTGATCATCGCCTTCGAGACGCCGGACCGGGCCGCGAGGTCACCGAGCGACCAGCCCCGCGCTTCGCGCTCCAGCCGCAGCCGGCGGGCGAGGCCGTCGGTGGGATCGGGCGCGGGCATCGTCATCGGACCAGCCTATACGGCATCCGGATGCACCTCACTCCTGACGCAAGGGCAGGAAACCGGCATCCGGCGGTGCCGTCCCCAGGTTTCTTCCATCTAAGTCTTTGTCACGGACGCACTTTCCGCAAAACTCGATGCATGCTGGCGAATAGGGCGCCAGGGGTGCGGGCAGCGAGGCGGTGGAGCGTGCGGGACGGAAGTGGGCGTTGGCGGCTCGGCGTGGCGGCTTTCGGGGCCGCCGCCATCCCGTTCGCGGTGATCGCGGCCCTCGATCCGCGCATCGGCCTGCTGCGCCCGCGCCCGGCCGCGGAGGCCCAGGGCCAGGGACCGGGCGCTCATTGGCAGCATTCCCGCGGGCAGGATTCCCGCGGGCAGGAACTCAGCGGGCAAGAACTCATCGGGCAGGAACTCCGGGGGCAGGCTGAAGGGGCTTCCCAGCGTCCGGCCCGCCTGCCGCACCGGCCGTCATCGGGCGAGGAGCCGGCCCCCGAACGGCCCTGCCCGGTCTGCACGGCCGCGCCAGCGGGCCCCGACGGTCCGGCGTCGATCCGCGGCACGCTCCCGGATTCGGACATCCAGATCCCCGACGTCTCGCGCGAGCGCAGCACCCAGCGCGAGCGGCTGATCGGCTGGACCGCCCATCCCGACCGGATCTCGGGATCGGCCGCGAGCCTCGATCTGGTCGGCCTCGTCTTCACGGCGCCGCGCCCGCCGGGGGGCGGCTACCGGCCCCTGGCGGTCGACCTCGCGGGCGCGCCCGACCGCGCCGTGGTGCTGGTGGCCGAGCAGCCCCTGACCGTCGCGCTGACCACCGTCCCGCCGGACCGCGCCGCTTCCCTCGGCGTCGAAGCGGGCGCCGCCTTCACCCTCGCGGAGGGCCGCCCGGACCGGCTCGCTGGCTTCCGCGCCCTGCCCTATGGCGCCGCCGAGGTCGCGCCGGTGCTCGATCCCCTGCGATTCGGGCCCGAGACCCTGCGCGGCTTCTGCGCCGCCCTACGGCTCTGGGCGATGCAGTTCGGCCTGCCGGCCCGGCGCATCCGCTACACCCTGGTCGAGAACCCGACCCGGATCGCGCTCGCGGGCGAGGCGGTGCGGAGCGACGGCACGCCCCGCGGCAGGATCTCCGGCAGGCGGCTCGCCCGGCTCTGCCAAACCTGATCCCCGCTGGCCTCGAATCCCCCGCTGATCCTGGGGCCGGTCCGCGACGGGATCCGGCGCGCTTGACGCCGTCCCGGTACGCCTTTACCGATCGGTACAGAAGAGGAGCCCGCCATGTCCGAGAGCCGCCCGCCGCTGCCGCCCTTCACCCGCGAGACCGCCCTCCTGAAGGTCCGCGCCGCCGAGGACGGCTGGAACGGCCGCAACCCCGAGAAGGTCGCCCTCGCCTACACGCCGGACAGCCGGTGGCGGAACCGCTCCGAGATCTTCCAGGGCCGCCCGGCCATCGTCGCGTTCCTGACCCGCAAATGGGCCCGCGAGCACGAGTACCGCCTGATCAAGGAGATCTGGGCTTGGTCGGACACCCGCATCGCGGTCCGCTTCGCCTACGAGTTCCACGACGCATCCGGTGCGTGGTTCCGTTCCTACGGCAACGAGAACTGGGAGTTTGCGGGGAACGGCCTGATGGCGGCACGCCATGCCAGCATCAACGACCTGCCGATCGCCGAGGGCGAGCGCCTCTTCCATTGGGACCGGGCCGGGCCGCGCCCGGCCGATCATCCCGGCCTGACGGAGCTGGGGCTCTGAGGGCGCCCCAGACCCGCGAGGCGATCCTGCCCCTGCTGGCGGAGACCTTTCGCGAGCACGGCTACGAGGGTGCGAGCCTGTCGGCGATCTCCCGGCGCACCGGGCTCGGCAAGGGCAGCCTCTACCACTTCTTTCCCGGTGGAAAGGAGGAGATGGCTGCCTGCGTGCTGACCGAGATCGAGACGTGGTTCGAGGTGCGGATGTTCCGCCCCTTGCGCGAGGATCCGGACCCCGCCACGGCTTTGCGCGCCATGCTGGCGGAGACGGACGTGTATTTCCGGTCGGGGCGGCGCGTCTGCCTCGTCGGCGCCTTCGCGCTCTCGACGACCCGCGACGCCTTCGCCAGCCGCATCGACGCCTATTTCGCCGCCTGGCGCGACGCGGTCGCCGCGGCCCTCGCCCGGGCCGGGATGGCCGAGGCCCGCGCCCGCGACCTCGCCGAGGAGACCGTCACGTCGATCCAGGGCGCGCTGGTGACGGCGAGCGCGCTGCAGGATCCCGGCGTGTTCGGGCGGACCCTCGCCCGGCTCGCGACGCGGCTCGAGGCGGCGCTCGCCGAGAGCGCCGCTCACGCCTGACGCGAAAAGCGCCGGCCCCTCCCGGGGCCGGCGCCTCTGCTACCGCAGCGCCTTCGAACGGACTCGTTCGAAGGCGCTGGCTCAGCCCGAACGGGCGCCGGCGCTGATGCGCCGGACGCTTTCGCATCGACGTGTCGATGCGAAAGCGCGATGGTATGATCGATCCGGTGGAACCGCTCAGCCGTTCTTGCTCTGCAGGCCGACCGCCACGAAGCGGGTGCCCTTGTCGTTCTTGATCCGCATCAGCACCGCCTTGCGGCCGTCGTTCTCCGCGGCGCGGATGCGGGCGGCGACGTCGGAGAGGGTCGAGACCGGCTGGCCGCCGACATCGAGGATGACGTCGCCCTCCTGGATGCCCTTGGCCGCCGCCGGGCCGTCCGGATCGACGCTCACCACCGCGACGCCCTCCTGGCCGGCCCCGACCTGGTCCGCCGGCGCCAGGCCCAGGCCCAGCCTCGGCTGGCTGTCGCCGCGGCGCCCGCCGCGATCGTCGAGGCTCGCCACCTTGGTGTCGTTCGGCAGCGTGCCGAGGGTCACCTGGGCGGTCTCGGCCTTGCCCCCGCGCAGATAGGCGAGGTCGACCTTGGTGCCGGGCTTCAGCGAGGCGATCTTGCGCGACAATTCGCGGGCATCGGTCACCGGCTCGGCGTTCACCGCCTGGACCACGTCGCCGGATTTCAGCCCCGCCTTGGCGGCGGGCGTGCCGTCCTGGGCGCTGGTCACCAGCGCGCCCTTGGCCTTGTCGAGGCCGAGGCTGTCGGCGATGTCCTTCGTCACCGGCTGGATCTGGAGGCCGAGATAGCCGCGGGCGACCTTGCCGTCGGTGCGCAGCTGGTCGACCACCGCCTGCACGGTTTCCGAGGGAATCGCGAAGGCGAGGCCCACGTTGCCGCCCGACGGCGAGGCGATCGCGGTGTTGACGCCCACCACCTCGCCGGAGACGTTGAAGGTCGGCCCGCCCGAGTTGCCCTTGTTGATCGGCGCGTCGATCTGCAGGAAGTCGTCGTAGGGGCCGGCGCCGATGTCGCGGCCGCGGGCCGAGACGATGCCGGCGGTGACCGTCCCGCCGAGGCCGAACGGGTTGCCGATCGCCACCACCCAGTCGCCGACCTGCGGCGCGCCGTGGGCGAGCTTCACGTAGGGGAACGGCGCGCCGTCGGTGACCTTGAGCAGCGCCAGGTCGGTCTTCGGGTCGGTGCCGATGATCTTGGCCGGCAGGGTGCGGCCGTCATCGAGGGTGACCTCGACCGTCTTGGCGTTGTTCACCACGTGGTTGTTGGTCACCACGTAGCCGTCGGCCGAGATGAAGAAGCCCGAGCCTTGCGCCGCGCCACCGCCGTGGCGCTGCGGGCGCCCCATGCCGCCTCCCATGCCGCCATTGGGACCGCCCTCGCCGAAGCGGCGGAAGAACTCGCGCAGCTGCGGCGGCACGTTCTGAAGGTTCGGCCGGCCGCCGCCCTCCTCGTCGTCCGAGGCATCGTCCGAGAGCTTCACCTTCACCGAGACGACGCCGGGCTTCACCCGGTTGACGATCGGCGCGAAGCTGCCCGGCGGATGCTCGGCGGTGGTGATCGGGGTCTGCGGCAGGGCCTGGGCGTAGGCGGGGGTGCTCGGCGGCAGGAACGCGGTGCCCAGCGCGCCGGTGGCCACAAGGGTCACGGCCGCCACGGAGGCGAGGGCCTTGCGGTGGAAGCGGGAGGTCTCGGTATTCTGGGGCATCGGGGAGGGCTCCGTCTGGCGAGGGCCGCGCTCGCGGCCGGTCGATGGGGCCATTATGGTCGGCGGGCCTGACCGCGCCGTGGCCCGAAGATTACGGTTTGGTCAGGCACGTCCGGCCCTCCGGGCCGGCGGCACGCGGCGTCGGAACGCCGGGCCGCGATCCGGGCTTGACGGACGGCCCGCCCCGATCCCCGTCCCTCCCGGACGCCCCCGCACCCCGAGGATTCCCATGGACGTCGTCGTCTCGGTCATCTCCCTGCTGCTGGTGCTCGTGCTGATCGCCCGGGGCGTGCCGGGCCGCAACCTGCTGGTCGTGCTGGCGGTGGCGCTCGCCGTGGTGGTGCTGGTCGTCGGCATCGAGCGGGCCGGCCTGTGGCCCGAATCGTTCCACACCCGCTAGGAAGCGTCTCCCGCCCGCTAAGCAGATCTCGCAAAAGCGGTGGCCGGTTTGCGGCAAAAATCCGCGACAAAACAAGACTCTGAGCGGACGAAGCGTTGGCCTGCCAACGCAAGTCTGCTTAGAAGGACCCGATGCCCGCCCTCCCCCTGGTTCTCTACCCCGACCCGCGCCTGCGCCTGGCGGCGCCCCCGGTCACCGCCTTCGACGACGCCTTGCGCACCATCGCGGGCGACCTGCTCGACACGCTGCTCGCGGTCTCGGCGCTGGGCCTCACCGGCCCGCATGTCGGCGCGCCGGTGCGGCTGACGATCATCCGGGCCGGGCTCGACCTCGCGCCGCGGGTCTACGTCAACCCGGAGCTGGTCTTCACCTCGCCCGAGACCGCCCGCCACCGCGAGGGCAGCGTCTCGATGCCGGGCGTCGACGAGGAGGTCGAGCGGCCGGCCCGGGTGCGGGTGCGCTGGCGCGACCTCGACGGCACGGCGCACGAGGCCGAGGAGGAGGGCTTTTCCGCCGCCTGCCTCCAGCACGAGATCGACCAGCTCGACGGCCTGTTCTGGATCGAGCGCCTGTCCCGCCTCCGGCGCGAGCGGGTGTTCAAGCGCTACGCCAGGCTGCGGCGGGGCTGAGGCCCGCGGGGGGCTCCTTCCCCGGCCGGGCCTCCGGGAGCAGATCCGCCTTAACCGGACGGGAAGCCCCGCCCGGGCAGGCTGCCGGCCCGATCCTGATCCCGACGCGGGAACGGCCGGCCCGGCGCGGCCGTTACCGTGGCAATCCGGCCGCTCCGGCGGTCACCCCTTCGACGAGGACGCCGATGCGCCATCTCCGCACCCTCCTGATCCCGGCCGCCCTGCTGGCGACCACGCTCGCGGCGTCCGCCCAGCCGGGCCCGGCCTACCGTTACGGCCCGCGCGACATCGATGCCACCGGCACCGTCGGCGGCCGCGCCCCGTGGTCCGCGCCCTGGGTGTACGATACCGGCGGCGACAACGACCGCCGCCCCGAGCTGCCCGCCTACCAGCAGGGCGGCGGCCAGCAGACCGGCGGCCCGGCGCGCAACCTGCTGCCGGATGACGGGCTGCACATCTTTCCGCGGTGAGCGCGGCGCGCGCGCTGCTCCCGGAACGGAGAGCGCGTCACCCCTCTCCCGCATGGGAGCGGGGATCCCGCGCCTGAACGAGGTCGGGCGACGCCAGGCCGTAGGCCTCCTCCGCGCCACAAGCCTCCTCTGCGCGGCCCGCCCCCCGCCGCACGCGCGCCCGCTCGCCGGCCTCGGCGGCGCATTTGCCGGCGTGGATCGCCCGGTTGACCACCTGGAGGTTCGGCAGGCCCCAATAGCCCAGGAGCTCGGGCCAGGGCCGCGCCCGCTCCTCGCGCCAGATCCGGTAGAGCGGCACGCGGTGGTCGACCTCGGCGGTGCGCAGCAGGCGCTTGCCGGACTCGGCGCAGCGATGGCCCTGGCGGCGCTTCAGCTCCTTCACGTGGTCGCTCGGGGCGATCCAGAGCTTCCAGGCGGCCACGCAGGCGGCATGCCAGGACGCATTGCGGTTGGGCGCGCCGGTCCCCCACAGGTCCCGGTGCCAGCCGAAGCGGTAGACCGGCTGGCCGCAGACGCAGCAATGCCCCTTGCCCCGATGGTGCGGCGCCTCGCGGAACGGCGCCGGCGGCATCCGGAAGCTGAACGGCAAGCCCTTCCTGGCCAAACCTTCCCCGGCTGACCCGGTCTCCCCCGAGCCTGTCTCGGCCAGACCCTCCCCGGCGGCGAGCCGCCAGGCCCAGCCCTCGGGCTGGCCCGACCGTGCCGCCAGCGCCCGCGCCAGCCGGTCGGCCCGTAGGATGTGGTGGCGCCAGTAGCTCTCCACGGCGAGGCGCGGTGTCGGCGGCACCAGCGGCCGCGCCAGGGCGTGGTGCAGCACCGGAGCCGGGAACACGGCGGGCAGGGATTTCTCCAGCCGGGCCCGGGCGGCGGCGTTGCGCGCCTCGCGCCATGGCAGGGCCGCCGGGGACGGCGGTCCCGCCGGCCCGACCTCCTCCGCCGCCTGCACCTCGGCTGTCCTGGCCTCGGCTGTTCTGGACGCTCGCTTCGCCATGCCGGTTCCGAATCGGCCCGCACCGGCCGGTGCCAGGGCATAACAGCGAAGCGTCTCCGCACCAACCGACACGATGCCCTAGGGTCCAACGGGATCGTGGCCGGCATGACGCGTGAATGCAACCTCTGACATCGGAAAATCGGTGCGCTCAATCGCAAAGAGGTGACGCGCGAGCAATTTTTTCTCCGATTGATCGGAGTTGTTCTGCCAATCTATGTCACATGACATTTTTAATGCGAAAACTTTTCTGAATATTAGCGATTTATTAAAGAAATAAACGATAGGTTCGCTGCGGGTTCGAGCGCGGCGTCTTGAACGTGTCGCGGTCGGGTGCCGCTCCGGATGTTCATCCAGCCGTGTTCGTTTCACCGGACGTCCCGACGCCGAGCTGGCCTCCGTGTCGGCGGGACGTGCTCGAGGAGATCACTCGTGAAGACGGGTATTCGCACGCGCCTCTACGGCGGTTTCGGCATTCTGGTGGTGCTGTCGGCGGGCATCGGCGGCTTCGCCGTGCACACGACCGACGGGCTCACCGGCAGCTACGAGCATCGCGCCCGCCTCGAGCGGGTGGCGCTGAAGGTCTACACCATCAATTCCGAGACCGCGCGGCTGGCGAGCCAGACCGCGCAGTACCGCGCCGCACCGGAGCCCGGCGGGCTCGCCGCGATGCGGGCGACCGCGGACCACATCCACGCCGTGAGCGCCGAGCTCGCCGAGACCGCCTACACCCCGTCCCGCAAGGCCCGCTACACCCTGATCGCCGAGACGGTGCAGCGCCTCAAGGCCGATCTCGATCGGCTCGGCCAGCTCGGCGCCGCCGCCCAGGCGGGACGGGGCAACCTGTTCACCGGCGGCGACGCCCTGACCCGGGCGACCGGCGCCCTCCTGGCCGAGGTCCGGGCGCTCGGCACCGCGACCGAGGCGGCCCGGGCCGCCGCGGTCGAGAGCGCGATGCTGCTGGTCCGGGTGGCGAACTGGCGCTTCCTCGCGGTCAAGGACCCGGCCGGCCCGGCGACCTTCCAGACCAACGCCCGCAACGCCGAGGCGGCCCTGAAGGCCCTCGCCGACCTCGACGGGACCGGGACCCATGCCCGCTCGATCACCGCGGTCCGCGAGGCGTTGAGCTTCTACAGGACGCAGTTCGAGGCGACCTCGCGGGCGATGCTGGCGGAGGCCGAGCTCTACGACCGGGCGGCGCGGCCGAAATTCGAGGCGATCGACGCGGCCGGCACCGAGGCGCGCAGCTCGATCGAGGAGTCGGTGACCGAGATCTCGGCCGCGACCGCCGCCGCCGCCGGGACGGCGCGGATCACCCTGATCGGGCTCGCCGCCGCGGTGGTCGCCCTGGGCCTCGCCTTCGCGTCCCTGCTCGCCCGCGGCATCATCGGGCCGATCCGCGGCATGACCGGGGCGATGACCCGGCTGGCGGAGGGCGACCTCGCGGTCGAGGTGCCGTCCCGCGACGCCGTCGACGAGATGGGCGACATGGCCAAGGCCGTCGACGTCTTCCGCGCCAACGCGGTGGCGCGCCAGGAGATGGAGGCGCGGGCGCTGGCCGAGCAGTCGGACCGCGACCGGCGGGTCGCCGCCGTCGATCGCCTGGTGCGCGGCTTCGAGGCCGACATCGTCGCCTCCCTCGACGTCGTCGCGGCCGCCGCCTCGCAGCTCGACGCCACCGCCCACGCGATGACCGGAGTGGCCGAGGGCACCAACCAGCGCGCCGTCGCAGTGAGCGCGGCCTCCGAGGAGACCGCCGCCAACGTGCGGACCGTGGCGGTCGCCGCCGAGGAGCTGGCGGCCTCGCTCCAGGAGATCGAGCGCCAGGTGCTGCGCTCGAACGAGATCGCGGGCCTCGCCCGCCGCGAGGCCGAGGCGACCGGCACCGCGATGGGCGACCTCGCCCGCGCCGCCGAGGAGATCGGCACCGCCGTCACCATGATCTCGGCCATCGCCAGCCAGACCAACCTGCTGGCGCTCAACGCCACGATCGAGGCGGCGCGGGCCGGCGATGCAGGCCGCGGCTTCGCGGTCGTCGCCGCCGAGGTCAAGGAACTCGCCGGCCAGACGACGCGGGCGACCGACGCCATCGCGAGCCAGATCGCCCGGATCCAGACCGCGTCCGGCAGCGCCACCGGGGCGATCCGCCAGATCGGCGAGACCATCGTGTCGGTCAACGAGATCTCCGGAATCATCGCCGCCACGGTGACGGAGCAGGCCGCCACCACCAGCGAGATCTCCCGCACCATCGGCGAGGCCGCCCGCGGCACGCAGGACGTCTCGGGCAATATCGGCCAGGTGACGGCCTCGGCGAGCGAGACCGGCCACGCCGCCGCCCAGGTGCTCGACGCCGCCCGCAGCCTCACGGCCCAGTCGCTGAGCGTGAAGGGCCAGGTCGACCGGTTCCTGGCGGCGATCCGGGCGGCCTGACCGCCCTCCTCCGGCGGCGGCCCCGGCCCCGGCCCCGGCGCGCCCGCGCCCGCGCCGCCCTGTTTCCCGGACGCTGCTGGTCCGCGGCGGAATGCCGCCTATCTGGATACGGCGACGCTCGCGGCGCCGCGAGGCGCCGCCCCCGGACCAGGAGCCTTGAGCCACCATGACCGCCTCCTTCCTCGGCCGCCTGCGCCTCGTCGTCCTGGCGCTCGGCCTCGCCACCACCCTTTCGGCCTGCGACGCGATCAACCGGGTGCCGACACTGGAGGAGGCCGCCAAGTCGCGCTGGGGCGAGGTGCAGAACCAGTACCAGCGCCGCGCCGACCTGATCCCCAACCTCGTCGAGACCGTGAAGGGCTACGCCCAGCAGGAGAAGGACGTGCTGGTGCAAGTCACCGAGGCCCGCGCCAAGGCGACCTCGGTCAAGGTCGACGCCTCGACGGTGAGCGACCCGCAGAAGTTCCGCGAATTCCAGGACGCCCAGAACCAGCTCTCCGGGGCGCTCGGCCGGCTCCTCGTCACCGTCGAGCGCTATCCCGACCTGAAATCGAACGCCAACTTCCTCGCCCTGCAATCGCAGCTCGAAGGCACCGAGAACCGCATCGCCGTGGCGCGGCGCGACTACATCCAGGCGGTGCAGACCTACAACACCGAGATCCGCACCATCCCGGGCCGCTGGATCGCCTCCACCCTCTACCCGGAGGCCAAGCCCATGGAGGCGTTCACCGCCACGCCCGACGCCAGCCGCCCGCCGAACGTGAAGTTCTAGGCCGATGCGCGTCCGGGCCGGCGCCGGCCTCCTCGCCCTCCTCCTGGCCCCCCTCCTCCTGGTCCCCCTCCTGGTCCTCCTGGCCGGGGCCGCCTCCGCCCTCGACCTGCCGCCGCTCACCGGCCGGGTGGTCGACGGCGCCGGCCTGCTGCGGCCCGAGGAGCGGGCGGCGCTCGCCGATCAGCTCAAGGCGCACGAGGACAAGACCACCGACCAGGTCGTGGTCGCCACATTGCCCTCGCTCCAGGGCATCCCGGTCGAGGATTTTGCGAACCGCCTTTTCCGCGCCTGGGGCCTCGGCACCAAGGCGCGGAACAACGGCGTGCTGTTCCTCGTCGCTCCCACCGAGCGCAAGGTGCGGATCGAGGTCGGCTACGGCCTCGAAGGGGCGCTGACCGATGCCCTCTCCAAGGTGATCATCGCGAGCGCGGTGGCACCGAAATTCAAGGCCGGGGATTTTCCCGGCGGCATCCGGGCGGGCGTGGACGGGATCCTCGGCATCCTCTCCGGCGACGCCGCCGAGTGGCAGCGCCGGGCGGAGGTGCGCGAGGATTCGGGGAGCACCCTCGATCCGGTCCTGGTGCTGATCCTGCTCGTGGTGATCGGCTTCGTGCTGGTCCGGCTCCTGACGGGCGGTGGCGGAGGGCCGGGCCGGCCGCATCGCCGCCAGGGCGGCAACTGGATCGTCGTGCCCGGCCCCGGAAGCGGCGGCTTCGGCGGCGGCTATGGCGGGGGATTTGGCGGCGGCGGCGGGTTCGGCGGCGGCTTCTCGGGCGGGGGCGGCTCCTCCGGCGGCGGCGGCGCCTCGGGGGACTGGTGATGCCGAGATGGGTGAGGCCCGCAATGGTGAAGCCGATGACGACCCTGAGCGAGGCGGAGCGCGCCCGCATCGCCGCGGCGATCACGGCGGCCGAGCGCGGCACGGCCGGCGAGATCGTCGTGATGGTGGCGGCCCGCTCCGGCGCCTATCGCAGCCTGCCGCCGGCCCTGGCGCTGGCGGGCGCCCTCCTGGTGCCCTGGCCGCTGATCCTGCTGACCGGGCTCTCCGCCACCCGGATCTTCCTGGTCCAGCTCGTCGTCGCCCTGGCGCTCCTGCTGAGCCTCGCGGCGGCCCCGAGCCTCGCCCGCCTGCCCCGCGCCCTGCCCCGCGCCTTTCGCCGCGCCCGCGCCCGCGCCGCCGCCCGGCACGAGTTCCAGGCGCGCGGCCTCGCCCGCACGCGCGGCCGCACCGGGGTGCTGATCTATGTCGCCCTGGCCGAGCGCTACGCCGACGTGGTGACCGATGCCGGAATCGGCGCGTCCCCCGAGGCCTGGCGGCCGGTGCTGGACGACCTCGTGGCGGCGCTCCGCCGCGACGCCCTCGCGGAGGGTCTGGTGCGGGCGGTGGAGGCGGCCGGCGCGATCCTGGCCGAGGCCGCCCCGCCGCAGCCCGGCGACAGCGACGAGTTGCCGAACCGGGTGATCGTGACCGAATAGGCGCGGCGCCGATGCTCCCCGGGTCATCCGGCGAAGACGACCTGCGGGGTCCTCGACCGGCGCCCCGCCCGCGCGTCCGATCCCGCCCTGCACCCACCCGGCGGCAGGAGGACACCCCGATGATCGACCCTGCCGCGGCGCCCTCCTCGCCGAGACCTTGACCGAGGGCGCCCGCTCCCGCGACCCGCTGATGGCGGCCAAGGACCATGTCCGAGCGCGACGGCCCGACCGGCGCCAGGCAGGCCCTGTTCCCGAGCCTGCACTTCCGCTGCGCCGGACCCGCCGACGGCTCCGGCGACCGGCTGCGCTTCTCCCGGGCGCTGGGCGCGCGGTGGCGTCGTCGAGGGCACGGACTTCGCCATCCCGGAGGGTGACCGCCGCGCCGCGGTGAGCGACCGACGCGGAAGGGGCTTGCGCCGCGATGAGCGCGGCGCCAACACCCCGGCCGCCCTCGGGGCGTGGGAGCCTAGGGTATAAGCCCAACAAGCTTGACCGCACGATGAGCTGCTGAAGGTGGTGAGCGGACTTGAAGCGCAATGGCCACACGCCTACCTGTGCGGTGCGAGGCCACGTCCTCCCTCCCGCTCGCGGGTGCTCAAGTCCGGGACGGCCCGGCCCTTCAGGTGGAGGGCCGTCATGGCTTGGATTTATCTGGTCACCGCTGGCGTCCTTGAGGTCGTGTGGGCCTACGCGATGAAGCAGTCGCACGGCTTCACCCGCCTGTGGCCAACGGCGATCATGGCCGTGACGATGGCTGGCAGCTTCGGTCTGTTGGCGCTGGCAATGCGATCTCTGCCGCTCGGGACGGCCTATACCATCTGGACCGGCGTCGGCGCAGTGGGCGCGTTCATCGTCGGCATCATGGTACTCGGCGAAGAGGCGAGCCTCACCCGGCTAGCTGCGGCGGGACTGATCGTATCGGGCCTCGTGTTGATGAAGCTTGCGAGCGCCTCCTAGAGACTGGGTCTGCGAGGCGGGGAAGCGGCGATTTGGCGCCAGAGCGCGGGCGTTAGGATTGCGCCCCTTTCGTCGAGAAAATGCCCTGGGCTCACCCTGGGTGCACCACTCCTCGCCTGGCGCGCTTGGCGGTGTACAGCGCCATGTCGGCGGCGTGCATGAAATCCTCGAAGCCCGTTTCAGTCCGATGCAAGGCTGTGCCGCAGGACATCGAGAGGTGCATGGTGGTGCCGTCGTCAAGCGTCATGGGCTTGCGCCGCAGCGCATGTCGCAGGCGCGCCGCGATCGCGCCTGTTTGGTCAAGGTCGGTCCCGGGGAGAAGGACGAGGAACTCGTCACCGCCAACCCGCCCGATCAGGTCGTGCTCGCGGAGGTCGGCGCGCAGGACCGAGACGAGGTGTACCAGTGCCCGGTCCCCGGCCCTGTGACCATGCCGGTCGTTGACCTGCTTGAACAGGTCGAGGTCGAGCGCGATCAGGCTAAGTGGCGCGTGAGCCGGATTCTCCATCGCGGCCGCGGCCGCGTCGCTGAAGGCCGCGCGGTTGAGCACGCCAGTCAGGGGGTCGGTGGCGGCGAGGCGGGCGAGCACGACCTCCCGCTCCCGGAGAGCTTCGGCGTTCCGCGACAGGGAGGCAAGGCGCGCGCCCCGCGCGGTGAGGGCCGCCGCTACTGGCAGGCAAGTCAGCAACAGGATTGCGAGGAAAACCTGGAACAGGACGGCCTGCTCTCGCGGGTCCGGCGCAATCATGGCGATCGGCCCCTGGCCGTGCAGGGTCGCAACGATGCCAATCGCGGCGATGATCATCACGGACAGCGTCGTTCCGAGCCGCCCAAGCCGGAACGTCACCAGCATCAACGGGCCGAACAGCACGAACAACAGTGGTCGCCCGGCGACGAAGAACACACCGTAGGCGATCGCCGCGGTCAGAACCTGGAGCCCGACCACTTCCGCGCGCTGCCACCAGTCCCTGTCGGAAAAGCACTGGAGATAATCGCCGCGCAGCAGGGCAGAGAAGAACGGCGTGAGGATCAGAAGGCCGAGGCCGTCACTGAGGAGCCAGGTGACGAATGACCCCCAGAAATTCTGCCCGAACAATAGCCAAGCGGTGGCGGCGCCGCCGACCCCACTAAGCCCCGGGGCGACAAGGCCGCAGATCATGATGAACCGCCCGACAACAGAAGGTGCCCCTAGTAGCCCGTCATCGACGAGAACAGGCCGGAGCAGGCGGGCCGCAATGCCGATCTCAACAAGGTTGCAGAGGCCGTAGAGCAGGAGACCGGCGCTGGGACCCCGCATCGCCACGTTGGCGGCTAGGTTGGCTAGGAACCCGGCAATGAACACTCCCGCCCTCGTTCCCGGGCCGCGGTCGAGCAGGGCGGCGAGGAGCACGGCGTTGGCAGGCCACGCCGCCGCGATATCGCGTCCGTCGCTCGTCAGGTGGATCGTGCCAGCGGCGAGCGCGAAAGAGAGAAGGCCGACGATGCAGTCTGCAAGTCTTGCTGTCACGGAAGGTCTCACGAACCTCGACGTCACGTCGCGCACGATGGCGAACCAACGATGCGTATATGCGATGACAGAGTAATCGTTGACAGCATGATAATTCAGCAAAGATTAGATCGTAATTCTAGCAGATGTAGATCTTTCGGATTAAGTTATATCGCGTTACATGCTTCGATGAGATGCAGCTTTCGATTGATCTAACCAGATGGTGTTCGCAACCAGGGGGTGAGTCGGTTTATCTGCAGACGATCGCGGCGTCGATCGACCCCTCGCCCTCGTCGCCGACGCTTCGTGGTCAGATGGGCCCTCCGTTTGAGGCCGGCGCGGATCTCGGGAGCGGCGATGATCTCCTGCTCACCCAGGGCGCAATCGTTCTCATACCATCGCGCCTTCGCATCGGCGTGTCGATGCGAAGGCCTCCGGCGCATCGGCGCCGGCGCCGGCGCCCGTTCGGGCTCAGCCAGCGCCTTCGAACGAGTCCGTTCGAAGGCGCTGCGGTATTACTTGCCACTTGGCTATCCAAGAAAGCTCGCAACACGATATTCGCGGCGCTGTTCGCCTATGTCCGGAAGGAGCGGAAGGCGGCCGCTGGAAGGTCGGGCGTCGAGCGTCAGGATCGCGCCAGTTCCGAACCTCCGATCCGACTCGCCCGGACAGCCGCCCGTCACCCAACGCCGGACCTCTCGAGATCGCCGGTCCTGATGCAGCCTTCACGCCCATTCGGATAAGGCCAACATATAGAGCCAAAAGATCTAGATCTTGAGCCGGGATCGGCTTGTTGAAGAATATGGATTTATGATAATAATTTATAATTCTTTTCGCCTATAGGTGCCTGAGACCGAAATTCTCCAGCAGCGGAAGCAGATTGTCGCGCGCACGGATGCGATGCTCGCGCGCGTGCCGGTGCGCGCCGGGCGCGTCTGCCTCGCGGATGGCTTCGATGATGCGGCGGTGCTCGGTCACGGAGGCGTCGAGTTCCTGGCGCAGCCTCAGCGTCAGCATCCGGGCGCGGTGTGACTGGTCGTTGATTGTCTGCATGATCCGGATCAGACGTCCGTTGCCGGCTTGCTCCACGAGTGTCCGATGGAAGCCCTCATCCGCCGTCCCCCAAGCCGGGAGGTCGCCGCTGATCTGCGCCGATGCCATCGCATCCGTGTGCGCCGCGAGCTCGCCGGCGGCGCGCAGCCGCTCGGCTTCTGGCAGCCCGGCGACCCGCTCCGCCGCCTGCCCTTCCAATGCGATGATCACGTCGTAGATCTCGCGCATGTCCTCCGGTGCGATGGCGCAGATCAGGATGCCGCGACGCGGCAGCACGCGCACCAGCCCATCCTCCTGCAGCCGGATCGCCGCCTCGTGGACGGGCGTGCGGCTCATGCCGAGGCGCAGCGCGATCTCCTGCTCGGAGGCCTGATAGCCGGGAGCAAAGTCCGAGTTCCGGATCGCTAGCTTCATGGCGGCGTAGGCGTCGTCGACGAGCGAGGGACGCTTCTCGCTGTCGTCAGTCCGTGCCGATTTCACCCGCGCCATCTCGCTACCCAATCACACAGCTCGCTCTCATGCTTAACAGCTTCCATGCAAGTTGCAACGGAACGGTTGACGGCCCCCTAGTGCGATGGCATAGGCCATGCGAGCTTGCATGGAAGTTGGCACGAAAGCTGGCGCGCGGTGCAGGCGATTCCATAGGAGGAAACGATGGACCGCTCGCTCGAGCAGGTCACCATGCGCCGCGTCGCATGGCGCCTGGTCCCTTTCATCTGCCTGCTCTACTTCATCGCCTTTATCGACCGGGTCAACATCGGCTTCGCCGCGCTGACGATGAACAAGGATCTCGGCTTCTCCTCGGCCGTCTTCGGCTTCGGGGCCGGCATATTCTTTTTCGGATACTTTCTGTTCGAGGTGCCCTCGAACATCATCCTCGATAAGGTCGGGGCACGCCTGTGGATCGCTCGGGTGATGATCACCTGGGGCATCATCTCGGGCGCCTTCGCCTTCGTGAAGGGCGAGTACAGCTTCTACGCCCTGCGCTTTCTGCTCGGCGCGGCGGAGGCCGGGTTCTTCCCTGGCATCATCCTCTACCTGAGCTACTGGTTTCCGACCCGCTATCGCGCCGGCGTCGTCTCGCTGTTCATGGCGGCGGCCCCGATCTCGGTGGTGCTCGGCTCGCCGCTGTCGAGCGCGCTTCTGGCGATGGAGGGCATCCTCGGCCTGCGCGGCTGGCAGTGGATGTTCCTCATCGAGGCGATCCCGGCGGTGGTGCTCGGCGTCGTCGTGCTGTTCTACATGACCGATCGGCCGGAGAAGGCGAAGTGGCTTACTGACGACCAGCGTGCCTGGCTCGTCGCCGAGATGAACGAGGAGCACGCCCGCAAGACTGTGAGCGCCAAGCACGGCATCGTGGCGGGCCTCTCGGACCTCCGCGTCCTGGCCTTGGCTCTGGTCTATTTCGGCACCTCGGCCGGACTCTACACGCTCGGCATCTGGGCGCCGCAGATCATCAAGAGCTTCGGCCTCTCCAACATGGCGGTCGGTTTCCTCAACGGCGTGCCCCCGACCCTGGCGATCATCGCGATGATCCTGTGGGCACGGCACTCGGACAAGACCGGCGAGCGTACCTGGCACGTCGTGATCGCCTGCCTCGTCGCCTCAGTCGGCCTGCTGCTCGCCGGCGGCGCGGCCTCGACCATCGCGGTGATCGCCGCGCTCAGCCTGGTCAACATCGGCATCAGCGCGGCCAAGCCCCCGCTCTGGGCGATGCCGACGATGTTCCTGTCGGGCCAGGCCGCGGCGGTGGGCATCGCCACGATCAACTCGATCGGCAATCTCGGCGGCTTCGTCGGCCCCTGGGCGATCGGCTGGATCAAGGACCGGACCGGCAGCTTCACCGGCGGCCTGATCTTCGTCGCCGGGCTGCTCGTCCTGTCCGCGATCGTCACCTTGATCGTCGCCCGCGCCGGGCGACGCAGCGGGACGGCCGACGCCGTCGCGCACTGATCGCCTCTTTCCGCATCTCACATCGCGTACGGAGACCTGTCATGACCAAGACCTACAAGATCGCCGCGATCCCGGCCGACGGCATCGGCATCGAGGTGATCGCCGCTGGCATCGAGGTGCTCGACGCCCTGGCCGAGAAGAACGGCACGTTCAAGTTCCAGTTCGACCACTTCGATTGGGGCTCCGACTACTACAAGAAGCACGGCATGATGATGCCGGCGGACGGCCGCGAGCAGATCAAGAACCACGACGCGATCTACTTCGGTGCCGTGGGCGCCCCGGACGTGCCCGACCACATCACCCTGTGGGGCCTGCGGCTCGCGATCTGCCAGCCCTTCGACCAGTACGCCAATGTCCGCCCGACCCGGATCCTGCCCGGCATCACCAGCCCGCTGCGCCACGTCTCGGGCCCCGAGCTCGACTGGGTGATCGTGCGCGAGAACTCGGAGGGCGAGTATGCGGGCGTGGGCGGGCGCGTGCACCAGGGTCATCCGGAGGAGGTCGCGACAGACGTCTCGATGATGACGCGCACCGGCGTCACCCGCATCATCCGCTATGCGTTCAAGCTGGCGCAGGGCCGCCCGCGCAAGCTGCTCACCGTGGTGACGAAGTCGAACGCCCAGCGCCACGCCATGGTGATGTGGGACGAAATCGCCGCCGAAGTCGCCCAGGAATTCCCGGACGTGACCTGGGACAAGATGCTGGTCGACGCGATGACCATGCGCATGGTGATCAAGCCCGAGACCCTCGACACCATCGTGGCCACCAACCTGCACGCCGACATCCTGTCGGACCTGGCTGCGGCCTTGGCCGGCTCGCTCGGCATCGCGCCGACCGCGAACATCAACCCGGAGCGCAGGTTCCCGTCGATGTTCGAGCCGATCCACGGCTCGGCTTTCGACATCGCCGGCAAGGGCATTGCCAACCCGGTCGCGACGTTCTGGACCGCCTGCCAGATGTTGGAGCACCTCGGCGAGAAGCCTGCGGCTGACCGGCTGATGCGTGCGGTGGAGCGGGTGACCGCCGATCCGCGCCTGCATACCCCCGATCTCGGCGGCAAGGCGACGACCCGCCAGGTCACCGACGCGGTCATCGCGGCGATCCAGGGCGACAACGAGTAAGGGGGACGCCGTGACCGAGCCCGGAGATCTCCTGCGGCGGCTGTTCGCGGCCGCCGTGGCGGCGGCCGATCCCGCCGTCAGCCTTGCCCGGCACCTGCCCGAGCCGCCCCGCGGCCGCACGATCGTCGTCGGGGCGGGGAAGGCCGCAGCGTCGATGGCCCGCGCCGTCGAGGCGGCGTGGCCAGGAGACCTCTCCGGACTCGTGGTCACCCGCTACGGTCACGGCGCGCCGACCACCCGGATCGAGGTGGTCGAGGCGTCCCACCCGGTACCGGATGCGGCTGGCGAAGCTGCCTCTCGGCGGATCCTCGACCTCGTCGCCGGGCTTGGACCCGACGACCTCGTCCTGTGCCTGATCTCCGGCGGCGGCTCGGCCCTGCTGTCGCTGCCGGCGCCGGGGCTCACCCTCGCCGACAAGCAGGCGGTCCACCGCGCTCTGCTGAAATCCGGTGCCGCCATCGGCGAGATGAACTGCGTGCGTCGCCACCTCTCGGCGATCAAGGGCGGGCGGCTCGCCGCCGCCTGCCACCCGGCCCGGGTGGTGACGCTGCTGATCTCCGACACGCCCGGCGACGATCCCCTCGACATCGCCTCCGGCCCGACCGTCGCGGACCCCACCACCTGTGCTGATGCGCTGGCGATCCTCGAGCGCCATCGGATCGTGGTCCCGGAGGCGGTGCGCCTCCACCTCGCCACCGGTCGGGGTGAATCGGTCAAGCCCGGTGATCCGCGGCTCGGCCCCTCCGACCTGCGGATGGTCGCAACCCCGCTGATGGCGCTTGACGCCGCCGCGGACCTCGCCCGGCGCGAGGGCATCACCCCCTGGATCCTCGGCGACGCGCTCGAGGGCGAGGCGCGCGAGGTCGGCAAGGTCATGGCCGGGATCGCCCGGAGCGTTGCCGCCCACGGCCTGCCGGTGCCCAAACCCTGCGTGCTCCTCTCGGGCGGCGAGACCACCGTGACGGTGCGCGGCGACGGCCGCGGCGGGCGGAACGTGGAATTCCTGCTGGCGCTCGGGGCCGCGCTCGACGGCCATCCCGGCATCCACGCCGTGGCCGGCGACACCGACGGCGTCGACGGCGTGGAGGAGATCGCAGGCGCCGTGCTGGGGCCCGACACCCCGGCGCGCGCCGTCACGCTCGGCCTGTCGCTCGCGGCGAGCCTCGACTGCAACGACGGGCACGGCTTCTTCGAAGCCCTGGGCGACGGCGTCGTCACCGGGCCGACGCTCACCAACGTCAACGACTTTCGGGCGATCCTGATCGTCTGACCTCCCTCCCCACGACACCAGAAGGCGGCCGTTCCGCGCGGCCGGATGCATCATGCGCCGTCACCGCCACGCCAAGATCGTCGCCACCGTGGGTCCCGCGACTTCCACCCCCGGGCGGCTGAAAGCCCTGTTCCTGGCCGGCGTCGACACCTTCCGTCTCAACTTCAGTCACGGCACGCACGACGACCACGCCGCGGTCCACGCCGCCATCCGTGCGCTCGAGGCGGAGGTCGGCCGCCCGATCGGGATCCTTCAGGACCTCCAGGGCCCGAAGATCCGCATTGGCACCGTCGAGGACGGCCGCCTCGATCTCGCGGCGGGCGAGAGCGTGCGCTTCGTGCGGGAAGGCCGCGACGGCGACAAGCAGGCTCTCCCGCTGCCCCACCCGGAGATCTTCGCCGCCGTCGTGCCGGGGCAGGAGCTGCTGATCGACGACGGCCGCGTGCGGGTGCGCGTCACCGGCCTGGATGCCGACTCCATCACCGCCGAGGTGGTGACCGGCGGGATCATCTCCAACCGCAAAGGCGTCAACCTGCCCGGCACTCTGCTCGACCTCTCGCCGTTGACGGCAAAGGACCGCGCCGATCTCGCCTTCGGCCTCGAGCTGGGCGTCGACTGGGTCGCCCTGTCCTTCGTCCAGAAGCCGTCCGACATGGTCGAGGCGCGCGCCCTGGTCGGCGACCGGGCCGGGCTTCTGGCGAAGATCGAGAAGCCGCAGGCGCTGGAGCGGATCGAGGACATCATCCGCCTGTCGGACGCGGTGATGGTCGCCCGCGGCGACCTCGGCGTCGAGATCCCGCATGAGGATGTGCCTGGCCGCCAGAAGGAGCTGATCCGCGCCTGCCGGCTGGCAGTGAAGCCGGTGATCGTGGCGACGCAAATGCTCGACTCGATGGTCGGCGCGCCGGCCCCGACCCGAGCGGAGGCCTCGGACGTTGCGACTGCGATCTACGATGGCGCTGATGCGGTGATGCTCTCGGCCGAGTCGGCGACCGGCCGGTATCCGGTCGAGGCCGTGTCGATGATGGACCGGATCATCCGCTCGGTGGAGGGGCACAAGCTCTACCGCTCGATCGTAGCGGCCTCCGACCCGGGCGAGGAGGAGACGCCCCCCCACGCGGTGGCGACCGCGACCGCGACGCTCGCCGAGGCGCTTCACGCCAAGGCGATCGTGACCTACACGGCGAGCGGCACCACCGCGGCCCGGGTAGCGCGCAAGCGGCCCGAGCCGCCGATCCTTGCGCTGACGCCGAACCTCGCGACCGCGCGACGGCTGTGCCTGCTCTGGGGCGCGCACAGCGTGCAGACTGAGGATGTGGACAGCTACGAGGAGATGGTCGCCAAGGCCGCGCAGCACGCGCAAGCGGAGGAGTTCGCGAAGCCCAACGACCACATCGTTATCGCGGCCGGCATCCCCTTCCATACCACCGGCAACACCAACAATATTCGGCTGGTGCAGATCTGAATGCAGATCAGATATGCGGCTGGGCGATCAGACGATTCGGGTCACAGCGTAGCGTTCCTGCCGCAGGACGCCATGGTCGATGCCAGGATTGCCGTCTTCGCCGCATCACGTCGTTAGGCTTGCGGGACCATCGGGCAGATGACGCCAGAACGTGGCGTCCTCGTCGGGATGCCAGATTCTCCCTGAAATGGGGCCTCCATGGCTCCAATACTCAAGCCGTAGCCTTCCTAGGAAAGATGATTTGCCTTTATTTGCCCAGTAAACGGTTGCGGCTTCAATGTTGCCATTGCCTCGTTCGCCGGTTGGGAACCACAAAAGGACGTGCACGCCCTCAGGAACAGTCTGTATCGGTTGCCACTCACTCATCGCCCTATCCCGCGTCCAGCCACCGCGCCACCCGCCTCGACCACGTCACCGCAGCAGATGGTCACTACGAGGCGGCCCGGATGGTGACTGGCAGACGGTACATGGCCATGATCGCCCCCCAGATACGCGGTGGATGCCCATCTTGATTGAGTCCCTCCGTAACGAGCAGCATTTCTTCATTGTGCCAAATCCCGATAAAGACCACCTTTGCCGTATAGATAACACGTATAGCGATCTTTACAACAAACATCTTCAGTGTATGACGATATTAATCTCTGTAATTTGCAAGTAGTTCTGTCGCAATGGTGCCTCGTGCGACTTTAGTTCTGACGACATGCAAATCACCACAGTCGGTACCGGCTTCATCTCGGAGCAGGTGCTGTCCATCGTCGAGGTCAACAAATAGCGTGACACGCGTCTCTCCACCATGAAGGGCAAGAGCACACGTCTCTCCTAACCGGCGACGCTCGATATTATTCGCCGACGATGAATCACCGTAGACGACGTCACGAACGGCAACACCAACATGTGTATGCTCCGAGGGGCACGGGTGCATCGGCCCCAGGCGGTCGGGTCCAGCCGCAGACCGTGCCGGTGACCGGGCCACCCCGAACAGCCTCAGCGTGTCCCACCCCGCAGCGTGCCCCTGACCGCGCGACGAACGCCCCGCAACGCCGGTGCGTCTCGGCCCATTCGTCGGGGCGCTGGCCGGGACAGGGCGGCGCGCTGGGCGAGAGGCTGGCGAGGCCGCGGGACCGGGTGAGGCGGGACCACGTGAGGACGGTGGGGTGGAGTATAGATGCCATGCCCGTCTGTAGGCGCGCCGCGGCCTTCGTGCGGGGCCCTGCCCCAACGGAACGGGCCCTGACCATCGCGTGGGACTTCCGTGGGACCATGCGCTCTGAAAGCCGCTCCTGTTCGCCGTTCGTTGCGCCAGCCGCGAAAAAGGGGGTTGCGCGGTCGGGGCCGAAAAGCTAGATCGCTCATGCCCTTCGGGGCGTCGGAGCGTAGCGCAGCCCGGTTAGCGCACTAGTCTGGGGGACTAGGGGTCGGAGGTTCGAATCCTCTCGCTCCGACCATTAAAATCAAGAACTTAGGCTTGGTTCTTGAGGGGGTCGGACCCTCGGTTTGCAAATCAGTTTGCAAGGTTCAGCGCCCCGAACGGGGCGCTTTTTGTTTTTGGCCTTGTGTTCGCCCTTTGAGTTCTCCCCTCCACGCGCTCCAATGTCGGTGCCTGAACCCGACCAGCTTAGCCGTATGAAGTGCTGCTGAGGGTGGAATGCAGTGGTTCAGGCCGCACCAGCGCGATGTCAGTAAATGGCGTGCGGCGGACGGTGTGCGCGGGCCATTGTCGATGCCCCGGACGTTTGAGCTGTCATCCGGCAAGCTGGTCAAGCAGGTGATCGAGCAGCGCTCGCAGCCGCCGGAGCCGCCTCAGATCGCGGTGGTAGCCCACGAACGTATCGCGGCACAGTGGTGGCTCGCCTAGGTCGAGCGCGACGAGACCGGGAGTGGTGTCCCCGAGAGGGCACGGAAGAACGGCAACGCCCGCTCCGTCCCGGCACAGTTGCGCCTGGACCTCGCGGTTGTTGCTGCGGAATGCAACTCGCGCATTTGGCAACATCCGCCGGAGCCAAACTGCGTCAGGCATCTCGGCAAATGAGGCATCCATTGTGATGGTCCGCGTACCGGATCCATCACCCGCAACCGGCCGAGTCGTGCCGCGCGCGCCGTAGACCCCGTAGCGGACCGTCAGCAGGCGTCGCGAGATCACCTCAGGCTCGTCGAATGGTGTGATCCGGAACACAAGGTCAGCCTCTCGCCGCGGCAGGCTGTAAAGCCGCGCATCGGTCAGCAACTCGATCTCCACATCCGGGTGGCGGTGCCCGAACGTGGCCAGGGCCGGTGCCAGCAAGGTCTTCCCAAACCAATCCGACGATGACAGGCGGAGCGAACCCGCGAGCGCCCCGGAACGGCCGGCGAGCTGCCGTTCGATGGCGAGCGCCTCCTCTTCCATGCGTTCGGCGTGAGCGAGCAGAACTTCGCCCTCGTCGGTCAGCACGAACCCGTCGGCCGTACGCTGGAACAGGGCATGACCTGTAGCGGATTCCAGCGCCCGGAGGCGCCGGCCCATGGTGGGCTGAGTGCTTCCGACAGCGCGGGCGGCGGCACCGAGCGTGCCGGCTCGGGCAATCGCGAGAAAGATGCGTAAGTCGCTCCATTCGATCACGGTACCGATCGCCCATACAGGAACGTTTGATCTACGTGCACTATCGTTCGTTTCCCAACGCCTGAGAATGCCCGATCGTCAGCGCATTACAGGAGATCGCCATGAACGCACCCGCTACCATGAGGGCAGCCGTCGTTGAGACACACGATGCACCGTTTCGCATCGCCACGATCAGCCGGCCAGAGCCGAGCCCGGGCCAAGTCCTGGTGCGTGTCGCGGCAAGTGGTGTGAACCCGCTGGACCTTAAAATCCACGCGGGTGCGGCTGCGCATGCGCGTCATCCCGTGCCAGCCATTCTCGGTCTTGATCTCGCGGGCACGGTCGAGGCGCTCGGTCCGGGCGTGACTGGGTGGCGGATCGGGGATGAGGTTTACGGGATGACCGGTGGGGTGGGCGGCAACCAGGGTTCGCTGGCGGAGTATCAGGCGGCCGATGCGGACCTACTCGCCCCGAAGCCGACAAATGTGAGCATGCGCGAGGCCGCCTCCCTGCCGCTTGTTGCTATCACGGCCTGGGAAGGTCTGGTCGACCGTGCCCATGTCGGCCCTGGCCAGCGCGTTCTGGTGCAGGGCGGCGCGGGCGGGGTGGGACAAGTGGCGATCCAGATCGCCCGGGCTCTCGGGGCGCAGGTTTTCGCAACCGGATCTGCCGCGAGCTGTGCCGTGATTACGCAGCGCGGGGCGACGTTCATCGACTACCACGCCGAGACGGTGACTGATTATGTCGAGCGGCATACGGCTGGAAGTGGCTTCGACCTGGTATACGACACTGTGGGCGGCGCGACCCTCGATGCATCCTTCGCGGCGGTCCGGCGCTTCGGCCACGTGGTGAGCGCGCTCGGCTGGGGAACGCACGCCCTGGCACCGCTCTCGTTCAGAGCAGGTACCTACTCGGGCGTCTTCACGCTGTTGCCGCTACTGACTGGTGAAGGCCGAGCGCATCACGGTGAGATCTTGCGCGCGGTGACTCAACTCGTTGAGGCCGGCCAGCTGGCGCCCCATTTGGATAGGCGCAGCTTTGGCCTCGACACCGTTGATCAGGCATATCACGCCATTAAAACCGGCTCCGCGCGAGGCAAGATCGTGATTAGCTTGGGAAGCTGTCAACGGGCACCGAAGTCTCCGCAATTGTGGGCTTTCAAAATTCCCTGGCCGGCGGGTTCGGTGCGGATCGGTGATCAGCCGGCCGTGTGATCGGAGGCAGCCTTTCCGGGTGGACGACCGCGACGCCTGGGTGCGGGCGGCGGAGCGATCAGGGCCTTGGAGCGGACGTGCTCGGGGACGAGGTCGGCGTGCTGGCGCAGGCGGTAGCTCGCCCCCTCGATCTGGATCACCACGGCATGGTGGAGGAGTCGGTCGAGCAGGGCTGTCGCCACGACCGGATCACCGAACACTTCGCCCCACTCGGCGAAGCCGCGGTTCGAAGTCAGGATCATCGCCCCGCGCTCGTAGCGCGCGTTGACGAGTTGGAAGAACAGGTTGCCGCCACCGGGGACGACGGGGAGGTAGCCGATCTCGTCCACGACCAGCAGCGAGGCCCGGCAGAGATAGCGGATGCGCTCGCGCAGGGAGCCGTCGCGCTCGGCCTTGGCCAGCGAGGTCACGAGGTCGGCCAGCGTCGAGAACACGACGCTGCGCCCGGCCTTGACCGCCTCGACGGCGAGCGCGATCGCCAGATGGCTCTTGCCGGTGCCGGGTGGTCCGAGCAGATGGACGACCTCGGCCCGGTCGATGAAGGTCAGTTCCGCCAGCGCCAGGACGCGCTCGCGGTCGAGCGAGGGCTGGAAGGCAAAGTCGAACCCGGACAGCGTCTTGATCGTGGTCAGGCGCGCGACCAGCAGGGCGGTCTTCACGCGGCGGTTCTCGCGCAGCGTCAGTTCCTCGGTCAGGATCACGTCGAGGGCGGCCAAGCCGTCGATCTCGCCCTGCTCGATGCGCCGGACCGTCGCGTCGAGCACCTCCAGGGCGCGCGGCATGCGCAGGCCGACCAAGCTGCGCTTGATGCTGTCGAGGGTCGTGGCGACACAGGGGGCGGCGCGGCTCATCGCTGGCCTCCGATCCCGCCGGCGAGCCGTTCGCCGACTGCCTGGTAGACAGCCAGCGAGCGCCGGGCGACGTGATCGCCATGGCGGCCGATCGGCAGACCGTCGGGATGGCCGCGGCGCATGGCCCGAGCGGCCGTGCCTTGCCGATGGTCGGGGTCGATGCGGTACTGCCGTCGTCCCTCCAGGATCGGATGGCTCGCGACGAGCCGGCCACCATCGAGGATGCGGATCGTGTCGGGCAACTGATGCACCTCGACGACGCGCCGGGTCCGATCCGGTACGCTGTAATAGTTGCCACCGATCGAGACGAGGCCATCGTGGCTGACGCGCCGCTCCAGCGTGAGCAGAGCGTCGAAGGGCAGAGCCGGCAAGGGCTGCAACTCGGGCCGCTCGGCGGCGAAGGCTTCCGAGACGATCCGCTGCGTGGTGCCGTGCAAGCGGACGTTGGCGACGGTATCGAGCCAGCTCCGAAGCTGGCGGTTGAGGTCGTCGAGGTCGCGGAAGGAACGTGCGAGGAAGAAGTCCTGGCGGATGTAGGAGAACGGTCGCTCGACCTTCCCCTTGGTCTTGGCCCGGTACGGGCGGCAGGCGCGCGGCAGGAATCCGTAGTGCTGGGCGAGTGCCAGCAGGGATCGGTTGTAGACGATGTGGCCGTCCGCATCCTCGCCGGTGACCGCCGTCTTCATGCGATCGTAGAGGATCTCGATCGGCACGCCGCCGATCGCGGTGAAGGCCTGCATGTGACAGCGCAGCAGCGTTTGCAGGTCCTGATGCAGGACGAAGCGCGCCTCGATGTGCCGGGAATGGCCGAGCACCAGCGAGAACAGCCAGACGATGCAGGTCGTGTCCGGCGCATCCGTGAAGGTGACGAGGAAGCGGGCGAAGTCGACCTGCGCCTGCTGGCCGGCCGGGGTCTCGAAGCGGACCTCGTAGGGCTTGGCCTCGGGCGGCCGGATCGCGGCGGCGAACCGCTTCACCGCGGTGTAGGCACCGGTGTAGCCGCGCTCGCGCAACTCGCGGGTCAGGCGCACGGCACTCAGGTCGGGGAAGGCGGTGATCCGCTCGCGCAGATAATCGAGATAGGGCGCGAGCTTGCTCGGGCGGCCGGGCTGACGCGGGCCGTAGGCCGGCGGCTCGAGGCCGCGCTCGATGTACTTGCGGATCGTCTTCGGATCGCGGCCGGTCCGGCGGGCGATGGCGGAGACGGACAGGCCCTGTCGGTGCAGGTCCAAGATCATGACGAGTTCTCCCAGCAGAACCATCCTCGTCGCTCCCAGCCGATCGGTATCGGCAGGCATGGTGGCTGAGGATGGAAAAGCCCGAGAGGGCGCGGGGCGTCGCGACCCTACGGGCCAGGGCACCGACCAGGGAATTTTCGATGCCCACAATCAGGGAGTATTCAACGCCCGCTGACAGGAAGCGAAGCTGCATAGGTAGCGATTTCTGTTTAAATGGTTTGCGCTAGGCAGAGAGCCCAATTGGACATTTGAGGTTCTGCCGAGCACGGACTGCTTAGGGTCCAGGTCGTGTGAAAACGCGGTTTGGGTTGCTGGGTAGCTGAGCGAGCCCTTGCAGCGACCTCGCGTGCGTGGGGGGCTTACGCCCGGATCGCCGTGATCAGCGCTCCGACCCTGAACATCTGGATTATCCGCTTCATATTATAGGCCAGAACCTGCAGGCTCATCTCGGTTCTGACCTTCACCAGTGTGCGGGTCAGGAAGTGCGTCGCCCCCATCCAGGCCTTCAGCGTGCCGAACGGATGCTCCACGGTCTGACGACGTATCATCATCGCCTCCGGCATCCGATCAAGCCGCTGCTGCATCGCATCGAGTACGCCCTCGTGCACCCAGCGCTTGACCCGTCTTGTCTTCGCAGGCGTACAGCGGGGTTTGAGCGTGCAGCCCGCGCAAGCCGCCGGGTTACGGTAGTGGTCCATCGCGTCATCCTCGGCCTGAACCGCTCCGGGTTTTTCGGAGGCTTGTTGGCTTGGGTCAGGCGGCCGAGGCCTGGTCGCCGACGTGAGCATAGTAGCGCGCTTCGGCCTCGGCGGGAGGGACGTTGCCGATTGGCGCGAGGAGGCGACGGTGGTTGTACCAGTCGACCCACTCCAGGGTGGCGTACTCGACGGCCTCGAAGGAGCGCCAGGGTCCGCGTCGGTGGATGACCTCTGCCTTGAACAGGCCGTTGATCGTCTCCGCCAAGGCATTGTCGTAGCTGTCGCCGACGCTGCCGACCGACGGCTCGATGCCTGCTCCAGCCAGGCGCTCGGTATAGCGTAGAGCCAAGTATTGCGAGCCGCGGTCCGAGTGATGCACCAGCCCGCTGCCCTGACCAGGGCGACGCTCGTGCAGCGCCTGTTCCAGAGCATCCAGGACGAAGCACGCGTGAGCGCTGCGTGAGGCCCGCCAACCGACGATGCGCCGGGCGAACACATCGATGACGAAGGCCACATAGACGAAGCCCGACCACGTCGGCACGTAGGTGAAGTCGCTGACCCACAAGGCATTCGGCCGGGGAGCCTTGAAGTGGCGGTTGACGCGGTCGAGAGCGCAGGCAGCGGCCGGGTCGGGGATCGTGGTGCGTACGGTCCTGCCACGCACCACCCCCGCCAAGCCCAATCGGCGCATCAGCCGCGCCACCGTGCATCGCGCGGTCACGATCCCCTCCCGGGCCAGTTGCCGCCAGACCTTCCTCACGCCGTAGACGCAGAAGTTGGCCTCGAACACGCGCTGGATCTCGATCATCAACGCGGCGTCGCTGCGCGCACGAACCGGCTGCTTCTCGGGATCGGCACGTCGGGCCGCATGCAGGTAGTAGGTCGACGGGGCGATCGGCAGCACCCTGCAGATCGGCTCGACCCCGTAGACCTCCCGGTGATCGTCGATGAAGCTGATCATGGCCGTGACCGGCGGTCGAGCTCCGCCATGGCGAAATACGCCGACGCTTTGCGCAGGATCTCGTTGGCCTGGCGCAGCTCGCGGTTCTCTCGCTCCAGCGCCTTGATCCGCTCGCGCTCGTCCGTCGTCTGCCCGGGTCGCACGCCCTGATCCCGCTCGGACTGGCGCACCCAGTTCCTCAGCGTCTCGCCCGAGCAGCCGATCTTGGCGGCAATCGACTGGATTGCCGACCACTGCGAGCCGTGCTCGCCCTCGTGCTCGCGCACCATCCGCACGGCACGTTCACGCACCTCAGGGGAAAACGGGGCTGTTCGTTTCGTCATGGCTCCATCCTCTCAGAAGTTGGAGCCTCCGAAAAACCCGGAGCAGTTCAAGGACGATCAGACCACAAACCCGGGCACGGTGCTGGCCTTTTCGAAGCTCGCCTCGCAGAACGACCTCGTCGGGTTCATCGGGTCGATCCGCTCGACCCTGAACCACGCCATGGCGCCCGACATCCTCAAGACGGCTAAGCCCGTTTGCTTCGGCGGCACGAGCCCGGTTCTAACCCATATGGGCAATACCTGGATGTTCCGTTTCCGGCCGAACGACAGCGACTCGGCTCGGGTGATCGCCGATTTCGGCGTCGCCACGCTGCAGAAGAACAAATGGGCGGTGGTGCACTCCACCGACGCTTTCGGTACCAGCGGCGCCAAGGCGCTGGCCGAGGCTCTTGGCCAGGCCGGCGCCATGGTCGCGCTCGACCAGGGCTATGCGAATCAGAGCCAGGACTTCACACCCGTGGTGCTGGCGATCCGCCAGTCGGGCGCCGAGGTGATCGGCTCCTATGTCCCGTTCGAGAACGATTAGGCTATTTTCGCTCGGCAGCTGCGTCAGTTCGGTGTCACCTTACCCTGGGTTGGATCGGCATCGATCGTCACTCTGACAGCGATGAAATTAGGTGGCCCCGCACTATATGGCACCTATGGCGTTGCAGATTTCGTTGAAAATTCGAGCGATGCCGCTGTCGACTACAGCGAAAACGATCGAAATAAAACTAATATTCAACCTGACTGTCAATCATCCTGGAATTATCGCGCCGTGAAGGTGCTGGCGATGGCGATCAACAAGGTCGGTAAGACCGAACCGCAGGCGATCCGCGATGCGCGACTTGCTGTTCGTGGTTATCAGGGGGCCGATGGCACCTACAATTTCGACAAGAACGGTGGCGGCCTTCACGGGTACAACGTCGTCAAAAATGAGAACGGCACGATCGTTTTTGATAAACACGTCGATTTTTACCAACCTACCTAATGGAGCCGGCGCCGATTCGTGCCCTCTGGTGAGTTTGTTGCAGCAGATTGCGGCCGTGGCCGACCTCGAGGCGGGGCTGATCGGCAACCGCACGTGCAAAGCGCTGGCCGCTGCGACGGCCCAGGAAGAGAAGCGAGGTGGCCCTCAGCCGCGGCGCGCCTTGCCCCATGGCATGAATTCGTGCGTCAGGGACTGCTACGCTTAGCAGATTTTGACCTATCTCAAGGCGAGGCGGCGAGAGATAGTTCGAATACCGCGTTGCAAAAAGTGGGAGGAAACAGCAGTCCGAGTGGCAGCGCTCATGCGTTTGAGCGTCACAGGAGACCGAGAAATGTCGAACGATCGAGCATCCGATACGCAGAATGCGGGCTTGTCCGCCGATCAGCGCGCTATCGTTCGCGATCACATCAGGACGAGAATTATCAATTTAAGGAAGTATCAAATAAAAGCACAAGCTTGAATATTATTATTTAATCAATATAGGCATACGTTCAAGTATTCCAGAGATTGTGATCAAATTTCAGCGGGTGCGGCTGAAGGCCGGGATCTCGTTCAGGGGCAATTGTCGGGAGTACGAGGGAAAGGCAAGATGTCTGACAGGGGTCATGAGCCGCCCCTAGCGCCGTGCTTGTCCTGGCCCTCCCTGCAAGCCGTCTTGTTGCGATGCTGGTTCGATCGACGCGCGCTGACCGCGCAAGCGCGTCGATTGATTGCCCGTCAGGCGATAATCCGCAGGTTCAGGTGCCTGAACAACCGTCGTTTTGACTGCAGCCGCACTCGGGTAGCGGAACACCCGCTCGGGGTGGGAAGCCGCCGCCTCCGAGCCAGGCTCAGACCTACCCCTCCCCCTTGGCAGCAGGCATGGTGGGGCCTCGCTGGGCACGCGGCGGGCTCAGGACGGGTGTTCGAGGGCGTGTACGGGGATGGCGGGGGCGGGGCCCGTGCCGGCTTGCTCTTGGCTCGCCCTCAGCCATCGATGAGCCGACGCGCCCAGTCTTCTCCTGGAGCACACACATGTTGGTGTCGCCAAGCGTCGTCTGGTGTAAGAATACGCATCGTCGGCAACGAATATCGGGCGTCGATGGCTAGGAGAGACGTGTGCTCTTGCTCTTGATGGTGGAGAGCCGCATGCCACGCTATTTTTTTGACCTCGACGATGGTCGGCATTTCTTCCGAGATGAAGCTGGCACCGACTGTGGTGATACGCATGCCATCAGGGCTGAAGTCGCACGAACTCTCGCTGCGATCGCACGGGATAACATTGCGATCGCACCGCTTGCCAATGCGGAGGATCCAGATCGACAAGCGTTGACGGCTTCTGTCCGCAATGCCGGCAACCTTGTTGTCTGAACTGCTCCGGGTTTTTCGGAGGCTCCAACTTCTGAGAGGATGGAGCCATGACGAAACGAACAGCCCCGTTTTCCCCTGAGGTGCGTGAACGTGCCGTGCGGATGGTGCGCGAGCACGAGGGCGAGCACGGCTCGCAGTGGTCGGCAATCCAGTCGATTGCCGCCAAGATCGGCTGCTCGGGCGAGACGCTGAGGAACTGGGTGCGCCAGTCCGAGCGGGATCAGGGCGTGCGACCCGGGCAGACGACGGACGAGCGCGAGCGGATCAAGGCGCTGGAGCGAGAGAACCGCGAGCTGCGCCAGGCCAACGAGATCCTGCGCAAAGCGTCGGCGTATTTCGCCATGGCGGAGCTCGACCGCCGGTCACGGCCATGATCAGCTTCATCGACGATCACCGGGAGGTCTACGGGGTCGAGCCGATCTGCAGGGTGCTGCCGATCGCCCCGTCGACCTACTACCTGCATGCGGCCCGACGTGCCGATCCCGAGAAGCAGCCGGTTCGTGCGCGCAGCGACGCCGCGTTGATGATCGAGATCCAGCGCGTGTTCGAGGCCAACTTCTGCGTCTACGGCGTGAGGAAGGTCTGGCGGCAACTGGCCCGGGAGGGGATCGTGACCGCGCGATGCACGGTGGCGCGGCTGATGCGCCGATTGGGCTTGGCGGGGGTGGTGCGTGGCAGGACCGTACGCACCACGATCCCCGACCCGGCCGCTGCCTGCGCTCTCGACCGCGTCAACCGCCACTTCAAGGCTCCCCGGCCGAATGCCTTGTGGGTCAGCGACTTCACCTACGTGCCGACGTGGTCGGGCTTCGTCTATGTGGCCTTCGTCATCGATGTGTTCGCCCGGCGCATCGTCGGTTGGCGGGCCTCACGCAGCGCTCACGCGTGCTTCGTCCTGGATGCTCTGGAACAGGCGCTGCACGAGCGTCGCCCTGGTCAGGGCAGCGGGCTGGTGCATCACTCGGACCGCGGCTCGCAATACTTGGCTCTACGCTATACCGAGCGCCTGGCTGGAGCAGGCATCGAGCCGTCGGTCGGCAGCGTCGGCGACAGCTACGACAATGCCTTGGCGGAGACGATCAACGGCCTGTTCAAGGCAGAGGTCATCCACCGACGCGGACCCTGGCGCTCCTTCGAGGCCGTCGAGTACGCCACCCTGGAGTGGGTCGACTGGTACAACCACCGTCGCCTCCTCGCGCCAATCGGCAACGTCCCTCCCGCCGAGGCCGAAGCGCGCTACTATGCTCACGTCGGCGACCAGGCCTCGGCCGCCTGACCCAAGCCAACAAGCCTCCGAAAAACCCGGAGCGGTTCAGTCTATACGGCCATGATGACGTTTGCAGGCATCTGGCAGGGCGATAACATGCCCTTCGTAAATGAAGGACTCAAGCAAGATGCGTGCTCGCCGCCCGTCTGGGGACGATGATTGCCAAGTATCGTCCGACTGCATCATGCGGGCGGCTTCTTGCGGGCAAGAGAATCAAATTTTGATCCTTGCCTTGCGGTGATCCGCCAATGCGTGAAGGTGAAACCGAGCTCGATATGGTCAGGCGGCACGTCGAGGAAGGTGCCCAGCACATCGCGCAGCAACGCGCCCTCATCGTTCACCTGCGGCGAGAGGATCTACCAACGAGCGAAGCGGAGGCGCTCCTGGTCCTCTTTGAAGACCTCCAGCGCCAGCATCAGGACCATCTTGCGCGGATCGAAGCGAGCGGCCGGGACGGGGCCGTTGAGGGTCGGTAGCGGCCCATCACAGGGTCAGACTGGTCGAATATCGACTCTGGCCGAGCGTCGGCGTCCGCTCCGGCTGGTTCCGGCGGTGTTCGTCCAGCTTCGCGATCGCCGACTCGGCCAGCGTCCGGGTGCGGGCCAGGTAGCGGTCCAGGATGCGTTGCGCGTGGGCCTGCGAGTGGCCGGTGATCGTCGCGGATCTCCGGCACGGTGCAGCCGGCCTCCGCCAGCATCGTCACCGCCGTGCCGCGCAGGTCGTGGAAGTGGAGCGCGGTGATGCCGGCGGCAGCGGCCGTCTCGGACCACGCCTCGTGGAAGCGCCGCTTCGCCCAGGGCGTGCCCGGGGCGTGACCAGGATCGTGGTCGCCCGGCGCGGGGCCGCCCGCCAAGGACGCGGCAAGCGCGCGGGCCGCCGGCACGTAGGCCAGCCAGGCGTCGATGTCGGGCCCGGTGCGGGCGAGCAGCCCCGGCCGGGATCGTGTCCCAGGGCGTGGTGTAGCGGAGGCTGGTCCACCACGATGACCGGCAGGGCCGGCCTGGAAGCGGTGGGCCGCAGACCGGCAGGCGCAGGCCGCGCTCGTCCGCAGGCGGCGATAGGGGACGGACGCAACGGCGTGACGGCGCGAGGAACGACCAAGCGTGCACTCTCGTCGCGAGCGCGGGAACAAGCCCTTTTTGCCAGATTATCCCGAAGTAAATCTCCGTTACATTGACTTTTCAGAGTTGAGTTTTTGCGCTAGGGCTGCCGAATGGCCCGCCGCGTGACCTATCAGATCTTTGACATGCCGGACGGGCGATTTTCCGTGACGGTGACTATCGAGCCGGACAAGACGATGGTCCGCACCGGCTTCGCGACCCAGGCTGACGCCGATGCCTGGGTCGAGGACTTGCGGCACATCATGGCCGCCCTCGGCGCACCCGTTGCCCTCGCCTTCCCCGACTATCCCGGATCGCTGCCTCTGAACGAGGTGCTGACCTTCATCCGGACGGCCCCCACGGAGGCCGACTGACCGCCCTCGGCCCGACCGGGGCGCGTGCTGCAGGAGGCGTTCGAGTGCCGGGCCGGGCCGCACCGATCGGGCTCGCCGGAAGGCGGCAACCGGGTCGATCCCACCATGGCGCACGAGCTGGCGATCCTGCCCGCCATCGAGGACGGGCGGCTGGTCGAGGGGCGGCTGGACAAGCTCCGCGAGGCGGTCGGCCATGTGGGAACGCGGATCCTGCACCGGGTCCTGGCCGAGGGGCGGGACGTCGCCGGGATCGCCCACGGACTCGGCCGCGGCGACGGGCGGGCGGCGCAGGATTGGCGCCGGGGCACCGGTCCGGGACCGGACGAAAGCCGTCTCGGCCCATGCCGGAGGGCGCGGATTGCCTTCCTGGCCCGCCGCCGCACCTCTGTGCCTCATGCCGATCACGCGGACCGACCTCACCGACCTCGCCAGCTTTCTCGCCATCGCGCGCCATCGCAGCTTCCGGCGCGCGGGTTTGGAGCTCGGCGTCAGCGCCTCCGCGCTGAGCCACGCCCTCCGGCAGATGGAGGCCCGCTTCGGCGTGCGCCTGATCAACCGCACCAGCCGAAGCGTGACCCTGACCTCGGCCGGCGAGGACCTCCTCGCCGTGCTGGACGCGCCCTTCCTGGCGATCGGCTCCGCGCTCGACGTGCTCAACCGGCACCGGGACCCGGGGGACGCCGCGGGGCGGATCCGTCTCAACGTGCTCGAACATGCCAGCACGCTTCTGCTCGCCCCGGTTCTCCCCGTCTTCCACACCCGCCATCCGCGGGTGGAGATCGACATCCGGGTGTCCAACGCCCTGCTCGACGTGGTGGAGGCCGGGGCCGATGCCGGCATCCGGTACGGCGGCACGGTGCCTCAGGACATGATCGCGCAACGCCTGTCGGCGGACCTGCGCTGGGTGGTGGTTGGCGCGCCCGCCTACCTGGAACGGCACGGGACGCCCGACCATCCGCAGGCGCTGTCGGCCCATCGGTGCCTGCGCATTCGCCTCGGCGACGAGAGCCTCTACCGGTGGGAGTTCGAGCGGGCCGGCGAGCCGCTCGCGCTCGACGTGCCCGGCGCCGTCACGCTCGACAACACGCAGTTCGCGCTCGCCCTCGCGGCGGCGGGCGGAGGACTGGCCTATCTCCCGGAACCCTGCGTCGCGCCGCTGGTCGCCGCCGGGATGCTGCGGATCGTGCTTGCGGAGTGGGCGCCGATGGGCGCCGGCTTCTACCTCTACTATCCCGGACGCCGCCAGCTGCCGACCGGCCTGCGGCTGCTCATCGACCTGATCCGCGAGGTGCAGCCCCTCGGCCTGTAGAGGCTCTCCCGTCCGACGATGAGCCGGGCTCATCGCTCCGTTGAGAGCCGGACGGCTGATCGGGACGGTGCGCAGCCGCTACGTCGGACGGACCGGCGAGCCGACCACTCGCCTCCAGCCCAGGCGGACGATCACCATGCCCCCAACATCCCGGTTCAGCGGAAAGGTCGCCTTCGTCACCGGTGCCGCCAGCGGCATCGGCCGCGCGGCCGCCCTCGCCTTCGCGGCCGAGGGCGCGCGCGTCGCCGTCACGGACCGGGCGGAGGCGCCGCTGGACCGGCTGCGGGCCGAGATCGAGACGGCCGGCGGCGAGGTGCTGGCGGCCCGCTGCGACGTGTCCCGGCCGGACGAGGTGGAAGCCGCGGTGGCGCGCACCGTCGCGCGGTTCGGCCGCCTCGATTGCGCCTTCAACAACGCCGGCGTCGAGAACACGGCAGCGCCCGTCCATGAGATCGCCCTCGACGAGTGGGACCGGATCCTCGACATCAACCTGCGCGGGACATTCGTGTGCATGAAGCACGAGATCGCGCAGATGCTGCGGCAGGGCGGCGGGGTCGTCGTCAACACCTCGTCCGGCGCGGGCATCAGAGGTGTTGCGGGCGGTGCGAGCTACGCCGCATCCAAGCACGCCCTCATCGGCCTCACCCGGTCCGCCGCCCTCGACTATGCGAAGGCGAATATCCGGGTGAACGCCGTCCTACCCGGGAACATCGAGACGCCGATGATGGACCGGTTCACCGGCGGCGACATCCAGAAGGCGATCGACCTGGAGCCGGTCGGACGCCTGGGCAAGCCCGAGGAGATCGCGGAGGCCGTGCTGTGGATGAGTTCGGACCTCGGTGCCTTCGTGACCGGTGCCGCGATCTCGGTCGATGGCGGCTGGTCCCTCTGAGGGCCGAACGCAGCGCAACGGAGGAACGAGCGTATGGACATCAAGCGCAGCGGTTCCCAGCCGTCCGGCCAGGGGCCGTCGGACTGGTTCACCGGCACCGTGCGGGTCGACCCGCTCATCACCGCGCCGGACCCGGCGCGGGTCGCCGGGGCGCACGTGACCTTCGAGCCCGGCGCCCGGACGGCCTGGCATACCCACCCGCTCGGCCAGACGCTGATCGTCACCTTCGGCCGGGGCCTGGTGCAGCGCGCGGGCGGCCCGATCGAGGAGATCTCCGCCGGCGACGTCGTCTGGTTCGAGCCGGGCGAAAAGCACTGGCACGGCGCGACGGCGACGACGGCACTGACGCATATCGCGATCCAGGAGCGGCAGGACGGCACCGCCGTGATGTGGCTGGAGCCCGTCACGGACGAGCAGTACCGCGGCGCGTGAGCCATCCCGGAGTGGCCGGCGGTCGACAGGCTTGCACTGCCGCCGTGAACGCGCCACGATCTCCACGCTCGAAGCGTGGCGCCCGCAGGCCGATCGCCTGGCGGGCGCTTCGCGCTTCCGGAGGCGGCCTTGCTCGATCCCCGCGTGGAGGCGCAGCCGCTCGCCACCGTCGCCGACCGCCTCGCGCCCTGCCATGGCAATCCCGCGCGCTTCCATGCCGAGAGGCACGCCCTGGTCGGCGACCTGCGCCGCGCCGCCCGCGGGCTGGAGCTGCTGGCCCGCTCCCGGGCCGCCCTCGCGGCCTCGGCCGGGCCGGCGCCGCACGGGCCATTCCGGCCCGGCCTGGTACGGCAGGACGGGCGTGTGGTGCCGGTCGAGGCCCGTCGCCGACGGTCCGGCGGACCGCGATGTCGCAGAGTCAAGAGTAACAGCTTGTGGCGGGCTGCCACAATTCGGGCAGGCAGATTGAAGCAAGAAAACAATGCGCCGATCCCGGCGTCTCGGGCGCCGTGCGGCCGACCGATCCGGCTTTGCCCGCCTGCTGGAACCGGCCGCGGCCCGCACGTTCACGGTGCTGCTGGTCACCCGCTTCGATCGCCTCGCCCGCGAGATCCGGTTTGCCGTCCCGACGGTCTCGGATCTCGCCGAGAGCCACGGGGTGGTGATCCGCTCCGTCAGCGAGCCGATCGACACCGCGACCCCGATGGGCCGCACCCTGTTCGCGATCCTCGCCGGCATGGCGGAGTCGGAACGCGACGTGACCCGACGATGATCGACGCGGGGATGACCCACGCCACGACGGCTGCCGCAGCCGTCGGCATTGCCGGGTCCCGGGTGGGCGCCTACCTGGCCACCGGCCTGACGATCCCGGCGACCCAGAGCTTCGTGCGCACGGAGGTGACGGGCGTGGCCGCCAAGATCGATGCCCTGGCCCTCGCCCAGCTCGAGCTCCAACGCGCCGCCATCCTGCCAACCCGGGTGCGGCACGGCACCGGGCTGGCCGTCGATCGCGCCTTGCGGGGCAAGGCCGACGTCACCTCCCGTGTCACGCTCGACCATCGCACGGCAGAGATCGGCGACGAGCTGGCGCGCCTCGATCGCGAGGACGAGGAGCTTCGCGTTCGTGCTGAACCGGATCGGCGCCACGTGGATGGGCGGGGTCGAATTCCACGTCTCGATGCGGCGCGACGCGGCGGAGGAGCCCGAGGCCCTGCGCCGGCTGCAGGAGGGGGCGATCGGTCATCCCGGCCGCATCCTGGCCCAGCAGCCCCGCACCGCGACGCTGCCGGCCGGACGCTGACGCCGCCGGTCGTCTGGCGGCGCTCCCATGGCGGCGCCGAAAGGCCGCGCCCCGGGCGCCGGAACCTCGGCCGGCCGCGGTCCGTTCCGGTTCATCTTCGCCATCAGGAGGCCTTCCATGCGCGCTCTCACGGTCCGGGTGTCCGTCGCGGCGGCCCTCGTCCTCGGGACGGCGGGCGCGGCGCTCGCCCGCAACAGCGATTCCGGCAGCGGGCTCTCGCCCTACGCGGCGCTGAGCGGCAACGACCGCTCGGCCGGCATCAACAACGGCAATTACCGCCAGCCGCGCTACGACCCCTATCTGCGCACCTATGGCCGCCCGCCGGCCGGCTACGGTTACGGCTACCGCCCGGCGCCGCCGCCCGCCTATTATGGCTACCCGTACTGAGGCGGCCACCGGGCGGCGCGACCCCTTGATCCGGCCGCCTTTCCCGGCGACCACCGCCCGGCGGGCCTGCCGCGCCGCCGGGAGACGACGATGCCGACACCCTTCCCCGCCCCGGACTTCCCCGCCCCGGACCTCCCCGCCCCGGAGGCCCGGGCATGATCCTGCCGCCGGCGACCCGTGCGCGCCTCGACGCCCTGCGCCGCGGCGACCTGGCCGGAGCCCGGGAGCTGCGGCTCCCCGGCGGGCCGGAGGGGCGCCTCTCCGAGGTGCCGCCCGAGATCCTTGGCCTCGCCGACACGCTCGAGTTCCTCGATCTCGGCCAGAACGACCTGACCGCCCTGCCCGCCGATTTCGGCCGCCTGCGCCGGCTCAAGGTGCTGTTCTGCTCCGGCAACCGCTTCGACCGGCTGCCGCCGGTCCTCGGCGATTGCGCCGCTTTGAGCCAGGTGGGGTTTCGCGGATCCGGCATCGCCGAGGTGCCGGCCGAATCCTTGGCCCCGGCCCTGCGCTGGCTCACCCTCACCGACAACCGCATCGCCTCCCTGCCCGAGGCGCTGGGCGCCCGGCCCCTGCTGCAGAAGCTGATGCTGGCGGGCAACCGCCTGCGGGCCCTGCCGGAGAGCCTGGGCCAAGCGCAGAACCTCGAGCTCCTGCGCATCGCCTCCAACGGGTTCGAGGCGCTGCCCGCCTGCCTGACCGCCCTGCCGCGCCTCGCCTGGCTGTCCTGGGCCGGCAACCCGTTCGAGGACCGGGCCGCGTCGTCCCCGGCCGCGGCGGCGCCCGCGGTCTTCTGGCGCGACCTCGCGCTCGGCCCGCTCCTCGGCGAGGGTGCCTCCGGGCGGGTGATGCGGGCGGCGTGGCGGCCGGCCGGCCGGGAACAAGGGCAAGATCAAGCGAGCCCAGGCGAGGGACGGCCCGTCGCCCTCAAGCTGTTCAAGGGCGCGATGACCAGCGACGGCCTGCCCGAGCGCGAGATGGCGGCCTGCCTCGCGGCGGGCGCGCATCCGCACCTCACCGGCGGCCTCGGCCGCCTCGCCGACCATCCGGACGGCACGCACGGGTTGCTGATGACCCTGCTGCCGGAGGGCTGGCGGGTCCTCGCCGGTCCGCCGAGCCTGGAGAGCTGCAGCCGCGACGTCTACGATCCGGGCCTGCGCCTGACGCAAGCGGCCGCCCTGCGGCTCGCCCGCGGGGTGGCGTCGGGCGCCGCCCACCTGCACGCGCGCGGCTTCGGCCATGGCGACCTCTACGCCCACAACGTCCTGTGGGACGGGAGCCGCGGCGAGGCGGTGCTGAGCGATTTCGGCGCGGCCTCCGCCCTGCCGCCGGGCCGCGAGGGCGCGTTCCTGGAACGGCTCGACGTGCGGGCCTTCGGGCTCCTCCTCGGGGAGCTGCGGGTGCTCGCCTCCCTCGCCCATCCGGCCCTCGACGCCCTGGCGGCGGCCTGCACCGGGCCCGATCCGGCGGCGCGGCCCGGCATGGCCGAGGTGCTGGACGTCCTCGACGCCATCATCGCGGAAACGGGGCCGGCCTGACCGGCCCCGAACCCGTCCTCAGCGGCTCTTCTTGTAGAGCTTGCTCGCGATCTCGAAGATCTCTTCCGGCTTGTAGTTCGGCGCGAAGGCGCCGTAATTGCCGTCCAGCTCCGGGATCTTGCCGCCCTCGGGCGCGCCGTCGACCACTTCGAGGTTGCCCGGCGGGTCGCCCGGCAGCGCCACCTCGTCGTTCGACCACACGCCGGCCGATTCCGGGTAATCCGGCGAGTTGAAGCGGTAGAGCCGCCGGTGGCTGCCCTCCTGCAGGTATTTCTGGCACTCGGGGATGCGGTCGAGATTGATGTTCGGGGTCGGCAGCATCTGCTCGATCGCCACGCCCGTGAGCTTCTTCAGCGCCAGCGCGTAGGCGTGGGCGTGCACCGAGCCGCGCACCAGGAGATAGCCGCAGACCTCGCGCCCCGTCGGGTCCTTCAGGGTCTCGTAGACGCGCAGCTTGTGGATGCGTGCGCCGCATTCGAGGTGGAAGTTGTGCAGGAGGTCGATGATGATGTTCCCGGTCGTGGTGACCATGTCCATGTTCCACGACGCGGCGTTCGAGTTCATCGGCATCGCGCCGCCGCCGTTGCTCAGGAAGCTGCCGGCGAGGCGGATGTCCTGCATGTCGTGGAACGGCGCCTTCGACACGTCGACGTCCGGCGTCGGATCGCCGGGGCCGTTATTGAGCATCGCCACGCCGGTCGAGACCAGCTCGACATGGCCGAGCTCCTCCATGAAGATGCTCGAGACCAGGCTGTAGAACGGCCGCAGCTTCGACTTGTCGCGAAAATTGAAGCTCTGGAACATGTAGTTGCCGAGCGTCGACATCTCGCCGTACTTGCCGCCGAGCAGCTCCTGCAGGGCGGCGGCGGCATTCGGGTCGGGCCTCTTGGGCTGCGGCAGCTCGGCCTGCAGGCGGTCGATCCTCATGAACATGGCACGGCACCTCTCGCTCGGGATAGTCCCCTGGAGTATCGATTTGATGCCTGCCGGGTTCCGCCGATCCGCACCGGGAGGGCGCATCGGTCGCAGGGGACGCCGCCCGGAGTGGCGCATCCGCGCCTCAGGAGTCCGGCGCGTGTGGGCAGCGTTGCGATGGGTCTTGACCGCGGCGCCCCGGCGGGCGCCCCTGGGCAATCGTCGCCCGAATCCCGGACGCCCAGAAACCGCACCCTATGGCCACCCCGATCGATACCGGCACCATCCTGAGCCTGCTGCGCCGCGCGACCGAGACGGTGCGCGCCTCCACCGCCCGCGCCGCCGCCGCCGAGGCCCGGGCCGACCGGCTCAGCCGCGAGGTCGGCGCCCTGCTCGGCCGGGTCGAGGAGGCGTTGCAGGCCGCCGCGGAGGAGGCGCAAGAGGCCCGGCAGGAGGCGCAAGAGGCCCGGCAGGAGGCGGCCGAGGCCCACAAGGCCGCCGCTGAGGCGCAGGGTCAGGCCGGCGCGGCCGAGGCCCGATTGTCCGCCGAGCGGGCCCGGCTGCGGCGGCTGGAGGAGCGCCTGGCCGAGGTGATGGCCGACACCCGCGCTGCCCGCGAGGCCGCTGCGGCGGCCGAGGCCGCCCGCGAGGCGGCGGAGCTGCGCCTCAGCCGCATCCGCGCGGCGCTCATCGACGAGGCGGCGGTGGTGCCCGAGGCGGAACGGCCGGCGGCCCTGCACTGACGGCACTGACTACCGCAGCGCCTTCGGACGGACTCGTTCGAAGGCGCTGGCTCGGCCCGAACGGGCGCCGGCGCTGATACGACAGCGCGATGGTATGACGCGGGCCGGGGCCGGCGTCGTCCAGGCGGACTTGCGTTGGCAAGCCAACGCGTCGTCCGCCTGAATTCTCGTTCTGTCGCAGATTGGCCTCGCAGAGCCGGCAACCGCCGCCGCGAGATCCGCTTGGTCCCGACGCCCCTCACCCCGCCTTCGACAACGGATCCGCGATACTCTCCAGCGACTTCCCCTCCGCATCGATCCCCAGCTTCCACTCCGTCACCGCGGCGAGGACCAGGAGCAGGGCCGCCCCCGCATAGCCCCCGGCCAGCGCCCAGTGCTGGCCGGATTCGATCAGGTGGGTGAAGAGCCACGGCGCCATCACGCCGCCGGCGCCGGTGCCGAGCGCGTAGAACACCGCGATGGCGAGCGCCCGGGTCTCGAGCGGGAAGATCTCGCTCGCCGTGAGGTAGGCCGAGCTCGCGGCCGCCGAGGCGACGAAGAAGATCGCGATCCAGGCGAAGGTCTGGGTCCAGGCGGTGAACAGGTCGAGGCCGAACACGATCGCGGTCGCCGTGAGCAGCAGGCCGCTCAAGCCGAAGGTGCCGGCGATCATCCGGCGCCGGCCGATCGTGTCGAAGAAGTGGCCGAGCAGCACGGGACCCAAAAAGTTGCCGACGGCGAGCGGCACCAGGAACACGCCGGCCCGGTTCTCCGGCACGCCGTAGAACTTCGCCAGGACCAGCCCGTAGGTGAAGAACACCGCGTTGAACAGGAAGGCCTGGGCGATCATCAGCACCAGAGCCAGGACGCTGCGGCCGCGGTGCTTGTGCACCATCGCGTCGAAGATCTCGCCGAAGCCGAAGCTCTTCTTGGGGTGCACCTCCAGGATGCCGTCGGCCTTCGGGAGCGTCTGGCCGGTCTCGGCCTCGACCGTGCGCTCGATCTCCGCCACCGTGCGCTCGGCCTCCTCCTCGCGGCCGTGGGTGACGAGCCAGCGCGGGCTCTCGGGTACGTAGCGGCGCAGGAAGAGGATGCCGAGGCCGAGCACGCCGCCGATGCCGAAGCCGAGGCGCCAGCCGAAATCCGGGTCGAGCAGGTTGGGATCGAGGAGCAGCAGCGAGGCGCCTGCGCCGGCCGCGGCGCCGAGCCAGAAGCTGCCGTTGACGATGAGGTCGACCCGGCCGCGATACTTGGCGGGGATCAGCTCGTCGATCGCCGAGTTGATCGCCGCGTACTCGCCGCCGATGCCGAGCCCGGTGACGAGGCGGAACAGCGCGAAGCTCCAGAAATCCCAGGCGAGCGCGCTGGCGATGACGCCCCCGACATAGATCATCAGCGTGGCGTAGAAGACGAGACGGCGCCCGAACCGGTCGGTGAGCCAGCCGAAGATCAGGGCGCCGACGACGGCGCCGACGACGTAGAACGAGGCCGCCCCGCCGATCTGCTGGATCGTGAGGCCGAGCGCCCGCTTGTCCTGCAGCACCGGGCCGATCGCCCCGACGATGGTGACCTCGAGCCCGTCGAGCACCCAGGTGATGCCGAGGGCGACGACGAGCAGCAGGTGGAAGCGGCTCCAGGGCAGCCGGTCCATCCGGGCCGGCACGTCGCTGCGCACCACGCCCGTTCCGGCTTTCCGCGCCGTTCCCGCTGCTGCTGCCACGTTTCACGCTCCCGATTCGTCCGTGGCTCACTCAAACCGCAGCGGAGCCGTTGCGTTCCTCGCCCTCCTCCCGCACACCGACGGGAATCCGCCGCCGCGCCGCCCATGCTCCGCATCGAGTCCCTCCGCCGCGACCGTTTCGGGCCCTTCGACCTCGTGCTGGCCGCAGGCGAGGCCTGCGCGGTCACCGGCCCGTCGGGGGCGGGCAAGAGCGTGCTGCTGCGCATGATCGCCGATCTCGACCCGTCCGAGGGCCGGGTCAGCCTCGACGGGATCGACCGGGAGGCGATGCCGGCGCCGCTCTGGCGCCGACAGGTGACCTACCTCGCCGCTGAAGCAGGATGGTGGGCCGAGGGCGTGGCCGAGCATTTTTCCGCCGACGCGCCCGCCCGCCTCGCCCCGGAGCGGGCGGCCCTGCTCCTGCCGCCGGAGGTGTTTGGCTGGCCGGTGGCGCGGCTCTCCACCGGCGAGCGCCAGCGCCTCGCCTTGCTGCGGGCGCTCGCCGGCGGGCCGCGCGTGCTGCTCCTCGACGAGCCGACCGCCTCCCTCGATCCCGAGAGCGTGCGGGGCGCCGAGGCGGTGATCGAGGCGCGCCGCGCCGCCGGGCTCATCGTCGTCCTCGTCTCCCACGATCCCGCCCAGGTGGCGCGCCTGACCACCCGCCGGCTCGCCGTGGCGGGCGGACGCCCCGCATGATCAAACCTGAATGATCCCGCCGCCCAGCCCCCTGATCCCTGGCCCTCTCGATCTCGCCCTCGGGGCCGGCTTCGTCCTCGTCAATGCCGCCTTGTCGGCGGCCCTGGGCTTGGGGCTCGCCCGCACGATCCTGGTGGCGGCCTGCCGGCTGGTGGCGCAGCTCACCCTGGTCGGGCTGGCGTTGCGCACGGTGTTCGGCCTCGGGGCACCGGGGCCGGTGGTCGGGGTGGTCGCCGTGATGGCGCTCGCCGCCGCCTACGAGATCGGCGCCCGGCAGGAGCGGCCCTTGCGGGGCCCGTGGCGCTATGCGCTCGGCGGCGCGGTGGGCGCGGGGGCGACGGTGGTCGCCGTCATGGTCGGCCTCGCGGCCTTGCGCCCGCATCCGTGGTGGGATCCGCACGCGCTGATCCCGCTCGCCGGCATCGTGCTGGGTTCGGTGATGAGCGGGATCGCGATCGGGCTCAACGGCTTCACCGGGGCGGTGCGGCGCGAGCGGGGGGGACTCGAGGCGCGCCTGGCTTTGGGCGCCACGCGGGACGAGGCGCTGGCGCCGCTCACCCGCAGCGCGATCCGGGCCGGGCTGATCCCGGTGCTCAACCAGATGGCGGCGGCGGGGCTGATCACCCTGCCGGGGATGATGACCGGCCAGATCCTCGCCGGGCAGGACCCGCAGGGGGCGGCCGCGTCACAGATCCTGATCCTGTTCCTGCTGGCGGGAGCGAGCGGCCTCGGGGTGACGGGGGCGGTCCTCGCCGCGTCGCGCCGGCTCACCGATGCGCGCCATCGCCTGCGGCTCGACCGGCTGGCGTGAGGGCCGGGCGGTCGTGTTCCAGGCCCGCGGCGGGGCGGTATCAGCCCGGGCTGCGGCCGGTCTCGGCGGCGGCGACGCGGCAGATGTTGCGGGCGGGGCCGAGCTCGGCGAGCGGGGTCTGCTGGGTGTTGCGTGCGACCCGGACCGGGTGCGAGGTCCAGCGGGCGCTGCCGGCCGAGCCGGACTGGAGCTGGGCGAGCTGGGTCGCGGCGGTCGGGGCCCGGCGCGGCGTCGCGCCCTCGCGGTCGTACCAGGGGCGCTTCTCGTAGAAGGCGTTGCCGCCGGCCAAAGCCACGTAATGCATGTTGCGGTAGGAGAAGGTGTAGCCGGCGGTGTGGAAGAACATCGCGCCGCCGACCTTCTCGTGGCGCTCGCCGGCGAGGATCGCGTCGGCGATCCGCTCGGCCTTGTCGCGTTCCTTGTCGCGCATCGGCTTGTGCAGGACGCCGGCGGCGAACTGGCGCTTCTGGCCGACGACGCCGCAGATCGAGTTCGGGTAGGCCGGGGCTTCCAGCCGGTTCATCACCACGGTGCCGACCGCGAGCAGGCCCTCCTCGCTCGAGCGGTTGGACTCGAAGTACATGGCGCGGGCGAGGCAGTCCCGGTCGGCGCTGGTGACGGCGGCGAGCTGCTTGCGGTCCGGAAGGCTTCCCGTCGTGTCGACCCCGGCCGGCATCAGGCTGCAGGCGCCGAGATGCGGCGCCGTGGCGAGAACCGCCAGCGCGGCGGTGATGGGGAAAGTCCGGTTCCGCGTCATGCAGGCCCCTCTCGTGCATTGCCGGGCACGGCCGGTATGGCCGCGCTCGCGGTCAAGCTCGGGGCGGAATGTGGCGAAGGCGGGGCACGGATACGGTTCGTAAACCAATCATCCAGCGTGGCAGTCAGATACAAGCGACGTGATGCAAACGGGAAACACCGCCGGCTCACGGTCGCAACGCTGCGCCACGGACCCCGGAACGGCGGCGCGATCACGGCCCGATCATGGCCAGTCGAGGGCAGCGCGGCCGTGGCGAGACGACGAGGCGGGCGCGGAATCGCCCCGGCTCCCGCAGTCCCGTGCGGGTCTCGCGGGCCTTGCCCGGCCGCCCGGATCTACCGACGACAGGGGCACGAAGTCGAGACCGGCCGGCGACACCTCGCGCCGCAATCCCATGTCGCGTAGCAACCTGTCGTCGAGATCGGACAACCTCGCGTGATCGCGGCGCTGACGCAGGTGTCGCGCCAGGCGGCCCTCGCCGGGCGGGCCGCCCCCGGGGGCGCCTGGGCGGCCGAGAGCGAGGAGGCGGCGAATCAGCGGCAGCATGGCGGACGGTTCCGGTGGGGACGGAACGATCCTCGCCCGCCGGCCGGGCCCCGTGCTTCGGCCGCGGCCGAAGCGGCCGACACCATGCTTCGGCCGCGGCCGAAGCGTCCGGTCCCGCCGTGCTCTACAAGGGAGAGCCGGGAGGAGCCCGCCCAAGGAGTCGACCCAAGGAGGCCATTATGGTGACCGTCGCCGCCTTTGCCCGCATCGCCGCCCTGGTGGGCGATCCGGCCCGTGCCGGCATGCTGACGGTGCTGATGGACGGCCGCGCCCTCACCGCGGCGGAACTCGCCCGCGCTGCCGGCGTCACGCCGCAGACCGCGAGCGGCCACCTCGCGCAGCTCGCGGAGGCCGGCCTCCTGACGGTCGCGCGCCAGGGCCGCCACCGCTACCACCGCCTCGCCTCCCCGGCGGTGGCGCGGATGCTGGAGGGCGTGATGGTGGTGGCGGCCGGCACGACGGCCCCTGCCCGGCCGCCCTCGGTGCGCCCCGTCGGCCCCCGGGACGCCGCCCTGCGCGAGGCCCGGACCTGCTACGATCACCTCGCCGGCCGCCTCGCCGTCGCGATGGCGGAATCCCTCGTGGCGCGCGGCGCGGTCGAGCTCGGCGAGGATGGCGGCGCCCTCACGCCGGCGGGCGAGACTTTCCTGCGCGGGATCGGGGTCGATCTCGCCGCGGCGTCCCAGACACGTCACCCTCGCCGGCGGGTGTTCTGCCGCCCCTGCCTCGACTGGAGCGAGCGCCGGCCCCACATCGCCGGCGCCCTCGGGGCGGCCCTGCTGACGACCTGTCTCGACCGGGGCTGGCTGCGCCGGAGCGAGGGCAGCCGGGCTGTCGCGGTGACGCCCGGCGGCCGCCTCGCCCTGCGGCAGGCCTTCGGCTACGGGCAGGGTTGCGCCTGCGACGACGCGGCGTGACCGTCACGCCGCCGGCAGGGCCTCGCCCGCCGCCGCAGGGGAGTCCCGCGGCACCGAGGGATCGCCCCGCGGCGCCGAGGGATCGCCCCGCGGCGCCAAGGGACCGTCGAGGGGAACGTTGCCGCGGCCGGTGCGGCGGCGCTCCGTCGCCTCCTGCATGAGGATGTGCGCGTATTCCGTCAGGGTCTCGCCGAGATCGGCCAGGGTGTCGGCGGTGGTCTCCTGGACGTTGGTGGCGTGGCAGGCCACGTCCACCAGGCCCTCCATCAGGCCGACGATCTCGGTCAGCGCCCGGACCAGGGGCGGCAGGATGTCGGCCATCTCGTCGATCGTCGGCGGGGTGCGGTGGGTCATGATCTCTCTCGCTGTCTCTTGTGCTGTCTCTCGCGCGATGTCGCGCGCTGTTCCGGGGGCGGCCATGTCAGGCCGTCAGGTAGGTCGGCGCGGTGGGGGCCAGGACCGAGGCCCGGGTGCCCCGGATCTCCTGCAGCTTGCGCAGGGTGCGGCCGTCGAAGCGGGCCTCCACCGCGATGATCCGCTCCCCGTCGATGTCCGCCGGCACGCCGAGCGGCACCGCCCGGAAATGCAGCTGGAGGACGTGGAGCAGGTAGAGGATCGGCATCTGGGCGAGGAAGCACGTCACCCCGTTCTCCAGGCCCCACTCGACGATGCCGGTCATCACCTCGAGGGTGACCGGGTGGTTCTTGCCCCGGGTGCGGTGGCTCGGCGCCACCGCCTGGCGGGTCCATTCCCAGATCTGCGGGCCGGACGGCCGGTCGCCCTCGCACAATTCCGGCAGCACGTCCGAGAGCAGGTGCGGCCGGGTCGTCGGCAGGAGCCGGCTGTAGCCGATCACCTGGCCGCTCTCGATCGCCAGGAAATGGGCGGCGTGGGCGGTGTCGAACTGGTCGATCTCCCGCCCGTCCGGGCGGCGCAGGGCATTCCACCCCTTCTCCTCGACGAAGACCCGGTGACGCAGACGCCAGACCTCCTCCATCTCGGCGGCGTAGCGATCCTGGTTGGCGGCGGTGACGACGTGGATCATGGACGCAGGCTCCTTGTCTCGGAACCTTTCTCCGTGCTCTGACAGCACAACCGTACTGGGGAATTCCCTAGGAACGCCGTCCTGGGCGGGGCAAGGGGCGCGACGAGGCGTGATCCGCGCCGGCCCGCCGCCCGTCCGGCCCGGCAATCCGTCGCTACGCGAACCGGAAGGCCAGGCTTTGTGTTGACCCGCCGGAAAGAGCCGGAGAGGTCGAATGTCGATGCCGTTGACCCGCACCGTCGCCCTGGCGGCGGCCGTCGTGCTTCTGGGGTCCGTCGGGCGGGCGGGTGCGCAAGGAAGTGGCCAAGGGAGCCAGCAAGGGACCGAGCGGCAGCGCCTGGCCTGCATGACCGACGCCATGACGCTGTGCGCGAGCGACGTGCCCAACACGCGGCGCATCGAGGCCTGCCTGCGCCGGAACTATGCCAGCATCAGCCCACCCTGCCAGGGAGAGCTCGATGCCGCCCGCGGCGCCGCGGGCGGATCCAACGCCGCCCCGTCGTACCGCTGATCCCGCTCTCGGCAGAATCCTGCGCCCTCGTCCGGGTCGTCCCGCCGGCGAGGGATCGGTAGCGAGGCTTCGGCCCCCGGGCTAAGCTCGGGCGGCGCGGCGCCGGCGGGATCAACCTGCCGTCGACCGCGCGAACGGGAGGACGCTCATGGTGGGGACGGAGAATTGCTCGCGGCGGGTCCTGCTGGCCGGCCTGACGGCGGGTCTGGCGATGCCGGCCCTGGCGGCCGGAACGGGGACGGCGCAGGCCGCGGACGAGAGCGAGGCGGTGGCCCGCCAGCTCGAGGCCCTGCGGGTCGCGATCGTGGAGGGCGACGCCAAGGCGCTCGACGCCCTCACCCATCCGCAGATGAGCTACGGCCATTCCAGCGGCCGCAAGATCGAGACCAAGGCGCAGTTCATCGCCAGCCTCGCCGGCAAGACCAACTACAAGTCGCTGACCTTCTCCGAGCAGTGGATCCAGGTCGTCGGCGACACCGCCATGGTCCGCCACGTCTGGGACGGCGCCGACATCCTGCCCAGCGGCGAGACCGGCCGCTCCTACATCGCGGTGATGCAGGTCTGGCTCAAGGACGGGGGACAGTGGCGGCTGCTCGCCCGGCAGAGCTGCCCGCTCAAGCCCGCCTGATCGCCGGACGGGAGGCTCCGGGGCCGGGACCGCCCGGCAAGATCATCCGGCAAGATCATCCGGCAAGATCGCCCGGCAAGATCAACCGGAACGACGGCCAAGCTCGGGCGTTTTCGCTCGCCGCACCGACCCTCGGTTGCGGCGAAGCGGGAGCGTGGGCGGTGCGGTCCGACCGGCAGGTGAGCACGATCCGGCTGGTGGTCGAGGCCGTCCGCCTCGCCAGCAGCCTGGCCGTCAAGGAGATCACGCTGTTCTCCGACGAGGTCGACCGGATCGTCGGGGTCGTCTCGGGCTGGACCCTGTGGGGCGGCGCGATCCTGCTCCTCGCCTGCGTCAGCGGCTTCCTGCTGCTGATGGCCCTGGTGAAGGGCCTCGGGGCGCTGATCGGCTCGGAGGCGATCGCCGCGGTGATCGGGGCGGCGCCCTTCGCGCTCGCGGCCGTCCTGCTGACGCTGTGGGGTCTGCGCAAGATGGACCTGCGGCGGTAGGTTCAAGCGGGGCGCGGCGGCCGCCGGCAGGGCAGGATCCATCCTTCCAGAGGGGGATCGCGCACCCAGCCGAGGTCATGCGCGGCGAGCATGGCCGTCACGCGAGGCGTCCGGTTGCCCTGTGCGGTGCAGCATGAGAAAACGTTTTCGCACCGCAGCGATGGCGTCGCGGCGGTGCAGCCCTCTTTGGGCGTTTCCTCCCTAGACTTCGGGCCGCCTCGCAAGGGCGGCCTTTTTTCTGTTCGGTCGGGGTCATACCGGGCCGCGCCGCGTCCGACAAGCACAATCGTGCCGATGCGGCGGCGAGTGGAACGATCTTGCAGGACGCGATCTTGCAGGGCGCGATCTTGCGGGACGCGCCGGCAGGGCCGGCGTCCCGCGGGCCCGGGCGTCGGGATGCGCCGGCACGGATGTCCCGGCCGCACCCCGTCTTGCAGGTCGCCCTATTGCGCCAGGAAGGCCGCGATGTTGCGGCGGATGCGGGCGAGCGGCGGCTCGCTCGTGTCCGGCAGGGCGAAACGCTCGCCCGTGATGGTCTCGAAGGCGCTGACATAGGTGGCGGCGGTGCGCAGGACCACCTCGGGCGGGATCTCCGGGACGGGATCGCGGTAGGGGTCGCAGCGGGCCGCGACCCAGTTGCGGACCACGTCCTTGTCGAAGCTCTCCGGCAGGGTGCCGGCCGCCAGATGCTCTGGATAGTTCTGCGCGAACCAGTAGCGGCTGCTGTCGGGGGTGTGGATCTCGTCGGCGAGCACGATCCGCCCGTCGGCATCGGTCCCGAACTCGTACTTGGTGTCGGCGAGGATCAGGCCGCGCTCGGCCGCCATCGCCTGGCCGCGGGCGAACAGCGCCAGGGCCGCCTCCGACAGGGTGCGCCACTGCGCCTGCGTCAGGAGCCCCCGCTCCAAAATCTCGGCCGCGGAGAGCGGCGCGTCGTGGTCGCCGTGGCCGGCCTTGGTGGTGGGGGTGATGATCGGTTGCGGCAGTGCCTCGTGCGGGCGCATCCCGTCGGGCAGGCGGTGGCCGTACATCTCGCGCTGGCCGGCCTTGTAGAGGGTCAGGATCGAGGTCCCGGTGCTGCCGGCGAGGTAGCCGCGCACCACGATCTCGACCGGCAGGATGGCGAGCCGCCGGCCCACCACCACGTTCGGGTCGGGATAGGCGAGCACGTGGTTGTCGCAGATGTCCCGCGTCTTCTCGAACCAGTAGCGCGCGGTCTGGGTCAGGACCTGGCCCTTGAGCGGGATCGCCGCCAGCTCCCGGTCGAAGGCGCTTAAGCGGTCGCTGGTGATCAGGATGCGCCGGCCGTCGGGGAGGTCATAATTGTCCCGCACCTTGCCGCGGTAATGCCCGGGCAGTTCCGGCAGGGTCGCCTCCGGCAGGACGTAGTCGGAAAAGGGCGCGAGCTCGGCCGCCTGCATGATCACACTCCGCTATCCGCGCCCTTGGGACCCTCGCGCGCTGCGCTCCTGCCTATCGCCGGTGCCGGGCCGCGATCAAGCCGCCGGCGCGCGGGCGGTCCTCTACCAGTAGAGCTGCGCCCGCCCGATGAACGCATCCGCGTCGATCGTCCGGCGGTTGAAGTTCAGGCTCGCCGGCGAGGGCGAGGTGTGGGAGCGGACGTAGTCGAACACGAAGCGGATGTTGCGGTCCGGGTACCAGTTGATGCCGGCGGTGAAGTCCTGCTCGATGCCGCCGCGGATGCTGCGGTCCTCGAGATCGATGGCGCTGTAGCGCAGGCCCAGTTCGAACACGCCGGTGCCGCCGCGGCTGACCCGCTGCGCCTCCTCGACCTGCACCCCGCCGAACACCGCGTATTCGGTGGCGTAGTTCGGCGCGATCACGTAGCGCCGGCCCTTGCCGTTGAGGAGGAGGCCGGCCTGGACGTAGCCGCCCTGGAAGCTCAAGGACGGCGCGCCGCCGAAGCGGCCGATCTCGGTCAGGATGTACTCCGCCTGGAGCCGGAACGGCCCGGTCTGCCAGGCCGCCTCCAGGCCGACGCGGCCGATGCTCGCCGCGTCGCGGATGCTGCCGGTATTGACGAATTGCCGCGCGAACAGGAACGCCTCGGAGCGGTTCGACAGGGTGAGCGCGCTGCCGTCGTTCGGCAGCGAGCGGTAGCTGCCGGCGAGCCCGACATGCAGGACGTCGTACCCGTCCTTGCTCAGGTAGGGTGCGTAGGTGACCCGGGTGGTCGAGGCGATGCCCTGGTCGCCGATGGCGGCGTTGTTGATGTTGCCGCCGAACACGCTCGTCACCGCGGTCCAGTTTTCGCCGTGGGTGCCGATGGCGAGGCCGACATTGCGCGCCGGCGCGAAGGCGTCGGCGAGCGAGCGCTCGGTGAACAGGGTGTTGTTGTCCGAGATCAGCTGGTTGAGGCTGAACGGCTCCTTCATGTTGCCGATGGCGACGATGACGTCCTTGAAGCCCTTGTAGGCGACGACCGCGTCCTGGATGGGCCGGCTCGGATCGGCGAAATCGTACTGGAAGGCGAGTTCGAGTTCCTTGCCCAGCGTCAGGTAGCTCTCGATCCAGGAGCGGCGCACGGCGATCGGCGTATCGAACACCGTGCCGAAGCCGCGCTGCTGCACCCGCCCGGTGCCGAAATCGAGCTGCAGGCGCCCGCCGATCCGCAGGGTCGCGGCATCGTCGGGAAACTTCAGGGTGATGCCCTTCTCGTCGATGGTCAGGCGTTCGCCGAAGGGGCCCGGCGGCCCCTCGATCGCGGCGGCGGGCAGGCTGACGGATGCGAGCAGGAGGGCGGCGAGCGGCCAGGATGAGCGCGAAGGCGTGCAGGTGCGGTGCGACATGTCCGGGTCCTCGCGGCAGCGGCGCGCGACGCTGCCTGTTATTCCATGACGATGCTGCGACCTTTGGCAGGGCCGGCCCCGTTCACCGGTCGGTGTGACGTCGCCGCCACGCTGACGCGATGTCGAACCGTCGCGTCACCTCCGGGTTGTGTCGGGGACGACCGAGGACCCTGCATGCCCCCCGCCATCGACCGCCGCACCTGCCTGTCCGGCCTCGCCGCCTTCGCGCTGACGACGCATGTCGCCAAGGCCCAGTCCGGTCAAGCCCAGAACAGCCAAGCCCGGACCGCTCAAGCCGGCCGCTCCGACACCCTCCTGGTGATGGAGAAGGGCGACCACGCACTGAGCTTCTACGAACTCGCCAGCGGCCGGCGCACCGGCCGGGTCGAGCTGCCGGGAGAGTACCCGCACGAATTCGCCGTCGACCGGGCCGGGGCCCGCGCCTACGTCGCCCTCTACGGCGCCAAGTCCTCGACCACGCCGGGTCCGGGAGGCGATGCGGTCTACGTCGTCGATCTGGCCGCGCGGAGCCTCGCCCGCACCATCGCCTGCGCGCCGTTCCGGCGCCTGCACGGGCTGCGCCTGGACGCCAGGGACCGGCTGTTCGTGCTGAGCGAGGATCGCGACGTGCTCCTCGGCTTCGACGCGCCGGAGCGGGCCGAACGGCCGGACCGGGCAATGGGGACCGGTGGCATCAAGGGCCACCTCTTCTCCCTGTCGCGGGACGGCGAGACGGCGTACGTCGCCAACATCCTGTCGAACACCGTGAGCCGGGTCAGGCCCTTCGCGCCGGCCGAGTCGCCCCGCATCGCCGCGACCGGGCTGTGGCCGGAGGGCAACGCGCTCTCCCCCGACGAGGCGACCCTCTACGTCGCCAACCGCCGCAGCGCGACCCTCACGGCGCTCGCCACCGAGGCGATGACGGTGACCCGCACCATCCCGACCCGGGGCGACGTGGTGCGGGTCGATTGCGGGCCGGAGGGCGACCTGATCCTGGCGAACTACGGCGAGAAGAGCCTGTCGCTCCTCGATCCCGCGCTCAAGGAGACGGCGACCGTCCCGCTCGGGGCCGCGCCGGTGGCGCTCGTCCGCCATCCGTCGAGTCCGCTCGCCTTCGCGGCCCTGGAGGACGACCGGATCGCGGTCGTCGACCTCGACGGGCGACGCGTCCAGGGCACTCTCGCCACCGGGCGCGAGCCGGACGTGATGGTGCTGCTGCCCGGGTGACACCGGGGGCCGGGAGGCCCCCGATCGGGATCAGGCCGCCCGCATCGGCCGCTTCGGCGGCTCGAACACCGTGGCATAGTGGGTGCGGCACCAGCGCTTGCCGGTGAGCACCCGGCAGCCGCAGACGCGCTTCGACTCGATCCCCGTGCCGTCGCCGTCGGCCCAGAGCGGGAAGGTGCAGTCGAGCAGGCCGGCCTTCAGGAACAGCACCCCGTCGCCGCCATCGGCCGCGGCCGCCGGCACCCGGCGGGACATCGGCAGCGCGACGACGCTGCCCTCGGCCGCCTCGACCGGCGCGGGGACGGACATCTCCGGCTCGGGAACCGCCACCGCCTGGACAATCGGGGCGACCGGACGGGCGGGCGCCTCGACGGCCCGCGCCGCCGCGGGCTGAAGTGCCGCCGGCCGGGCCGCCGGAGCGGCCTTCGCGGCGGGGGCCGCCTTGCGGGACGGCGCCGAGTTGGCGGCCAGGAACGCCCGGGTGGCCTCCTCGAGGGCGCGCGCGCTCATCACCGGCGCCTCGGCGCGGGGTGCGGGCGACGCGACCACTGGCCTGGCGACCGGCTTCTCGGCCGGCTTCTCGGCCATCCTGGCGACCGGCGCGGGGTCCGGCTTGGCGGGCGCGGGCTTGGCCGGAACCGCCTTGGTTGCCACCTTCACGGGAGCGGGCTTGGCGGCGACGGGAGCGGTCTCCGCGGTCAGGATCCGGGAAGGCAGGATCCTGGGGGCCGGCGCCTTCGGCGCCTCGACCTTGGCCGGCTCAATCTTGGCCGGCTCGACCTTGGCAACGACCTGCGCCGGTTCGGCCCTCGCGGGCTCGACCCGGGCGACCGGCTCGACCTTGGCGGGGGCGGCAGGCTTCGCGGCCTTCTCCGCCGCCTTGGCCTGCTGCCGCGCCAGGGCGGCCTGCGCCACGCGGCCGATCACATCGGCGACCGTCGTGCCGATCTCGCCGGCGATCTCCGCCGGGTCACGTCCCTCGATCCACAGCGCGACCGCCTTCTCGGTCGCCTCCGCCGTCCACACCGCGTCGTTCATTTCCAAAGGGGCTCTGTTCCAGGTCGATTCGGAAAGGCGGGATATACGGTGAGTCTGGTCACCAAGTCCCTTCTCTTGACGCAGGGGTGGGCTGCGACCGATCGCCTGCCCGCGCCGTACAAGGCCACGCTCTCGCCTCAAACCGGCGCGCGGGCCGATTCGGGGCCCGGATTCGCCTCAGCCGCGCCGCGCCGCGTCCTTGGCCTTCATCGCCTGCGCGGCGCGGGCATAGCCCCCATCCTCGCCGTCGACGAAGTGGACGTGGTCGCGCAACGCCGCGACCGGGGTGATGCAGGTGGTGAGCGCCGCGGCCTGGCGGTGCAGGCCGAACCGCACCAGCCCCGCCGCCTCGGCCGCCTCCAGCCGCGCCTCGATCCGTGCCGCGAGGTCGGGCCCGCAATCGACGGTCATGCGCAGGCCGTCGTCGTATTTCCGGAAATCGGCGTTCGCCACCAGCTCGTCGAGGTAGCGGGGCGGCGAGAAGCCGCCGACGCGCAACCGCAAGCGGAAGATCAGGTGGGCGACGAGCGTCGCCCCGAGGACGTGAAGGCGGCGCAGAGTGAGGGAGCCCCACAGGGGACCGCGCGCCCGGACCTCGTGGGCGAAGCCCGGCGGCGGCCAATGCAGGGCCGGTCCGCCGGGCGGCAGGGGATGCCCGCGGGCCGGCGCCTCGGCGGCGAGCCGCACCACGTCGGCGATCGCCGCCCGCGCGGCGTCCCGGTCGGCGCCCTCGGCCGCGACCACCAGGATCGACAGGATCAGGCCGTGGCGCGCCTTCGCCGGCTCGAACCGGCAGGTCAGCCCGGTGAGGTCCGGCTGCGTGCCCGCGGGCGCCGCTGCGACGGCGTAGAGCCCCTGCTTGAGGGCGCGCTCCGCGAAGGCGAGGCCGCCGCCCATGAACATCGCGTAGGCGACGTCCGGCGAGGGCGCGTAGCGGGCCACCTCGACCGCGTGGCCGGCCGCACGGATCGCCGCCACCGGCACCAGGGCGGCGCGCAAGGCGAGCCCCATCGCGTCGCGGGACCACGTCACCGTCGCGGCGAGGGCGTCCCGCGCCGCCTCTTCCTCGTCGGGCGCCACCAGCACGCTCGCCCCGTCGCCCCCGAACACGAAGGGCAGGTCGCGCCGCCCGAGGGCATTGCGCAGGGCCGCGATCACCGCGGCGCCGACGAAGTTCACCGCCCGGTAGCGCCCCGCCGCGATGGCGCCCGTCGAATCGACCACGTCGGTCACCGCCACCCACCACCCCTCCGGAACGGCGCGGTAGAGCGCGTCGTCGAGGATGCTGAGGAAGTCGGTCGCCGGGGTCAGGTCCGCGTAGCGGAAGCCGGGGGGCTCCGCGGGGGTGATCGTCTCCATCCGTCCCAAACGTTCGGCGATGCGGTGCCGGTTCCTCGGAGCTCAGGCGTGGCGGGGTGAGGCGGGTGGGTGCTGGCAGTCCGTCGGAACGAAGAGCGCGGTCCCCTCTCCTTCACCTTGCATCGATCCCAGGCTTGCCCGGGATCGCCTGGAGACGGGATCTCGCGCCTCGTTCGACGAGGTGAAGCGGTGTCGGTCCTACGCCATCCCCAGCGCCTGCATGTACAGCTCCAGGATCGCCTCTTCCTCCTGGCGCTCCGAATGGTCCTTCTTGCGCAGGCGCAGGATGGTGCGCACCGCCTTGACGTCGAAGCCGCGGCCCTTGAGCTCCAGCATCACGTCCTTGATGTCGCCCTGGAGGCCGGCCTTCTCCTCCTCCAGGCGCTCGATGCGCTCGATGAACTGCTTGAGCTCCTCGGCGGCGACGCCCGACGAGGCGACGTCGGCGTCCGGCATGCTGTGCGCGTTCATTCACGGTCTCCTGGCCGATGGGTTGTCGTGCCGCCGCGGGCGGACGCGGCCATCAGGCACCCCAACCCACTGACGGATGGCGGCCTTCGCGGCTCGCCCTCCCGGATCTTGATAGATGCGCAACCTTACCGAGTCCTTGCGCCGCCGGATTCGGGGCGCCGCGATCCGTCAGCGCTTCGCCGTCCGTCGATGCAGGCGGATCCCTCAATGCTTCTCCGCCCACGGTCGCGCGGGCGGTCCTTCAGTGCCTCTCCGCCTGCGGTCGCGCGGGCGGTCCTTCAGTGCTTCTCCGCCTGCGGTCGCGCGGGCGGTCCTTCAGTGCTTCTCCGCCTGCGGTCGCGCGGGCGGTCCTTCAGTGCTTCTCCGCCTGCGCCGCGAAGGCGGACGCCTGCTCGGGGGTCGCCTCGCTCTGGTGGCGCGCCTTCCACTCGTCGTAGGGCATGCCGTAGACGTGCTCGCGGCTCTGGTCCTTGGTGAGGGCTAAGCCGCGCTGGTCGGCCGCGTCCTTGAGCCAGTTCGACAGGCAGTTGCGGCAGAAGCCGGCGAGGTTCATCAGGTCTATGTTCTGCACGTCGGTGCGCCCCTGGAGGTGCGACACCAGGCGGCGGAAGACCGCGGCCTCGAGCTCGGTGCGGGTGGTCTCGTCGATGCCGTCCATCGGGAATCCCCTTACAAAAAATCCTGAACCGTGAGGTGGGGAGCGGTCGTCCGCCCGGTCAAGCGCGGGCGACCAACGGACCCAGCAGCGCGGCGAATCGCGCGGCCCACTCCTCCGCCCCGGCCGCATCGCCGATCAGGTCCTGGCGGATCTCGATCAGGGCGTTGGGCAGCCCCCGCGCCATGGCGTGGCGGTCGATCGTGTCGCCGGGCAGGCCGCCGCCATAGGGCTGGTTGTCGCCGACGGTGAAGCCGGCAGGATCCGCCCGCAGGCCTTCGATCAGCGGACGGGCGAGGCGGTCGTCCCGGTCCCACAGGATGCCGACCTGCCAGGGCCGCGCCACCCCGCGCCAGGCCGGGGTGAAGCTGTGCACGGTCACGATGGCGGGCGGCGCGCCTGCGGCAAACGCGGCGTCCACGCCTGCGTCGATCGCCTGGTCGTAGGGATCGTAGAAGCGCGCCAGCCGCTCCGCGATCCCCTCCGGCCCGATCCGGGCATTGCCCGGCACGATCGCCCCGTCCGAGAGGCGCATCACCAGGGTCGGGTCGGTGCGGCCGCGATTGGGATCGATGATGAGGCGCGAGAAGGTGGTCAGCAGCGCCGGCGCCCCGAGCCGGCGGGCGAGCGCGCGCGTCACCGCCGCCGCCCCGATGTCGTAGGCGATGTGCCGCTCGAAATGCGGCGCCGCGACCCCGAGGTTGTCGAGGTCCGGCGGCACCGCGTTCGAGGCGTGGTCGCAGAGGAGCAGCAATCCGCAGGCCGGATCGCCGGGGATCGTCTCGACGGGCTGGGGCGGGTGGGGAGAGGGGACGGCGGTCATCGGGGGTCTTGTGAGGCTGAGTGTCGGGATGCGGTCGCGTCGGCTTCCTCCCCCATACCCAAATGGCGGGGCCGGCTCCATCCGCTCCGCACGGTGACGCCGGGCGCGACTTGCCATAGTGGGATTCCCGGGAAGTCCCCGCACCGGACGCACTCCGCCCCGAAGGCTCCTCGATGTCCCGCACCCCCCTGCCCGGCCTCGTCGCCTCCGCCGGTCCCGCAGCCGATCTCGGCCCGGCCAGTCTCGGTTCCGCCATTGCCGCCCTCGTCGCCGGCGCCCTGGCGATGGGGCTGTCGCCGGTCCTGGTGCGGTTCGTCAGCCCCGAGGTCGGCCCCTTCGCCAGCGCGTTCTGGCGCGTCGCCCTGGCGCTGCCGGCGCTCTACGGCTGGATGCGGTGGGAGGAGGCCCGGGCGCCGCATCTGCGCCGCGCCCTCGCGCCCTCGGTGCTCCTCGCCGGTCTCGTCTTCGCGGGCGACCTGCTGTTCTGGCACCTCGCCATCCTGGGGACCACGGTAGCCAACGCCACCTTCTTCGCCACCACGGCGCCGGTCTTCGTGGTGCTGTTCGCCTGGATCGGCCTGCGCCGCCGGCCCGCCGGGCGCACGCTTCTCGGCCTCCTCGTCTGCCTCGTCGGCGGCGCCACCCTGGTCGGGCAGTCGGTCCAGGTCGATCCGGCCCGCCTCGCCGGCGACCGGGACGGGGTCGTCACCGCGATCTTCTTCGCGCTCTACTTCCTGACCGTCGAGCGCGCCCGGGCGTTAGGCCTGGGCGCCGCCCGCGTCACCTTCGTGGCCTCCTGCATCACGGCCGTCGTGCTGCTCGGCGCCGTCGCATGGCTCGAGACCCGCCCGGTGCTGCCGCACTCGCTCAGCGCCGCCCTCGGCCTCCTGGGCCTCGCCCTCGTCAGCCATGCCGGCGGCCAGGGCCTGCTCGCGGTGGCGCTCGGGCGCCTGCCCGCCGGCTTCTCCTCCCTGGTGATCTTCCTGGAGGCCGTGGCCGCCGCGATCCTGGCCTGGATCCTCCTCGGCGAGGCCCTCGGCCCCCTCCAGGTGCTCGGCGGCGGCCTGATCCTGGCCGGCATCGCGGTCGCGCGGCCCCGGCGGTCCGCCCGGACAGCTTAGCTCTAACAGACTGGAACGAGACCGGCACGAAGCCGGCCCGAAGCGTGACCATACCGTTCAGAGGAGCCGCCCCGTGACCGATGCCTCAACCCCGGAGACCTCTTCCTCGGAGACCCGCGCCCTGCTGCTGCGCCTGCTCGATGCGGGCGTCACGGCCGCCCACCCGCGCGGCTGCCTGGTGCCGCACCTGCCTCCGGTGCCGGCCGGGCGGCTGGTGATCCTCGGTGCCGGCAAGGCCGGGGCCAGCATGGCGGCGCTCGCCGAGCGGCATTACCGGGCGCAAGGGGTCGATCCTGCCCGCATCGCCGGCCTCGCGGTGGCCCGCCACGGCTACGGCGAGCCGGCCGGGGTGATCGAGGTGGTGGAGGCCGGCCACCCGGTGCCGGACGAGGCCGGGATCGCGGCGACGCGACGCGCCCTCGATCTCGCGGCCTCCGCCGGCCCGGACGATCTCGTGCTGGTGCTCCTCTCCGGCGGCGGCTCGGCGAACTGGATCGCGCCGGCCGGCGCCCTGACGCTTCCCGAGAAGCAGGGCATCACCCGGGCGCTGCTGCGCTCGGGCGCCGCGATCGACGAGATCAACTGCGTGCGCAAGCACCTCTCGCGCATCAAGGGCGGGCGCCTGGCAGGGGCTGCCCGCCATGCCGGCCGGATCCTGACGCTCGCGATCTCCGACGTGCCGCGGGACGACCCGGCGGTGATCGCCTCGGGTCCGACGGTGCCGGACCCGACCACGCTGGCGGATGCCCGGGCGATCTGCGCCCGCCGGGGCATCCCGCTGCCGTCCTCCGCCGAGGCGCTGCTGAACGACCCCGCCAACGAGAGCCCGAAGCCCGGCGACCCGGCCTTCGCCCATAGCGAGTTCCGCATCATCGCCCGGCCGGTCGACGCCCTGAACGCCGCCGCCGCCGCCGCGCAGGCCGCCGGCTACGAGCCGGTTCTGCTCGGCGCCGACCTCGAGGGCGAGGCCCGCGAGGTGGCGGCCGCGCAGGCGGGCCTCGCCCGCGAGATGGCCGCCGCCGGACGAAAGGCCGCGCTGATCTCCGGCGGCGAACTGACCGTGACCATCCGGGGCGAGGGCCAGGGCGGGCCGAACCAGGAATACGCGCTCGCGCTCGCGCTCGCCCTCGACGGCGCCCCCGGCATCGCCGCCCTCTCGGCCGATACCGACGGCACCGATGGCGGCCGCGGCGAGGCCACCGACCCGGCCGGGGCGATGATCGACCCGACGACGCTGGCCCGTGCGGCGGCGGCGGGGCTCGACGCGCGGGCAAGCTTGGGAGAGAACGACTCGACACCGTTCTTCGACCGGCTCGGCGACCTCGTCCGGCCCGGGCCCACCCGCACCAACGTCAATGACCTCCGCATCATCCTGGTTGGCTGACTTCCTTCCCCTCCGCCGCGCCGCCCTGCTCCTGGCCCTGCCTCTCGCCCTCCTGGGCGCCGGGCCGGCGCGGGCGGACCTGCGGATGTGCAACATGACCGGCAGCCGCATCGGCATCGCCCTCGGCTACCGGGATTCCGGCGGCTGGGTGACGGAGGGCTGGTGGAACCTCTCGGCCAAGGGCTGCGAGACGCTGCTCAAGGGTGCGCTCGCCGCCCGCTACTACTACGTCTTCGCGGTCGATTACGACCGCGGCGGCGAGTGGAGCGGCCGCTCGCTGATGTGCACCCGCGACCGCGAATTCACCATCCGGGGCGTCGAGGACTGTTTGGCCCGCGGCTACGACCGCAACGGCTTCTTCGAGGTCGATACGGGGGAGCAGAAGAGCTGGACGATCCAGCTGACGGATCCGGGGCGGGCGGGGCCGTGAGGGGGGATGGACGGGGTCGGCTGAGGCGACCGGAAGCAGGTGCGGACCAATGGCTGGTCGCGTCTACCGCTCGGCCGGGCCGGACCGTGTCTCGCGCTCGTCGAGGCGCATCGCCCCATAGCCCATAGCGAGGACGATGAGTGGCGGCACGACGTGGCCGTAGACAGCCAAGATCATCCATTCGCGGGCCGGGCCCAGCAGGCGACGCCGCAACCGACGGCGAGCGGAGCGCCGTCAGCGGCGTGACGATGACGGCGACGATCTGGATGTCGGTCACGGCGTGAGCCCTTGAGAAGGGGGGGCCAGAAGGTGGAGGCCGACGCTCACCGGGACGAGACTTGAGATCGAGAAGATCAGGCCGCCCGCAACTTGCGCGCCGCCTCGGCCAGCACCTCGTTCATCCGCGTCTGCCAGCCCGGTCCGGTCGCCTTGAAGGTCTCAACCACGTCCGGGTCCAGGCGCAGGCTCACGAGCTGCTTGGGCCGCTCGGCTCTCGGCCGGCCGCCGCGGCTCGGCGGCGCCGCATAGACCTCGGGCGGCAAGACCTTGCGGGCGGGACGCAGCTGGGCCAGTTCCTCAGCCGTCGGAGGCGGGATCTCGCCATCAATGTCCCAATCCTCTTCGGAGGTCAGGAGAGAAGGCCGCTCAGGTTTCGACGTGCCGGTCATAGGCTTCCCTTTCCTGTTCGTCCGCGCGGCGAAGGCCGACGAGGGACAATGCCTCGCTGCCGAGAGGCGACACCACCGCGAGCGCGACGACGTCCCCGTTCCAGAGGCCGATGAGGAGGTCGCGGGTGCGGCGCGTGCGGCCTGGCCGGGCTGGCGGCACCAGCGCCGTGTCACGGTCGAAGCAGCGCTTGAAATCGGCGAAGTCGAAGCCGTGCTTCTCCCGGTTCCGCTGCCGCTTCGGTTTATCAAAACCGATCTTCATGGTTTTTGTATCTACAAAAATTGAACCATTCAAGAGCGGGTGCGAGACTGCGCGCCCGACCCTCCCCGATCACCCGCAACCGTCCCGGCGCCAAAACGCCAATTGACCCGGGCGCGCCGACCGGCTTTGCGTAGCGCGATTGGTCTCACCCCGGACGACACCCTCATGAAGCGCGCCCGCCGCACCAAGATCGTCGCGACCCTCGGCCCGGCCTCCGAGGATCCGGCGGTGATCGAGGCGCTGTTCGCGGCCGGCGCCGACGTGTTCCGCATCAACATGAGCCACCTGCCCCGCGAGCGGCTGAGCGAGCGGGTGGCGACGATCCGGGGCATCGAGCAGAAGCTGAAACGGCCGATCGCCGTGCTGGTCGACCTGCAGGGGCCGAAGCTCCGGGTCGGGCGCTTCGCCGACGACGCGGCGATGATCGAGAACGGCCAGAGCTTCGTCCTCGACGACGACCCGACGCCGGGCGACGCGACCCGGGTCCACCTGCCCCATCCCGAGATCCTTTCGGCGCTGGAGCCCGGCCACGCGGTGATCGTCGACGACGGCAAGCTGCGCCTCGTCGTGACCGAGGTCGGGCCCGGCCGGGCGGTGACCCGGGTGGTGACCGGCGGAAAGATCTCGAACCGCAAGGGCGTGTCCCTGCCCGACACCACGATCCCCGTCGCGGCGATGACCGAGAAGGACCGCCTCGACCTCGAGGCCGGCCTCGCCGCCGGTGCCGACTGGATCGCGGTGTCGTTCGTGCAGCGCCCGGAGGATGTCGCCGAGGTCAAGGCGGTGGCGCAGGGCAAGGCCCTGGTGATGGCCAAGATCGAGAAGCCGCAGGCGGTCGCCGCCCTCGACGCGATCATGGCGGTGGCCGACGGGCTGATGGTCGCCCGCGGCGACCTCGGGGTCGAGATGCCGCTGGAGCAGGTGCCGGGCGTGCAGAAGCGCATCACCCGCGGTGCGCGCCGCCTCGGCAAGCCGGTGGTGGTAGCCACGCAAATGCTCGAGTCGATGATCACCGCCCCGGTGCCGACCCGGGCCGAGGTCTCGGACGTGGCGACCGCGGTCTATGAGGGGGCGGACGCCGTGATGCTCTCGGCCGAGAGTGCGTCGGGCGCGTTCCCGGTCGAGGCGGTCTCGACCATGAACCGCATCGCCGAGCAGGTCGAGCGCGACGGGATCTATTGGTCGATCATCGCGGCGCAGCGCAACCAGCCCGAATCGACCGCCTCGGACGCCATCGCGGCGGCCGCCCACCAGATCGCCGACACGCTCGGGCTCAACGCGGTGATGGCCTGGACCGCCTCCGGCTCGACCGCCCTGCGGCTCGCCCGCGCCCGGCCCGACGCCACCGTGATCGCGCTGACCCCGAAGCGCGAGACCGCGCGACGCCTCGCCCTCGCCTGGGGTACCCACCCGATCGTCACCAACGACGCCAGCGACATCGACGACATGTCGTTCCGCGCCTGCAAGTTCGCGGTGCGCGAAGCCTTCGCCGGCATCGGCGACCGGGTGATCGTGGTGGCGGGCCTGCCCTTCGGCACGCCGGGCGCGACGAACCTCGTGCGCATCGCCACGGTGACGCCGGAGCATGCGGCGAAGGCGTGAGGTTCTGGTCGCGTTCGAGAGGATGACGGTGCCACGACGTCCAGGCGGATCGGCGATGCGCCCCGTCCTGTGCCGATCGCCGGATGACCGGGATCGACGTCGCGGGCGGCTCTCCTGCTGACACGAACCGCTCTTCGGTCATGCGTGCCGTTTCATGCCGAGACCGATTCCGGTCAGGATGGCGAGTGCCGAGAGGATCAGGAGCGGGTCCAGGCCTTCGCCGAGGATGACGGCCGAGAGACCGATTCCCAGGACGGGTGTGGCGAGGACGCCGAGTGACGCGGTGGTGGCCGGTACGCGACGGTTCACCACCGTCATCGCCCAGAAGCCGAGCGCCGTGCCGACCACGCCGTTATAGGCCAGGGCGACCAGGGCGGGCGCGGTGATCCGTGACGGTGGGCTTCCTTCGATGAGGAAGGCCGGAACCACGAGGACGAGGGTGGCGAGAAGGCATTGCCACGGCATGAGCTGGAGCGGCGTGGCCGTCCAGCGATGGGCGCGGGTGTAGACGATGCTGACCGACCAGCAGAGGGCGGCCAGGATCGCCAATCCGCTGCCGAGGAGAGCCGTCCGGTCGTTCCAGTCCGGGCTGCCCGGCCTGAACAGCAGCAGCAAGCCCGCCACGCCGATCCCGATGCCGATCGCTTGTCGCGCGGCGACGCGCTCGCCGAGCAGGAGACGAGCGCCGGGGGCGACCCAGAGCGGGGTGGTGTAGCCCAGCACGATGGCGCGGCTGGCCGGGACGAGGGTCAGGCCCGCCGTCATGAGCGCCGCGAAACCGACCATGTGACAGAGGGCGATCACGAGGAGAACCGGAATGTCGACGCGGGGTGGTCGTACGAGCTGGCGGCTCGCGGCCAGCGCCGGGAAGAGAACCACGGCAGCCATGCCGGTGCGGATGGCGACCGCCCAGAGCGGCGTCACCTCCCGCACCGCCAGCTTCATGATGACCCAGTTCAGGCTCCAGGCCACCACCACGAACGCGAACAGGCCGATGGTCGACGGAGCGGCGGAACGCTCGGCACGAAATACGGCGGGTGGTGCGGTCGTCACGACGGCCTCCGGTAGACTGACCTGTCTACCTTGGCACGCGTAGGACGACCTGTCTACATCGGGACGATGTGTGACTCGCCCTGCCCGGCCCCCGCACGCCCCTCCGCGCGTGACCGCATCCTGCACACCGCGCAGGCGCTGTTCTATCAGCACGGCATCCGCGGGACGGGCATCGACCGCATCATCGCCGAGGCGGGCGTGACGAAGGTGACCTTCTACCGGCACTTCCCGTCGAAGGACGATCTGATCCGCGCCTCTCTCGAGCAACGACACACGACCTGGACGGCGTGGTTCCGGGACGCCTTGCACAGCTCACGCGCCGCTCAGACCGAGGAGGAGCGCCGGACGGCCCCCTTGGCGCCCGTCCTCGACGCGGCGCGGGCCTGGTTCGCCAGCGCCGACTTTCGAGGCTGTGCCTTCGCCAACACGATCGCGGAGGCGGGGCCGGCCCTGTCCGGGATCACCGGCATCGCGGCGCGGCACAAGCAGGAGGTCTGTGAGGCGATTGCGGCGCTTCTGCCGGCGGCCGACGCCGCGCCCGCCATCGCGTGGGCCGCCACCGTCGCCCTCGATGGAGCGGCCGTCAACGCTCAGCTGAGCCCGCCCTCCGCCGATGCCGCTCTGGCCGGATTGGGCGACCTCCTGAGGGCGCTTGAACGATAGAGGCCTGCCGGTCCTCCGCGCAGGTCACGCCGACATCTCGGCCCCCGATCCCGCCGGCCGTCCGACGATCGAACCGACCGGGCCCGGAGCCCCCTACTCCACCCCCGCCCGCTCCCGCGCCGCCAGCGCCTCGATCTCCGCCACCACCGTGTCGGCGGCGACGTATTGGAGCATGTGGCCGACGCCCGGCAGCACCACGAGCTTCGCCCCCGGCACCTCGCGGGCGAGCGCCGCGGCGTGCACGTCGGTCTTCACCACCGGGTCGATGTCGCCGGCGACGATCACGGTCGGCGCGGTGATCGTGGGGTAGCGCGGGCTCTGGCGCTCGAGGAAGGCGTAGAGCCCGTCGAGATCGCGCAGGTTCGCCGCGAAGGTCGAGGGGCGCAAGACCAGCGGCACCCGGGCGCCGTCGAGATAACCCTCGGGCAGGCCTTGCGGGCGGAAGACCACGTCGGCGAAGCGGTCGAGATAGACGAAGCCCAGCGGCGCCGCGACCGTGTAGGTGGCGAGCGTGAGCAGCATCCGCCCGGGCAGCGAGCGGTACCAGGCGGCGTAGCCCCCGACCGATCCGCCCGGCCAGGGATGGCTGACGGGGGCGAGGAGCGCCAGGCCGGCGACGCGCTCGGGGTGGTCGAGGGCGAGTGCCGTGGCGAGCGCGCCGGACCAGGAATGGCCGACGATCAGCGCCGGGCCGACCTTGAGGGCAGCTAGCGCCTCGCTGATCAGCCGCGCCTGCACCGCCGGCGAGGCGGCGTCCGGGGCGATGCGGTCGCTGTAGCCGAAGCCGGGCCGGTCGAAGGAGAGCACCCGGAAGCCGTCGCCGGCGAGCCGCCGGCCGATCGCCTGCATCGGGTCCATGGCGTTGGCCGAGGCCCCGTGAAGCAGCACGACGGTGCCGCGGCTGGGCGCCCCCTCGCCGGGTCCGGCCTCCAGCACCGCGAGGTGCCCGCCCTCCACCGCCACACGCCGGCCCGCCGGGGGATAGCGCGCCTCGACCACCATCGTGATGATCCATGTCGCGACGAGGCCTGCGGCGGCGAGCGCCAGCACGAATCCGGCCAGGAGGCCGGCGATCAGGGTCAGCACGCGGGAGATCCGTCTTGCGAGCCGGCGCAACGGCCGGCCGGTCACAGGTCGCGGCCGTCGACGTCGGGGGCGAGGCGCTCGATCGCCTCGTGCACCTTGCCCATGCGGGGATAGATCGCCTCGGCGCGGCGGAAGGCGGCGAGCGCCCGGCTCTTGTCGTCGCTCGCCATGTAGATATGGGCGAGCGCCGCCCAGGCCTCGAAGTGGCGCGGCTCGAGGGTCAGGGTCTTGTGCAGGTCGGCGAGCGCGCTCGCCTGGTCCTCGAGCAGGAAGAAGGCGGTGGCGCGCCGGCTCCAGCCCTCGGCCCAGCCCGGCTCCAGCACGGTCACCCGGTCGAGGAGCTCGATGGCGAGCGGGTAATCCTTGGCCTGCATCGCCTCCGCGGCGCGGCTCGCCAAGAGGTCGACGGTGTCGCTGCCGGAGCGGTCGAGGCGGCGCTCGATCAGCTGGGCGACGCCGCGGGCCTCGGCATCGTCCTTGGCCGCCTTCAGCCGGGCGAACAGGTCGTCGAGGGTGACGGGCGCCCGGGGAGCTTCCTTGGGCGCCTCCTTCGGCGCTGCGACCACTGGAGCGATCGCCGAAACGACGAAAGCCGGCGCTCCGAGGAGGCCGGCCATCATGCAGATCGGAAGAGAGAGACGGCGCATGCCGGCACTGTCCGGCGCCGGCGCGGTCCCGTCAACGCGATGGCTTGCCGCGGTTCGGGCGGGCAAGCCCCGCGCCCTTTAGCCCTGGCGGGCCTTGTAGCGCTTCTGGGTCTTGTTGATGACGTAGACCCGGCCCTTGCGGCGCACGAGCTGGTTGTCACGGTGCCGGCCGCGAAGCGACTTCAGCGAGTTGCGGATCTTCATCGGTCTGGTCTCACGTCGGTGCGCCGGAACGCCCGGGCGCGGATGGGGAAACGGGCTCGCGGCGAACGCCGACAAGACGAACGCCGACGCCGGGCGATGCGGAGCACCGCCCGTGCGGAGGCGCGTGACTTACCCGGCGGGGGCCCGCAAAGTCAACCGGACCGGGGCGAAAAGGTCGCGGCGTCAGGGTCTGGCGAAGGGCGCGTCCGCGGTCGCGGCCGGCGAGCCGGGGCTGAGCGGCTCGTCGTCGCCGATCACGCTGGTGGTGCCGCCGGGCGGTCCGTCGAAGCCGACGACGCCCATCGGGTTGCTCGGGGTGACGTTCGGGTTCGGCCGCACCTTCCGGACGCTGCCGGTGACCGGGGGGTCGATCGGGGTCGTCGCGCGGGGGCTGACGGTGATGTCGAGGGCCTCCTGGGCCGAGGCCGGGCCGGCGAGGGCGAGGCCGAGGAGGCCGATGACGGCGAGCATCGTCTTCATGGTGGCGTGTCTCCGTTGCGGCGGGGCCGCGTGCTGCGGGGTCAACCCGCCGGGGACGGGCCCGGGTCCCCGACCGCGAAGCATGCCTGCGGCGCGGCGAGGCATGCCCCCGGCGCGGCAACGTGTGCCGCTCTTCCCGCGTTGACCGGTCTCGCCCCGAGCCTAGCTTGTCGGGAACGGGCGCTTCGCCCGCTCGGGAGAGGCGTGATGGCGGGGACCTCGGTCGCAGTGGTCGGCGGCGGGTTGGGCGGTCTGGCGGCGGCCTGCGTGGCCGCGTCCCGGGGGCACGACGTCACCCTCTACGACAAGAATGCCTGGATCGGCGGCAAGGCCGCGGTGCTGCACGAGGGCGGCTTCCGGTTCGACATGGGGCCGACCATCCTGACGGTCCCCCGCGTCCTGGAGCGCATCTTCGCCGAATCCGGCCGCTCGGTGCACGACTACATGGACCTGCGCCGCCTCGACCCGCAATGGCGCTGCTTCTTCGACGACGGCAGCCGCATCGACCTGATGGAGAACGTCGCCACGATGGCGGCCGAGATGGACCGCTTCGCCCCCGGCCAGGGTGCCGGCGAGGGCTACCGGCGCTTCCTCGCCCTCTCCGAGCACCTGCACGGCGTCTCGGAAAAGTTCTTCTTCTGGAAGCCGGTGCAGGACCTGTTCGACACGATCGACATCCGCGCCAACCTCAATCCCGGCACCCTGCGCGACGTGCTCTCCCTGCGCATGCACGCCTCGGTCGCCGGCACCATCCGGGGCAAGGTGCGCGATGCGCGCCTCGCCCAGATGCTCGACCACTTCGTGCAATATGTCGGCTCCTCGCCCTACGGCGCGCCGGCGGTGCTCTGCGCCATCGCCCACATGCAGACCGCCGACGGGGTCTGGTACCCGATGGGCGGCACGCGGGCGGTGGCCGAGGGGCTGATGAAGCTCGCCGGCGACCTCGGCGCCACCCTCAAGGCCGACAGCGAGGTCGAGGGCGTCGCGATCGAGAACGGCGCGGTGAAGGGCGTGCGGGTCGGGGGGGCGGTCGTGCCCTACGATCGTGTCATCTCCAACATGGACGCGGTCCGCACCTACCGGGAGCTCGTCGGCGGCGAGGTCGGCCGGACCTACGAGAAGCGCAACTTCGAGCCGGCCTGCTCGGGGGTGGTGCTGTATCTCGGCCTCAACAAGCGCTACGACCATCTCGCCCACCACGACTTCGTGTTCTCGCGCGACCCCGAGGAGGAGTTCGACGCGATCTACCGCAAGGGCGAGCCGGCGCCGGACCCGACCGCCTACCTGGCCGCGCCGAGCAGCACCGACCCGTCGGTGGCGCCGGAGGGCGGCGAGGCGCTCTACGTGCTGGTCCACACGCCGTATCTGCGCCCGCACCACGACTGGTCGCAGATGCTGCCGGCCTACCGCCAAAAAATCCTCGACAAGCTGAAGCGCACCGCCGGGATGCCCGACATCGAGGAGCGCATCGTGGTCGAGCGCCACCTGACCCCGGCCGACATCCATTCGCGTTACAAGGTGCTGAACGGCGCGATCTATGGGCTGGCGTCGCACGGCCGGATCATGGGGGCGTTCAAGCCCGGCAACCGCTCGCGGGAGGTGCGCGGCCTCTACCTCGCCGGCGGCGCCGCGCATCCGGGGCCCGGCATGCCGATGGTGATGATGTCGGGCTGGATCGCCGCCGACGCCCTCGACCGGGACGCCAGCGGCACCGCCGAGGACCTGAAGGCGGCCTCGTGAGCGGGCGACCAAGCCCTCCCGGACGGGCGAGCCCCTCCGGGCGGGCCGGCTCCCCGGCGCGGGACCTGCCCCCGGATCCGGTCGCGGCCCGCTCCCCCGCCATCTGGCGCTTCATGGGCGTGTACTTCGCCCGCTACGTGAGGCGCCACCTCAATGCGCTCCGGCTGGCGAAGTGGGGCCAGCCTCCGTCGGCGCCCGCCGCCGGCCCGGTGGTGATCTACTGCAACCATCCGGCCTGGTGGGACGCCGCGGTCATCATCCTGCTCGCACAGCGCTTCTTCCCCGCCGCCGAGAGCTACGCGCCGTTCGACGCCGCGATGCTCGCCCGCTACCGCATCTTCGCCCGGATGGGCGCCTTCGGGGTCGATCTCGACAGCCCCCGGGGCGCCGCCTCCTTCATGGCCGCGTCCCGAAAGATCCTGGAGCGGCCGGGGCGGGTGATGTGGATCACCGCGCAGGGGCGCTTCAGCGACGTGCGCGAGCGGCCGCTGGCCTTGCGCCCCGGCGTCGCGCGGCTCGCCGAACTGGCGCCCGATGCCCTGTTCGTGCCGCTCGCCCTGGATTACGCCTTCTGGGACGAGCGCGGCGCGGAAGCCTGCGCCGCCTTCGGACCGGGGATTCCCGCCCGCGACCTCCTCGCCCTGCCCCGCCCGGACCGCCTCGCCCGCCTGGAGGCCGACCTGACCGCCACCCTCGATCGCCTCGGCGCCGACGTGCGGAGCCGCGACCCCGCCCGCTTCGCCTCCCTGCTGGACGGCCGGCGCGGCGTCGGCGGCGTCTACGACGCCTGGCACCGGCTGGTCGCGGCCCTCACCGGGCGCCGCTTCGTCGCCGGCCACCGCGAGGGGCGGGCGCCGTGACCGTCCTGGCTGCCCTCGCCCTCGCCCTCGCGCTGCTGCCGGCGGCCCTGGCCCTCGCCAACCTGGGGGCCCTGCGGCGGCGGGCGACCGGAGCGCCGGCGCCGGACGGCCTGGTCTCGATCCTGATCCCGGCCCGCAACGAGGCCGCCAACATCCGTCCGACCCTGGCGGCGGCGCTCGCCAGCACCGGAATCCCGATCGAGGTGATCGTCGCCGACGACCACTCGACCGACGGGACGGCGGCGATCGTCGCCGAGTTCGCCGCCCACGACCCGCGTCTGCGCCTGATCGCAGTGCCGCCCCTGCCCGCAGGGTGGACCGGCAAGAACCACGCCTGCCACGTCCTCGGGGAGGTCGCGACCGGGCGCCACCTGCTCTTCATCGACGCCGACGTGCGCCTCGCTCCCCATGGTGCCGTGTCCCTGGCCGCCGCCGCCGCGGCGGCCGGCGCGGCCCTCGTCAGCGGCGTGCCGCGGCAGGTCACCGGGACGTGGGGCGAGCGCCTGACCGTCCCGATGATCAACTTCCTGCTCCTCGGCTACCTGCCGATCCCGCTGATGCGCCGCCTCCAGGATCCCGCCCTCGGGGCGGCCTGCGGCCAGCTGGTGATGGTGGAGGCGGAGAGCTACCGCCGGATCGGCGGCCACGGGGCGATCCGCGGAAGCCTGCATGACGGCGTGCGGCTGCCCCGGGTCTTCCGCCGCGCCGGCCTCACGACCGACCTCGTGGCGGCTTCCAGCCTCGCGACCTGCCGGATGTACACGGATTTTTCCCAGGCCTGGGCCGGCTTCTCGAAGAACGCGCACGAGGGTCTGGCGACGCCCCGCGCCCTGCCGGTCTGGACGCTCCTGCTCGGCGGCGGCCACGTCCTGCCCCTGCTCCTCGTGATCGCCGCCCTGCTGGGCGCCGGCCCGCTGCCGCTTGCCGGGGCAGCCCTCGCCCTCTCCCTCGGCACAAGGGCGGCGATCACGCTCGCCACGAGCGAGGACCCCTGGACGATTCCCCTCCATCCCCTCACCGTGGCGCTGGCGCTGGCCTTGCAATGGAACGCGCTCCTGCGCCCGCGCCGGGCCGGGGTCGCCACTTGGAAGGGGCGTACCTACCCGGCGGCTCAGTGAGTGGGCCCGGCCGGGGAGTTCGAGAGGGAGACAGCATGACCGAGATCCGCGACCTCGACGGCACAGCGACGCTTGCAGCCTATCGCGACCGCACCCTCTCGCCGCGGGAGGTGGTGGCGGATGCCCTCGCGCGGATCGACCGGTTCGGCCCGGATCTCGACGCCTTCGTGCTGGTCGACCATGCCGGCGCGCTTGAAGCGGCAGCGGCCTCCGAGGCCCGCTGGGCTTCCGGACAACCCCTCGGCCCCCTCGACGGCGTGACCTTCACGATCAAGGACAACATCGCCTGGGCCGGCCACCCGATGCGCCGCGGCTCGCTCACCACCTCCGACACGCCCGCCACCGAGAACGCCCCCATCGTCGACCGGCTCCTGGAGGCCGGCGCGATTCCCCTCGCCAAGACCACGATGCCGGAATTCGGCTGGAAGGGCCTCGGCGATTCGAGCCACACGGGCTCGACCCGCAACCCCTGGGACACGCGGACGACGACCGGCGGCTCCTCGGCCGGGGCCGCGGCGGCGGCGGCGCTCAATCTCGGCCTGCTGCATATCGGCACCGACGGGGCGGGCTCGATCCGCATCCCGGCCGCCTTCTGCGGGGTCTTCGGGCTCAAACCCAGCTTCGGCCGGGTCCCGGCCTTTCCGCCCTCGCCCTTCGGGCCGGTGGCGCATCTCGGGCCGATGACCCGGGGCGTGCGCGATGCCGCGCTGATGATGCAGGCCATCGCCCGGCCCGATCCCCGCGACATGGCGGCCTCCCTCACCGAGCCGCCGGACTATCTCGCCGGGCTGGAGGGCGGCGTGCGGGGCCTGCGCGTCGCCTGGAGCCCGCGTCTCGGCTTCGCCACGACCATCGACCCCGAGGTGGCGCGCCTGACCGAGGCGGCGGCCCAGCGCTTCGCCGATCTCGGCGCGATCGTGGAGGAGGCTGATCCGGGTTTCCCCGACCCAATCGAGACCCTGAACGGGATCTGGCTCGTCGGCGCCTGGTGCGTGCTGCGGGGAATCCCGGAGGACAGGCGCGGCCTCGTCGAGCCGTCCTTAAGGGCGGCGGCCGAGCGCGGGCGGGAGATCACGGCGCCGGATTTCGTCGCCGCCCTCAACGCCCGCGGCGCGCTGTTCACCGCCATGGCGCGGTTCCACTGCCGCTACGATCTGCTCCTCACCCCTTCCCTCGCCACCCCCGCCTTCGCGGCCGGCCATCTGACGCCGCCGGACGGGCGCTTCGGCGACGACTGGCTGAGCTGGACCCCGTTCTCCTACCCCTTCAACCTCACCGGCCAGCCGGCCGCGACCGTGCCCTGCGGACTGACGGAGGCCGGCCTGCCGGTCGGCCTGCAGATCGTCGGACCGATGGGGGCTGATGCGCGGGTGCTCGCGGCGTCGCGCGCCTTCGAGGCGGCTCAGCCCTGGCCGGTCCTGGCGGAGCCGCATGTGACGCATCGGGGATGAGGGTGACCGCGCCGGCCGCGGCCCGTCAAGCGGTGCGGCCGAAGCAGATTTCGCAGAAGCGGTTGCCGGTTTTGCGACACGAGTCTGCGACGAAACAATAGCTCCAATACCGCCGCGCCTTCGAACGGGTCCGTTCGAAGGCGCTGGCTAAGCCCGAACGGGCGTCGGCGCTGATGCGCCGGACGCCTTGGCATCGACGTGTCGATGCCAAGGCGCGAGGGTATAAGCGGACGAAGCGCTGGCAGGCCAACGTTTCGTCCGCTTCGCGGTGGAGCGCCGGGTCGTCCGCCGCCCAGCGCTGCCTTCCGGCAGCACCAGCGTGGGACGCGGGCGCCCCTTTCGTCAGGCACGTCCCGCCGGGCGGCCAGCCTGTGCAAGAAGAGCCGGTCGGTTGCCGCGCGCTCGGCCGTCTCGCGGGGCAGGCGGGCGGGACGGCCGAGCGCCTCCTCCCGAGCCGAAGCGGTCCCGGCCCGTCTCTCGCCCGGGAGCGGCGCTCACCGCAGGCCTCCCGCGCTCGGCATCGGCGCCAAGACGACGCCGTTCCGGCTCAGGCCGGGTTTCGGCTCAGGCAAGACTCCGGCTCAGGCAAGACTCCGGCTCAGGCAAGTGCGCATCATGCCGTCGACGACGTCGCGGCAGCGAACCCGCCCTCCCCGCCGGGTCCCGCTGAGACACGCCGACCGCCGGCCTCTCACGAAGCCGCGATTGAGCGGCATCCGGCCCGCAAGCCCCGAACCGCCCACCTCCACCGGCGTTGTTCGACCCTAAAGTAAACCTTCCTTCACGATCAGGAGATGGTGCCATGAGGCATCTCGTTCTCGCATCGGCGCTCGCCGCCGGCGCCCTCGCCCTGTCGACGGCCGGGGCCGACGCTCGCGGCTTCGGCGGTGGCGGCTTCCGGGGCGGTGGTTTCGGCGGTGGCGGCTTCCATGGCGGTGGCTTCCATGGCGGTGGCTTCCATGGCGGCGGCTTCCATGGCGGCGGCCTCGGCGGGGCTGGTTTCCGGGGCGGCGGTTTCGGTGGCGGCTTCCGCGGGGCCGGCCTCGGCGCGGGCTATCGCGGCGTCGGCTTCGGGGGTGGGTACCGGGGCGGCCTCGGCGGGTATCGCGGCGTCGGGTTCGGCGGCTACCGGGGCGGCTACGGGGGTTATCGCGGCTACGGCTATCGTGGTGGCTACGGGCGCGGCCTCGGCTACGGCCTCGCCGGGGTCGGCCTCGGTCTGGGCCTCGGCTACGGCCTCTCCACCGTCGGCTACTATGGCGGATACGGTGGCTATTATGGCGGCTGCGGCCCCTACGCCTATTACGATGACGTCTACGGCACCTGCGTCTCCTACGGCTACGGCTACTGACGCGCGCCGCGGCGTGTTCGCCGCATGAGACGGGGCCGGGCGCTTGCGCCCGGTCCACGGTCAAACCACACGGAGGGGCGCCACGGTCGAGTCATCCAGCCGGAAGGCCGCAATCCGGGAGACAAGGCCGGATCCCGGCACGCTGGAAACCGGCGAGAACCTGTGCCCGCGCTGCGCCGGACAGGGCCGGCTCCAGGGCGAGCCCTGCCCGGATTGCGCCGGGCACCGTCACGGCGACCGAGCCGGTCGCGGGGCCTGAGCGCAAGGCGACCGGCGCTCCGGATCGCGTCTGTCAGGGCGCCAGGATGATTTCCGCCAGCGCCACGGCCTTGGCCAGGGCGGCCTCGGTCTTCGGCGTCGGCGGGGCCGGCACCTGGGCTTCACGACGCAGCGCCTCCAGCACCGCCTCCCGCGCCTGCGGATCGCGCTCCGCCCGCTCGCGCAGGAGGGCGGCCACGATCAGCTCCAGGGCGCCCAGGCGCGCCTCGATGTCGTCCTCGAAGGTGAGCGGCGCGCTCATCGGCGATTCCCCCGCTGGCTCACGGCCTCACTCCTGCAACTCCGCGATCCGCGCTCCGAGGAGCCGGATCTTGCACGACGAGGCGAGCTGCCCTGCCGCCGAGCCGCCATGGTAGTCGAAGTCGTAGAGACTGTCGCAGTGGCGCCGGAAATACTCCTCCCAGGCCGCTTGCGCCGCCAGGAAGGCCTTGCGCCAGTTCTCCGCATCCTCGCGCCCGGCCAGGCTGCCGGGGCTCGGAGTCCGGGTGGCGACCGCCGCGATGGCGGCGAGCTTGCGCTCCACCAGCGCCCCGAGGCGCTCCCGCAGCGCCTTGGCGGCATCGTCCAGGCACGCCCCCTTCCGGTATTCCGGCAGTGCCTTACCGGTGCAGGCCCTGAGCGCCGCCGCCGCGGAGACGGGCTTGTCCCGGGGAGCGGCCGCCCGGGCCGGGGCGGAGGCCGACAGGACGGCCATGATGAGGACGAGGCCCGTCGCGCACGATCCGCGCCTCATCCGGGCCAATGCCCCAGCCAGTCGCGGCCGGCCAGCGCGACGCCGACCGTCGCGATGGCCGCTCCCGTCAGGAGCAGCAGCATCGTCTCGCGCGACGGCAGGCGGCGCCCGCGCGCGTGCCGCCAGGGATTGGCCAGCGCCATCCTACTCGGCCGCGGCTTTGCGCGCGCGGCGCCGCGGAGCGGGCTTCTCCGCCGGGACCTCCGCCGCGCGAGCCGGTTCCGCGGGTGCGGGCTCCGCCGCGGCGGCCTGGGCGGCCGCAGCGGCATCGCGCCGGCGCTGCCCGAGGCCGAGGCTCTTGGCCAGCGCCGAGCGCTGGGCGGCGTAGCTCGCCGCGACCATCGGGTAATCGTGCGGCAGGCCGAACTTCTGGCGGTACTCGGCGGGGGTCAGGCCCTGCGAAGTGAGATGGCGCTTCAGCGAACGGTACGGCTTGCCGTCGATGAAGCTGATCAGGTGGTCGGGCGTGACCGACTTGCGGATCTGCGCCGGGGTCGCCCGGGTCTCCTCGACCGCCGGCGCCGCCGGCTGGCCGAGCGCCGTCAGCGACGCGTGCACCGACGCGATCAATCCCGGCAGCTCGGCGACCTGAAGATTGTTGTTCGCGACATAGGACGAGACGATGTCGGCCGCGAGGCCGACGAACTCAGACTGCTGCTCCAGGTTGACGTCCGACACGAGGTTCCATCCCGATCTGAGCAACCCGGTACGTTCCGAGTCGTCCAGGCATATCGGGCGCGATGCGCCTTCATCAAGTGAAACCACGTCATCTTGAAGGAAAACCTGTGTATCGCAGCCGGGCTCTGGGTTCTCCTCACCGGTCTTCGCCCGGCCGTCGGCGGTCGCGTCGTTGGTCACGCGCCGCACGCTCGGCCTGTTGCACCGCCCCCGCCGCCGCCTCAGCCTTCGCGACCGGACAGCGAGACCGGCACGGCCGGGCGCCGGTCCGCCGAAACCTTCCGGGGACCGGGGCCGTACCGGATTGATCCGGCGCGCGGCCGACGCCCAGGCCTCCGCATCGGCGGCGTCCTGCACTCACCCCGCAGGAAGGCCTTGACCGGTTCGGCGAACCAGCCTATCAGCACCGCACCCGAGGCGGTGACGCGCCACCCCGGACAGACGGATCCCTCCTCTGCTCCACAGCGCGCAACGCCTCGTTGGGGGATAGTTTAACGGTAGAACAGCGGACTCTGACTCCGTTAGTCGTGGTTCGAATCCACGTCCCCCAGCCACCTTTCTTCTCAAGCACTTAGCGACTGATGTGCTCCTTCTCTGGAGCCTTGCAGCGCTGTTCTAGACACACGCTCTAGACACCCGGCCGGCCTTCCTGTTCACGGATCGGCTCCGTCCCCCTCCCCGCCCGGCCCCTTCTTCCCTCCGTACAGATCGTCGATCACGCGCTTGTTCGAGCGCCGCATGTCTGCGTTTCGCGCATAGGTCGGCACGGCATAGGTTGTCTTCTGACCGAGGATGTCGGCGATCTCCCGGTCCGTCTTGCCGAGCTCGCGCAGGTCCGTCGCGACCGAGTGCCGGAGCCCGTGCGGCGTCAGGCCCGGCTTGATCGCGCCTTTCTCCTCGAGCTTCACCCGCACCCGGCGCCAGCTCGCGTGGAAGCCGCCCTCGGACCACGGCGAGCCGTCCGAGCTGCTGAACAGGTGCGTGCCGTGTGCCGGCTGCGCATCGAGGATCCGAGCGAGCGGCTCCGGGCACGGCACCGTCACGTCGACCGCTCCCTTGCCGGTCACGAACGAGATCATCCCGTCCTGGTAGGCGTCGCGCCTCATCCCCCGCACGTCGCCGAGCCGCACGCCGAGGTAGCGCATCATCGCGAAGGGGCCGCGCAGCGGCGCCGGAAGCGCCGCCAGCACGGCATCCCGCTCGGCCAGCGTCCAGGGCCGGTTGAGGTTCTTCTCCCCGGTGACCTTGCGCACCTTCTCGACGTGCTCGACCGGATTTTCCTTCAGGAGCCCGCCGCAAAGCCCGTCGTCAGCAGTCCGTGAAGCACGCCCAGACCGCGGCGCGCCATGACCGCGAGAAGGCCATCAAGCGCCGCCTGCGGACCCGTGAGCGGGTGATCCTGCCGGCCGGCCGGGAATGGCTCGCCGTCGAGGCGCTACCCGCCAGCGGCGCTCGCTGCGCTACCGCGCTAAAGGCCGCCGGCCTCCCGGTGTTCGAGGCTCGGGAGAAGGTCCGCGAGGAGCGCGACGGCCGCCCTGCCCGCGTCGCCATGGTGCCGGTGATGCGTCGGGTGCTCTTCGTTGGGCTTCATAGCTGGTCCGACATGCGGCTGATCGAGGAGTGCCGACACGTCCGGCGCGTGTTCTCTATTACGGTCGGCGGTCTCGATTGGGTGCCGCGCGAGCACTACCGCCAGGCGTTGTTCGAGGCGGAGATCCTAGGCGACCGCAACATGCCGTTCATCTCAGGCGCGGCCATGCAGGAATTCGCGGATCACGTCATCGGTTTCAAGCGGTACGACGCCCGCAATGGCGTGTCGCACGTCACGGCCGAGGTGGACCTATTGGCGCTGTTGTTCATGTTCCGGCCAGGCGACCGGGTGAAGGTCACTGTCGGGCCATTCGCGTCGTTCCCAGGCGTCATACAGGGGCTCGATCCAGAGACTGACCGCTACACGGTGGGCGTCAGCGTGTTCGGTCGATCCACTCAGGTGCCGTGTGAAGAGAGGCAACTTGAGGCGTATTAAATGTCGATATGCCCCAATGGGATAAAACGTAACGTTCGCGCAATTCGACGGTATAGATATTAATATAAAAAAATATATCGAATGTTTTACTGCGATATTTTGCTTAAAAATTTGGTGAACCGTGATTTTAAACAGGATTTACGAGTTATAATGCCTCCGAAGCCTCATTGGGTAAGTGTGTGTGACTAGGCGGGCACAGATGCAATGGTCGAGTCAAAGCACTTGCGACATTGCGAGCCGGTCAGCATAATATGGCACCCTAGCCTCTCACCGGCTAGCAATCTTGGGGTCGCCGCAAGGCCGGGAAGTAAATAATACAATAGCCACCGTGTGGGCGTCGTGTGTAGTAGGAATGAAGGTGGATTGATGTCGGATTGGCTTAATATCATTGTGGCCGCAGCCCAATCCGAGTGGAACCATCGCCGAGCGTTAAATCTTGCGAAAATTCCGAATATCATTGCAAGACATGGTCTTGATTATAAGCCGTTATTATCAGGCCGGGGATTGCGGGAGGTGCTATCTATTACTGGTGGACAGGAACTAAAGCTTGTGAATCATCCTAAGGAGCCACTTGTTTGGGGCGTCCTGCCTGCATCAGTCGATATAAGCGGTTTAGATTTGGCCTCACTTTTCGATAAGGAAGTAACTCAGAACGGAAAAGTACCTCGATTCAAAAGAGCTTTCTGGACCGCATTTATTAAGCAAATGCAGGATGGAGAGCGTAGATTTATTACTAATGACGGATCTTTTATAAACCTCCAAACAAATAACATTCCTGAATTATCTTGGATTGAAGTCCTTCCATCTGATTTAGTCGAGACAGATCTTCTGAGTTCTGATGATTACGATAGAGCTGTACTGAATAAAATCAAAGAATGGTGCGCAAGAAATAGTGTTGAAATCGAACGATATTTTATGCAGCAATCTTCGAAAGTTGAATCTCATCGCGAAACAAAAATTGAATTCGCAAAAATAGATTTTTCATCATTATCAGAAGCGGATCTGGCAAGAATTTCAATTCCCCTAGATATAGTAATGAAACTAATGAAGCGATAATATCATGCTGCTTGTCGGTGGGGTGCCCGAGATTTACTTCGATAGATTTTCAACAAGAGCTGCTAATGAGATCCAGCATGAATTCACTGGTCTTCCTTTAAGAAAAAATTCGTCAGGCTCTTATGTCGTTACATATTCATATTGCGAGGAGTTGCTCGAAACTCTTATGCGATATATTGAAGGGCGTCAATCAGCTCTAGAGAGCGGATTGTGTGTTCTTCTCGCCCTTCGTCCTTGGGAGCAGGACATCTTCTATGACATCTTCCGCCCGTTTAGTTTGTACAGATCATTGAGCATTGGTGCTGATCTAATCCAAACTGGCACCGGCGCAAGAGTGAGTGCCAACCTTTATGCTGATAGTCTTACAAGTGTGGCAAGAAGCTCTCTTAAGGCGCTTAGAGCAATTAATATAGAATTCATGCAGAGGCTGCGAAGGACGCCGATTCTTTTGCCAGAGCGTCATTTCAATGCATCTGAGCTATCTGGCATGCTCGACCATCTTGGCAGGAATTTGGCTACATCGCCTGATCCTGCTGAGGTTATCCAGTTAGAGTGCAAAAAATTCGAACAAAAATATGCTTTTGAAAAAATCGGTAAGCGTCAAGGAAAATTCACCAACAACAATAAGATCGATTTTGTGTCTCCCGGGCGCGCCGATATGCACGGCTGCCGGGCGAAAGTCGCTGCGCCACCGCATACGGTGAGATGCTTCCTAAATGCCCATTTGCGATCAGGCGGCGCGTACCAAGACGGATTTCATTATGATTGCACAAAAGATGGAAAATCTTATTCGGGAAATTTCCCAAATTGCCACGACGATGACAGCAATAATAAGGGAAATCCTCACATGAATGTCTATCCAAACGATTTTATTCGCACCTAGATAGCAAAAGAGCGACAACGATTTGTTGTCGCCCCCATGCCAATATCGCAATCATGCTAGGCTTCCGAGGCTGTTTGCCTCACCCACATCTTATGCCTAGAAACCCAACCACAAGGACTCTGCCGAGCCAGTTTGTGGATCTCGATTTTAAGGCAAGCCGCTTCAGTTAAGCACCTCCTGAGGCGGCGTTCGCTAGAGGCTAGGCCGACCATGTTTGATCGGTTGCGCCCGTGTGGAGCCGTGCCCCATAGATGGCTGATCCGTGCGGCTTGTCAAGGGCATGGAACAAATTTCCTAAACAGCGTTGAATGATGCTCCGGCATTCTTGATCCATTTATCAGCTCATAAACATCAAATTATAGAAATGAAATTCGCGCTTCCATGTGATATTTTGTTATATTATATTTAATTGTAAGAGTATCACAGTGTTGTTGCACATTATTTATTATTAATGACACTACAAATATTCCGCAGACGCCATAATATTTATGTAACTTGAGGGACGCACATATAGTTCAATTATTATTATTACCGGTATAATAAATAAGGCTCCACTATTTATCTTCGCGTTTTTTGGATAGGGTTGCAGCAAATGCATTGCGAATGTGCAATTGATGAATTTCCTATACGGCGGCAGATGCTGCTTGCCGCGGCTCTATCAAACCCTATCGTTTGATACCTTGTCAAAGCCAACCAGCTTCTGTAAGGTTCCCACTCAAGGCAATCCAGCTTCAGCGCGCGGGGCCTTCCCGTCGCTTAAGACGCGCCCCGGTTGGGGCTCGCCCGATCAGAGGATCGGCAGCTTGGACCCGGCCCGCGGAGGTGCACAGCACCATGGCGAGGCAGCCGGCGTAGCTTTGCCAAATCCCTACTTTCTTCCGGCCCCCCCGAAGCCTTTGCTGAGACGGGCTGGGCTCGTGTCACCTACAGCCCAACCCGCCATCTACCCCCTGCGGCGGTTGATCAGAGGGCAGATGTGGCAACCGTAGCCGTTGGTTGCCCCTGAGCATTAGCGTTTGACACGTTCCCCAGACGAGGCCGCCCGAGGAACCCTTACGCGCGCGGCTGACGGCCGCCCTTGGCCAGCGGTGGGAGAGGTTGGGGTGCCGGTGCATTCCGGCCATCGCTCGTGGGCCCGCACAATCCGCCGAGCGACGCTGAACCTGTCTTGCTCGCCGCCAGCGCCGCCTCAGCCTGTTCGCACGACACCCAATCCGGTCGCCGGCCGAGCATGTAGTCCACGCGATCCCAGAACAGCCGGTAGAGCGGGATGCTCGCCATGCGTCCCTCATACGGGGTGGTGCTGTAGCCGCCCGTGGAGACACCGGCTTCCGAGACCGAGATTGCGGCGCGCAGGGCTCGGCCGTCGCTCTCGGTCTGCATCTCCCACTTCTCGCGCCCCTGTGACGCAGCGAGCACGGCGTAAATCACATAGCGGCGAAGGCCAGTGAAGCCAGTGAGCGTATCGCGAAACTCAAAGTCATCCGGATCTGAAATCTGCAGCACTGTTCGAGCAGCCTGCAGCACACGCTCGCGCGTCTCACCTTGATAGGTACGAACTCCCTCGGCGAGAAAATCATCGCGGTCACGGATCTGGTGTGCGACGCACGCGCCAAGACACGCGGCCATGACAGCCGCGGCGCCGAACTTCAGTAGCCTCATCTAGACCCCCTGCATGCCTTATCTTCGGCATTACCAGGGTTGTGATGCCGGCTCGGGCGCCGCGCAATGACGGGATCGAAGGGTGTGGCGGGAGTCCACAACTATGTGATGAAAAAATCACACGCATCAGTAGTCCCGATCATGGTAAACGGTGTTCACATTAGTCGGTGGGGGATTTCGCAGGAGTGGGCCTGATGCGACGTGGCCTACTGAGGCCCGCCCACCAGCAGTCCCCTGCCCCATCAAAGGCTTCGAGCCCTCCCCGGCTCCCAAACTCCTGGCGCCACCCTCATGCCCGCGAAAACCGATTGGGAAGCGATCGAGGCCGCCTACCGCGCCGGGCAGCTCTCCATCCGCGAGATCGCGAAACAGCACGACGTCAGCGACACCGCGATCCGGAAGCGGGCCAAGGCCGAGGGCTGGACCCGCGCCCTCGCCGACAAGGTGCGCGACGCGATCCGCGAGAAGCTGGTTCGCAGTGACGGTTCGCAGGCCGGTTCGCAGCCCCATCGCACGCGCACCGATGCGCAGATCATCGAAGCCTCGGCCCAGATCGGGTTCGACGTCGTCACCTCTCACCGGCGGGACCTCCAGCAGCTCCACGGCCTGAAGCGCGTCCTGGCCGACCGCCTCGCCACGCACCTCCAGGGCGGACAGCCAGACGGTCCGCTGCTGGGGGACCGGGAGAGCCCCGGCGACCTGCTGGAGAAGCTGTCCCGTGTCACTGCCCGCCTGATCCCGCTCGAGCGTCAGGCCCACAACCTTGATGCCGATCCGGCCGGCCTCGAACCGGCGACCCGGTCGGATCTCCGAGCTGCGCTCAACCGCCTCGACCAGGGCCAACGGGACCAGCTGCGTGACATTGCCGAGTGCCTTGCTGGCCGATCCGGCAGCCCTGCTGCGGGAGCTTGACCGCCTCGACAGCGAGGAGAGCCTGGTCGGCTACGTGCGGCGGGCCTGGCACGTCGTCGAGCCGGCCGCGCCCTATGTCCACGGCTGGCACATCGACGCGGTCGCCGAGCACCTGGAGGCGGTGAGCGCCGGGCAGATCACCCGGCTCCTGATCAACGTGCCGCCCGGCACCATGAAGAGCCTGATGGTCGGCGTGTTCTGGCCGACCTGGGAATGGGGGCCGAAGAACCGGCCCGCGACGCGGGTGGTGGCGACCTCGCACAGCATCCCGCTCGCGGTGCGCGACAACCTCAAGGCCCGGCGGCTGGTCACCTCGGACTGGTACCGGGCGCTCTGGGGCGACCGGGTGGTGCTCACCGGCGACCAGAACGCGAAGACCCGCTTCGAGAACACGGCCACGGGCTTTCGCGACGCCATGGCCTTCCGCAGCCTCACGGGCTCGCGCGGCGACCGGGTGGTGATCGACGATCCCCACTCGGTGGACGGGGCCGAGAGCGAAGCCGAGCGCAGCAGCGTGACCACGACGTTCCTGGAATCGGTCCCGACCCGCCTCACCGACCCGAAGCGGTCCGCGATCGTGGTGGTGATGCAGCGCCTGCACGAGCGCGACGTCTCGGGCGTGATCCTGTCCAAGGCCCTCGGCTACGAGCACCTGATGCTGCCGATGGAGTTCGAGCCGGAGCGCCGGTGTGTGACGAGCATCGGGTTCCGGGATCCCCGGACCGAGGACGGCGACTTGCTGTTCCCTGCCCGCTTCCCGCGCGAGGTGGTGGAGCGCGACAAGATCCCGCTCGGCGCCTACGCCGTCGCCGGCCAGTTCCAGCAGCGGCCGGCGCCGCGGCACGGCGGCCTGTTCCAGGTCGGTAAGATCGAGATCGTGGACGCGGTCCCCCGCATCACGAAAAGGGTGCGGGCCTGGGACCTCGCAGGAACGACCAAGGGCGGCGACTGGACAGCGGGGGTGAAGATCGGGCGGGGCGAGGATGGAGCGTTCTACGTCCTCGACGTGAGGCGGGTGCAGAAGACCCCGGGTGCCGTCCGCACGCTGCTGTTCGACACCGCGCGCCAGGATGGCGGCGATGTCGCGATCCGGCTGCCGCAGGACCCGGGCCAGGCCGGCAAGGCGCAGGCGCAGGACCTCGTCGCGGCGCTCGCCGGCTACATCGTCACCGCCCTGCCGGTCACCGGCGCCAAGGACACCCGGGCCCGGCCGCTCGCCGCCCAGGTCGAGCAGGGCCACGTGAAGCTGGTCCGGGCGCCCTGGAACGACACCTTCCTGCAGGAGCTCGGCATGTTCCCGTCCGGCTCGCACGACGATCAGGTAGACGCCGCGAGCGACGCCTTCAACGAGCTTGCTGGCGTGAAGGGCGGCGAGGGCATCCTGGAGTTCTACCGGCGGGCTGCGGAGGCCGTGCCCGCTATCCCCACCCCGGAGCACGGCTGGTCGATGCACCGGCCGCCGTCGCGGTGACCACGCATATCGCGGATTCGCTGCTCAGCAGCGCCCTGGAGACGACGGCGCGCCACATCCTGGCGCGGGCCGGGTTCGACGCCAGCGAGGCCAAGGCTGCCCTGGGCGGGCTGCTCAACGCGACTGGCCTCGGCAAGCTGCACGACGAGGCTGAGCCCGGCCTCGCCCGGGATCTGCGCCGGCAACTCGGCGCCGTGGTGGATGCCGCGCTCGACGAGGTGAGCCGGGACGTCGCAGAGGCGCACGGCGATTTCGGCGAGGACGTGCGCGAGGCGGTGCTCGCGGAGATCGAGCGCCTGCGAGGCGCCTGGCACGACAGGGTCGCGGCGCTTCGGGTGGCGACCGGCAAGCTGGCTCCGGCCGGCTTCACCAAGCGGTGGAGGCGGCCGGACCCCGTCCCTTTCGACCGTCCGGCCACGCGCCGGGCCATCCGGGCGATCACGGGGCGACTTGCGGATGCGCTCGCCCGTATCCGTGACGAGGCCGTTGTCGCGGCGCGCGGGCTCGGCACGCTCCCTGATCGGCGAGGTGAAGGATCTCCAGTCCTCCTTCGCCTTCGATGCGGCCTATGCGGGCGCCCAGACCGACGTGCCGGCCCGCATCCGGGCCTGGGCCTCGCAGGGCCTCTCGCTCCTGGTCGCGATCGTGCAGAGCGAGATGGACGACCTCGCGGGCAGCGCCGACGACGCCACCATGGCGCTCGCCGCCGGCCGCTTGAGCGACGACGCCTGGGGCGCGCTCCGCAAGGCCGTGCCGGCGGACAGCCCGGGCGGCCGGGCGCTGGCCAAGGTCGGGGCGCGCAACAGCCGGTCGGACCTCGAGAAGATCCAGGGCGTGCACGATCACGCCGTGGCGCTCGGGGCGACCTGCGGGGCCGGGAAGGCGGCGGGCGGCGATGCGCTGGCGAAGGGCGCGGAGCTCGTCGAGGTCGTGCGCGCCGAGCTCGCCAAGGTCACGAACGAGCGCGACGCCCTGCAGAAGGCCGTCACGGACCAGATCATGCCGGCGATCGCCACCCTGCAGAAGATGATCGGCGATCAGCCGGTGCCGCGCCACCTCGTCGGCCGGGCCGTGACCAAGGGCGCCGAGGGCGGGCCTGAGCCGGTCACCGACGAGCAAGCGCTGCAGCTGCTCGCCAGGATGAGTCCCGACGAGCGCGCCACCCTGCTCATCAAGGTCTCGCAAGCCAACCCCCAGCAGCTTCTCCCGGCGGCGCGCTGACGCGCCGGGATCTGAACACGGAGGCTGAGCCGCCCGGAGACGGGCCGGCCTCGACCTCACCCGCCGGGCCCGACGGCCCATCCCTCACGACGTCCGCCACGCCGCGCTCCGGGAACGGGGCGTGCGCGCCCGCTGCCGTGCCTCCCGATCCGGATCACGCTCCCATGTATCAGGACAACCCCGCTGCCGCCCTGGAGGCCCTGAAGAAGGCCCAGGCGATTCCGCTCAACGACCCGATCCTCGCCCAGCCCGGCCTCGCCGGTCTGGAGAAGGCCACCTTCTCGCAGGGCGTCTCGCCGACGAGCGGCCTCACCTTCTACGACCTCGAGCTCGGGGCGAAGTCGCTCTACCCGGTGCTGACGCCGCTGCGGAACGTCATCCCGCGCGTGCCGGGCCGCGGCGGGATCCAGGCCGCCTGGCGTGCCATCACCGGCATCAACGTGTCGGGGATGCGCATCGGCGTCTCGGGCGGCAACCGCGGCGGCGTGCAGGTCGTCTCGACCGCCGACTACACCGCCTCCTACAAAGGGATCGGTATCGAGTCGAACGTCGACTTCGAGGCCCAGTACGCCGCGCAAGGGTTCGACGACGTCCGCGCCATCGCGGCCCGCACCGGCCTGCAGAGCCTGATGCTCGGCGAGGAGGCGATGATCCTGGGCGGCAACACCAGCCTCGCCCTGGGCACCACCCCGACCCCGACGCTTTCGGCCTCGTCGTCCGGCGGCAGCTTCGCCAACGGCACCCTGTCGGTGATCTGCGTGGCGCTCGCGCTCGATGGCGTGATCAACGGCTCGCTCGCCGGCGGCATCCAGTCGACCATCACCCGCACCAACGCGGACGGCTCGACCGACATCTTCGGCGGCGGCGCGGCGGCGAAGTCCGCGGCGGCCACGGTCGCTGTCACCGGCCCGACCGGTTCCGTCGCGGCCTCGGTCGCGGCCGTGCCGGGCGCGCTCGGCTACGCCTGGTTCTGGGGCGCGGCCGGGGCCGAGGTGCTGGGCGCCATCACCCCGATCAACTCGGTCGTCATCACGGGCGCGGCTGCGGGCACCCAGACGGCCGCCTCGCTCGGCGCCGCGGACCGCTCGACCAACGCGCTCGCCTTCGACGGCCTGCTCACCCAGGCGCTCAAGGCCGGCTCTGGCGCCACGATCGTCACGATGCCGACCGGCACCCCGGGCGTCGGCACCCCGCTCACCGCCGACGGCGCGGGCGGCATCGTCGAGATCGACGCCGTCCTCAAGCAGATGTGGGACCTCTACCGGCTGAGCCCGGATACGATCTGGGTCAACAGCCAGGAAGGGCTCAACCTCTCGCGCAAGATCCTGCAGGGCTCGGCGAACTCGGCCTTCAAATTCGAGTTCTCCGCCGCCCAGGACGCGCTCGGCGGCGGCATCATGATCCGCAAGTACCTCAACCGGTTCTCGATGCAGGGCGGCTCCGTCCTCGACATCCGGGTGCACCCGAACCTGCCGGCCGGCACCATCCTGTTCACCACCGCGGCGCTGCCGTATCCGGTCAACAATATCGGCAACGTCATGCAGATCAGGACGCGGCAGGACTACTACCAGATCGAGTGGCCGCTGCGCTCGCGCAAGTACGAGTACGGCGTCTACGCCGACGAGGTGCTGCAGCACTACTTCCCGCCGTCGATGGCGATCCTAACCAACGTCGGCAACGGCTGACCTGTCGTCCGGGGCGGCGGCGCCCCGCTTCCTTTTTTGCTGCGAGGGCACATCATGCCGATGAACTGGCGCCTCTTCCCGCCCATCACGGCCCGGGACCAGACCCGCATCGTCAACCGGCGGACCTATTCGGGCGTGCCCGGCACCGTCGTCAGCGTGCCGGAGCAGGACGGCCAGATGCTTCAGGCGAACGGCTGGACCTATATCGCGCCGTCCGGCCCGACGAGCGCCCGGCCAGCCGGCAAGACCGGCCTCTACGCCGCCCACCGCGGCGCGCAGTTCTTCGACGAGAGCCTGGGCAAGCTGATCGTGTTCGACGGCCAGACCTGGCGCGATCCCCTCAACGGCAACGCGGTCTGAGGAGCGCCGCCATGATCACGATGCGCGCCCCCGAGGGGCTGACCGGCTTCACCCATCAGGGCTTTCCCGTCGAGATCCGCGACGGTGTCGCCCGGGTCGATCCCCGCTTTCGCCCCGATTTCGAAGCCCACGGCTTCCTGGCGGAGGACGAGGCCGGCCCGGCGCCCGCCCCCGCGCGCCCGCTCGACCTGCGCAAGCAGGTCCTGATCGGGCTGTTCTCCGACCGGCTCGACGCCATGACCGACGACGAGCTCGACGCGATGCTGGCCGAGGCGCGGGCGGCGCAGCAGCGGGAGCAGGACGGCGCGTCGAACCTCGACCCGGCTGCCGTGACGCCCGAGGCCATCGACGCGATGACCCGGCCCGAGCTCTTCGCCTTCCTGAAGCTGAAGGGTGTGCCGGCCGTGCCTCCGATCACCAACGAGGTCCTGCGCGAGAAGGCGCGGGCGGCGCTGTCGGGCTGATCGCGGTGGCGCCGAATCCCTCCGATCTCGTGCGGCTCGCCGACCTGCGCGCGGTGCCAGACCCTGACACCGATCCGGCCTTGCAGCGGCTGATCACGGCGGTGAGCCGGACGATCCTGAGCGCGATCAACCGCCCGTCGATCCTGCCGCGGTCCTATACCGAGACGCGCGAGGTGGGTCGCAACGGCCTGCTCCTGCGCGCCTATCCGGTGACCCGGGTGGATGCGGTCGAGGTGGCCGGTGTGAGCGTGCGTCCGTTGGTGCCAGGGTCGGGCTTGCTCGCGGGCTACGAGATCGACCCCGCCGACGAGGCGCCCCCGGGCCGGCCGCAGATGCTGCGCTTCGGCACCGGCACGCCGTTCGGCTTCGGCGGCGCCTGGGCTACGGTGACCTACACGGCCGGCTACCAGGTCACGGCGGAAGCCGCCCTGGTGCCTCCGGACGGGGCCGTCGTGGCGTTCCAGCCCTACGGCGCCTGGGCGAGCGATGGCGGCGTGACCGATGCCGGCGGCTCCGCCCTGACCCGCGTCGCCTCCGCTCCGGCCGCCGGCCAGTACGCCGTCGATGGCGCGGGCGGCTACACTTTCGCGGCGGCGGATGCCGGCCGACCGGTGGCACTCACCTACGGCTACGTCCCGGCCGACCTCGCCAACGCCGCCCGGGAGTGGATCCTGGAGCGCCAGGCCTATGCCGAGCGCGTCGGGCTGCAATCCAAGAGCCTCGGCGGCCAGGAGACGGTGTCCTACCGCATCGCCGCCGTGCCGGACTTCGTGCGCCCGGTGCTCCAGCAATACGCCAGCGTGGTGCCTCCGTGCTGACCGGGATCGAGGTCATGCTGGCGACGGTGCCGAACTACTCGGTCGACACCAACGCCATCCGTCTGCAGTTCCTGCGCGAGGCGTGGGCGTTCCTGCGCACTTTCACCGGCCGCCCCGGCGAGGTCGCGGTCGACACGACCAACAACCGCTTGGTCGTGCATGACGGCACCACCCCGGGCGGCTTCCCCACCGTGACCGCGGCGGACCTCAAGACGCTCCAGACCGTGACCCTCCTCGGCCTCGGCACCACCGCCGACGCGCAGAACCCGTTCGCCGCCAAGCTCAACACGGCGCTCTGGACCGCCCTGACCAATGGCGAGGGCGGCAGTGGGGACCTCCGGTACACCCTCAACAAGGAGGCCTCCGGCAACACCCTGTCGCTGCTGCTCCAGTCCGGCTATTCCGGCCGGGCGGAGCTGGGCCTGACCGGCGACGACGACCTGCGGGTGAAGGTCTCGCCCGACGGCAGCACCTGGCGCGAGGCCCTGCGGATCGACCGCGCCACCGGCGGCCTCGACCTCACGGCGGCGGAGGTTTCGGCCCCGGTCGCCGCCACGGTCGACCTCGGGGCGCTGCCCGCCCTCAAGGTGGCGCTCACCGGCGCCGGCACCGTCACCAGCTTCGGCCCCAGCCCGAACCGGGTGCGGCTCCTGCGCTTCACCGGTGCAGCGACGCTCACCCATAACCCCGCCAGCCTGGTCCTGCCGGGTCGCGCGACCCTCGTCACCGCCGCCGGCGACACGGCGCTCGCGACCTCCGACGCCTCGGGTAACTGGACGGTGCGCGACTTCGTGCGCGCCTCCGGCAAGCCGGTGACCGGCCCGGCCTCCGCCGACATCACCGACAGCACTGCCACCGGGCGCGCGCTCCTGACGGCGGCCGGTGCGGCGGCCGGCGCGACCGCGTTGGGGCTCGGGACGGGCAGCGCCCCGACCTTTGCGGACCTCACTCTCTCGGGAAACGCCACAGTCGGCGGAGGGGCCCTGACGCTCAACAATGCCGCAAGCAATAGCTTGATGTTTTCGGACAGTGGCTATGCGCCTCCTTCGCTCACGGCCCGCTCGGCTGGAACAAAAATAGTCCTCTATCCCGTCAACCAAAGCTCGATCGATTATGCACTAGGCATTGAAGTTGGAGCGATCTGGAACAGCGTCCCATCGGCAACGCAATCCTTCAAGTGGTATGCCGGCCTGTCAAACATCGCGACGCTGAGCGGTGCTGGTCATCTGACGGTGAACGGCTCAATACGCCCAGGTTCCTACACGGTGGCGACGGTGCCGGCCGGCGCGGCCGGAGGGTTGGTCTACGTGAGCAACGCTCGCAAGGCAGGCGAGGCGGCGGGCTCTGGCACGGGCGTGCTTGCCTGCTTCTCCAACGGCGCCTGGCGGCGCCTCTCCGATGAAACCCCTGTGGCGGCATGAGGGTGCGATGAGCGATCCCTACCTCTACGAGTTCCTGTATCGCGGCCGGCCGGCGGGATCGGCCGAGGCGCCGGCCTGGCACGTGGTGCTCGGCCAGCACGTGACGCCGCCGGGGGCGAGCGAGCCCCAGTTCGTTTCCAGTGGAGCGCTGACCCCAGCTCAGGCCGAAGCGGCGGGGTTCCCGCTGTCGACGGTGCTGGCGGGGATCGACGCGGCAGCGCTCGCGGGGCGGGACGCGGCCCTGGCCGAGGCAGCGGCGGCCCGTCAGGAGCGCGACGCCCTGGCGGCCGAGCTGGCGGCGCTCCAGGGCCGGGCCGTTCCGGCGTCGCCCCTCGTCGTCTCCGACCCCCTGGTCGTCTCCGACCGGCAGTTCTTCCAGGCCCTGGCGCAGGCCGGGGCGATCACGCCCGACGAGGCACTGGCGGCGGTGATGACCGGCCGGCTTCCGGCGCGGATCGAGGCGGCGGTGGCGGGCCTGCCGGAGGCGGAGCGCTTCGCCGCCCGGATGCTGGTGTCCGGCGCGACGACGTTCGAGCGCGGGCACCCGATGGTGGCGCGGCTCGGCGCTGCGCTCGGCTACGACGCGGCGGCGCTGGACGCACTGTGGCACGAGGCGGCCAGCCTGTGACGGCCACCCTCTGCAGACAAAGGCCAACTTCGGCCTGATCCGCGCCCGGGCCGACCGGCCGGCGCCGCCGCACCACCCTGCACAATCCGGAGAGACCCATGACCGCGACGACGTTCGAGCGGGCGCTTTCGCTCGTCCTGATTCATGAAGGCGGATGGTCGGACGACCCGGCCGACCCGGGCGGTGCCACCAACCTCGGGGTGACGATCGGCACGTTGAGCCTGTGGCTCGGCCGGCCGGCGACGCGGGCGGAGGTACGGGCGCTGACGCCGGCGAGCGTGGCGCCGCTCTACCGTCGCCGGTTCTGGGACGCGATCCAGGGCGATGCGCTGCCGGCGGGGCTCGACTACGCGCTGTTCGACTTCGCGGTGAACAGCGGGCCGAAGCGGGCCGTGATCGGGCTGCAACGGGTGCTCGGGCTCGCCGACGACGGGCGGCTCGGCCCGGTGACGCTGGCGGCGCTCGAGAGCCGGGACGGGCCGGGGCTGATCGATGCCCTGAGCGACGGGCGGCTGTCGTTCCTGCGGGCGCTCTCGACCTGGCCGCGCTTCGGCCGCGGCTGGGCGCGGCGGGTCGAGGAGGTGCGGGCCGCGGCCCTCGGCTTCCAGGCCGCCCCGGACGGAGCCACCGCGCCGTCCGTGTGCCCCACCTGCGGCAAGCGTATCGCGGCCTGACCCCCTTCATACCCCCGGCTTACCGGCTTTCAGAGGAAGATCGCCATGAACCAGGAACAGCTCACCACGTTGCTGCGCACCCTGCTGCAGTTCGGCGGCGGGATCGCCGTCGGGCGCGGCTGGATCGATGCCGACACCGCCACCGCGCTGACGGGCGCGCTGGTGACGATCGCCGTCACCGGCTGGGGCCTCTACGTGCGGCGCAATGCCGGCCTCGTGGCTTCCGCGGCTGCGGTGCCGGACGTGAGGACGATCCTGGCCGACCCGGCGACCGCGCACGCGATCCCGAGCGCCAAGGTCCAGCCGGCGGAGTAGCCGGGTGCCTCCTCCCGACGACGCCGAGGGCGTCATCATCCTGCCGCGCCGGACCTCATTCTGGGCCATGGCGACCCTGGTGGTGGGGCTGGCCGGGCAACTCCTCTGGATTGGATCCTACGCGGCCAAAATCGACGCCCGCCTCGAGGAGCTGGCTGCCTCCGACCAGCGTCAGGCCAAGCGCGACGACGAGCGCTACGGCCTCGTCATCGGCCGCCTCGAAAGCCTGGAGCGTGACCGCGACCGGCTGGTGCGCCTGGAGGAGCAGGTGCGGATCGCGACCGACCTCCTGCGCGAGATCCGGCAGGAGATCCGTCCGCCCGCCCGGCGCTAGAGAAAGGTGCCCTGTTCGCTTGATCGTGCGATGGGCTGTTCAGGGTGGGTAGCGGCGGTTCAATAGGTGGATGCTAAACCGCAGGATCGCGCCAATTCCGAACCTCCGGTTTAAAATGCCCGGATGGCCGCTCGCCATCCGACAGCGGACCTTTCGATGTTATCCGTCCTGCTGCATCCTCCACCCGCTCGCATAAAGGAGGCGTGTGGGACGTGAGAAGCTGTCCCACATTCCGCGCACTTCGGTTCCGAGTTCGCGACAGGCCCGAGAGGTTCTGGCGGACTCGACACCAGCCTCACCATACTATCTTTACATCAGCCTTTCGTGGCTCCCGCCGTGAGCCCCGCAATATAGTAGTCCATTAAAAACGCATAGATGATCAATGGCGGCGCGGCTCCAAGCAATCCGCCTGCCATGATCTGACCCCAGTTAAATACGTCCGACTTGATGAGGGTCGTGGCGATGCCGACGCTCAGTACGAGCTGATCCTGGGAGGTCGTAAAGGCGAGCGGGTATAGGAACTGGGCCCAGGCCACTGTGAAGGCGAAGATCATCGCCGCAATGACGCCGGGGAGTGCTACAGGAATGAAGACCCTGATGAGCGTCTGCGTCCAGCTCGCACCATCCACCAGGGCCGCTTCGTCGAGTTCCCTTGGAATGGAGGCGAAATAGCCGATCATGATCCACGTGCAAAAAGGCACTGTGAGGGTCGGATAGACAATTACAAGAACGTACCAATGATTGATAAGCTCAATCCCCGTCAAATCTCGAAATGCAGCAAAAATCTTGAATAAAGGAATAAAAAGTAGCGTATCTGGAACCAAATAGGTCAGGAAGACACCGGTTGCGAGTGCGCCAGATCCCCAGAATTTCATCCTCGATAGGGCAAAGGCCGCCGGAACGCTAATGAGCATCGTTACGATTACGACGCATCCGGCAACAATAACTGAATTCTTAAAAAATATTAGAAACTGTGCCGAGGTTAGCAGCTCGACGAAATTGTCGAGCGTAGGATGATGAACCCACCACGGACTGGTGGCTGCCGAGATCTCGCTCGACGTTTTGAGGGCTGTGATCAGCATGTAGACGGGCGGCATGAGTGCGAACGCCGCGAACAACCCGAGGAAGATGTAGGCCCAGACCAGGGCCCATCGTCGCCCGCCCGCGGGCGCATCCATCAAATCCGATCTCGGTCGCGTGCGCATCACGGTGACCCTCAGATCCGCTCCGCGCGCTTGTTCACGTCCCGCAGGATGAAGATGGCCGCGACCGCTAAGATCGGGACCATGAACAGCGAGACTGAAGCCCCCAGCGGGATGTCGCCACCCTGAATGCCGAGCCGAAAGGCCCACGTCGCGAAGACATGCGTGCGGTCCACAGGCCCGCCGGCGGTCAGGATCCACACTATGTCGAAGTTCGCGAAGGTCACGATCAGCGAGAACAACGTCGTGATCGCGATGATGTTTCGCATCATGGGCAGGGTGATGTACCAGAGCCGCTGCCACCAGCCCGCACCGTCAATCGCGGCGACTTCGTAGAGTTCGGCCGGCACCGATTTGAGCGCGGCCAGATACATGATCATGAAGAAGGGAGCCCCGTACCAGACATTGACTACGATGACGGACAGCCGCGCCCAGGCCGCGTCCCCGGTCCAGGGTACCGGCCCGAGACCGACCAGCGCGAGGAGCCAGTTCAGGGCGGAGTAGGAGGGATCGAACAGCCACAGCCACGTGAGGGTGGAGAGAGCCGGAGGCATCACCCAGGGCACGAGCAGCATGCCGCGCCACTTGCGCTGCCCCCGGGCGGGGGTCGCGTTGACGAGGTGGGCGACGACGAAGCCGATGACGGCTTTGAGGAACACGGCGGTCACCGCGAAGAGGCAGGATTGCTTCACGACCATCCAGAAGGTCTCGCGGGTGAACAGAAAAGCAAAGTTCGCGAGGCCGACGAAGCTCGTCATGCGCTTGTTGAGGGTAGAGAGGTAGGCGGCGTAGAACGAAGGGTAGATCACCAAAATTAGGATCAGCAGGATCAATGGCAGGGTGAAGAGGAACCCCACCGTCGACCGCTGCCGGAAGAAATTCCGCGCGGCGCCGAACTGGAATTTGGCAGCGGTTGCGTCAGGCTGCGCTGAGATGACCCCGTCTGGCATGGGTAACCTTCCTCGCGTGGATCGCAGACGACGGCATGTTGGGGCGCAGCCCCGTTATCCCCGGGTGAAGCCCTCAACCTCGCGCTCGGCCCAGCTAAGGGTGGCGTCGAGCGGCTCTCCCTGCAGGTACCGGACGACCATCTTCGTCATGGTGGCCTGGTTGTAGATCTGATTGGCCACGGCCGGCGGCGCTGGAGCCGCCGCAATCGACAGCGTCTGATGGTGGTGAGGGTTCGGGTAGTGGTAGAGCACGCCCTTGGGCGGTTCAGCCTCGGCCCAGGTCGGCAGCGTGGTGAGCTTCGCCCAGGCCGGAAGATCGTAGCCTCCGCTCACATCGACCATCTTGGCCACTGCGTCGTGCGTCGACAGGGCCAGGAGTAGGCTCTTGGCCGCGGGCTTGTTCCGCGAGAACGCCCAGATCCCCCAGAAGAAGGGCAGGAAGGGTGCGAACCGCCCGCGCGGGCCGGCTGGCATGCCGTGTAGCCAGCACTGCTGCGCGACGTTCGGTGCGTCGCGCTTGGCCACGGCCCAGGCACTAGGGGGGTTGCAGATGAGAGCGCCGCGACCCGAGACCAGCCACTTGTTGTTCGACGCGTCGTCCCATGCGGGCGCGTCGGGCGGAAGGAACGTCGCGAGCTTCTTGTAATACTCTAACGCTTGGCGGACTGGATCTGACTTAACCGTCACGTTCCCGGCCTGGTCGACGAGGGCGGCACCAAACGACTGGAAGATCGCGCCGGCGGTATCGACCGAATCGCTCGTTTGGCCGAGGCCGATCCCGAAGGGCACGCCACCCCTGTGACACGCCTCCGCGGCCTTCAGGAACGCCTCCAGCGTCCACGCGTCGGCCTGCGGAGGACCGCCTGCCGGGTACATCGCTTGCACATCGATGCCCGCGTGTTGCCTCATGAGGTCAATGCGGGAGCAAGGCCCCTTGATCTGGCTGCCCACGGTCGCCGGCACGGCGAGCCATCGGTCCTTCGTTCTCCCTAGGTAAGAGACCGTGCCGTTGACGTCGCCGTTCTGCTGGATCAACACGTCCATGACGTCGTTTACGGGTTCAAGGTGTTCGGCATAATCCTGAGGGTACCAGGTCGGAAGGGCGAAGATGTCGTGGCCGGACTTTGCCTGCGCTTCAGCGGCGATCGTCAGCAGGTTTTTGTTTCCCTGTGACGTGATAAAGTCCATCTTGACGGCGACCTTCTCCTTGTCGGCCCAGGCGCGGACAATTTCTTCAGTAGCCTTGTTGGCACCGGGGACCCAGTGATCCCAGAAGCCGACGGAGAGGCTGCCGGCGGCCTGCGCGCCGCGCACGAACGGTGCTGATACGGCGGCCGCCGCTGTCGCATGCATGAAACGACGGCGCGTGAGTTGTGTTCCAGCCATGCATTTCTCCCCGGTACTCGACAGATATTGACTGTCATGCCTGAGAAAAGGCTTTTTAGTTATATAAATTCATGGCGTTATTATATTTATCGACAAATTTTATCGGGCTAGAATGTTTCATTTCCGAGCGCTTGGCAAGTCGAAACACATTCCTGCTTGAGCAAGCTGTGACTGACAGTGCCTTTTAACAGTAAAATATTGCACTATTGACGTTCGCGAGGGCGTATTTTGAGCGCAAAGTGCGGACGATCCAGAGTGCCGCCTTATTGCGATTTACTCCCATTGGAGGAGTAGCCTATTCCGACGGCTTAAATGAACACCACGGCCCACCCGCAGCTGCCGCTAGCCTGACCATAATGAGTGTACAGAAAAGAGCCGTATTTTGTACATTCCCGGTCGGTGATGGTTCATGCGTTCGATTCGAGAGCACGAGATAACGGCCAATGCCAGGCTAGCATGTCATGAATTCAAGTTTCGGGAAATTCGTCGCAATCGGACATTTCTGACTCAGCTTGCAAGGGGTCGCCTTAGGTCAACAGTATGGATTGCGCGAGCGCCGCTGGAATGTCCAATTAGGGTCTAGGCGGTGTGAAAACTCGGGCGGGTCATGAAATTGTAGAGCAATCTTCCACGCTGCTGCCATTCTAGGGTCAAAACCCAATCAGCTTGACCATGCAGGGGACTGCTTGCGACCCGTTGCGGGCTCTTGGGAGGTCTGCTTTCGGGTTTAACCCGCAGGTTACGATACCGCTTCTGGAACTGAGCCTCCCTAGGAATTACAATCAAAAATTCCGGTAGAGGAGGAAATCAGATGAATTTTCTACATCACATCACCTTCTGTGGGTGCCTCTTCGCCTCCATCGTCAATTTCCCGAGTGTTACACATGCCGAGCGTTTAGTCCAGTCCGCCACGGAGCAGCGAACTTATTTATTCATCAAATCCGATGACGCAAAGATCAAGAATACTCTTCCTGCCGGCTGGAGCCCTGCGCGGAATGTCGGTCCGTTGAAGGATGCAAATTTTGTCATTGTACTTATTGAAGCCTTGGCAGGAAGCGATGCAGAGGGAAAACCGATCTTGCATCAAGGCAAGACGGCCGTCCTCGGCATTCCGGCAACGAACGACAAGACCGGAGAGCCAGGGTTTATGGTGAGTGGCGGGTTTGTATCGAACGCAAGCACCGCACCCGGCGCTTACGACCTGTACGCGCCGGCCTCGTTCACGATGACAAAATCGTCCCGATCGGAAGGCGACGCCGTGACGGCGGTGACCGAGCAGTGGCTGATCCGATCAGAAAAGGGTGATAGGATTGAATTCGATGTCGGGTACGACCGCGGTATCGGCAACTGGGCACATGCCGAGCCACACGTCTACTCTGCGCGACATCCAGATTTTTACCGCGTCTATAAGGTCGACCAAGTGACCGAGGTCGTACATACCACTGTTCAGGATCATAAGAAGGCCAAGCACGTTAAATTTATTGCTGATGGGCCGCAAATTTCTCGTTTTTTTGATAGTAAATCAGAACTCGTGGCTGTTATATCCTATCCAGCGTATCATCGAAAGATATATTTACCAGAGTAGTTGAAGTATCGCATAATCAATGATGGTCGATCAACGATAAGGCGGTAGAAGCAACTATCCGGAGCAGAGGCCGAGAGGCTGGCTACGGTAATCATGTTGCCTTTGCCGCCTTAGCGCCCCGCTCGCTGCTTCGCCATCGACCTACGGCGACTGTCTTGCTTTGATCCGCACGGATTGCCGAGACGGACAAACTTGTTTCGGTCTGGTCGAATGGGCTCAAGAGCGATACGTCCGCTCTAGGGCAAGGTGCCAGGGTCCGCTTCCCACCCCGAGCGGTCCTTCGCCCTGGGCAACCCCTCGCACGGTCAAGCTGATTGGGTTTTGACCCTAGCATCCTGGGTGGCAGCCGATATGCCGTCAGCATGCCTTTGCGGACGCTTCCCAGAGTGCGGGGGGGAAGATCCTTCTACAGGCTCTGCGTTTTCACACACCCTCGGTCGGCAGCGGCCCGTCACACGGCCAGGCTCAAAGGGTTTCGATCCTAGCTGTGCGTCGGCGCCCGCTCCATCTGGTTCCTTCGGTGCTTATCCAGCTTAGCAATCGCCGACTCCGCCAGCGTACTTTTGCGCGTCAGATGCCGATTGGCCATCGTTTGAAATTCGTTGGTCTCTGAAATTTGATCAATTGATATATTATCAAAGGATGCCATAGCATTATTATACGTATGCTTGAATCAATTATAATTGACTCTCCGTATAGTTCTAGAGCGTGTTATGAACTGATTATTATGCGCTCGATCTTGCTGAGCATGTCGCAGACGAAAGCGACCATGTGCAGGCCGGCCAGCGTGCTGGCATAGCGCTCATAATCCTTGACCAGCCGGCGGCAGCGCGTCGCCCAGGCCAACGAGCGCTCCACCACCCAGCGGCGCGGCAACAGAACGAAGCCGCGCTTGGCCTCGGGTGCACGGACCACCTCCAGGGCGACCCCGTTCGCTTCCGCCGCCCGCGCCGGCTTCTCGCCCGTGTAGCCCTGATCGACGAACGCCTTCTTCACGCTGCCATCCGTCTCCGCCTGCACCGCGCACGTCAACGCACCGACCTGGCTGCGGTCGTCGACGTCAGCGGGCGTGACGTGCAGCGCCACGATATGGCCCGGCGTGTCGACCGCCAGATGCAGCTTGGAGCCGCGCTTGCGCTTGGCGCCATCGTAGCCCGCCCGCTCGCCGCTCTCAGGCGACGAGCGCAGGGTGCGGCTGTCCAGGATGACGGCTGAGGGCTCTGGCTCGCGTTCCGCCGCCTGCCGCAGCACGGCCCGCAGATCACCCGCCACCTCGCCAAAGCAGTCAGCCGCCAACCAGCGCTGGGTCTGCTGGTAGACCGCCGCCCAGGGCGGCAGGTCGTGGGGCATGAAGCGCCACGGCGCACCCGTCTTGACGATGTAGCGCAGCCCGTTGAACACCTCGCGCAGGTCGTGGTCGCGCTGGCCCGAGTCCTCGCGCAGCAGCGCCAGATAGGGGGCGACCAGCGCCCATTCTTCATCGGACACGTCGGACGGGTAGGCGGGGCGATCGGCGCTCATACCCCTCAACACCCACGCTACCTCATAAGTTCATAACACGCTCTAAACTATTTTGCATTGTCTGTATTGATCTAATTGGCAATATCTAGGGGTAGATGGATGCCCTCTCGCGGCACGATTGACCTAAGCATCTCTTCTGCAGCCATAAATATCAAATGCGCAGAGGCTGGGCTCATCTCCGCGGCAATCATTAATATTGCTGACCGGAAATGATGGTTGGTAACTACAATTTTTTGTCATAGCGCACGTCGGCTAAGCTATTGCGCATCCCGCTCAAAGACCAGCCACATCCAATTCCGATAAAATTAGCATCGAAGCGGCGGGATTTTAGCGGGATGCACTAGGTAATATGACTACTAGATTGATGTCACTCGGCGGCGGCCTCGACCTTTTTGGGCCGACCGCGGCGGACCGGCGTGGGTTCGGCCGCCTTCGCCTCGACCTCAGCCTTCCGCCCGGCCGCCTGGTCACGCCGGATCTGGCCGAGCCCCAGGCTCTTGGCGAGCTCGGAGCGCTGGGCCGCGTAGCTGGCCGCGACCATCGGGTAGTCGAAGGGTAGGCCGAACTTCTGTCGATACTCCTCCGGGGTGAGCCCACGGGTCGTGAGGTGCCGCTTAAGGCTCTTGTACGGCTTGCCGTCCAAGAAGCTCGTGATTGCGTCGGGCGTGACCGACTTCCGGATCTGCGCGGCGGTGACCTTGTGATCCTCCTCCGGTGCGGCTTGCGGCTTGTTGAGCCCGGCAAGCGACGCATGAATGGAGGCGATCAGGCCGGGCAGCTCTGCCATCGGGACGTTGTTCTTCGAGACGTAAGCGCCGACGATATCGCTCGTCAGCTCGATCATGGGAGATATGATAGAGGCCGCGTCGTCCATATTATTTTCCATTTTTGAGACATGCTCGTGATGCGGTCTGTCTTTCACGAGGTCAAGCGATATAAATTCGCACCGGACCGGCGCAGCATCGTCGATGCAGGCACATATCAAGAACATATGAAGAGACGCCCAAACGAGGGGCGAGTCGCCATCAGTTTCGACTGCACAGAAACACCCGCCCAACGGATACCGTCATGGTGTTGAGAGGCTAGAGAGTCGCGCGCCGAGGTGCGGCGCGGCGCGGGTGCCGACGATCGATTTCGCCGCACGACCTTAGAGCTTGGCGCCGCCGCCCACACACAACGCGTCCGTTGCGTGAGGTATTGGACCAGAAACAATTGATATTGCGAGAAGGGCAAGCCTGCCAGGGAGTGTCACCGCTCTCGAGAAGGCCGCATTAAACAACAAAAGGGCCGTATGAGGAATTCTAGGCAGAGAAGTTAGCGGCCCAGTAACCAACGGTGGATTTTATGAGATCCAGCGTTAGCGTTTAGCCTCCTCGGATTTCTGATGCGTATCTCGATCAAGGCCGCACTCACCGGCCTTTTTGGCTTGCTGGTGGTCATCGTCGTGGGCGAGAGCGCCCTCACGCTGATCAAGCTCAGCGCCATCCGCCTAAGCGCGACCGAAGTTGCAGGCAACTGGCTGCCCTCTGTGCAGATGCTCGGTGAACTGAAGTCGGGAGTGGATGGCGCGCGCGTGAAGCAGTACCGGCTAGTAGCTGCGACGCGAGATGCCGAGCAACTCGCTGTACACAAAAAGCAATATCTGGATACGGACGTGATGCTTGCCGCGGCACGCAAGCGTTACGAGCTTCTGATCTCCTCGCCTGAGGAGCGTGCTCTGTATGACCGCTTCGTGCAAACCTGGACCCAGTTCGATGCCGTCGGCAAACGCGCCGTGCAGCTGATGGATTCAGGTCGTCAAACCGAAGCGTTAGCTGAGATTACGAGCCAGGATGTCGTGAAGATCTACACCGCACTGGCTGATATTATCGGACAAGCCATCACTCTGAACCGGCAGGGCGCGCAGAATGAAGCCGACGCGACCGTGGCGAGCGCGGATGGTGCGACTCGGGTTACCTATCTCGCCATGGCCATCGCGCTGATTGCTGCATTAGGTTCGATGCTGTTCAGCCTGCTGCGAGTCTCGCAGCCGATTACCCGGATGACGGCAACGATGAGCACGCTCGCGGCCGGCGACACGACAGTTGCGGTTCATGGTGCCGACCGGCGCGACGAGATCGGCGCGATGGCCGCTGCTGTGCAGGTGTTCAAGGACAATCTCATCCATACCCGCCGGCTCGAAGAGGAAACCGCTCTGGCCCGTGCCTCGGCCGAGGAGCAGCGCCGCGCCGGCATGCGCCAGATGGCGGATGCCTTCGAGCGGGCCGTCGGCGGCATCGTCGGCCAGGTCTCAGCCTCTGCAACCGAGCTCCAGGCCACCGCTCAGACCATGACTGCGACCGCGACCCAAACGGCCGCGCAGTCCACCGCCGTGGCGGCCGCGGCGGAAGAGGCTTCGTCGAACGTGGGCACGGTAGCGGCGGCGGCGGAGGAGCTCGGCGCCTCGGTGAGCGAGATCGGCCGCCAAGTCGACGGCTCCGCGCGGCTCGCTCAGGCGGCTGTGACCGAAGCCGGGCAGACCGTGCATCAGGTCCGTGCGTTGACCGAGGCTACTGCCCGCATTGGCGACGTGGTCGGGCTGATCTCGTCGATCGCCGCGCAGACCAACCTCCTGGCGCTCAACGCCACGATCGAGGCGGCCCGCGCCGGGGCGGCGGGGCGCGGCTTCGCGGTGGTGGCCGCCGAAGTGAAGGAACTCGCTGGCCAGACCGCGAAGGCCACCGAGGAGATCACCAGCCAGATCGCGGCGATCCAGGCCTCGACGGGTCAGGCGGCGGGAGCGATCGGCCAGATCACCGCCCGGATCGAGGAGATCTCTGGGGTCGCGACCTCAATTGCGGCGGCCGTGGAGGAGCAGGGCGCGGCAACCCGTGAGATCGTGCGTAACGTGAGCCAGGCGGCGGCCGGCACCGGCGAGGTGACGGGCAATATCGCCGGGGTGGCGGGCGCGGCGGAGGAGACTGGGGCGGCGGCGAGCCAAGTGCTGGCCTCGGCCTCCGAGCTTTCGCGCCAGTCCGAGTATCTCGGCGCGGAGGTCGCCCGCTTCCTCGCCACCGTCAGGGCCGCCTAAAACCGACCCGTGCGCGCTGTCTGCCACGACAGGCAGCGCGCAGGACGTGGAGCGCTACTACGCTCCCGACACGCTGCTCACCGTCTGAACCACAGCCGCGGGCAGCAGGGCGCGCTCCAGGCGCGCCTGCATGTCCCGCTCTGCCACCGCGGCCATGGCGAGGGCGATAAGGGCGATGCCGACAACGGTCAGGATCGCGGCGCGCAGGTTCTGCATGGGTGAAGCCCTGGATTGATCGGAGCGCAGCTATGGCCAGGCAGGGTGGCCGCGGTGTGGTCCGCCTCGGGCATCTTTGGGCTCAAATGGTTTCAGCCGTACTCTGAACCGATCGTTCGCTCGAACGCAGCCCCGCTCTGCTGCTGCCCTTTCGGATCGGCAACCGAGATGTCGCGGAAGCCTCGTGACATCAGCTCCCGGATTTTATCCAGCGCCTGCAAGTCCGTGCCGCATGCGAAGGCCAGTGTGCGGCCGGTCGGGTCTGTTCCTGTCACCTTGTACAAGCTCGTCCTCCTGTTCGGTGCCGAGCATACGGTAGCTTGGAGCAACCCGCGATCGTGCGCGCACCACGACCCCCCAACCTTGCCGGGCGCTGAGCCCATCATTTTTCGCAACCCATCCAGATCAAGCGTGGTGACGCCGGCGCGGCGTTCTAGGCGACTACCCGCCGCTCACCTGCTCCGCGAAGTCCTCCGGCACCTCGCCGAACTGACCGAGGATCGCGACGCTCTCCAGCTCACCCGTCTCGTCATCCGCCACGATGCGCAGGGCCGCTGCTCCCGGCATCCGCCCGGCGATCGCCTCGGCGCGTTTGAGCGCTCCATTCTCCGTCGGCGCCACATCCCGGTTGCCCGGCCGCAGCCGCTTCCGGTGGATCTCGAACGTCTGCACCATGAACGTCGTCCACATGCCCATCACGATCTCCTGATCCTGCAGTCCCCGCTCCGCACAGGCTCGAAGCTCGGCCTTGACCGGGAACCTCCGGCCTGTTTGTTCTCTTTGTGTTCTAACACGGAGGGCGCGCGTGAGTCTCTATCGGGTCGGTGCAGAGGCGGCGGATGCGGGCGGGCTCGTGCGGATTCCGTTCATGCTCCCGACCCTGTGCGCTGGCTTCCCGAGCCCGGCCGAGGACTTCATCGAGGGCGCGCTGGAGCTGCCGCGCTGGCTCGTGCCGAACCCGCCCGCCACCTTCATCTGGCGCGTGCGCGGCTGGTGCATGAAGGGCGCCGGCATCCACGACGAGGATCTGGCCGTGGTCGACCGCTCGCTCTCGCCCTCCTCCGGTGCGGTTGTGGTCGCAGTGGTCAACGGCGAAATGAGCCTCAAGCGCCTGGTGATGACCGGCAACCGGCTGGCGCTCACGTTCGACAACCCGGAGATGGATCAGGACTTCGCCGTCGAGGATCTCGAGGAAGGCCTGCTCTGGGGCGTGCTGCTGCTCTCGGTGCGCTGGCACCACGTGAAGGCTCGGGCGAGCCTCAAGCGATGAGCCGGGCGATCGCGCTGATCGACGGCAACAGCTTCTACTGCTCCTGCGAGCGCGTGTTCGATCCGAAGCTCACGGGCGTGCCGGTGATCGTGCTCTCGAACAACGACGGCTGCGCCATCGCGCGGACCGCCGAGGCCAAGGCGCTTGGGATCAAGATGGGCGAGCCCTTCTTCAAGATCCGCAACCTGTGCCGCCAGAAGAACGTGCGCGTCTTCTCCTCAAACTATGCCCTCTACGGCGACATGAGCGCGAGGGCCAACACGGTCTACCGGCAGTTCGCGCCGGACGTGGAGATCTACTCCATCGACGAGAGCTTTCTGGATCTCTCGGACGTGCGCGAGCGTGACCGGGTTGCGCTGGCGCGGGATCTCCGCTCCACGGTGCGCCAGTGGACCGGCCTGCCGACCTGCGTCGGCATCGGGCCGACGAAGACGCTCGCCAAGCTCGCCAACTACATCGCCAAGACCATCCCAGAGCTCGGCGGCGTGTGCGACCTCTCGGACGAGGCCGAGCGCGCCGCCTGGATGGTCGGGATCTCGGTCGGGGAGGTCTGGGGGATCGGGCGCGCCTCGCTGGCCCGGCTGACCGCCATGGGCGTCGACACGGTGGCGGACCTGCGCGACCTCGATCCCCGGCCGGCCCGCCAGTCGCTCACGGTGGTGGGCGAGCGGATCATCCATGAGCTGCGCGGCCGCGCCTGCTTGCCGCTCGAGATCGTACCGGCCAGGCGCAAGGGCTGCGCGGTGACCCGCTCGTTCTCGTCCCGCATCATGGAGCGGACGGTGCTCGAACAGGCAGTGGCGGCGCATGCCACGCGGCTGGGCGAGAAGCTGCGGCGCGACGGGCTCGCGGTCTCGGCCGTGACGGTCTTCTACCACACCAGCGAACACGACCGCGGTGACTCGATGCGCTCGGTCTCGACCGTCGTGCACCTGCCCGAAGCGACGAACGACAGCCGCCACCTCATCCAGGCTGCCCTTCATGGCGTGGCGAAGACCTGGAAGGAGCAGGGGCCGACGCCCTGGCGCTACAGCAAGGCCGGGCTCGTCACGACCGACCTCGTGCCGCTCGACGAGGCCCCGCGCCCGCTGTTCGACGCTCTCGACCGGGAGAAGTCCGGCAAGCTCATGGCAGCGATGGACACCTGCAACAGCCGGTTCGGGCGTGGCGCCGTGGTACCGGCGCGGGCGGGGCTGGTTGAGAAGCGCACCTGGTCGACGAAGTTCGAGATGCGCTCGCCGCGGTTCACGACGCGGTTGAGCGAGGTGCCGAATGTGTCGGCGATGCAGTGAGCGCAAAGGACAAGCTCCATCTTACGCGCACAATCATCGGCCAGCTTGCACTTTCCATCGCATCCTCATGTTCCGTGACACGGTAAGGCAACAGCGTCGGGGGGGGGGCGATCCATGTCAAAGCGAGGCGAATTACGTCGGATTCCAAGTGTGGATTGCTGGCTTGATCGTTGCACGGATTAATTTTATAATCGATCGAATCAATTTTTTCCGGGATCAGAAATCCATCCCATCAGACGGTAACTTGAAAGAAAGGAATAGACATATGGCGGTAATTCAACATAGACAAATTTGTGACAATATTAAATCTATATATATACCAAATATTGATGTCTCCGATATAAAAAGTGTAGGTGAAGATCTGGAGATTAACAAATTAAGTAGAGGAGTAGCTGCATATGCTATTGCCTATCTCACTGGAGCTGATCCTGTAACTGCAGGGTCATCCATAACCGATGGGTTCGGCGATAATGGCGTCGATGCGATTTATTACGATAAGAATGAACAGATATTGTATGTAGTGCAATCGAAGTGGAACACTAAGCACGCTGGATCGGTGGAGTTAGGCGATATACTAAAATTTATCAAAGGATGTAAAGATCTATTGAGCAGTAGATTTATTGAATTTAATGATAAAGTTAAGAAAAGAAGCAAAGAAATTGATATTGCTATAAATCAAGCAAGCAAAGTTGTTGCTGTGGTCGTTTATTCGGGATCCGCTAATTTTTCTGAAGAAAGCAGATCCGCAATCGATAGTTTTATTGATGAAGTAGATGAGACACGGGAACTGCTGTCGTCCCAGGTTATAAATCAGTCGCAGTTATATTCCATGCTACAGCAAGGAGCTGCAGGCGCAAGTATCTCTTCACCTATAACTCTGTTCGAGTGGGGCGAGGTAAGAGAGCCAGTCAAAGCATTTTATGGGCAAATCGCAGCGAGTGATCTTGCTGATTTGCATGGAAAATTCGGCCATCGCCTCTTTTCAAGAAACATACGAATGTTTCTGGGCGACTCAACGCAAGTCAATAATGGCATCCAGGAGACTGTAGCTACGAACCCTGAACTGTTTTGGTTTTACAACAATGGAATTACAGCCCTTGCATCAACTGTTAAACGGCGACTGGCTGGTGGCGGGTCTCGCACTGCAGGTACATTCGATTGCGATGGACTAACAATCGTGAATGGAGCTCAGACTATTGGTTCATTGGCCGCCGCAAACCAAAAAATGGCTGGCCAACTACAAAATGCGCGCGTCCCTTTCAGAGTTGTCTCTACTGAAGGAGCCCCTGAGGGCTTTGTACCTGCAGTAACGAGAACAAACAACACGCAAAATCGCATTGATGCAAGAAATTTCGTTGCGTTAGATCAAAACCAAGAGCGACTTCGAAGTGAATTTGCCATAGATAAAGTAGACTATGAATTTAGGCAAGGTGAAATCGAAAATTCTGGCCCTTCAAGGTTAGGTCTGGTTGAGGCAACGCTTGCACTGGCATGCACGCGACACGAAGTTGATCTCGCGGTTCAAGCAAAGAGAGAAATCGGAAAGCTTTGGGAAGACATTGGTCGTCCGCCGTACAAAACTCTTTTCAATTCAAGGACGACAAGCGAAGAAATATGGAGCAAAGTACTTGCTTTTAGACGTATTGATAAACAAATAACGACACAAGAAATAGCCAGAAGCGGAAAGAGCGCCAACATTATTACGCATGGGAATAGATTTATTGCTCATGGTGCCTACAAGAGATTACAGGAAATTTCGGGTAAGCCGTCCTTAGAAAACCTAAGAGATGACGAGGTTGAAAAAACAGTCAAGCAAGTAATAGAATTTTTGATATCGTGCATAGAGGCGAAATTCCCTGATAACTATGTAGCAAGTCTGTTCAAAAATGTTACTAAATGTAGAGCGTTGTCTCGAGATATTGAAGCTCAATTCGCTATGTAGTTCCAGACAAATCTTAACTGAGGAAAAAATCTATGGTATAAATCGAGCAATGTTCAGCAGAGGATCGTATTTTTCTTTATGAAAATACTGCAATCATAGCGGGGGGGCTGCTTAGCCTCGTAAATGGCGGCGCGGGAGTGCATCAGGCCCTGCCCGCGCCAGCCTGCATCGTCACCATCGCATTCAAAGGTTGCATGTGTGCCCTCAATCGGCACATAGAAGTCCCCCTTCTTCCGCTCGGCTGCGAATCACTCGCCGGTCAGCTCGCCCGGCTCCTCAGGCCGCCGGCGCACACGGCCGATGCTCTCGCCGCCGCGGTAGACCCGCCGGACGTGAGAGCGACCTTCTGGTCCGGGGGGCCAGAGTTCGTCGTAGCTGATCGACATCGCGCATTCTCCCGGGTCGCGCCCCGCGTGGTCAGGCGCCCAACCGGCAGAAATCATAACCGGCCAGTGGGAATCGTCACGGGGCTTCTTCGGACAAGGTTTTTCCTCACCACTCGCCGCCCGTCTTGACCATACACCGCACGACTTAGGTTCGTCTCGACCCTTCATGATGCGCCTGAGACACACTTCGCGAGCAACATTGTGGTTCGCCCCTCTCTCCATCTTTTGACATCGAAATGCGCGACGCGTTGAGCGATCTGCTTTCGCGGCATCTCAGACAGCCACCATCATGGCGCCCCAGCGATCGGAAGTCGCATGCCCCGCTTCTTCTTCTATATCCACGACGGAGAGTAGAGCCGTGACCACGAGGGGACTGAGTGCGCTAACGTCGAGGAGGCTTGCCGACAGGCGAAGCAGACACTGCCCGCAATAGCCCTCCGACACGTCGCACGTGACGGTGATCATCATATGATCTCGATCCTGGTCACCGATGAGATCCGACAACCGGTCTACACCGCCGCCTTGTAGTTCAGCGGACTCGTCCTTGGTCGCTGAGGCTCATCCGACCGGCGCCAGCAAAATCGCCGTCGTCACCGCGTTCCGCCGCTGCGGCCCGGTTGCACCGTCCTGCGCCAGCACCTCCGTGCTGTAGGCGTTCGCCAGGACGGCCGCGGCGACGTCGAGGCGCTTGTCGCCGATCTCCAGCATCGCCGGCTGCGATGGGTCGGCGAGGTAGGCCGCGATCGCTGCGTCGAGCGCGTCGTCGGTCAGGAGCTTGGCTCGGTAGGCCTCGCCGGCGGTCATGATACGACAGCCGCCTCGGCCCGGATGCGGTCTCGCACGTCGGCGATCTCGACCATCCTGGCTTCGCACAGCGCAGCGATGTCGGACCACACACCCGCCGGCACCCTGCCTTCGCCGCTCGCCCACCGCCGCACCTGGCGATCCGAGATGTTGAGCGCTCGGGCGAGGTCGCTCTGCCATTGTGTGCCGTACAGGGCGGCACCGACCCGACGCAGCGTCTCGTTCATGCTGTCACCCGTGTTCTGGTTTTGACGCACCGCGTCGAACGCGCAGCGCAGGTCAGGACGCGATCGCATCGCCGCGTAGAAGGCTGTGTGAGAAATTCCGACCTCTCGGCACGCTCGGTAGGCGGTAGCGCCAGCCTCGACGTGCCGGATGACGGCCGTCACCTCGTCATCAGTGATCGGTGTCTCACGCCCGCTGAGGGCCAGCGCGTGCTCTCGCATCATCGCCCTATGGTAGGGGCGGCGCTCGACCCGAGCGCTGGCTCGCGATGCCTCTTGGGCGCCGACGACCAGAGAGCGCTGTGCCTCTTCCAGCTTGCCCGCCTCTCGCGTCTTGGTGACGGAGGCCGAAAACCGAGCCCGGGTGTCCGAGCCGACGAGGCCTCGCGAGCGCGGCAAGCCGAGTGCATCCTGGTAGGCCTCGACCGAAACGCCGTGCGCCCGCGGGAGATGGTGACCGAGGCCGCGGAACGCCTTGCCGCACAGCAGGCACTTGAGGCGGTCGCCGGACAGGTAGTCCTCAACCGCCTCGCGCGTCTGGAAGGGCTTGAGGTCGTCGAGCGTCACGCCGCGGACCGGGTGACACGCAGGGTGTCGGCGCCGCCGATCTCGGCCGGGATGCTGGCGAAGTCCGCGTATCCGGCGTCTCGCGCCATGCAGTCGAGGGCGTCGGCTTCCGACATGGCCGGGCCGTCATAGAGGACGATGCCGGTCTCGGTCTGCTCGACGGTGTAGTGGAAGATGGTGGCAGCTTCGGTCTTGATCATAGCGGGTCTCCTACCCATCCCGGCGGGGCCGTTCCCTTCATATGTCCTGAAATTAGGACGCTCTATTGGGCGATGCAAGCGCTTTTTTCCCGACCTCCCACACCGCCACCATGCCCAGCATCTTCACCGGCTCATGCCGATAGGCGGTCCACTTCCCGAGCTTAATCCACTCGGGCGTGACCTCGTGCACGTCGACCGAGAGGGGCATGAGGATCCCGCAAAAATCGCCCCGCACCGTGCCGGTCGTCGGGCCGACGCCGAACAGCCGGAGCGTGTCCCAGCCCGCGGCGTGCGCCTGCATGCCCCACCGCTCGACGAACTCCTGGCAGCGCAGGTGCGTCTCGGCCCATTCATCGGGGCGGAGGCCGGGACAGGGAGGCATGCCGGGGGAGAGGCTGGCGAGGCCGCGAGACCATTCGAGAACGGCGGGTGGGACCGTGGCTTCGGGCATGCCATCCATCTAGACAGGAAGCCGAAAAAAGGGAGTTGGTTCAATGACCATCTAGACGCTATTTTGAATGCCTAAGTGATTGATTTTAAACATTTTGTTGGCGGACTCTGACTCCGTTAGTCGTGGTTCGAATCCACGTCCCCCAGCCACCTTATTCTTCAGGAACTTAGCGCTCGATCTTCAACCGGGTTGGCAAGCGGTTAGACAAACCTGCCTGCACGGTTAGACACTCCCCTCGCGCTTCCTGTTCTCCTCATCCAGTTTGGTCACCACGCCGCGCAGCTTCGGCTCGAGGTCGGCCTCCCGTGAGTAATGCGCCGCCATGCCCTCGGTCTCCTGACCGAGCATGTCGGCGATCGTGCGCGTGTCGAAGCCGAGCCGGCGCATCTGCGTCGCGGCAGTGTGGCGCAGACCGTGGAAGGTGAGGCCGTCCGCCACCCGGCCCGCGGCCTCCAGCGTCCGGATCAGCCGGAAGAACGAGCCGCGAAAGCCGTTCTCGGCCCAGGGCTCCCCGCGGCTGTTGACCAGCAAGGTCGCGGCGGCGTGCGCCGGCAGGCGATGCAGGGCTGCCACCACCACCTCGGGCGCCTTGACCACCACCACCTTCCCCGATTTCGCCGAGATCCGGGTCCGCGTGCCGGCCGTCCGGTTCCAGCTGTCGCGCCCGGCGGCCAGCGCCTCGCCCTTCGGGCGGCGCAGCTTGCGCACATCCCGCACCGGGTTCGTGGCGGCCAGCTCGAACTCGATCCCGTGCGCGAAGACGACGGAGACCACCGACAGCACGTAGTTGGCGAAGCGGCGGCCCTTCTGCGTCTGCGCCTTGTCGCGCAGGCCGGCCACGAAGGAGCGGCTCCAGCGCGTCAGCACCACGTCGTGGAGCGGCGCCAGGTAGTCGAGCACGGCCTGGTAGTCCTTGCGCGTGCGCGGCGCGAGGTCCTTTGGGAAGCGAGGGCTCGCCCGGTAGGAGGTCACCAGCGCACCCCAGGTGCCGGGCCGCTCCGCCGGTTCCCCCGCAATCCGTGCCCGGGCTTCCTGCAGGGCCTGCCACCATTCCGGCGAGCCGAGAGCGTGCGGCGGCGTGAGTCGCGTGCCCGTCACCCGGTCATAGGCTTAGGGTCTAAAACCGTTCAAGGCATGGCAATGATGAGAGAAATGTGATTCCAAACACCTCCCGGGAGGAGGATATGGCAGAGCTGTTCTGGCTGTCTGACGAGCAGTGGCAGGCGATCGCGCCGTTCATGCCCACCAACCAGCCCGGCGCTCGTCGCAAGGACGACCGCACCATCCTGTCGGGCATCCTGCACGTCATCAAGTCCGGCTGCCGCTGGAAAGACTCTCCGTGCGAGTACGGTCCCCCCACCACCGTCTACAACCGCTTCAACAGATTGTCGCGCCGCCGCTTCTGGACCGGCATGCTGGAAGCCCTGGCCAAGGCCGGATGGTCGGGCGAAGCGGCTGCCCTCGATGCGACCGACGTCAAAGCCCAGCGCGCCGCCCACGGCGCAAAAGGGGGGGCGTGAGCAGGCGATCGGCCTCTCGCGAGCGGGCCCGACCACCAAGATCCATGTCCTCACCGACGTGATCGGGAGCCAAGGGATCCGGAGATCGTCGTCCTCACGGTCGACTGGACGGGCGTTGGCGAAGTGGATCACTGGCCCGCGAGCACATTCAATCGGGTGAGGAGTGTATAGCTCGCCTCCGCGGTCATGATCGCGGCGAAGATTAGGATCGCGATCGGCGGGGCCAGGATCGCGTAGATCAGGGCCAGCCGCTCCCAAGCGAGATGCATGAACACCGCCACGATCAGTCCCGCCTTGACGACCATGAACAGCAGGATCAGCGACCAGCGCAGGGCGCCCTGAACGTGAAAATAGTCGACGAGGTAGGAGCAAGCACTCAGCACGAACAGCCAGCCCCAGACGAGCAGGTAGAGTCGAATCGAGTGGCCGTGGTCGGTCCCTTGGCTCGCGACGGGGTGCATACCGTCCTCCTACCAGAGATAGAACAACGCAAAGATAAAAACCCAGACGAGATCGACGAAGTGCCAGTAGAGGCCTGCGATCTCGACGTTCTCGTATCGTCCGCGCTGGCTGGTGAAGAAACCGCGCCGTCCCACGTCGAAATCGCCCCGCCAGACCTTGCGGGCGATGATGGCCAGGACGATGACCCCGATGGTGACGTGGGTCCCGTGGAAGCCGGTGATCATGAAGAAGGTCGAACCGAACTGGTGCGCCCCCCAGGGATTCGTCCAGGGCCGGACGCCCTCGCGGATCAGCTTCGTCCACTCGAAGGCCTGCATGCCGACGAAGGTCGCGCCCAGGACAGCCGTCGCGAGCATCAGCAGCGCCGTGGCGCGGCGGTTCCGCTTGTAGGCTTGGGCGACCGCCATGGCCATCGTGCCGCTGCTCGAGATGAGAACGAAGGTCATGATCGCGATCAGGATCAGGGGCAGCTCGGTGCCGCCGATCTCCAGGGCGAAGACCTCGCTGGGGTTCGGCCAGGGCACCGTCGTCGACATGCGCACGGTCATGTAGCCGATCAGGAAGCAGCCGAACACGAAGGTGTCGCTGAGCAGGAAGATCCACATCATGGCCTTGCGCCACGAGGCCCCCGCGAAGGCCTGGCGGTCGGCGGCCCATTCGCCGGAGAAGCGCCGCCATCGGCTCGGCGGACCATCGGCGGTCGGGAGGGGGCGCAGAACGGTCTCTGTCATGATGCGTCGTCCCGAGGTTGTTAGGCCGGCGGCCGGCACAGGACATCGATCAGACCCGACCACGGCGTCCGGAACAGGATGCCGAAGGCCACGAGCCAGATCACCAGAAGGGCATCCCAGTAGAGGGTACACAGCCCGATGCTCCGGACGAGGCCTGCGGGCGACCCCGTCCGCGCCGCGCCGCAGGCGATCCGCGCGAGGGCCGCGAGCCCGCCCGCGAGGTGCAAGCCATGCAGCAGCGTGATCAGGACGAAGAAGGAGCCGGCCGCATCGACCGTGCGGCCGGCCCCCGCCTCCCAGATCAACCGCCAAGCGAGGCCCTGCCCACCGAGGAAGACGAGGCTCGCCGCGGCGGCGGCAAGCAGATTCGCGCGCGCGTCCGCCTCCGCTCCTCGGCGCGCCGCCCGCTCGGCCCGGTGGAGCAGCAAGCTCGCCAGCCCGAGAAAGCCGGTTGTGAGCCAGAGGAGGCGCGGGTCGAGAGGGACCCCGGCGCTGCCCGGCGGCACGCGCATGCCGTAGGCCGCGACGAGCAGCGCGAAGAGCAAGCCGACCACCGCCAAAAAGGCCCCGAGGCCCAGCCTGGCCGTCGGCTCGATTTCCCCAGCCGCCGGCCGGCTGAGGAGAGGGCCCGCGCTGAGCCAGGGCTTGGCGGCGAGGTGCTGCCGGGCGAGCCAGCGCCCCGAAAGGGCGCCGAGGCCCGCGAGGTAGACGAGGACGAGGCTCACGGCGCAGCCCCCGCGGCGTGGACGGGCTGGTTCTGGGGCACGAAGTCCTCCGCCGCCCCCGGCACGCTGTAATCGTAGGGCCAGCGATAGACGACCGGCAGGCGGGCGCCCCAGTTGCCGTGCCGCGGCGGCGTGTCGGGCGTTTGCCATTCCAGAGTGGTGGCGTGCCACGGATTGCCGCCGGCCGGCACGCCGTGGCGGAGGCTGCGGATCAGGTTCGCCACGAACACCACTTGGACCGCGCCGACCACGAAGGCCACCACGCTGATGAAGGCATTGAGGGACGCGGCCGATGCCGGGATGAAGCCGAGCCCCGTGATCTCGAAGTACCGCCGCGGAACGCCGAGCAGTCCGAGATAGTGCATCGGAAAGAAGATCAGGTAGGCGCCCAGGAACGTCACCCAGAAGTGCAACAGGCCGAGCCGCTCGTCGAGCATCCGGCCGGTCACCTTGGGGTACCAGTGATAGATCCCGCCGAAGATCACGAGGATCGGGGCGACCCCCATGACCATGTGGAAATGGGCGACGACGAACAGCGTGTCCGACAACGGCACGTCGACCACCACGTTGCCGAGGAAGAGGCCGGTCAGGCCGCCGTTCAGGAAGGTGACGATGAAGGCGATCGCGAACAGCATCGGGACCGTCAGGTGGATGTCCCCGCGCCAGAGCGTCAACACCCAGTTGTAGACCTTGATAGCGGTCGGCACTGCGATGACCAAGGTCGTGGTCGCGAAGAAGAACCCAAAGTACGGGTTCATCCCGCTCACGTACATATGGTGTGCCCAAACCACGAAGCTGAGCCCGCCGATGGCGATGATGGCCCAAACCATCATGCGATACCCAAATATGTTCTTGCGCGCATGGGTGCTGATCAGATCGGAGACGATGCCGAACGCGGGAAGCGCGACGATGTAGACCTCCGGATGGCCGAAGAACCAGAACAGGTGCTGGAACAGGATTGGCGTGCCGCCGCCGTAGTGCAGGCGCTGGCCGGCCTCGATGATCATCGGCATGAAGAAGCTCGTGCCGAGCAGCCGATCGAGGAGCATCATGACGGCCCCGACGAACAGCGCCGGAAAGGCGAGCAGCGCCAGGACCGTCGCAGTGAAGATGCCCCAGATCGTCAGGGGCATGCGCATCATCGTCATGCCGGGCGCGCGCGCCTGCAGCACGGTCACCACGTAGTTCACGCCCCCCATGGTGAAGCCGATGATGAACAGGATGAGCGAGGCGAGCATCAGCACGATGCCCCATTCCTGGCCCGGGGTGCCCGAGAGGATGGCCTGCGGCGGATAGAGGGTCCAGCCGGCCCCGGTCGGCCCGCCCGGCGCGAAGAAGCTCGCCACCAGCACCAGCACGGCGAGCAGATAGATCCAGTAGCTCAGCATGTTCACGTAGGGAAACACCATGTCCCGCGCGCCGATCATCAGCGGGATGAGGTAATTGCCGAAGCCGCCGAGGAACACGGCGGTGAGGAGGTAAACCACCATGATCATCCCGTGCATGGTGATGATCTGATAGTATTCGGCCGGTCCGAGGAACGGAAATAGGCCCGGAAATCCGAGCTGGAGCCGGATCAGCCAGGACAGGACGAGCGCGACGAAGCCGATCGCCAGCGCGGTGCCGGAGTACTGGATGGCGATGACCTTGGCATCCTGGCTGAAGACGTAGCGGGTCAGCCAGCTATGCGGATGGTAGAGCTCGGCCTCGTCCGGCTCCGAACCGGGGAAGGGGCCGGCGGCCCCGATCGGCGTATCGACCATGGCACCGTCCTCTCAGCGGTCATCGGCGACGCGACGAAGGGCAGCGTCGCGGGGCGCCCGCTCAGGGCGGGCGGCGAAGTTCGAGAACGTCTTCTGCTGGTCGAGCCAGGATCGATACTGGGGCTCCGGCTCGACGACGACGCGGCCCCGCATCGCGTAGTGGTTGGTGCCGCACACCTCGTTGCAGATCGCCTCGAAGGTGCCGGTCCGGGTCGGCGTGAACCAGAAGTAGGTCACCATCCCGGGGATGATGTCCATCTTGGCCCGGAACTCGGGAACGTAGAAGTCGTGCACCACGTCGAACGAGCGCAGCAGGACCTTCACGGGCCGCGCGAGGGGCAGGTGCAGGTCGTCGCCGTCGACGATGACGTCGTCCTTGCCGGCCGGGTCGTGCGGATCGAGACCGAGCGGGTTCTCGTCGCTGACGAATTCGGTTGCGGCGGCCCCGAGGCGCCCGTCGGCGCCCGGCAGGCGGTAGCTCCAGCGCCATTGCTGGGCGACGATTTCGACCTCCGCGGCATCGGCCGGAACCCGTACGAACTGCGCCCAGACGGCGAGGCCCGGGGCCAGCATCGCGGCGACGCCGATTGCGGTGATCGCCGTAAGCCAGCCCTCCAGCCGCCGGCTCTCCGGCTCGTAGGAGGCCTTCTGCCCAGGCCGGTGCCGGAAGCGAGCGACGCAGTAGGCGACGAACAGCACCAGGATCGTGAAGACTGCGCCGGTGATCCAGAACGTGATGATCAGCGTCGTGTCGATGTAGCCCCAGTTCGACGCGATCGGGGTCCACCACCACGGGCTCAGGACATGGAAGGCGATCGAGCCGAGAGCGATCAGCACGAGGACGAGCGCCATCTGTCGTCTCCTGCGCGCAGGGGTAAGACGCAATCGGCGTCAGGGCGCGACCGCCCGCCGATAGAGATGCCAGGTCGCGTGGCCGAGGATCGGCAGCACGAGCGCGAGGCCGACGAAGAGCGGCGCCATTCCGAGCACCAGGAGACCCGCGACGACGAGCCCCCAGGTCACCATCGTGCGCGGGTTCTCGCGGAGCAGCGCCGTCGAAGTTTCGATCGCCGTCCCGGCATCGACGCCGCGGTCGATGATCAGCGGGAAGGACACAGCGCTCACCGCGAGCGCGATCAGCGAGAAGGCCGCGCCCACGAGGTTGCCGATCACGATCAGCATCCATCCGCGCGGCGTGGTCAGCACCGCCTCGGCAAAGGCAAATATGGAGACGTAGGTCTCCGACCCGAACAGCGCCCGATACAGTTCCATGGCGGTGATGATCCAGGCGACGAGGATCAGCATCAGGACGAATCCGACCGCGAGGATCGACCCGGCGTTACGGCCGGTCAGCGGGGCGAAGGGTCGGGTTTCGGCCAGGGGAAGGCCTAGTTCCCGCCGCCGGCTCAACTCGTAGAGGCCGATCGCCGCGAACGGGCCGATCAGCGCGAAACCGGAGGCCAGCGGGAAGAGGATCGGGAGGAGGTCGCTCTCGAAGGTTGCCGCCGCGATGATGACGCCGGCGACCGGGTAGATCGCGATCAAGAACAGCACGTGCGTCGGCAGGACCATGAAGTCCTCGACCCCCTTCAGCAAGGCGATCTTGAGGTCGGAGACCTCGATCCGTCGTAGGTTCGGTCGCGTCACCACCGAGCGTGCGGACGCAGCATGGGGTATTGCCATCGCGCATCCTCCGAAATGGAAGACTCGACACGCGATCTCGCCTGATTTCGCTCCGATCTCAGGCTTAACCGTCGAGCTTTCGAGCGTGGCTGATGGATAAATACCACTTTTCACCATTCCTGTCGCGCGGTTTTTACGATGACTCTCGATAGATCACGTATCCAGTTTCAGCCTTCGTTTCAGAACGCGGCTGCGAGCTTGGGCGTTGGACGAGGGAGGAGCGTCGTGGGCGTTAGAGAGTATTCGGTGCTACCCCGGATCACGGATGTCGATGTCCGCCGCCCGCCGCCCGCCGGCCGCGTCGAGCTTGCGCGTGAAACCCTGGCGTATGCATCTGCCTGATCGACGCCGCATGGACTGTGCTCGCGCTGCTGCTGCCCGCGCCGCGGCATCGTACGTCAGCAGGAGGAAGCTATCGGGACTGTCGGCCCGTGCTTCGTCGTTCGGAGAACGCTCGCAACCGGACACTCCCGACATCCGCCGCGAGGGTCCGCTTAGGGTCAGGGCGAGTTTCGCCTGACGCGCGGTCTTGAGCGAGGCCGCATCCTGCGCTGCACGCCACACCTCGCGGTCGCTCGGATCAGTGGCGATCTTGTCGTCCGCGTTGACAATCGTGAACCCGCCGATGCCGGGCCGGCCCTGCAGGAGCGCCCGCAGCCGGCAGATGGTCGGGTCGATCCGCGCCGGCTGTGCTCGGGTTGCGCATGTGGACGACCGCGCGAGGCTCGTCAGACCACCAGCGGTCCAAACGGAAGCGGTACCGCTCGCACGCTGAGAAGCCGGCCGGGCCGTGCAACCCGGTAGCCTCAGGTGTCACGGGGCATGCAGGGCCTCCAGGCGAACGGCGGTGCCGGTGGAGGCGCCTCTCGCCTTCTCGGCGGCCTGAACGTCGGTGGGGGGCTGCAGGCAGAATCGAGGTCGCTGCCGTCACAAAATCTCGAAACTAGACCCCTGAGGAAATAGCTGTCACACTCCGCCTCATGGCAAAATTATTCTATGCTTCTCGACATTATCGTCATAATGGAGAAATCATCTCTCCTGGCCACTACGGCCGAATGATTGGATTGTCGAGGCATTCGCATTATCATTTCATGAGAGAGGAAGTGCTGGAAAAAGCCAGAATGGCGAGGTTTCCCCTCAAGCCGTCTCGCTTGAAGTGCATATTTGCCTGCGCAACGGAGATGGACATTCGAGAGTACGTCGACACTCAGATGGCGCGGCACCCTGGGCGCGTGCGGGAGCCGATCTACGAGGTGGAGACCACACAGAGTGATCCGCTCACGCATCGTGGGGACTGGAACGTTGCCGAGATGGTGCTGCAGGCCGGCCGCGTAGCCGAGATTGCGGCCGATCGATACTGGCAAGGGGTGGAGGGTATTGATCAGCCTACCGGACTGAGCACTTACATGGAGGTGATTACGACTTCGCCCCTTGCTGTGCTGCGTCGGTTAGACTGAGGCTTGTGGGATGTAGGACGCAGCTGCGGACCGCGCTGCCAGCACCTCGACATCTCCTTTATGGCATCGGAACGGTGGATCAGCTGCGGCGGCTGCTCCCGGCACCGCATCGGGCCATGACGGCTCGCGCCTCTCGCCCGGGTGAGTCGGCACTTGGCCGGTGCCGCCGCAGGTGGTGCAGACATCCCGGTTCGTCTCAGTGTGCCGGTCCTCGCGAGAGGTCCAGCCGGTGCCGGAGCAGGTGGCGCAGGGAATGGTCTTGGATATCATGGTGTGCCCCTTTGAACGGCAGATGGAGTATGTCGCTGGAAAAAACGAAGCCTTTCAATTGCGGGCATCTCAATTGACGACTTTATCACACTTGCTTTTTGTGGTTGCGGCGCAAGAAAATGTGGCGCAGCGGTGTTTTTCCGATGTGAGAGACAAACATGCACCGCGAGTGGAAAACTTGGCCGCAGATCGCAACTATGGTCCTGGATCAGATCAAGAGCTTCCCCTGCGGGGAGCGCTTGATCTGGATTGAATTCAAAGATTTCGACGACGAGAATGGCATCGCAAGCTTTGTCATTGAAACCGACGGCGCGTCCGACTTCGAAAACACGATGATTGCTGATTACATCGCGATCATACTGAAAAAAATGAGGCATAAATATAAAATATCGTCTTTAACGGTAAACTGATGCAAGGGTATAGATGCTGTGCCGCCCCATCGCGAATACAGCCTCAGTCATGGCATTCACTCCGCTTGGGGCAGAGGTCGGCGGCGCTACCTCAATGTGGGACAGGCGGCTTAGGCCGTTTCGCCAGCATTGCGACCGCTCAATTGTGTGCAAAGCTGATATGTAAAATAAAACCTATATCAATGCAAGATACAGTCGAATCATGGAACTCGTTGCAGCCGCCACTGATCTCAGATGAAACATCGTCGCTCGCGATCAGCAATACGGAGTGGCGCCGTTTGGGTCGAAGGGCATGTGGGATCTATACGCTGTAAAGTGCGAAATCTTGCATATTCTGGAGCTATTTTGGTCGTAAATCCAGCGGCTTGCCCATTTAATAATATTATTATCAGCGTGAATGACGTAAAAGATTATATTCTCTGTAGCATTATCTGGCGTGGAACGGACGAAATCGCCGTCGTGTTTGTGTCCCGGCAGGAAACAGCTATTTTCACGCCGCGATCTTACTGAGCCGTCTGCGGCGTCCGCGATACTGTCGATAATACGGTCGCGCGGCATCAGGGCTGCTCGACAGGCACTCGTTTGCAATCGGACTGGCGCGTGAAACCGTATCGACGAGGATCGCCACGTCCGCCCCGTAGTCGCGGAACCCGACCCCCCAGCGGTTCCAGGACCGGATGCGCCGCCGGCCGGATGCCGCCCAGAGCGGATCGGCCGCCGCTGCGAGCCCCTGGCACCCGCGGCGCTCGCGATCCTGGTCGTGCCACCGCCAGAGGTCGGGGTCTCCGGCGATCTGCTCCATCAGCGTGTCGCGGCGCGTGAGCAGGACCGTGAAACGCTGTCGCCGGGCCCACTCGCTCGGCAACTCGTATGTGCCGTCCGCGTCGGCCCAGCGCCAATGTGGCTTGTGGCGCGGAGCGGATGTTCCCTAACCGGAGAGCCAGGGACACGCCGACGCGCGCCGCGTCGGCGATCGCTGAATCCATCAGGTCCTGCCCGTTTCCCGCCGGTGAGCACAAGCGCGAGGTTAGGTTCACGACGTTGCCGATAGCTGTGTATTAGAGGATAGTTTCAGTTCCGGCGCATCCGACTGTCGACGGCCCCATCGCCAGGCCAGCACTGAAACCAATCGGCATGTCGATCGACCGTTCAGGCCTGTATTTTTTTTGCGCGTACTCAGCCGTCCGCAATTGTGGGCAGCCGTGAAACCGACGAACTCTCTCCGGCGGGCGATCGACAAATCAGTAAATTTTTGAGACACGATCTTACTAAGGCGATTATCGGCAGGCTCAAAATGATTCAGATGCTATCATGGCCCAATTTAACTGCCGTCCAGCAAGCCATGTATGGCCGAATACTAGATTTTTTGTTTGAAATCGCACAAACGAAGGCGCATTTGCGATTGCGCCGATGCAGCTCCCGTGATCTGCCTGCACCCGCTGCTCTGGCAAGATTTGAGGTCAATCCATGCCGCCCTTTTTCTCGTCAGAGCACGAAGCGCGGCCGTCCGCCGAACTGTTTGCCCGAGCATCGTCTCCAAGCATGTATCCGCTGGATAACGGGCAAGTTAACGTCAAGGCGGTCGGGGCAATTCGCGACATTTTGATCGAAGCCGGGATCGATCATCAATCTCTGTTCGAGAAAGTAGAAATCAGCAAGCAATCTCTAATTGTCAATGAGCCTATTCCATTGAAGCTGCTTGGCCGTCTGACAGTCCTTGCCGCCGATCAGATGCCATGCTCCCATCTCGGCCTGCTTGTCGGTCAGCGCACCACTCTCGCCTCGCTCGGTTATCTGGGGATGCTGATGCGACATTCGGAGATGGTCGGCGGTGCCTTGCACGCCTTGGAAGCCCATTACGGTCTCCTGAACCGTGGCGCGGTGATCGAGATGACGATCGACGGCCCTGTCGTTCTCGCGATCTACTCTCCCTACGAGCCCGATCTGGAGGGTATCGCGCTGCACTGCGAGAGATCTCTCGCGGCGCTGACCACCGTCATGCGCTCCTTGTGCGGCTCCGACTGGAGCCCGGATGAAGTGCTGCTGCCGCAGCTCCAGCCGCCGGATCCCGCGCCCTACACCGAGTTCTTCCGAGCGCCCGTCCGGTTTGGGCAGGAGATCGCGGCGCTCGCTTTTCCGTCACGCCTCCTGAGTCACCCCATCGACGGTGCGAGCCCGGCGGTCCGCAAACTCGCGCAGGAGCGCATCCAGCGGCTCGAAGCGGTCGCACCACCCGACGCCACCGACGAGGTGCGGCGCCGCCTGCGCACGGCAGCGGTCCCCAGGCAGCACAACAAGGACGATGTCGCGCGCAGGATGGTGATCCACGGGCGCACCCTGAGCCGCCGGTTGAAGTCCGAAGGCACGAGCTTCACGCTGATCGTCAACGAAGCGCGGTTCGCTCGTGCCAGGCAGTTGCTGACCGACACGAGCCTGAGCTTGACGGAGATCTCAGGCGCGTTGGAGTTCTCGGAGCAGGCCGCGTTCACGCACGCTTTCCGGCGCTGGACAGGCACCACGCCCAGCGCATGGCGGAAGGATCATCGGCCTCTGTGAACCCTCGCGAGTCGTCGTTCGCAGCGGCTTGTCGTTGAGCCCCTGTCGCGACGCCGAGATGGGGGTTGGCAGCAGCGATCCGGGACGCGACGTCCTCGTTCTGGCGCTGCGCTGCCGCGGGAGGGGCCGTCCACACCCTCAAGCCTTGCCGCAACCTCGCGGCGGATCGCATCCATCATGGTTTCGCGTCAGGTCCGCGGCTTTCTTGCGAAATCTGTCTCCCGCGATCAAGCCCGATCATGAGAATTGCCTCAGAAGGATCGTGACCTTCCGCTCAGTACGACAATGGTTGAGGGGTGAACATGATGTTCTCTCGTGCACAGCGCAAGGCGCGACTCTTCGCCAGGATCGGCCTGTTGGCGGTGAGCGGCCTTGCCTGCTCCGTCGCTGTGGCCCAGCCGCTCACGGTACGGGTCAACCCCCAGCTTGACCAGCGGGGCGTCCTCATGTCCGGCAACGAGCCCGGCACGATCGAGACCTTGTTCAATGCCGGTCCCCGCTACAACGAACCCAGTGGCGTTCGCATCGGGCGCGGCAGCCTGATTCCTCCTTGGCTCGAACTCGGCTCGTTCCAGAATGTCTCGGTCCCAGGTCTGAACCCGGTCGGCTACTACGGCTACTATATCTCCCCCGATGATCGTGCAGTCGTTGTGGATCTTGATTCTCGCAGGGTCGTGCGCGTCATCGTGCACTGATTGAGCACGGCTCACGTCTGGGCGGAGCCTGTGCGTCGTCCGGCGCTCGAGCGAAGCAGGACCGGTACGGCAAACATCACGACCGGCGTCGGCCGTCCCGATCGGGCCGCATCTCGTACGCCGCGGTCGCCTTCATTTGCCAGGGATCTCGTTTCGTACAGGAGGTCACCATGAAAGAGAGCATGATCGGCATGGCCGTTGCCCTCGTCCTCGCCGGAGTCCCGATGGCCTCGGCCAGGGAGGTGTCCACGACCGGGGCCATCGGTGAGCATGGGACGCTGAGCCAGACCAACTTCAAGATCCTGACCGATGCCCGGATCGGAGTGGTGAAGGCCGCCCTCCAGCTGACGCCCGAGCAGCAGCAATACTGGCCGGCCATCGAGGACGCGATCCGCGCCCGTGCCGACGGGCGCTACCGCCGGCTGTCCGGCTTGGCCGAACGGGTCAAGCAGCAGGGCGACGCCGACCCTCTCGCGCTGATCCGCACGCGCGCCGAGACCCTGGGCCAGCGCTCCGCCGAGCTCAGGCGGCTCGCGGATGCATGGCAACCGCTCTACCAGACCCTCAGTCCGGATCAGAAGACGCGGATGCGCTTTGTCGTCGCCAGGGTCATTGGCGGATTACGGGATGCCATCGACAATCGCCGCCAAGAGCTCTTCGACGACGAGGACGATGAAGGCTGATTGGAAGCCGACCCTGAACCGCCCCGGGTTGTTCGGAGGCTGCTTGGCTTGAGTCGGACGGCCGGAGCTTGGCCGTCGACTTGAGCATCGCCGCCCGCTTCGGTTTAGCGGATGAGCGAGGCTCGGCGAAGAAGTCGTCCGCGATGTACGTCGTCAACGACCAGAAGCCGTGACGGGCGACCGTTCGCCGGCGGGAAAGCGCATGTCGCTTATCGGGATGATCCCCCATTTTCGTGGTTCTCCGGCATTTCGATACGGGTGGAGACTTCCGCGCGGCTCCTGCGGTGAGGACCCGTCATGCTGACGTGGACGGCAGCATGCGGCACAGCTGCACTCCCCTTGAGGGATACCGCACATCGAACGATCAACCGCTCGACATTGCGCGCCGCGGCGGCATTTTCCGCATCATCGGGAAGCGATCTCCCGACGAGGCTCCGGCTGAAGCATCGCGTCCAATCTGCAATCTCTGCAAGGACGCGTCATGTCTGCGCCAAATTCCATTCCTGTCGAAAAGCTTGTCCGCCTGATCGGCACACCCGGCTGCCCGGTGCTGCTCGACGTGCGCACTGACGAGGATTTCGCGGCCGACCCCGGCCCGAACGACGTGTTCAGCCACATCACGGTGTTCTTCTCCAAAATGGCCATGGTGACGTTCGGCGGGGCCTATGCGGTGCTCGCCTACGTCGCCCAGCAGGCGGTGGAGCATCTTGGCTGGCTCCGGCCCCCGGCGAAAGGCTCGACGGCTGTCGATGGTTGCGCGCGCCGAGCCGCTCCTCGGCGGACCGGACCCGGAAACGGCCCTCCGCGATCGTCAGGATCCGGCCGGCCTCCGGGAGGTAGGTCCGGCGCGCCGTGCCCGACCGGGCTCGGCCCGTGGCCGGCCTCGCGCAGGATGCGGCCGAGGGCCTCCCCGTCGAGGACCTCGCGGTGAGGCAGCACGACGACGAACGCCGCGCCGGGCTGCGGCGGGAGCTGCCGCAGAAGGCGCATGAGCGAGGCCGTGTCGGCGGCCGAGGCGCACAGGGCACCGACGACGGGTCCGCCGTCATGGGACGGTGCTGCGCTGTCAGCGGAAGCTGCCATGGTCCTGCCCGATTGCGCCGTGCCGCCGGAAAATCCGGCCGGCGCATCCCGTCCCCCGTCTCCGCAACCGGTGCCGTCCCGCCCGCGGGACGACCGGGCGAGCGCCGTCAGGTCTCCTGCGCGCCCTCGTCGCCCGAGGGCTCGGGCGAGGGCCTCTTGAGGAGGACGGCCTTGCGGATCGTCTCGGCATAGCGGCGATACTCGGCGGCGCGCTCCTCGTAGATCGCGGCGACCGTCATGCGCCCGGCCTCGAGCCCGTCCCGCGCCATGCGCCGGACGAGTTCCGCCCGCTCCTCGATGATGCGCAGGGCCACCCGCATCGCCTCGTCGACGGCGCCCTCCTGCTCCTTGGCCACGGCCTCGGCGGAGAAGGCGTGGCCGACCTGGCAGCGGAACCGCAGAGGCTTGGCGTCCCGCACCTGCGAGAGGACGCCGCTGCAATGCGGGCAGGTCAAGGCCGCGGGATCGGCGATGCGGCGCAGCACGTCGCTGTCGATGCGCTCGCCTGCCGCGACGTCGATCTCGAGGCGCAGTTCGGGGGAGACCGGCAGGCGCGGCCCGGCGGGACCGCGCACCAGATCCGACAGGACGTCGCCGATCCGCGCCGCCGACAGGGTGAGGTCGACCTCCAGGGCCTCCAGGGCGCTGCGCGGCATCTCGTCGGCCAGGGCGTCGGCGGGGTCCTGCACCAGCGTGAGCCCGCCGCAGCTCTTGATCGCCTCAAGGCCCGAGGCGCCGTCGTTCAGGAGCCCGCTCAGCAGGATCCCGATGACCCGGGGGCCGAAGGCCGCGGCCGCCGAGCGGAACAGCGGATCGATGGAGGGCCGGGCCATGTTCTCGCGCGGGCCGCGCCCGAGCCGGATCCCGGTCTCCGTCAGGATCAGGTGGTGGTCCGGCACGCCGAGCGTGATGGTGCCGGGCCGGATCGCCATGCCGTCGGCCGCTGCCCGGACCGGCAATCGGCTCGCCGCGGCGGTCACGGTCGCGAGCAGGCCGAGGCTGCGGGCGGGGATGTGCAGCACGATGAACAGGGCCGCCGGAAGATCCGCCGGCAGGGCGCCGAGGATGGTCCGCAGCGGGACGGTCGCCCCCGACGAGCCGCCGATCACGACGATGTCACGATTGCGCATGCCCGAACCCTCCGATGCATCGCAGGGCCAACGCCCGAAAGGTTCACAGGGTGCGCGGACCACCCTGCCATCGTGTCGATCGCTCGCCCGTCGAAACGCCTCTCACGGATTTCGTAGACAAAAATTATCGGCCTGACGCTGTCATAAGCTGGTCTTGTCGACGACAGCTGCTCGGTTACGAAACAATATTGCATAATTTTTTGACTAATAACTAAAAATATTTTTCCCGCAGCTAGAAATAAGAATTATGATATTTTGATCGAAATTTTGCTATCTTTTCAAAGATCGTAAAACCAATGATTGTCATGTGCCCGTGTCGCAATTCAATGAGTCTCTGATGCCGCAGAGCTTGGAATGTTCGGTCGATATGTGCGTGTGACAAGCCCGGCGGATCGGCGAGGGTGTGCTGGGCACGCGTCAGGTTATCCCGGTTCTCGCCTGCTCGCTCGGCCGCCTGCCGTCGTCCCAACACCTCGCAGAGCCGACGAGCCCGCCATTCGCCCGTGGAGCGGCCGCCGACGGTCGATGGCTCCTCGCAGGCCGTCGCCGCCTCGGGCGATGCGCGCATGCGCGATCCCCGCGCGATGATCGGGTGGTGATCGCCCCGAGGCGAAACATCGGCGGACGGCCTGCCTGCGAAGGCCGGGTGTGGTCGTGCCGCTGACGATGCGACAGCGCTGTTCGGTTCGGTATCGCTCTCGGCCAGGTCCAGCGCATCGGCGTCGAAACCCGCTTGGGCGGGGGAGCCAACTACCTCGACTTCGTCCCGGATGACGTCAAAGGTCGATCCCCGCGTGGGCGGGGGAGCCCAAAGTAAGGCGGCTGGCCCCCGCAAGCCTTGGGGTCGATCCCCGCGTGGGCGGGGGAGCCAACGGGTCGAAGATCGCCGTAGCGCACGGCGCGGGTCGATCCCCGCGTGGGCGGGGGAGCCGCGCTCAGCTTGCCGCCCATGCCGAGCGGCAGGGGTCGATCCCCGCGTGGGCGGGGGAGCCTGAACTTCGCATGGGTCGACAGCCGGAACGTGGGGTCGATCCCCGCGTGGGCGGGGGAGCCCCTGCCGCTCAAGTCGCTGGTATCATTCACGATGTCGAAGAACGCCCCTCACCGGCGGACGAGCAAGGCGCCGTCGAGGTCCGCGAGGGTGCGGGGCGGGAGACCGAGGGTGCGCAGGCCGAGGCGGCCCGGCGCGGCGTCGTCCTTCCACAGGAGAACGATCGAGCCGCCGGGCATCTCGGTCCACCACTCCGACAGCACGGTCCAGACCCGCTCGCGCACGCCCCGGGACAGCTCGGCGCCGACGAAGACGCCGGGGGCGGCCTCCGGCATCACCGAGGACAGGAAGCCGCGGAAGCGGTCGGCGACGTCCCGGGTCACCACCACGGTCATCGGCATGGCACGAAGACCCTCGGGAGGCATGAGGCGGACCGGCCCGTCACGTGGTCTCCTCCTCGAACAGGGTCTTGATGCGGTCGATCATCGCCGGGATGACGCCGTCGCGCCGCAGCCGCTCGGCGACGGTCCGGCGCGCCAGGCGCTCGATCGGGTCGGTGGGGCGCTTCTCCTGCGCCTTCGCGGCCTTGAAGGCGCAGGGGACGGTGATCGTGTCGCGGAAGAGGTCGGCGACGTCGAGCACGAAGCTCTGGCCCGAATCCTCGTGGATGAAGCCGAGCTGGGGGATGGTCGCGGTCGCCGCGACGGCGATCGCGGCGGCGCCCTCCACCGCCGAGGCGGCGTGGTTGAGCGCCTGGTTGGGGATGTCGGCGGCGTTCGGGTTCTGGCGGTCGTAGCGGCGGCCCTGCCAGCGGATGCCGTGGCGCTCCGCCGCCTGCCGGTAGATCTCCTTGACCCGCGCACCCTCGATGCCGCGCAGGACCGCGATGTCGCGATGCGGCAGCACCTCGCCGAGGCGCAGGGCGTACATCCGGCGCGCCACCTTCATGCGGCCGCCCTTCGGGTCCGCCCAGGCCGTCGCCTGCCGGCGCGCCAGGGCGGAGGTGTCGGGCAGGAGCGGCTGGGCGGTGTAGAAGCGCACGCCCCCCTCCCCGATCGCGGCGAGGCCGGTATTGTGGCGCGCCAGGATGCGGAGCGCATCGTGGCTCACGGTCGAGCCCGGCCCGAGCAGCACCATCGACAGCGCCTGGTGCGGGATGCGGTAGTCGCCGGCTTCCACCGTCTCGCTGCCCGCCGCGACGAAGCGCAGGCAGCCATCCTCCACCGTCAGGGCGCCGCGGTCGAGCCAGACGAGGCCGTGGCGGTCGGAATGGGGCTGGCGCGCGGTCTCGAGCCCGAGGCGTCCCTTCAGCATGGCCCTATCCCGGCGGCCTGAGCAGCAGCATGCCGAACCCGAAGGCGCGGTGGCGGCCGACGCCCCGGGCGAGGAGCGCCGCGAAGGCCTCCGGGTCCCGCACCGCCAGCACCCCGGTCACGGTCGCGTCCGGGTGGCCGGCGGCGCCCTTCATCGTCGGGCTCGAGGACGGGATCTGGCGAAGCTCCCGGTCGCGGCCCCGGCGCAAGCCCCGGCCGAGGCGGAAGGCGTCGAGGCTCGCCATCTCCAGTTCGGCCCCGCCGGCCGCGAGGTGCCGGGCGAGCCAATCGCGGTAGACCTCGCCGCGGCTGAACGGGGCCGGCTGCCCCTCATAGGGATCGAGGGCCGCCAGGTAGGCGTCCTGCTCGCGGGTGCGCGCCCGGTCGCCGTCGCGGTCGCGGCGGACCGTCGGGCGGATGCGGGTGCGGAAGCCGAGCCGCGTGCCCGCGGAGAAGCGCGCCGGCATCGCCTTGGCGGCGAGCCCGTCGAGGTCGAGCGCTTCGGCGACCTCGGGGTCGGCGAAGGCGGCGGCGTGATCCCGCAGGCCCGCCACGTCCCCGGTCGTGTAGCCGAGGAGCTGCGGCGCCGGGTCGGCCCCCGGCCGCGCGTGCCGGCGCGGGGGGTCGAGCAGCACGAAGGGCTTGGGGGCCTGCGCGCCGAAGGCGGCGGCGAGGATCGCGTGGAGCGCGTAGCCGAGATCGTCCGGCCCCTGGGCGGCGACCACGTGGCGGCGGTGGGCCCAGCGCAGGAGCGGCCCGAGAGCCGGGCGCATCTGGATCAGGGTCAGCGTCATGCCGGCCTCTCCGCCAATCCCTTGGCCAATCCCTTGGCCGATCCCTTGGCCGATCCCTTGGCCGATCCCTTGGCCGATCCCTTGGCCGCCCCCCTCTTGGCCGGTTCCTCCGGCCGCGCCAGCGTCCGCACCCGCACGAGGCGATGGCCGCCATGGACGCCCGAGCGCCAGTTGCGCGCGTCGGTCACCGGGCGGACCTCGTCGCGCGGCGCCGCCGGCTCGGACTCGGGCAGCATCACCCGCAGGGTCCGGTCGCTGTCCTCCGCCGGCGGCAGGAGGCTGAGCGCCGCCAGGAGGTCGTCGGCCTCGACGATCCGGTGGCCCGTGTCCTCCGGCTCGAGAAGCGGCCGCGACGGCAGGCAGGGCTTGCGGCCGAGGAAGAGCGGCCGGGCGGGCCGGAGCAATGCGTCCCGGAGATCCTCGAGGGTCGGCGGCGCCTCGGCCGGCGCCAGCCGCAGCGCGACGGCGCAGGAGAGGTCGCCGTCGTAGTCGCGGCGGCGCAGATGCGGCCCGGCATAGCTGCCCGCCCCGCCGGCGCGGCCCTCGGGCCTGCCGCGGGTGGTCCAGCCGCGGTCGTCCTTGCCGAGCTGCGCGGTCTGGAAGTCGGTGATGCGCGTCCCGGCCCGGTCGATCCGCGCCGCGTAGACGAGCCGGTCCTGGAGGGCCTGGAGCCGGTCCGTCTCGCCGCGGCGAGTGCCCAGGGCGTTGGCGAGCAGGCCCGTCAGCAGCGAGGCGCCGGGAAACTCCGCCAGCACCCCGCGGGCATCCACCACCTCGCCCCCGAAGGCGACGAGCGGCGCTTCGAGCCGCAGGAGGAGGAAGCGCGGCATCAGGCGGCCCCCTGCCCGGCCCGCACCGTCCCGGCGGCCCAGGCGGCAAGGCCGTCGAGGGTCGTCGGCTCGCCGAAGCCGGGCGCGTCCGCCTCGACGGTCGAGAGATGCGCGCGCTCTTCTCCCTTCCCATAGGCGTTGTCGAGCCGGCCGAGGCAAGCGGCCATGGTGGTGACGGCCTCGGCCGCCAGGTCGCCGTCGCGGCGCAGCGGCACCGCCTTGCGGAAGGCGCCGGCGAGCGTGCGCGGCTGGCGCGATCCGGCCTCGACCAGCATCAGGTCGGCATAGGCGTAAGGAGCGGTCGAGCCCTTCTTGGCGCCGGGCGAGACGGTGGCGATCAGGTGGACGAGATGCTCGACGACGCGGGCCGCGAGGTCCCGGTCGCCCGCGAGGTTCGCGACGAGGAGCGGCACGTCGACCACGACGTAGCCGTAATAGAGGCCGGAGGTCAGCTCGGTGTCGAAGATGCCGCCGGAGCCGACCTCGCCCGCCGCCACCCGCAGGTCGTCGACGACGGTGAAGTAGTCGCTCTCGCTCTCCTGCGCGTGGACCGTGAAGGCGTGCGCGACGTGGATCGCCGCATCGGTGTTGGCGTCGGGGTCCGAGGTGACCATCCGGCCGAACAGGGCCGCCTCGAGCCCGGCCGCGAGGGTGCCGGCGGTGGCGAGCAAAGCGGCGAGGTTCGCCTTGCCGGTGCCCTTGGCGAGCCGCGCATCGACCTCGGCCTCGGCCGTCTTGGCGTCGGTGGCGGCGGAGGCGGCCTCCGCCCCGATCCGCGTCAGGTAGTCGATCTCGGGATCGCCGAGGAGCAGGGCCTGCCGGTCGGCGATCTTGGCGCTGTTCTTGCCGTAGAGGTGCTTGACCAGGGCGGCGGCGACCGCCTCGACGATGGCGGGCGCCGCCGTGAGCGTCGGCTGGATGCGCCGCTCGACGATCTCGCGCGAGCGCACGCCCATCGGGGCGCCGATCCCCTTCAGCGCCCAGGCATCCTCGGCGAGGCGCCAATGCCGCTTCAGGCTCTGCGACGAGATGCGGGTGCGCACCGTGCCGCCATAGGGCAGCCTTTTGGCGAGGCCGGCATCGTCCCGGTTCAGCAGCACGGCCGGGTAGGAGGCGAGGCTGTGGATCTGCAGGAAGCGGGTCACGCGGCGGCTCCGGGAGAGGCGGGGGATTGAGTGGATTTCGGTTTGGTGGCGTCGGATTCGGCCCGGTAGTAGCCGCGGGCGATGCGGTGGCGGGCCGATCGGGCCCGGTCGTCGTCGAGGTGCCGGGCCGAGGCGACGAGATCGAGGACGGCGAGGACCGGCAGGCGCTCGCCCTTGGCGACGAGGAACCGCACGGCGCGGGGCAGCGCGACCCGCAGCTCGTCCTCGGTGGCGTCGAGCAGGGCGGCGAAGCGGCGCTCGCTCAAGCCCGCCTTGAACAGCGCTTCGCCGAACCGCTTGCGAGCGTGGCGCGACCGCTCGGCCCAGAATTGCTCCTGCGCCTCGGCCTCCGCCGGCTCGTCCTCGCGGCGCGGGACGGACAGGTGGTCGGGCGCGGCGAGCGCCGCCGCGTGGAGGACGAGGGCCCAGGCCGCAAAGCCGGTCTGCCCCACCTCCTGCTCCGTGGCGTGCCGGGCGAGGAGCCGATGAAGCGTCGGCTCGGCGAGCGCCCCGTTCGGGTCGAGCCGCCGCAGATCGGCGAGCGGGCCGGCGCCGAAGCTGTCGACATGCCTCATCGGGGCCACGATCCGGGCGGCGATCTCAGCGGGGCGCCGGGGCGGCGCGTCGCCGCCGGCGGGATCAGGCTGCGTCGTCACGCTTGGTCTCCGCGAAGAAGGGGAACAGGCCGGTCTTCGGGTTGCGCGTGCCGGTCCAGAACAGCGTTTCGGCCCGGGTCAGCGCGCGCCAGCGCCGCCCGACCGCCTTCGACAGGCCGGCATCCGCCTCGGCGACGAGGGGCCAGGCCACCTTGGTCACGAGGCGGTGCGCCCATTCCTTGCGGACGGCGCCGGGGTCGATATCCGGCTCGAACTCGGCCCACAGGTCGTCGAAGAACGTGGCGTCCACCGCGCGGTCGAACCGGGCGAGGAGGTCCCGCGCGCGGGCATTCGCGCCCTTGTCCTGGTAGTCGACCTGGTCCGGCCCGTTCTCGAACAGGGCGAGCAGGGCGGGCTTCAGGACGCGGTTCTGGATCTCGCCGGCGAGCGCGACCCGCTCGGTCGCGGCCAGGGCCAGATCGTCGGTGACGCGGGTGCGCATCTTCCCGTGCACGGTCCTGGTGACCGGCACCCTGCGCTCGTGCAGGCCTTCGGTCTTGCCCTGCCCGCGGGTCAGCGCCCGCGCCAGGATGACGAGGCCCTCCTCCGCGTCGGTGGACAACGTCCTCGCGAGGACCGGCAGCGCGTGGCCGTCCTTCTGGAAGAGGAGCCGCACCATGCGCCGGTAATGAAAGCCCCCGGCATCGACGGTGAGGACCTTGACCTCGTCCTTCTCGGTCACCGTCGGCGCCCAGGGATCGCCGGTCACCCCGCCCGGAATCGGGACGATCCGCGGCACCTTCGAGCCCCCGGCCCGCGCGGCGATCCGGCCGCCCTCCTCCACCAGCCGGACCCGCCGGCAGACCTCGATGTAGAGCGGATCGAGCTCGTCGGGCCGCAGGGAGGTCGCCCCGTCCCACGGGCGCAGCCAGACGAGGCCGAGCCCCCCCTCAGCCGCGTAGACGGACGAGACCGCGTCGGTCCTGCGGCGCGCCACCAGGGCCTCGACGTCGCGGCGGACCGGCGACACCGTCCCGGGCTTCGGCTCGATGCTGAGCGCCGGCCGGTTGGCGAAGCCGCCATTCATGCGGCTGATGCCGTAATTCCCTGCGCCGAGGAACCCCTCGGTGGTCTGCAGGGTCACGAGGGCGAACAGCCAGTCGTCCGGCTCTGCCGCCATCATCACCTCGCTCTTGAGGTCGTGGTTCTTCGAGGTGACCAGCATGTCGAGGGCGTCCGGGGTCGGGACGACGCTCTTCAGGTCCTTCAGCCCGCCGGGAATCGGCGGTTGCAGCAGCGCCGGCCGGTCCGGCGGCGCGACGAGGCACCAGGGCGCGTCGTCGGGATGATCGGGAGTGAGCGCGCGCAGCAGGTCGCGCCAGGGCGCCTCGTCCTCCGGCATCGCGTCGCGGCCTGCGCGGATCAGCGCGAGGGTGGCGAGCTGGACCAGGAAGGCGTGCCAGGCATGGCGCTGGTGTGGGCGAAGAGCTGGGAAAGAGGCGATCTCGTTCCGGGCGAGGGCGGTGAGGGTGCCGGGCAGCGACATCGCGCGCAGGGCGCCGTCCTGGGTACGGACGCGGATCGCCGCGTCGGTGAGTGCATTGCAGTCCATCGGCCACCCTCCCCGAGGCCGAGAGTGCTGGCCTGCCGCGATACCGTCAAGACAAAAATGACCCCAAACCCCGAACCTCATTGTTCAAAAATATCCGGGCTTGTCTCCCGCGGTGTCACCCGGCAGGTAAGGAGTCCCGCCCGCGCGGGGATCGACCCAATGACGTTCGCGGGATGAGCGCGGCTTCAACGGTTTTCCCCGCCGACGCGGGGCTCTCATACGATGTCTGGGTGATCTGTTCTGATTTTCGGTCAAGCGCGGGATCCCCTCTCCCGGATGGGAGGGGGTTAGGGGTGAGGGTGGAGACGGTGCCGCAGTAAACCTGAACCGTTCCGCTGCCAACACGACGCTCTCAACTTTACACGGAGCCGTCGCCACCCTCACCCCCGGCCCCTCTCCCATCCGGGAGAGAGACGTGCCTTATCTTTATTCGAATGAATTCAGCGGACGCGGTATCACTCGATACGCCTCAGCCCGAAGCCATCATACGTGAAGACGATCGGGCCGAGGCGGAACGTGAAGCCGTCGTCGTCACCTAGAGTTTCTACAATCTCCGGCTGAACGTCAACGAGAATATTCTCGGCCATATGGTGCGGCATCTTCAGCGACGGCACCGGCCGGCCGAAGGGGCCGACCGGCAGCGGCCGCGCCTCCGACCGGAAGTCGACATGCCGGTCGGCGCCGCCGAGGCGGGTGGCGATGACCTCGTCGGGCTCGACCCGGAATTCCGGAAAGGGCCGGTCGAAACGCAGCAGGGCGTTCTCCGCCGCGCCGAGGTCGGCGAAGTAGCGGCCGGCGAGCCGGTCAAAATGCGGTCGCCAGGCCGGGTCGGCACCCGACAGCTCCGCCTCGACTGCGGCGAGCGCCTCGGGATGGGTCGCGGCCTCGACGAGGCGGCGGTTCATCGCCGGGATGGTCCAGACCGGCTCGGCCTCGACGAGCCGCCGGGTCAGTTCGAGGAGGCGCAAATCCTCGTAGACGCCGCCCTTGTCGCCGGCGCCGAGCCCGTAGGCGCGCAGGTCCGCCCGGAACAGCTCGCGCGCTTCGGGGACGAGCACGACCGCGCGGGGCGTGGCGACGCCCGCCGGGCGGGTCCGGCCGGCATGGCGGTGGAGCCGGCCGATCCGTTGCAGCAGCACGTCGACCGGGCAGAGGTCGGTGACGAGCAGGTCGGCGTCGAGGTCGAGGGATTGCTCCAGGGTCTGGGTGCCGATCACGACCCGGCCGCCCTCCTGGCGCTCGCGCCCGATGGCGGCCTCGACACCTGCGTCGAGGATGCGCCGGTCCGGCTCGGCGAAGCGGGAATGGTGCAGCGTCGCGATCCCCCGGCCATCCGCGTGCGGCACCCGGAACAGCAAAGCCGCGTCCGATGCCGTCGCTTGCGCCTCCAGCGCCTCCTGGACCCGCAACGCCTGCCCGACCGTGTTGCGGACGACCAGCACCTTGGCCCCGGCGCGGGCCGCCGCAAGGGCGGCGGCCGCGATCGCGCCGGGATCGGCCAGGATCGGGCGGGCCTCCATTCGGACGGCCTTGTCGTCGCCGGCCCGGCCGAGCGGCTGGCGGCGCTCGATTCCGTCCACGCACCAGCTCAGGGCCGGATAGGGCACGGCCTCCGCCTCCTCCCGCACCGGCACCGTCGCGGCCCCGAGCAGGCGGGCGCGGGCGCCGGCGCCGAGGGTCGCCGACAGGAGCAGGGCGTGGCCGCCCGCCCCGGGGTGGAAGCGCAGGAGGTTCGCGAGCAGGCGCTCCATATAGGCGTCCGAGGCGTGGACCTCGTCGATCACCAGGAGCTTGGTGAGGAGCGAGGCGGCGCGCAGATGCGCGTGCTTCACCCGCACCGCGCCGAGCAGCGCCTGGTCGATCGTGCCGACGGCGATCGGGGCGGCGAGAGACCGCTTCGGATGCTCGGCGGCCCAGCGGGCGGCCCGGTCGCCGTCGTCGCTCCACTGGACGGCGAAGTCCGGCAGGCGCGCGCCCTCCGCCTCGTCGACCCGCATCTGCCCGGGCACGGCGAGGACCACCGCGGGCCGCGCCTGCGGCGGGAAGACGTTGTCCCGGAAGCGCTTGACCCGCTCGAAGATCTGGGTCGCGGCCACCCGCGTCGGCAGCGCGAAATAGAGGCCGTCGACGGCGCCGGCGCGATAGAGTTCGGCGAAGCGCCACAGGGCGGCCTCGGTCTTGCCGGAGCCGGTCTCGGCCTCCAGCACCAGCAGCGGCGCCGGATGCCGCGCCGTCTCGGCCTGGATCGGCCGCGGCGCGAAGGGCGGCCGGCCCGCCTGCGCGAAGGCCGCCGCGAAGCCGGCGCCGACCTGGCGGGCGGCCTCCCGCGCGGGTCGCGCGTCGATCCCGGTCGCCGGCAGGAGGGCGGCCATGCGCGCCCGCGCGAAGGCCATCCTGTCCGCGGGGGCGCCGTCGTCGAAGGGGAAGAAATCCGGCGCGGGGTTCGAGCCGAGCCAGTCGGCCAGCATCAGGAGTCCCGCGAAGGCATGCGCGAAGGCCGGGTGGGCGGGCAAAAGGCGCGCGTCGGCCAGCGCCTCCCCGAACCAGGCGTCGAAGGCCGCCTGCATCGGCGCGAGCCCGGCCACGGGATCGCCGGGTCCGTCCCGCCACTGCGCCGCGGCGTCCCTGATGTCGGCCTGGTGTCCCTCGGGTCCCAGCGCCCAGGGCCGGCCATGATGGGCGAAGACCGCATGGAACAGGCCTTCATCCGGCAGCCACGCCTCGCCCGGGCGAGCCCGAGCCTCTTGTCCAGGCGGTCGTACACCGCGCCCGCGCCGCGGCGGCCGGAGAACACCCAGGCGAGCTCGTCGATATGGCCGATGCGCGGCGCCTCGGCACTCGACCGGGCCTGGAAGCCGCGATTGGCCTTGCCGATGTCGTGCAGGAAGGCGAGCGCCGGGAGCTTGGCCCAGAGTCCCGTCGCGGCCGCCTCGTCGACCCGTCCGAGCCGTCGCAGGCGCACGCCGACCGCCGGCAGGGCGAGCAGGGCCGCCAGCGTGGCGCTCACATCGGCGGAATGCCCGACCAGCGAATGCCACCGGCCGGCGGCGTCACGCTTCGCCCAGAGACCATCCTGCGACGATGCCGACACCGGACGCCTCCCGCGCTGCTTGCGCAATCATAGTCGTCTCATATTCAATCGATCAATCAGTAAGTTCGGCTTTCTTCCATGTCTGGCATCGGATATGGCGACCGGTGTCATCGGAATGCCTTGCGTCAAGCTCTGTTGGCGAAGCGGGTGCATCGCAGATCGGGGCCCGGTTCATTCTCGCGACAGTATCGATGCTCTCCTGGTTATTCCAGATTGCGCAGCGGAGCCCGAAATCCAGTATCGCGGATGATACAGGACGAATCGGAAAGCGTTCTGCTTCGTTCCGCGCCGCCTGATCGTCTGGATTCCGGGCTCCGCTGCGCGACCCGGAATGGCGCGGTGGGTGAGGGATAGTCGGAGAAAATCCGGTATTCATTCCGTGTGACGGCGACAGCAGTCTGGCCACGACCCTGCCTGCGTGGCGATCGTCGAAACCGGTCTCGTCTCGCAAACAGGATCCCGGACCGGAGGGACGGTCCTGCCTCACCGAGGAAAGCGGCGGACCGCTCGCGGACGGGAGAGCGGTCGCAAGGTCCGGAGCGCTTCCCCCGTCACGGCGACGGCCGCTCCATCGCGGCACCGGCCCGGCGCAAAGTCTCGTCGAAGGGGTTGAGGCGGGCAGCGATGCCGGCCGCCTCGCGCCGGAGCATGCCCGCGATGGCGTCGCGGCGCTCGCCGGCGAGGCGGTCGACCGTGCTGCCGACGCTGAGCGCCGCCACCGCGCGGCCCTCGGCATCGAGGATCGGCACGCCCAGCCCGGCCATGCCGGGGATCAGGCCCGAGGCCGCGGCGCAGTAGCCGAGGGCGCGGGTGCGGGCGATCTCGGTGTGCAGGAAGGCTTCGTCCAGGCTCGTCACCTCGCGGATCCGCGGCAGGTTGTAGCGGATCACCGCCTCCTGCTCGTCCGCCGGCAGATGCGCCAGGATCGCCATCGCCCCCTGGCCGAGGCCGAGCATCACCCGGCCGCCGATATCGCCGGTGAAGGAGCGGATCGGCAGCGGGCCCGCCGTGCGGTCGATGCAGACCGCGTCGTAGCCGCTGCGCACCAGGAGGAAGACCGTCTCGCCGAGCGCACCCGTGAGGCGCAGCAAAGCCGGGCGGGCGAGGTCGCGCAGGCCCAGCGGGTTGCCGGCCTTGGCGGCGAGCCGAAACAGCCCGAGGCCGAGCCGGTAGGTCTTCGCCGCCGGATCGAGGTCGACCAGCTCCTCGGCGACGAGGGCGCGCAGCAGGCGCAGGGCCGTCGGCGCCGGCAGGCCGGCCGCCGCGGCGAGCGCGCTCAGGCGTGCGCCGCCGGGTCCCGCCTCGCCGAGATGGCGCAGCAGCCCGGCAATGCGCGCCGGCCCGGATCGCTCGGGCGATTTCGGTTCCGACGGTCCTTCCACGTCGCTTGCACTCATGATTTTCATCCAGCGAAATAATATCGGCAAAATCATCCGCCTGTCGAAATAGCTGTTGCCCAAGCCACGACAACGATCAATCCTCCCTGCGTGGGGATCGGGGAGATGTCTGCGATGCGGCGGTCACCGGGGGAGCGGGGCAGCGATGCTTGAGCCGGCGGGACGGGTCGCCATGGTCTCCGGCGCCTCGCGCGGCATCGGCCGGGCGGTGGCGGAGCGGCTGTGCCGGGCCGGCTACCGGATCAGCGCGGGCTTGCGCGATCCGCGCTCCGCCGACGCCCCCTGGCACCCCTGCCGCTACGACGCCGGGGAGCCCGGCGCCGCCGAGGCCTGGGCGGCCGCGACGCTCAAGGAGTTCGGCCAGATCGACGTGCTGGTCAACGCCGCCGGCATCAACCCGATGGCGCGTTTCCTCGATCCGGACGAGACCGCCTTCGACGCGCTGATCGCCGTCAACGTCAAGGCGCCGATGCGGGTGATCCGGGCGGCCTGGCCGCACCTCGTCGCCTCGGGGTCCGGGCGGATCGTCACCCTCGCCTCGCTCTCCGGCAAGCGGGTGCGCAACGACAATGCCGGCTACGCCATGGCGAAGGCGGCGCTGGTCAGCCTCACCCAGGCCGTGCGGCGCGAGGGCTGGGACCACGGCATCCGGGCGACCGCCTTCTGCCCAGGCTTCGTCGAGACCGACATGACGGCCCACGTCACCAAGCAGCCGCGGGAGCTGATGTCCCGGCCGGAGGACGTCGCGGCCGTGATCGAGACGCTGGTGCGGCTGCCGAACACCGCGAGCGTCGCCGAATTGCTGCTCAACTGCCGGCACGAGGACATGCTGTGACCGGGCTGTTTCGGCGCCTCGCGCAGCGGCCGGGCCCGGCCGTGCCCTTCACCATCGACGGCGTGCCGGTGCAGGCGCAGGCCGGCGACCTGCTCATCGGGGCGATCCTGCTGCATCGCCGCGCGTTGCGCCTTTTCGAGTTCGGGCCCGGCGAGCGGGCGGGCTACTGCCTGATGGGCGCTTGCCAGGATTGCTGGGTGACCCTGGCGGACGGCAGGCGGGTGCGCGCCTGCACCACCCTGGTCGAGCCCGGCATGGCGGTGGTCACGGGGGCGGTGGTCACGGGGGCGGTGGTCACGGGAGGCGTCGGTGACTGATCCGGTGGTCGCGATCGTCGGCGCGGGGCCGGCAGGCCTGCGCGCGGCACAGGTCCTCGCAGAGGCGGGATTGCGCCCGCTCCTCATCGACGAGGGCCACCGCGCCGGCGGCCAGATCTACCGCCGGCCGCCCCCCGGCGCCGAGCGGCCGGCGGCCGACCTCTACGGCTTCGAGGCCGGCCGGGCGCGGTCCCTGCACGCCCTCGCCGACGCGCTGGCGCCGCGGATCGCGTATCGCCCCGGCACGATGGTGTGGGGAATCGCGGCCCGGGACCCGGCCGGCTTCGACCTCGACTGCCTGGGCCCCGAGGGCCACGACCGGGCCGCGGCCGACCGGCTGATCCTCGCCACCGGCGCCATGGACCGCACCCTGCCCTTCCCGGGCTGGACCCTGCCCGGCGTGTTCACCCTCGGGGCGGCGCAGATCGCCCTCAAGGCCCAGGGCATGGCGATCGGCCGGCGCGTCGCGCTCGTCGGGGCCGGGCCGCTCCTGCCGCTCGTCGCCCATCAATACGCCAAGGCGGGGGCGGAGATCGCGGCTGTGCTCGACGTCACGCCGCTGAAGCCCAAGGTGATGGCGGCCCCTCGCCTCGCGGCGGTGCCGGCGACCCTGGCCAAGGGGGTCTGGTATACCTTCGCGTGCGCCTTGCGCGGCGTGCCGGTGCGCTCCGGCGTGCGGGCGGTCGCGGTCGAGGGCGCGGCCTGCGTCGAGGCTTTGGCCTGGGAGGATGCCCGCGGCCGCCGGCACCGGGTCGCCTGCGACGCGGTCGGGGCCTCGTTCGGGTTGCGCAGCGAGGCGCAAGCGGCCGACCTCGCCGGCTGCCGCTTCGTGTTCGAGCCGGTGACGCGGCAATGGCAGCCGGAGCGCTCTGCTCAAGGCCGCGCCTCGCACCCGCATGTGTACCTGGCCGGCGACGGCAGCGGCATCGGCGGCGCCGATGTGGCGGAATGGCAGGGCGAGCGAACGGCGCTGACCCTGCTCGCCGATCTCGGCCGGCCGCGCGACGCCGCCCGCGAGGCCCGGCTCGACCGGATTCTCGCCCGGCAGGCGGGTTTCCGCGCCGCGCTCGAGGCCGCCTACCCCTACCCGCACCACCTGGTCGAAAACATCGCCGACGACGAGATCGTCTGCCGCTGCGAGGGCATCACCGCGGGCGCCCTGCGGCGGGCCGCGACCGAGCGGGACGCCAGCGAGATGAACCGCCTCAAGGCGCTGACCCGGGCCGGGATGGGCCGCTGCCAGGGCCGGGTCTGCGGCCACGCCGCCGCCGAGATCCTGGCCCGCCACCTGCGGGTGCCGGTCGAGACGGTCGGCCGCCTGCGCGGGCAGGCGCCGATCAAGCCGATCCCGCTGCGGGAGCCGGCGTGATGGAGCATCTCACCGTCGACGTCGCGATCATCGGCGGCGGCACCGCGGCCTGCGCCGCCGCCGTGGCCCTGCGCGAGGCGGGCCTCACCGTGGCCCTCCTGGAAAAGCGCCTGTGCGGCGCCGGCGCCAGCGGAGTGAATTTCGGCGGCGTGCGCCAGCAGGGCCGGGATTTTTCGGAGCTGCCGCTGTCGCAGCGCGCGCGGGTGCTGTGGGACGGGCTGAACGCCAAGCTCGGCGAAGACGTCGGGTTCGAGGCGACCGGCCACATCAAGCTCGCGCGCTCCGAAGCCGACATGGCGGTGCTGGAAGCGTACGCCCGCGACGCGGCCGGGCACGGCCTCGACCTCCAGCTCCTCGGACCGAACGCGTTGCGCGCCGAGATGCCGTGGCTCGGCCCGGCGGTCGTCGGCGCCTCGCTCTCGCCCACCGACGGGCAGGCCAACCCGCGGGTGGTGGGGCCTGCCTTCGCCCGTCTCGCCCGCCGCCTCGGCGCCGAGGTGCGCGAGCACGCGCCCGTGCGCCACGCGGCCCATGACGGGGCCAGCTTCACGGTCGAGGCGGAGGGGGTGACGGTCAAGAGCCGCAGCCTCGTCAACGCCGCCGGCGCCTATGGGGGGGTGGTGGCGGGGTGGTTCGGCGAGACCGCCCCGGTGGCGCCGCTCAGCCCCAACATGGTGGTGACCGAGCCTTTGAGCCCGCTCGTCACCCGCTCCATCGGGGTCGTCGGCGGCGACGTCTACGTGCGCCAGACCCGGCGCGGCAACGTGGTCCTGGGCGGCGGGCGCGGCACGGCGGACGTCGCCGACGGCCTCGCCCGGCCGGTCTCGGCGACCTCGCTCGGCGCGATGGGGAAGACCCTGACGCTGATCCCGGACCTCGCCCATGCCCAGGTCATCCGTAGCTGGAGCGGCCTCGACGGCGAGATGCCGGACCATATCCCGGTCATCGGGCCCTCCAGCACCACGCCCGGCCTGGTTCATGCTTTCGGCTTCTCCGGCCACGGTTTCCAGCTTGGCCCGGCCGTCGGCGAGATCCTGGCGGAGCTCGTGACGCAAGGCCGCTCCGCCTCCCCCCTCCAGCCGTTCCGGATCGAGCGCTTCGCCGCGTGGCGCGGGCCGTACCGGTCGGAGGGCGAGATCGAACACTGAACAACGGACGAACCACAGGGGGATCACCACGATGAGACGCTTCCTCTTCGCCGCGGCCGCCCTGCTCGCCGCCGGGCCGGCCATGACGCAAGGGACTTTGGCGCAAGGCACCAAGACCCTGACGATCGGCATGGCGGCGGCGGATGTCAGCCAGCTCGATCCATTCCGGGCCACCAGCACCCAGGACAAGCCGGTCGTGTCCTGGATCTTCAACGGGCTGGTGCGGTTCAAGCCCGGCTCGACCAGCCTCGAGACCCTGGAGCCGGACCTCGCCGAATCCTGGACCCGCTCGGAGGACGGCCGCACCTGGACCTTCGCCCTGCGCAAGGGCGTCAAGTTCCACGGCGGCTACGGCGAGATGACCGCCGACGACGTGGTGTTCTCGTTGAAGCGCGCCGCCGATCCGAAAACCTCGTCCTTCTCGACCGACTACGCCGCCTTCGAGGCGATCGAGGCGGTGGACCCGTACACGGTGCGGATCACCCTCAAGCACCCGGTGCCGTCGCTGCTCGGGCTCGTGGCGAACTACCACGGCGGCAACGTGCTCAGCCGCAAGGCCGTCGAGGCGCTCGGCAACGACTTCCGCCTCAAGCCCATCGGCACCGGGCCCTTCGCCTTCGCCGAGTACAAGCCGAACGAGAGCGTGCGGCTCGCCGCCAACCCGGACTATTTCCGCGGCACGCCGAAGCTCGGCGGCATCCTCTACCGGCTGATCCCCGCCGATGCCGCCCGCGACCTCGCCTTCACCTCGGGCGAGCTCGATATCGTCTACGGCCGCCAGGACCAGCGCTGGGCCGAGCGGTTCGGCCGCGAGCCGGACGTCTCGGTCGACATCGTGCGGCCGGCCGAGCTCGCCCTCCTGCATCTCAACATCAGCCACAAGCCCCTCGACGACGTGCGGGTGCGCCGGGCCATCGCCCATGCGATCAGCCAGGCGCAGATCGTCCAGTTCAAGGGCGCCAGCGTCACCGAGCCGGCGGTGTCGATCATCCCGAAGGGCTATCTCGGGACCGACGACAAGGCGCCGCTGCCTGCTTACGACCTCGCCAAGGCCAAGGCGCTCCTGGCCGAGGCCGGGCACCCGAACGGCCTCACCATCACGGCGATCCAGACCAGCCTCCCGACCATGCTGACCGCGATGCAGATCGTGCAGGGCCAGCTCAAGAAGGCCGGGATCGAGCTGAAGCTCGACGTGGTCGACCACCAGACATTCCACGCCCAGATCCGCAAGGACCTGTCGGACGCGGTCTACTACGCGGCGGCGCGCTTCCCCGTCGCCGACACCTACCTGACCCAGTTCTTCGATTCGGCCTCGACGGTCGGCACGCCGAATGCGGTGACGAACTTCTCCCACTGCAATGCCGCCGATGCCGAGATCCGCAAGGCCCGCACCGAGCCAGACCCCGAGACGCAGAAGGCGTTGTGGAAGGCGGCGCAGGAGAAGATCATCGAGCAGGTCTGCGCCGTGCCGCTCTCGGAAGGGTTGCAGGTCTGGGCGCACAAGAAGACGGTCGATTACGGCTACGACTTCAAGGGCGCGATCCATCTGGGGCCGGTCATCACCGAGGCGACGGACAAGAAGTAAGCCTTTCTCGGCGCGCGACCGGCCCGCTCCTCACGGCGGGTCGTGCGCATCCTCTCTCGCTACGGGCGCAGAGCTGTCCGGGAAAAAATGGCGCGGGTTTCCCCCTCGCCCCTCTGCGGGGGAGGGTGGCGAGCAGAGCGAGCCGGGAGAGGGGACGCCGCTTCCGGATATGGCGGAGCCGTCGTGAAGGGCTCTACTGGAACAGCGTCGCGCTGCCCCTCTCCCGCCCGGCGCACGAGTGCTCCGCACTCCGCAGCCGGGCACCCTCCCCCGCAGAGGGGGAGGGTAAAACCCGCGCCAGTCCTTTCCCCAGACAGCCGTGTGCCCGCGGGGAAAGGAGAGACCCGCGCGTCATTCGGTGATGTCGCGATACCTCCCTCCAACCCCTGGTCCGCCCATGCTCCAGTTCATCCTCAAGCGCTTCCTCTTGGCGATCCCGACGCTGGTGGCGGTGCTGACCGTGGTGTTCGTGCTCGTGCGGGTGGTGCCGGGCGATCCGACCATCGTGATCCTGGGCGACCAGGCGAGCGCGTCCGCCCGGGCCGACCTGCGGGCGAAGCTCGGGTTGGACCAGCCGATCGTCGTCCAGTACCTCACCTTCATGGGGCAGATCGCCACCGGCGATATCGGCCGCTCGCTCACCACCAACCGGCCGGTGCTGGAGGACGTCGCCCACGTCCTGCCCTACACGATCGAGCTGACGCTGGCGGCCGTCGCCATCGGCGTCGGGGTGGGCGTGCCGCTCGGCGTCGTGGCGGCGCGGCGGCGCGACGGGCTCGCCGACTGGATCGCCCGCATCGTGTCGCTCGCCGGCGTCTCCTTCCCGGCCTTCGTCTCCGGCATCCTGCTGCTGATCGCGTTCGCCGTGCAATTGCGCTGGTTCCCGGTGATCTCGACCCCGCGCACCGGCGGGATCCTCGACCGGCTCGGCGCGCTGGTGCTGCCGGCGCTCAATCTCGGCCTCCTCATGGTCGCCTACGTCACCCGGGTCACCCGCTCCGGCATGCTGAAGGCGCTCGGCGAAGATTACGTCCGTACCGCGCGGGCCAAGGGGATGCCGGCCCGAATCGTGGTCTGGCGTCACGCCTTGCGCAACGTGCTGGTGCCGGTCGTCACCGTGGTGGGGCTCTATCTCGGGGTGCTGATCGGCAACGCGGTGCTGACCGAGATCGTGTTCAACCGCCCCGGCCTCGGCAAGCTGATCGTCACGGCGCTCACCCAGCGCGACTACAGCCTGCTCCAGGGGCTGATGGTCGTCTCCGCCTTCGCCATCGTGGTCGCCAACGTGCTCACCGACATCGCCTACGGCCTCGTCGATCCGCGGGTCTCGGCTCAATGAGCGCCGCTGCCGCCTCCGCCGCCCCGAGCGCCTGGCGCCGGGCCACCCGCTCGCCGGGCCTGATGATCGGCGCCGTCACGGTGCTCTCCGTCATCCTCCTGGCGATCCTGGCGCCGTGGATCGCCCCTTACGATCCCAACGAGCAGGACCCGGTCGCCGCCCTGGTGGGACCCAGCGCCGAGCACTGGTTCGGCACCGACTTCTTCGGCCGCGACGTGCTCTCGCGGGTGATCTGGGGTGCGCGGATCTCGCTCTCGGTCGGCTTCCTCGCCACCGCCATCGGCGTCGTCGTCGGCACGGTGATCGGGGTGGTGGCCGGCTATTTCGGCGGCTGGACCGACCGGCTGATCACCGCCGCCACCGACGTGCTCCTGAGCTTCCCGCAGCTCATCATGGGGCTGATGCTGGTGGCGGTGCTGGGGCCGAGCCTCGGCAACCTGATCCTCGCCATCGCGGTCACGGCGGTGCCGGCCTTCATCCGCATCGCCCGGGGCTCGACGCTCGCCATGCGCCAGCGCGACTTCGTCGATGCCTGCCGGGCGCTCGGCTATTCCGATCTCCGCATCATGTTCGGCCACATCCTGCCGAACATCCTCGACGAGGTGGTGGTGCTGGCCTCGCTCTGGCTCGCCACAGCGATCCGCACCGAATCGACCCTCGCCTTCATCGGCCTCGGCGTGCCGCCGCCGACCGCGACCTGGGGGAGCATCGTGCGCGAGGGCTTCGACAACCTGCTCGACGCGCCCTGGCTGTCGATCTTCCCGAGCCTGGCGATCCTGGCCGTGATGGTCGGCCTCAACCTGATCGGCGACGGCCTGCGCGACGCCACCGACCCGCGGGGGGCACCATGAACACCGCGACGAACGCCGCGACGCCGGACCTCCTGAAGGTCGAGGGGCTCACCACCCAGATCCGGGCCGGCGGCACCTGGTACGACGCGGTGCGGGAGGTCTCGTTCGCGGTGTCCGGCGGGGAGACCCTGGCCCTCGTCGGCGAATCGGGATGCGGCAAGAGCCTCACCGCCCTCTCGGTGATGGGGCTGCTGGCGCCGAAGGTCGGCCGCATCGCAGCCGGCTCCATCGTGGTCGACGGCACCGACATGCGGGCGGCCTCGGAGGCCGAGCGCGAGGCGATGCGCGGCGACCGCCTGGCGATGATCTTTCAGGAGCCGATGACCTCGCTCAACCCGGTCCTGACGATCGGCTTCCAGATCGCCGAGGCCCTGCGCCGCCATCGCGGCCTGTCGAAGGCGGCGGCGCGCGCGAAGGCGATCGCCCTCCTCGAGCGGGTGCGGGTTCCGTCCGCCGCCGAGCGGATCGACGCCTATCCGCACCAGTTCTCCGGCGGCATGCGCCAGCGGGTGATGATCGCGATGGCGCTCGCCTGCGGCCCCCGGGTGCTGATCGCCGACGAGCCGACCACGGCGCTCGACGTCACCATCCAGGCGCAGGTGCTGGCTTTGCTGGCCGACATCCAGCGCCGCGAGGGGCTGGCGGTGCTGCTCATCACCCATAATCTCGGCGTCGTCGCCTCGGTCGCCGACCGCGTGATGGTGATGTATGGCGGCGACGTGGTCGAGAGCGCGCCGGTGCGCGCCTTCTTCGCCCGGCCCACCCACCCCTACGCCGAGGGCCTGCTCCAGGCGATGCCGCGGGTCGACCGGGTGCAGGAGCTGGCGGCGATCCCCGGCACGGTGCCGACCCTGCCGGAGATGCCGGAGGGCTGCCGCTTCCAGGGCCGCTGCTCGCTGCGCGAGGAGCGCTGCCGCGAGCGGCCGCCGCTGGTGCCGCTCAAAGACGCGCCCGACCACGCGGTGCGCTGCTGGGTGAGGGCCGCATGAGCACGACATCGCCGCTCCTCGAGGTCCAGGATCTCTCGAAGACCTTCACGATCCGCCGCGGCTTCCCGGTCGCCAGGACCAGCCTGGTGCGCGCCCTCGACCGGGTCTCGTTCCAGGTCGCGCGCGGCGAAGCGCTCGGCATCGTCGGCGAATCCGGCTGCGGCAAGTCCACCACCGCCCGGGTGGCCCTTCGCCTCACCGAGGCCGACGGCGGCGCGGTGCGGTTCGACGGGCAGGACGTGCTCGCCGCCTCCGCCGGCGCGATGCGGCGGCTGCGGCGGCGGATGCAGATCGTGTTTCAGGACCCCGCCTCCTCCCTCGATCCGCGCCAGCGCGTCGGCGAGGCGCTCGCCGAGCCTCTGCGGGTCCACGGCCTCGCCCGCGGGGCGGAGCTGACGGAGCGGGTCGCCGGGCTGCTCGCCGAGGTCGGCCTGCCGGCGATTGCCGCCGCCCGCTTCCCGCACGAATTCTCCGGCGGCCAGCGCCAGCGCATCGGCATCGCCCGGGCGCTCGCGCTCGGGCCCGACCTGATCTTCGCCGACGAGCCGGTCTCGGCCCTCGACGTCTCGGTCCAGGCGCAGATCCTGCGGCTGCTCGACTCGCTGCGGCAGGCCCGCAACCTCGCCTTCGTGTTCATCTCGCACGATCTCGGCGTGGTCCGGCATTTCTGCCAGCGGGTGACCGTGATGTATCTCGGCCGGGTGGTGGAGAGCGGCCCCGTCGGCCCGCTCTTCGGCGAGCCGCTGCATCCCTACACCCAGCTCCTCAAGGCCTCCTCCCCGGTGCCGGACCCGGAGCGGCCGGTGGCGATGAGCTTCCAGGAGGGCGAGCCGCCCTCGCCGCTCAAGCCTCCGTCGGGCTGCCACTTCCATCCCCGCTGCCCGCACGCCTTCGAGCGCTGCCGCGCCGAGGCGCCGGTCTTGCGCGAGGCGGCGCCGGGCCGCAGCGTCGCCTGCCACCTCTACGGCGAGGCATGACGGGGCCGCCTATCCCCTTCCGCCCCTGCATGCACTAGCTTCCGCAGCGGCGACGACACGCCCGGACAAGGGGGAACACGCGAGATGAAGACATTCGGAGTCATGGCCGTCATCGGGTTGGGCCTGATCGGCGCGGTGGGCACCGCCTCGGCCCAGTCCTGGGGCGGGCCCGATTACGGCTATCGCGACCGCGACTCCCGCGATCGCGAGTACCGCAGCCGCGACAGCGACTATCGCGATCGCGACTATCGGGACCGCCGCGACGATTACGGCCGGCGGGACGACTACCGTGGCCGCGACCGCGACTACGGGTCTCGTGACCGCGACCGGGATTACGGCGAGCGCAACCGTGGTGGCGCCGCCTTCAACGAGCGCGAATACCTGCGCTGCAACCCGGACGTGGCCCGCGCCGTGCTCGCCGGCAAGATGGAGTCGGGCTACAAGCACTTCCAGGTCCACGGCTTCCGCGAGGGCCGCAAGCTGTCCTGCTGAGAACGATCGGACCACGAACGCCGCCGGGGACGATCGCCCCGGCGGCGCGACGCCTCCCTCCGCCGCCGGCGCCGCAGGGCATCCCCCACCCGTGACCGCAGAATTGACTTTTCCACGAATCTCCCTGGACCTCCGACAGAGTCCGCGCGTTCTTCCTGCAATCACGGTTCGATGAACCGTTGACCCGGTCAGTTGACCTTAAGTCAATGCAGGTACGCGTATGGTAGCGAAACAGAAGACATTGCGCGACGCGTTCTACGAGACGCTCAAGGACGTGTACTATGCCGAGCGGCAATCGGTCCGTGCGCTGAAGAAGGCGGCCAAGTCGGCGCAACACGAGGAATTGCGGCAGGCCTTCGAGACCCATGCCGAGGAGAGCGCGACCCAGGTCGAGCGGATCCAGCAAGTCTTCGACATCATCGGCAAGCCGGCCCGCGGCAAGACCTGCGAGGCGATGCAGGGCCTGACGAGCGAGATGGAGGAGGACCTGGAGGATTTCGGCGACGGTCCGGCCGCGGATGCGGTGCTGGCCGCCTCGGCCCAGGCCCTCGAACACTACGAGATCGCGCGCTACGGCACGCTGAAGACCTGGGCGCTCCAGCTCGGTCACGAGGACGCCGCCCGGCTGCTCGACGAGACGCTGCAGGAAGAGAAGAAGGCCGACCAGCTGCTGACCGGCCTCGCCGAGCGCCTCAACGCCGAGGGCGTGGAGGACGGCGAATCCGCCTCCGGCACGTCCAGGTCCCAACCGTCAAAGTCCGGTTCGCCCAAATCCGGCAAGGCGGCCTGATCCGGCATGGCCATGACGGCGGCGCATATGTCTGCGCCGCTCCGATTCACATGTCTTCAGTCTGTAAGGTGCCCGTCCTGCGCTTGCTATTTTTGAATCTGGCAAATTCTACGAGGATTGACCTGACCTGATCGGCTGGCGCGGGGGGCGCAACCCCAACGCTTATTTCGACACCAAAGGCGATCTGGCGGCCAATCCCGACCTGGCGGCGGCCGGCATCGACCCGCTGGAGCATGTCCCGCAATGCGGCGCCGGCGAGGGCTGCGCGGTGCGGACGGCCGACGGCGCCTTCGCGACCGCCGCGGCGCCGGGCGTCCATCCGTGAGCGGCGCCTTTCACCGAACACGGAAACGGCGCCCGGCCGGAAGGCCGGGCGCCGCATCATACCCTCGCACCTTGGCATCGACACGTCGATGCCAAGGCGTCCGGCGCATCAGCGCCGACGCCCGTTCGGGCTTAGCCAGCGCCTTCGAACGGGTCCGTTCGAAGGCGCGGCGGTATCAGAGGGTTCGCGCCGTCGCCGTCAGGCGGCGGCCGCCTTGCGCAGCGGCTCCAGAGCCGCAAACATCCGGGCCGGGGTCGCCGGCATGTCCATGTCGCGCAGGCCCACGCTGCGGTCGAGGGCGTCGACGACCGCGTTCATGACCGCCGGGCAGGAGCCGATGCTGCCCGCCTCGCCCGCGCCCTTGATGCCCATCGGGTTGGTGGTCGAGGGCACGTTCTTCGTCTCGAAGTGGAAGAACGGCACGTCGCCGGCCCGCGGCATGGCGTAGTCCATGAAGCTCGCGGTCAGGAGCTGGCCGTCGTCGTCGTAGACCGTGCGCTCGTGCAACGCCTGGCCGATGCCCTGCGCCACCCCGCCATGGACCTGGCCCGCGAGCAGCAGCGGGTTCACCACGATGCCGAAATCGTCGCAGACGGTGTAGCGCACGATCGTGGTGATGCCGGTCTCGGGATCGATCTCGACCTCGGCCACGTGGGTGCCGTTGGGGTAGGTGGCGCTCGGCGGCACGAAGTCGCCCTGGCCCGTCAGCATCGCCTCGGTGGCCTTCGGCAGGCTGGCGAGCGCCGCGAAGTCGATCGACCGGTCGGTGCCGGCAACCCTCACCGCGCCCTCGGCGATCTCCAGGTCCTGGACGCCGGCCTCCAGCTCCTCGGAAGCGAGCTCCTTGAGCTTGCCGGCGAGGTTTTTCGAAGCCGCGCCGACCGAGATGCCGCCGACGGGAATCGAGCGCGAGCCGCCGGTGCCGGCTCCCGTGGCGACACGGTCGGTGTCGCCCTGCACCACCCGGATCCGCTCGAGCGGCAGGTCGAGATGCTCGGCCGCGAACTGCGCGTAGGCCGTGGCGTGGCCCTGGCCGTTCGACTGGGTGCCGACATAGACGGTCGCGCCGCCATCCGTGTCGAGGGTGATCTTGACGTCCTCACCATCGCCCCAGGCGGTGCACTCGATGTAGGTGGCGAGCCCGATGCCGCGGACAAGGCCGTTGCGGCGGGACTCCTCGGCGCGGGCCTCGAAGCCGTTCCAGTCGGCCGCCTCGATGGCGCGGCCCATATGGGCGGCGAAGTCGCCGGTGTCGTAGGTGCGGTCGCCGATGGGCGTGGTGTAGGGCATCGCGCTCGGCGGGATGAAGTTGCGCCGGCGGATCTCGGCCGGCGACAGCCCGGTCTCCCGCGCCGCCCGGTCGACCAGGCGCTCGATCAGGTAGGCCGCCTCCGGCCGCCCGGCGCCCCGATAGGCGTCGACCGGCACGGTGTTGGTGTAGACCCCGCGCACCCGCACGTGCACCGCCGGAGTCTTGTACACGCCGGTCAGCATCGTGGCGCCGAGATACGGGATGTAGGGCCCGTATTGCGACAGGTAGGCGCCGAGATCGCCGATCACGTCGAAGCGCATGGCGAGGAAGGTGCCGTCGGCGTCGAGCGCCACCTCGCCGACCGAGAGGTTGTCGCGCCCTTGCGTGCAGGCGACGAAGTGCTCGCCGCGCTCCGAGACCCACTTCACCGGCTTATTCAGCCGGCGCGCGGCCTCGGCCGCCAGCGGGTACTCGCGGTAGGTGAAGGTCTTGGTGCCGAAGCCGCCGCCGACATCGCCGGTGACGACCCGCAACTTGTCCTTCTCGACTCCGAGCACGCCCGCGAGGGTCTTGCGCAGGCCATGCACGCCCTGGCTCGGGATGGTGAGGGTGAAGCGCTCCGTGCCGGCATCGTACTCGGCGACGACGCTGCGGGTCTCCATGTAGTTGGTGACGAGGCGCTGGTTCTCGACCTCGACCTTCACCACCTTGGCAGCCTTGGCGAAGGCGGCGTCGACCGGCGCCTTGTCACCCATGGTCGCGTCGAACGAGACGTTGTCGGGCTGCTCGTCCCACACGGCGGTGCCGCCGCCCGCGATGGCGCCGCGGATGCCGACCACGGCCGGCCGCACCTCGTACTCGATGCCGATCGCCTCGACGGCGTCGCGGGCCTGGGACGCCGTATCGGCGACCACGAAGGCGACGGCGTCGCCGATATGCTTGACGACGCCCTTCGCCAGCAGCGGGATGTTGGCGACGTGGTTCTGGCTGCCGTCGCTGTTCGGCAGCGGGGCCTGGCATTTGATGTCGGTGAGGCCGGCCACGTCCTCGGCGGTGAGCACGAGGTGCACGCCGGGCATCGCCCGGGCGGCGTCGAGGTCGGTGATGGTGAACGTCGCATGGGCGTGCGGGCTGCGCAGCAGGGCCGCGTGCAGGCAGCCCTCGGGGGCGTGGTCGTCGCCGTAATGGCCCTCGCCGGTGATCAGCCGACGATCCTCGACCCGGCGCAGCGGCTGGCCGAGACCGAACTTGGTCACTGTCATGGAAACCTCGCGATGCGATGCGGAGCGGGGTGCGCGGCGCGGAAGGCGGGCCTGGCCCGGGGCGCGCGGTGTCGCGTGAACGAGGAGATGCGATGGCGGATGGGGGCCGGTCCCGCCTGCGCGGGTTTGCGGCGAGATGGACCGATCTGGAGCGGTCGCGCTCCGGCCATGGGTGTCACCATGGATCCTGCCATGCAGCGTTCATCCTCCGATGGACCGGCCGAACGTGCGACTCAGGTCCTTATCGGCGAGAACCGTAGCACGTCGGATCGTAGGCGTCTGCGGCGCTTCTGACGCGGCTTGCCGTTGGCCGAGAGCCGTTCGGCAAAAAGAAGTGGCGCAGATTCTCTCCTCTCCCCGCAGGCGGGGAGAGGAGAGAATCTGCGCCACTCTTTCTCGAAGGCGCGTCGGACCGCCCTGGCGCTCACCCCCGGCCCGTGCCGGCGGCTCGCGCGGGCGCCTCAGCCCCGCCGCTCACCAGGGTCAGCCGCGGGCGCGGCTCCAGGATCGACGCGACCTTGCGCTCCAGGTCCTCGCCGCGGAACGGCTTCTGCACCACCCGGTCCTCGCCGCCTCCCTCGATCCGCGACAGGGCGGTGTGGTCGGCATAGCCCGTGACGAACAGGATCTGGATCTGCGGCCAGCGGCTCCGGATCACGGTCGCGACCTCGACGCCGTTCATGCCCGGCATCGCGAAGTCGAGCACCGCGAGGTCGACGCAAGCGTCGCTCTCCAGCGCCTGGATCGCCGCGAGGCCCGAGCCCGCCTCGCGGATCGCGTAGCCCGCCTCGCCGAGGCGCGTCGTGGTGATGTCGCGCACGGCGCTGTCGTCGTCCACGACCAGCACCACCCGCTTGTCGCCCGGATCGCGCGACTCGGCGCAGTCGATCTCGGCCGGGCGCACCTCGTGCGCGGCCGCCTCCGCCGCCACCCGCGGCAGGTAGACCCGTACCGAGGTCCCCTCGCCGGGCGTGGTGTCGATGCGCACGCCGCCGCCCGATTGCTTGGCGAAGCCGTAGACCTGGGCGAGGCCGAGGCCGGAGCCCTTGCCGACCTCCTTGGTGGTGAAGAACGGCTCGAACACCCGGGCGAGCACCTCGGGCGGGATGCCGGTGCCGGTGTCGCTCACCGCCACCATGGCGTAGTCGCCTGGGCTCGGCTCCTCGGGCCGGCTCGGCTCGGCATCGAGCTGAACGTTGGCGGTCTCGATGGTCAGGCAGCCGCCGACCGCCATCGCGTCGCGGGCGTTGATCGCGAGGTTGAGGATGATGAGCTCGATCTGGGTCGCGTCGACGAGGGCCGGCCAGAGATCGGGCTGCAGCGTCATCTCGATGCGGATCGAGCCGCCCATCGAGCTCTGCAGCAGGTCGCGCATCGACGCGACGGTCTCGTTGAGCCGCACCGGCACCGGCGCGAGCTTCTGCCGGCGCGAGAAGGCGAGGAGCTGCGCCGTCAGCCGGGCGCCGCGCTCGGCCGCCCCGCGCATCATGTCGAGCCGGCGCTTCGAGCGCTCGTCCGAGACCGCGCGCTCCAGGAACTCGATGTTGCCGGCGATCACCGTCAGGAGGTTGTTGAAGTCGTGGGCGACGCCGCTGGTGAGCTGGCCCACCGCCTCGAGCCGCTGGGCCTGGCGCAGGGCGTCCTCGATCCGCTCGCGCTCGGCGATCTGGTGCTGCAACGCCGCATTGGCTTGCGCCAGCTCCCGCGTCCGCTCCGCGACGCGCTGCTCGAGGGATTCGTTGAGGTCGCGCAGGGCCTGCTCGGCGGCGCGGCGGCGCAGATGGGCGCGGGCCTCCGAGAGGGCGCGCAGGATGACCCGCGGCAGCCGGTCGAGGCGCTGCTTGGTCACGTAGTCGGTGGCGCCGTGCTTCAGGGCCTCCACGGCCACGTCCTCGCCGAGGGTGCCGGAGACGAAGACGAACGGGATCTCGGGGCAGTTCTGGCGGGCGGTGGCGAGCGCGCTCATCCCGTCGAAGGCGGGCAGCACGTAATCGGCCAGGATGATGTCGTGGCGGCCTTGCGCCGTCGCGGTCGTGAAGGCGTCGCGGGTGATCACCCGGTCGATGGCGATCGAGAGCTGCGCGTCTTCCAGGATGGCGCAGAGCAGCTCGGTGTCGAGGTCGCTGTCCTCGAGGAGCAGGATGCGCAAGGGGGCTCCGCCGTCCTCCGGCGCCGTGGCGTCAGTCACCGGAGGCCCAATCCGCCCGGTGCGGGGGCGGCTCGTTGAGCACGGCCCAGAACACGCCGAGATCCTGGATCGCCTCGAAGAACTCCTTGAACCCGACCGGCTTGACCACGAAGGCGTTCACGCCGAGCTGGTAGGAGCGCACGAGGTCGCTCTCCTCCCGCGACGAGGTCAGCATCACGATCGGGATCGCCCGCATCTTCGGGTCGCCCTTCACCGCCGCCAGCACCTCGAGCCCGTCGACCTTCGGCAGCTTGAGGTCGAGCAGCACGACGGCGGGGTCCTGCACCGGCCGCTCGGCGTGCGGGCCCTGGCGGCGCAGGAATTCCAGCGCCTCCGCGCCGTCGCGGCAGATGACGATCTTGTTCGCCAGCTGGCTCTTCTCGAGCGCCGCGAGGGTGAGCTCGATGTCGTTGGGGTTGTCCTCGACGAGGAGGATCGGCTTCAGGTCGGCCATGGCGCGTCTCTAGCGGATGGGGAGCGTGAAGTGGAAGGTCGCACCTTGGCCCAGGACGCCCTCGGCCCAGACCTGCCCACCGTGACGCTCGACGATTCGGCGGACATTCGCCAGCCCGATGCCGGTTCCCTCGAATTCCTCGACGCGGTGCAGGCGCTGGAACACGCCGAACAGCTTGTTGACGTAGGCCATGTCGAAGCCGACGCCGTTGTCGCGCACGCAGAACACCGCCTCGCCGTCGCGGTCGGCCTCGCGCGCGACCTCGATCACCGCCTCGGGCCGGCCGCGCGTGTACTTGACCGCGTTGGAGAGCAGGTTCTCGATCACGAGCCGCATCATCACCGGGTCGGCCTCGGCCCGGCCGAGGGGGCCGACCTTCCAGCGGATCGCCCGTTCCAGGGGAATGTCGCGGATCATCGTCCGGCGCACGTCCTCGACGAGCTGGTTCATGTCGCAGGGAATGCGGTTGAGGGCGTTGCGGCCCATCTGCGAGAAGGTCAGGAGGTTGTCGACGAGGGTGCCGGCGGAGAACGCCGCCTCGATGATGGTGTCGACGTAGCGCCGCCCGCGCTCCGAGAACTTCTCGCCCTCGCGCGAGCGCAGGAGCTCGGCATAGCCGACGATGTGGCGGAACGGCGCCCGCAGGTCGTGGCTGACCGAGTACGAGAACGCCTCGAGCTCCTTGTTCGAGCGCTGCAATTCCTCGGTCAGCGCCGCCAGCTCCTCGGCCCGGCGCAGCACGATGCCGAGCACCGCGGCGCGCAGGTCCTTGGCGGTGTCGACCTCCGGCACCGACCAGGGCAGGGAGCGGCCCTGCACGGTCTCCTTCCAGGTCTCGAAGGACTTGCGCGGATGCAGCCGGGCGGGCCCCCCGGCCGGGTCCTGGGTGGCGGCCTTGGTCGGGTCGCCGCCCCAGCGCACGGTCTGGACCACCTCGGGCCGGAACCACAGCACGTAGCTGGCGTATTTCTCCGAGATCGAGATCGCGAGGAGCCCGCTCGCGGTGTCGGCGATGGTGCGCGCCGGCGGATAGTCCTCGCCCAGGGACTCGGTCACGTGGACCGCCTCGCCGCCATGCTCGGACGAGAGCCACTCGTAGACGCCCCTGACCTGCCGCTCGGTCGGCGTCCGGCCCATCAGGTGGCAGCGCTGGCCGGTGACGATCGCGGCCCCGCCGGCATTTGTCAGCGCCAGCACGTCCTCCGGATGGTTGAGGAAGCCTTCGACGAAGGTCTCCTCCTCGGCCATGAAGCCGAGCAGACGGGCCTGGATCGCCCCGAGGGCGAGGCGCTGCTCGGCCAGTGCCCCGCGCTCCTTGGCGGCGAGCTGGAGGGCGAAGGTCTGGGTGAGGATGTCGCAGGCGTTGCGGGTTTGCAGCGGCACTCGCCGCGCCGTCTTGTTGTGGCAGGAGATCAGGCCCCACAGCACGCCCTCGACCAGGATCGAGATCGACATCGACGCCATGGTGCCCATGTTGCGCATGTACTCGACATGGACCGGCGAGACGCTGCGCAGGACGGACTGGCTGAGATCGAGGGGAGCCCCGGTCGAGGGGGTCCGGGCCGGCACGATCGGCACCGGCGCGTAGGCGGCGTCCGGAATGATGCGCAGGCGGTTGCGGCGATAGAGCTCCCGCGCCTGGGCCGGGATGTCGGTGGCGGGAAAGCGCAGGTCGAGATAGGACGGCAGCACGCCGTTGCCGTCCTCGGCCACGACGGTGCCGTTCCAGTCGCGGTCGAAGCGGTAGACCAGGGCGCGGTCGAACCCGGTGAGCTGGCGGATGTCGGCGGCCAGCAGCCCGCACAGGTCCTCCACCGTGCCGGCCCCGTGCAGCGCCTCGATGAAGGCGCGCAGCCGCGGATAGAGCATGTCGAGGCTGCCCGCCGAGGCCTCGCCGGCGCTCTCCTCGAATTCGAGCACCGTGAGCGGGCCGGAACGGTGCGCCGCGAGGTCGTAGGCGCGCGGACCCGCCCCGGTCTCGAGGCTGAGCGTGCCCAGATAGGCCGCGCCGTCGCGGCCGAGATGCGTCGTCAGGGCCTCGACGACCGGCGCTCCGACCTCCGGCAAGGCCTCGCGCAAGGCGCAGCCATGGGCCCGCGCGGCGGGGCGCCCCGGCAGGTCGGGCAGGTTCGCGCTGGCCTGGACGATGCGCAGCTCCGGCCCGTCGAGCGCCAGCAGGAAGCCGTGCGGCTGCAACGTGCCGAGGATGTGGATCGGCTCCCTGTCGCAGGCCGTGAGTTCCGCCGGTTGCACAGACCGCATGGCCGCACTTACCCCTCGCGCCGTTCGCATCCGAACCGGTTTCTACCCAGGCACCTTAAGGGAAGGCGACGGATCCCACCAGTGCGCGAAACCGGCGCGGTCTCGTGAATCCGCCCATCTCCCAGGTTGTCATGCGGCATCCTGCACGGCCCCCCCTTTCCGACAGTCGGCGGCTGATCATAGGGATCGGGGTCAAGATCGATCGATGTATCGGTGCCGACGAGCGGTCATCTTTTCCTCTTCCTCAGTGAAGTGCCGGACAATCGTCGATGATCGGCACGCTCGTGGGTGAAGACGCGTGAGCCCTCGCAGGGGAGCAGGGCTCACATCCGTTCGTCGAAGCGCGACGCCGCGAGCAATCGTGCAGGAGCCAATCAACCGAGAGCCAATCAACCAGGAGCCAATCGACGACGTGTTGGCGCACCGGCCCAAATCCGCTTACGATCCAGGCCCGCCACGGCGGGAATTCCAAGGCAAGTCCGCCACGGCCATACCCTGAGACGAGAGGCGGCCATTTCCGACGAGCTGTCCGCTTCAGGCCTCCTGAACCGCCTCGACCTCAAGACGCTGCGGCTGTTCGCGGCGATCTGCGAGGAAGGCACGCTCAACGGCGCGGCCCGGGCCGCTGCGATCGCGCCGTCTGCCGTGAGCAAACGCCTGGCCGAGATGGAGCAGGCCTTGGGCTGCCTGCTGCTGACCCGCGAGCCGCGGGGCATGCGCCCGACCCCGGCGGGGGAGACGCTGCTCCACCACACCCGCCGCATGCTGGCGAGCGCCGAGCAGATCGCGCTCGAACTCGCCGAGCACGCCAAGGGGGTGCGCGGCATCGTCCGGATGCTCGCCAACCTCTCGGCCATCGTGCAGTTCCTGCCCGAGGACCTGCGGGCCTTCCAGGCCCGGCACGGCGCGATCAAGATCGACCTGGAAGAGCGGCCGAGCGGCGGCGTGATCCGGGGCGTCGCCGAGGGCGCGGCCGAGATCGGCATCTGCTCCGGGTCCGTCGCGGCGCTCGACCTGCGCGCCACGCCCTACCGGCGCGACCGGCTCGTCCTGGTGATGCGGCGGGAGCACCCGCTCGCCGGGTGTGCGACCATCGCCTTCGCGGACGCGCTCGGCTACGACTTCATCGGCCTGCACGCCCAGAGCTCGATCTACGACAGCGTCCGCGCCGAGGCGCAGCGGATCGGCCGCCCGTTGCGCCTGCGGGTGCACGTGCCGGGTTTCGATGCCGTCTGCCGCATGGTCCAGGCCGATATGGGCCTCGGCGTGGTGCCGGAGCAGGTCTTCGGCCTGATCGGCGGGGCGATGCAGCTCGCGGCGGTGCCGCTCACCGACCCCTGGGCCGCCCGCGCGCTGATCATCGTGACGCGGCCCGGGACGCTCTCGCCCGCCGCCGGCCTCCTCGTCGCGCATCTGTCGCCGCACGCCGCGTCCTGAAGCCTGCATTCTCGGTTCGCGAACGGTCGCTCGCGAGATACGGTTGGATCGGTCCTGCGTTCGTCACCTATAGGAGGCGCAAACACACGGAATGGGAGGACATGCCATGAGCGGACCGCTCGCGGGCATTCGCGTTCTGGAGCTCGGCCAGCTGATCGCCGCGCCCTTCGCCACCCGCCTGATGGCGGAGTTCGGCGCCGAGGTGATCAAGGTCGAGCCCCCCGGCGAGGGCGATCCCCTGCGCAAGTGGCGCAAGATGCACGACGGCACCTCGCTCTGGTGGTACCTGCAGTCGCGCAACAAGAAGTCGATCGCCGTCAACCTCAAGGCGCCGGACGGCCTCGCGATCGTCAAGCAGCTCGCTCAGAGCGCCGACGTGCTGGTGGAGAATTTCCGCCCCGGCGGGCTGGAGAAGCTGGGGCTCGGATGGGACGTGCTCTCAGGCCTGAACCCGAACCTCGTGATGGTCCGCATCTCCGGCTACGGCCAGACCGGCCCGTACCGCGACCGGCCGGGCTTCGGCGCGATCGGCGAGTCGATGGGCGGCATCCGCTTCACCACCGGCGATCCGAGCACCCCGCCGGCCCGCGTCGGCGTCAGCATCGGCGATACCCTCGCCTCGCTCCACGGCGTCATCGGCGCCCTGATGGCGCTTCTGCGGGTCAAGACCGGCCAGGGCGGCGGCCAGGTGATCGACGTCTCGCTCGTCGAGAGCGTGTTCAACGTCATGGAGAGCCTCGTGCCGGAATACGACCTCCTCGGCGAGGTCCGCACCCGCACCGGCGGGGCTTTGCCCGGCATCACGCCGTCGAACACCTATCCGAGCAAGGATGGCGGCTTCGTCGTCATCGCCGGCAACAGCGACCCGATCTTCCGCCGCTTCATGACGGCGATCGGCCGGCCCGACCTCGCCGAGGACCCGGCGTTGCGCAACAACGAGGGCCGCTCACGCCAGGCCGCGATGCTCGACGCCGTCATCACCGACTGGACGAAGAGCCTGACCGTCACGGAGGCGCTCGAGGTGCTCGACCGTGCCGAGGTGCCGGCCGGCCGGATCTATTCGGTGGCCGACATCGTGACCGATCCGCACTACCTCGCCCGCGACATGATCCTGCAGGCGGCGCTTCCGGACGACACCCATGTGAAGATGCCCGGCATCGTGCCGAAGCTCTCCGAGACTCCCGGCGCCGTGCGCTGGCAGGGCCCGGCGCTCGGCGCCCATACCGACTCGGTGCTGTCCGAGCTCGGTTTCGACGAGGCTGCCATCTCGTCGCTGCGTCAGAAGGGAGCCGTCGCGTGAGCCGGATCGTCATTCAGGAGGTCGCGACCCGCGACGGCTTCCAGATCGAGCCGGCCTTCGTGCCGACGGCGGAGAAGGTCCGGCTGATCGATGCGCTCTCGGCCGCCGGCTTCGCCCGCATCGAGGTCTCGTCCTTCGTCTCGCCGAAGGCGGTGCCGGCGCTCGCCGACGCGGCCGAGGTGTTTTCGGGGATCGCACGCCGGCCGGGCACCACCTACGTCGCCCTCGTTCCGAACCCGAAAGGCGCCGAGCGGGCGCTCGCGGCCGGCGCCGACGAGATCAACCTCGTCGCCTCGGTGAGCGAGACCCACAACCGTGCCAATATGGGCATGACGCCGGAGGCCTCGATCCGGGGATTCGCCGCCATCATGGAGACGGTGCGGGGCAAGGTCAGCGTCAACGCCACCGTGGCGACCGCCTTCGGCTGCCCGTTCGAGGGCGTCGAGCCCGAGGACAAGGTGGTGGCCCAGGTCGAGCGCTACCTGGCCTTGGGCGTCGACGGTGTCACGCTCGCCGACACGACCGGCATGGCCAATCCGCGCCAGGTCGCCCGCCTCGTCGCCCGGGTGCTGCCGCTGGTCGGGCCTGAGCGCCTGACGCTGCACGTCCACAACACCCGCGGCTGCGGCCTCGCCAACGTGCTCGCCGCCTATGATGCCGGTACGCGCCGGTTCGACGCCGCGCTCGGGGGTCTCGGCGGCTGCCCCTTCGCGCCGGGGGCCACCGGCAACATCTGCACCGAGGACCTGGTCAGCATGGCCGAGGAGATGGGGCTGACGACCGGCCTCGACCTCGACGCGCTCATCGCCCTGTCCCGCGACCTGCCCCGCCTCGTCGGCCACGACGTGCCGGGCCAGGTCGCCAAGGCCGGACGACCGCTCGACCTGCGCCCGGCCCCGCCGCTCAAGGCGGCCTGACACCGGCGGGACGCCGCCCGCCAGGAAGGCGGCCCCGCCCTCGCCTCACCGCAACGAACCCTGCCACGCCCGGCATCCCGGGCGAAGGCGTCCCCATGCCCGGAGGAAACCCCATGGCCATCGCCACCGCCGGCCCGCTCGCCGGCACCGACGCCCTCACCGAGGCGGGCGTCGTCCGCAAGGTCGCGTGGCGGCTGATGCCGCTGATCATGATCTGCTACCTGTTCGCGTTTTTCGACCGCATCAACATCAGCTTCGCCAAGTTCCAGCTCCAGAGCGACCTCGGCTTCAGCAACGTCGCCTACGGCCTCGGGGCGAGCATGTTCGTGGTCGGCTACGTGATCTTCGAGGTGCCGTCGAACCTCGCCCTCTACCGGGTCGGCGCGCGGCGCTGGATCGCCCGCATCATGATCTCGTGGGGCATCGCTACCGCACTGATGATCTTCATCCGCACCGAGTGGCACTTCTACGTCCTGCGCTTCCTGATCGGCGCGATGGAGGCCGGCTTCGCCCCGGGCATCCTGTACTATCTCACCCTGTGGTTCCCGGCCTCGTTCCGCGGCCGCATCACCTCGTTCATGTTCGTCGCCTCGGCCTTCGCCGGCATCGTCGGCGCCCCGGTGGCCGGGCTGATCCTCGGCGGGCTCAACGGCGTCGGGGGGCTGGCCGGCTGGCAGTGGCTCTTCCTCGCCGGCGGCCTGCCCTGCCTGATCCTCGGCGCCCTGGTGCTCACCCGACTCGACGACCGCATCGCGGACGCGCGCTGGCTCTCGCCCGGGGAGAAGGATCTCCTGTCCTCGCGCATCGCCCACCACAACCGCGACATCGGCGACCACTCGCTCTGGGGCGCGATCAAGCAGCCGGGCTTCCTGCTCATCGCCCTCGTCTACTTCCTGCTGCAGATCGGCTCCTACGGCCTGAACTTCTGGGGCCCGGACCTGATCAAGACCGCGACCGGCGGGAGTGCGGCCTCGGTCGGCTTCCTCACCGCGATCCCCTACATCTGCGGCGCCATCAGCATGATCGTCATCGGGCGGCTGTCGGATGCCTCGGGCGAGCGGCCGAAATTCGTCGCCGGCCTCGCGGTCGCGGCCGCCATCGGCTTCTTCCTCGCCGGCCTGTTCGACAGGCAGATCGTTCCCTTGATGATCGCCCTGGCGCTGCTCGGCTCCGGCATCGTCGCGTCGATCCCGACCTTCTGGACCCTGCCGGCGAAGCTCGTCACCGGCGTCGGCGCGGCGGGCGGCATCGCGCTGATCAACACGCTCGGCCAGTTCGGCGGCATCGTCAGCCCGGTCCTGGTCGGCTGGGTCAAGGACCTCACCGGCTCGACCACCCCGGCGCTCTACGGCATCGGCGTCCTCTGCCTCGTCGCGGCAGGGCTCCTGCTCTTCGCGATGCCCGAGAGCCTGCGCCGCAACGACCGCAGCGCCTGACGACAAGAGGGCGGCGCCTCAGATCCGCCGCCCACCCGACTGGGTCAGCCGCCAGGGGATGGGATCCGGGAGCCACGGCGGCATCGCCCTGCGGGGTGAAGGCCCCTCCCCCATCCGATTGTCCCCCGGCGCGACCGTGACGGGGTCACAGCCTGAACGACTCCGCCTTGCTGAAGGGCAGGCCTCTCTTCCACCGGCCTGAACGCGAACGAGCCCGCTAGCTTTCGCTGGCGGGCTCGTTCGTTGTCTTGGTTGCGGGGAC